>CADBYM010000007.1 GCA_902798915.1 uncultured Coriobacteriaceae bacterium | reverse complement strand
CCACCGCGCTCTCGTATGGTGGTCAAGCCCTCGCGACCATTCTACCCGAGGCGGGCGTGCGGAATCGCGAAATATCAACTCTCTGCAAGAGGGGACTTTAACGGCAAATTCCATATGGGCGAGGCGCGTGACCCCAGCTACAGGGTCGGCACCTCGCCCTCTCTCTTTAGGAGGTGGCTTTATGCCGCAGAACAAGGTCCAGGGCAGGGTGTACGGGCTCGTGATGAGCCTCACGATGACGTTTCTGATGGAGGTGTGGGCGACCGCCGTGCGGGCGGGCGTGCAGCTCGAGCCGGGTGGCCTGTCGAACATCGGTTGGCCCGTGGTGACGCAGGCCGCGCGTGGCTTCCTGCCGACGGTGGCAGTCGTCATTCTGATCGCCGAGACGTACGGCACGAAGCTCGCGATGCGGATGGCTGGAAGGATATGCGACTTCCGGCGCGACCCGCAGGCGCTATGCGCGCTCGTCCGCGCGGGATGCAACACGCTCGTGATGTGCTCGTCCGTGCTGCTGTACGTGGCAGCGGTGTTCAACGTGGCGCTCGGCGGCAGGACCATCGCTGACCTGCCGACGATCTGGCTCGGACTCATGCTGCAAAACCTACCGCTTGCGCTCACGCTTAACCTGCTTGTGGCGACGCCACTCGCCACGTACGTGCTGCACGCGGCGTTCCCCGAGACGCGATAGGACGTCAGGCATCATCTTTAGGGCGGCCGTGGCCATGAAGCACATGAGCGGGAGACCCCGGAAGGTCTCCTCGGTCTGAACGCAGACCGGCAGGGCCTTGCCGCCCTGCTTGGCGGTTTCGACCACCACAGGGCAGGACACATCTGAGCGGGATGTTTCGAGCCGTAGAGGTTGGCGCTGGCATCCTTACCGAAAGCAACATCGCGCAGGGCAAAACGATGAAGCATTCGAGTTTGCTACTTGTATCTCAAGCGGCGACGCGACTAGCGAGACGACTCCTTCATACTGCAGTATCCAAGTGGCCATCCCCGGCAATAAGAGCTTGAGGTGTCTTGCCATGTGGCGACATCTATCCTAGGCGTCGTACGACCACTCCGGAAACAGGGCGCGCCACAAGAAGCGCCCACGCGAGCGCGAAGGGAAGGTTGCGCGCGAAGGTGCCAAACCAGAGCGGAATCACGGTTGCGAGCGTGGGGTGTTTGAAGGTAAGCGTGGCGACCATGCTCATAAGGGGACACATGGCGAGGCAGGTCACCGCTCCAAGGAGGACGCCCGAGGGGATGGCGAGGTTGTTAGCGTCGCCAACCTTCGACATTGCCCAACGAACGATGTGCCCACCTAGGAGCCTCTCCACCACAAGCACCGCAAATGCCATGGGTACGAACTCGGAGAACGGGGCGATAAGCGTGGCCGGCGTGAAAGGGGCGCCCATGAGAAGATGGTTGTAGAGCTCCATGCCATAAACCATCAGAATTGCCATGCAGATGGGAAATGCCACGCTCGCCTTGCGCGGCGTGCGGGAAGAGTTGACGGCGGGAGTGGTGCTGCTCATGTTTTCTCCTTCGTTTGCGTTACGAACGAACGCGCATGCGTCCGACAACCGGACTTACGCTCAATCAAGCAGCACATTGCGTGAGAGAGTATAGCGCGCTTGCGGGCCTGGGGCACAGAAAGCGCATAAATGCTTTGCCCCCCACATGAGCTGGCATGCCCATCACGATCACCGACAAGAACGGCACTACGACGCCGACGTGGCCAAGGGCGGAAGGGAGACACCGGCGAGACCGGCCCGACTAGACCGTAGGCCCCAGAGCGAGAAGGGCGACATGCCCGCAGGGGCCGAAGGGGGATGCCGCGAAACGGGACCGCAGGGGACGGTGGGAACGACGCTCGCCATTAACGCGCAGAGCCCGCTCTCGCGCTCGGGAGGAACGCTCTCAATCTACTCGTGCACGAACCTCGCGAGCGTCGCGGGGCTGGGCAACCTCTCTGGCGTGCGCTCGATACACTACATGTTCAGCTCCTGCGCGTTCACAACGATAGACTTCCGGGGCTTCGCCCCGTCGACGCTCACGGACCATTTCAACACGTTCTCGGAGTACAAGAGCACGACCACAATTCTGGCAGACTCGACGTGGGCGCTGCCCTCAAGCGGGATCTCGGGGTCGCAGTGCTTCCGTTCGTGCTCGACTTCTCTTGTTGGCGGAGCAAACGGCACCGTGTGGCCAGCAACAAGACGGCGTACACGTGCTGCCGCATCGATATGGTAAGCACCCCGGGGTACCTGACGGCGGCCTAGCCTCCGGAAAGACGCATGCAGAGTATCGGGAACGGATCCCCCTGTTCGCCGGTCTCGGTGCGGCGGCAGGTCTCGAAGCCCATCCGCCCGTAGAGACCGACGACCTGGGGTTTTACTCGTTGGCGTTGACCACGCGGACACCGAGGGCGTCGATTTCGTGGCGCACGAGCGCGGAGCCGATGCCCTTTCCCCGTGCGGCGTCATCCACGAACGGCATCTCGAGCATGCCGCCCCGCGTGCCCACGGAGACCGGCGGTGCACCTTCCTCGTCTTCCGCAACGGTAAGCCTCTCGATGCAGGCGATGGCCTCGGGCACGTAGGCACGGATGCGCAGGACGTCCTCCTCCGTGAGGAAGTCGTGCGTGGCACGGACTGAGCGCTCTCAGATTCCCAGCAGGCCCGCCATGAGCTCCGGACCCCCATCTTCTGCTTCAGCTGTGCGCACGCCAACCTCCTGGGTCACTTCATCGACAAGCGGATTGTGCCTGCCAGACAAGCACTCACCGAGTCTACCGCCGACCTTGTGATGCGGTTGGACACTGCCTCCCGAGGACGAATAGTCGATCTCGGGAGGCAGATCCTTTTGGAGTCAATCATCATGGCGTGCATTACCGGTGTCGTGACGCTGATTGGAGCGGTCCTCTCCAACTCCAAGAGCAGGGCCGTCATAGAGGCCAAGCCCGACGCCCTCACGGAGAAGGTCGAGAAGCACAGCCAGGTCCTGGAGCGCACCTACCGACTCGAGCAGGACATGGCTGTCGCGAAGCACGACATGAAGTCCTTGAAGGGAAAGTCAGACTGACATGGAAGAGTTCCTGGCAAGCAGCGAGTGGCAATGGCGGCGCTCGGCGACGAGCGCGGGCAGCGCCTCGGCTCCTACTACTCGATCGTGCAGTCGCGCGTGAACGAGATGCTGTCATGAGATCGAGGCTGCAGTGACTCGGCGAGCAGGTCGGCTGGTTCGTCGGAATAGCGGAGAGCCCGCTCCTGCCACTGGTGTTGCTGCCACTGGTTCCCCTCTTCGAGCTCTACGACGACATGCGCAAGGCATGCGGAGACAGATAGCGCGGAAGGGCCGCCCCTCGCTTGATGGGCGGCCCTCCTCCTTGTTGCGCGGGTCCTACAGCTACGCCCCGAAGCTCATGCCATCGAGCGGTGCGCCGAACTCCTTGACGGCCTCGACCTCATACACGCCCCCGCGCTCGGCGATGCTGCTCGACAAGAGCCTGGGGAACGCCTCACCCTCGAACTTGGCAACCAGCGCCTCCGCCTCCTCGCGCGTCTCGCACTCGAACGCTTCCGTCGTCCTCATCAGCTTCGTCATCGTCTGTCTCCTCTCGATGCCCAGGATCTCGTCGGCACTCGCGCCGAGGGCGGCGCACGCGTCGGCAAGCAGTGCGACGTCGGGGAGGGTAGCCCCGCGCTCCCAGCGCGAGACGGTCTAGACCGAGCTGCCCAGCTCCTCGGCGAGGGCCTCCTGCGTGAGGCCTGCCGCCTTCCTCCTGTCGCGTATGCGCTCCCCGATTCCCACGTGCGCCTCCCCTCATCGATGATTCTGGCATCGGGCGCGGCGGCACACTAGCGCACCGCGTGGAAGCCAACATACCACATGTGTTCAGTCGAGCGGCTCCAGCTCGCCGTAGAGAGGGTCACCTTCGCACACCAACATATCCCGCCACCACTCCGGGCTCTCGATGCCGGGCTGGCAGAGCATGTCAGAATCTTGGCGCGAACATCCGGGGGCGGCTGCTCGAAGTCGGCGCGCATGGCGTCGAGCACCGCCTTGCTCGCGCTCGTCATGTCGTTGCAGATATCCGCCTTGAAGTACGCCATGTCCTCGGCCTAGGTGAGTTCGGTCATCTTCTCTTCGTTAATCATCTTTCTAATCTCCTCTCAGTGCCCCGCGTCGTGAATGGTGGCGCTGGGGTGGTACGAATCCCGGTACGAATAATCCCGAAAGGAGTGCTTTCTTTTGAAGCGAGGTGGCGCATCAATATCTCGAACGCAAGGGCGATGTCATGGCGTCACCCGATCCCGCTTGCGCTGGCAGGGATGATGCCTCGGGCTCATGAAGATAGAAGCTCGCCCTCCTCCGCCATGAAGTCGGCCAAGTTGAGGTGCCTCACCCCATCCCTCCTCTGCAGCAGCGGGTCGAGCGTGAAGAGGTACTGGGGGTAGTTGTCGCGGATGTAGGCGAACGGCCGGTACTCGCGGTCCTCCACGGTGCGGTCGGCTATGGTCATCGCCACCTGCACGTACGAATAGTCGTCTCGCCTGCGGCAGATGAAGTCGCACTCGAGCTTGCCGATGCGCCCGACCGACACGCGGTAGCCGTGGGAGCGGAGGTAGACGTAGAGCACGTTCTCGAGCGAGGGGCCGTAGCTGACGCGCGCGTCCGTGTTGCGCGCGTAGTATATGCCGAGGTCGGCCAGGTAGTACTTCTCCTCCCCGCGCAGGGACCTGCGGGACTTCAGGTCGAATCGCTCGCACTTGTAGAGCACCTTCGCCGACTCGAGCAGTCTGAGGTAGCCCGCGATGGTCTCCCTCTTGACGGGTACGCCCTCGACGTTGTTGAAGTGGTCGACGAGGTTGGTCAGGCTCGTGGGCGCGCCAAAGTTGTTGATGACATAGGTCATGACCCGGTCGAAGGTGCTGACATTGCGCACCTTCTTGCGCGCCTTGATGTCCTTCTCGACAATCTGCGCGACGACCCCCTCGATGTAGGCGGCCTTCGCCTCTGGGTCATCGTATGTGAGCGCACGGGGGAAGCCGCCGTAGCGCAGATACTCCTCGAACTCCGCGCGTCTCTCGCCCACGGGCTTGCCGAGAAACCCCTTCATGCCCAGGTACTCGTCGAACGAGAGCGTGAACAGTTCGAACTCCATATGGCGGCCCGTCAGCTTGGTCATGAGCTCGCCGGACAGCAGGTATGAGTTCGACCCCGTGATGAAGATGGAGAAGCCCCCATCGGTGTTGAAGGCGTTCACCACCTCCTCATAGCCATCGACATTCTGGACCTCGTCGATGAAGAGGTACTTGAAGTCGTCGTCCACGATGAGCGCATCGATGGCCTCCTCGAGCTGGTCCGGAGTCTTGACGCGCCGATAGCCGCGCTTGTCGAGGTCTATGTAGATGATGTCCTTCTTGGGAATCCCTCGCTCCACGAGCTCCCCTCGAACCGACTGCATGAGGCAGGACTTGCCGCAGCGTCTGATGCCCGTCACGACCTTCACGATGTCGTCGTCATAGAACGGACGGATCTTCTTGAGATAGGACTCTCTCCGATAGACTCGCATGAGCAACACCCCCGATGACAGTGTACTCCATCGGGGGGCGCTATTTCGCGTTTAAAGGGGTAATTTTCGTTAGTATTACTGATTTATCACCGTTAAATGCTATTTATCCAAACATGCCTACTCCCACCCAATCTGAATTGCGTGGCTGCGGTTGTTCGGAGTGGTCGGGCAGTCGCTCTCGTGTCCGTGTTGCCCACCTTGAGCTCCGACTTTCTTCCCTACGGACGTCAAAACGACGTCAAGGGAACCCTTTTCGCACCCGTGACGTCACCTCACTCGAAGTCGGGCGACATCATGTCACCCGACTACGTTTGCGCTGATGAGTACAGTCTTCCTTACAATTGCTGGAAGCGGCACCCTTTCATTCCCCGCACCGATAGGCTTCGACGGCCAGCCTTTTTGCACTCCATACCCGATAGGGCTCTCTATGATGCTCAGGGTCATGGCTCACCATTCATTTGAGGCTTGCGCGAAAGCCAATTTGTGTCCTGTGTGGATGGGATAATCGATGCCACGGTGTAAAGAGAGCCCATTCCCAGGAGGAGGATCCCGCCATGTTTGTAAGCGTCGTTCACTTTGAGAGCCAAGACGAGGTTGTTGGGCGTGTTGTTTAGGACGGCATGCCCCTAAAGAGCGCACGCAAGTACTGCTTTGACAACAAGTCGGTTGTTCTGCGGGTTTTCGAAACGGACGGCTACCTCACGCTTAAGGTGACTAGAAGCGTGCTGGCAGGTGAGGTACTGTTCGAGGGGACTGTTCCTGACGGTCAGCCCATGCACATCAATGATGCGTCTGGGTCATTCTGGGTGGTCACCATCTCGAAGAATGAGATCGTCGTCGACCATACTGACCAGGGGCTTGGTTCGACGAGAACGGTCAACTGAGGCTCTCCGAAAGATGCGGAGATTACGAAGGCGAACCAATGATTCCTCTGGAGGAGTATCTGCCAACCCCAGAGCGCGAAGAGCCCGCGGCGAGAGACCCGAGAGGGATTGATGGGAGGGATATACGATTCCTCACATGCTATGACGGTGGCTTCTTCGAGGGCGATTCCAACATAGAGGTCTGGTACGCACCGAATATCGGCTGCTATAGGGTCCGGTTCTGGCACGACCACGGCCACCCGATAAGCAGACACAAAGCCCGGGTTATCAACCCTCCCGATTCGGTCTCCATCGAGGAGATGAACAGCCTCATCACGAGACTCCTAGACCTTGGCCTTGCAGACACCTATTCCTTCTACCGCAACAAGGACGTTTTGGACGGCGGTAGCTGGCATCTTACCATCGGAACGAGGGACGGGTACTGCTGGAGTTGGGGTGGCTACAGTGCATACCCCAAAGGCTGGGACGCTGCACGAGACGCCATCTGCGAGCTGTTTCTTGGGTTCCCCTCGAGGGTCCCATACGATGGCCACACTTCTTACATCGCGGACTGGCATGGACCTGACGGCGATCGAGGCAGGACCGACGTCGCGCATCTATACCGGCATGGGGTCGCACTTGGCGATGCACAGAAGTGGCGGATTTTATACGACTACGAGACGCCAAGACCGCACAAAACTGTTCGTTTGTTGGCACTAGTCGGCGTGCGAGAGCAAGAATGTGCTGGTCAAAGACCCTATCCGCCTTACCTAACCACCGAAAACTCCGGTTCAGTCCCAAGAACCTGTGGGTCGACAGCCGCACATGGGCCACATTGGATGGTTTTATACCACGACGTAGCAAACGCTCAGGCCGCAGAGGGGTATCAGCTGGCTTAGGATCGCCGTACACGGAGGAGCCCCCGTGACCCCTAGTGCAGCGCTTTGACTATGCTACGCCCTCATGACGTCAATCCAGCCCTTGAGGTGGGCGACAAACTTGTCGTAGGTCATAAGCGGGTCGGGCTCCTCAACAACGCCATTCTCTAGGTCGACCACGGCCACCCACACAGCCTGGTAGATCCTCTCGCGGAGAAGGCGCTTGCCCAGGATGGTGAAGCGCTCAACGTAGGACGAGTTCTCGAACTCCTTGTCGAAGGCGTAGCGTGACTTGGAGCCGATCTTGGCCTTCCTCGTACTCTCCGGCGTCTTCCGTACGAGGAGCACATACCCGAAGTTTGGCGGCAGGTCGTTTGGTTCTAGCAAGTGGTTATGCGTCGCGTAGTCGACATCCGACGCGCTGCCAAGCGCTTCCTCGGCACGGTTGTTCGCGTTGTTCCCAAAGCTGCTGTTAATACTCTTGAGCTCGATAGCGGCAACGAGCACCCCACCCTCGAAGGCCGTGATGTCCCACTTCTTGGAGGGACGGAACCAGCCAGGCAGCGTCACGTTAACGTCATCGAGGTAGATGGAATCTGGATCATACCCCACGCGCTCCATGTCCTCGGCAATCTTCATTGCGAGGGGCGCGATGTGCCTGCCGCTCTGGGTTCCCTTCGTCACCGCATAGTTGACACAATCGAGAACGGCTTCCCTCACGTCGTCACGCATACGCGTCCTCCAACCCATAGGCTCTTCTGCTTGCTTCATTGGCCAAATCGCGGCTCCCGGTGGCAAAAGCCTCCGCAAGCTCCCTCTTCGTCTGCTCGTCAACGTCATCAGCGCGGGGGATGTGTACCATGCGCAGGTACTGCGCCTGGAAGCGGAGGGTCGAGCCCCTCATCTTCACCCCGAACGCGCCCACGTAGCCCTCTACGAGGTCGCTCATCATCAACCCGCCCAACGATCGCACGTCCCACTCACTCGATGTCATCCAGTAGCAGTTGTGGTGTGGGTATCGAGACCCGTCGCTGTACACGGGATCCGACCGCATCGCCATGTCAGGAAAGAGCAGCATTTCCCTTCCCATGAGCGACTGGTCGGGCTTGTCGAGCGTGCGATACCAGGAGTCTGGGTGGTCCTTGGCCACCCTGCGTGCCCTAAGCCGCTCCTCGTTCTCCTCAAGATATCCCTTGAGCTTCGGGTAGCTGTCGAGATCGACGAGCCTTCCGTCCGAACCCCAGGGGTTCACGAGGCACTTCGTTCCCTCATGGTTGCCAGCCCTCCAGTCGCGCATGAAGAACAGCGGAAGCAAGCGGTCCGCCTCCACGAGGTCGTGGTCTTCGGTGATGTACACCTCGTCGCACCCCGAGGCGACGCCGATACCCAGCCTCACCCCAGCGTCCTCCAGACGGGGATGCCGATGCGCGAGTTCCCCGAGGACCTTCAGCCTGTCGGGAGATGCAAGCGGTATTGACTCAGCTCCATGAAGGGGTGGGAGAACGTCCGCCGTGGCATTCTTGGAACGGTACGCCCCCTCTCCCGCAAAGACCCACTCCTCGGCGTCACGCACGTCATCCAAGGTGAAGCGAGGCCCGCACTCCATGTAGCGCATGGGCCTGCCAGAACCCCTTCTGATGAGCGAGATCGCCGGATACGCCGAGACATCCTCCTCGAAGGCATCGACGCCGTGCATCCGGATGTGTGCGTCGAGACTGTACCCCTCGGAGACGAAAGCCCTCAGACGCGATCCGTATCGATTCTGCAACCAGCGATCCGCACAGATGAAGCAGAGAGCCCCGTCCTCCTCAAGCGCCTCGAGGCCCTTCTCGAAGAAGCCGACATAGAGATCCGAGCCCATGGTCACGCAGGATAGGACTCGGCCGTATGCCACCCGCTGTTCCCGGGGAATCAGGGACGAACGCACATAGGGAGGGTTGCCCACTACCCACCGAGCCGGAGGCACTTCGGACAGAAGAAAGTCGCCTTGTATGACCCAGATGCCGACAAGTCTCTCGGAGTCGGCCGGGCTCACGCCGAAGCTCTCGAGCACTCGCCTGACAGTCGCTCTGCTTGCCAAGACGGAAGCGTTGTCGACGTCGTAGGCCCTTATGCAGGAGACGAGACGCTCGACGGACAACGCACCAGCATCCACTGCGCACTCGCATAACCGCAACACCACACGACCGAGGAAGGCCCCGTCCCCGCAGGACGGCTCGACAATGCAGCCGGATGTTAGGTCCCTGTCGGTGGTGTATCCCGCCACGTTGAGGACGAAGTCGACCACCCAGTCCTTTGTGAATACGACTCCGGGCTCTGTCATGGAATACACCCCCACTCCTTGTGTCGGCCTACGTTTTTGTCAATGGAACCATGATACCCGCATTCACGGACAACAATCTCCTCCCGTTTAATCCTGTGCCTCTCGGCGTCGCACTGGCCGCCCTAGCTGCGTGAGTGTCATTCGAGTACCGACGGGATGGGTTTAGTGCTCATGGGGGCAGGTCCGTGAGTACCACCATGGACAAATCTTGGACAAACCGTGCTCCTCGTCATTATGTCGGCAAGGCGTACGGGAGTGTGTCTCTAGCAACGTACAGGAAGCGTCGACGGCAGTGGTTGCACGGCAGCCTCATCTTCCCCAGCACTAAAACACCAGCATGCCATTCTCGTCGTACTTGAAGTCCGGCCCCCAGGCGACCTCCCAGTAGTAGCCGTCGGGGTCCGCGAAGTACGCGTGGTAGCCTCCCCAGAACACCTGCTGGGGCTCCTTGACGACGGTGCCGCCGGCGGCACGGACGAGCTCGATCACCTCGTCGACCTCTTCTCTCCTGGCGACGTTGTACGCCAGCGTGATGCCGCCAAAGCCGCCGCTGACGGCAGGAGGATCGTCGGGGCAGATGTCCTCCGCCAGCAGGCCAAGCGGGTACAGCTCGAACTTGGTCCCCGGCGTATCGAAGAAGCAGACGCGGGGGCTTTCCTCCATGCAGTCCGTCCTGAACCCCAACTTGTCGCAGTAGAAGCGGACGGAGCGCTCCATGTCCCGCACGCCCAGGCATATGCAGGTGATCTTGTTCATTGCTCACTCCCCGTCCCAATCTGGAAGGCCCTTCTGATTCGCGCGTCCGAGGGGGTGCCGTAGAACACGGCTAACACGTCCACCGTCGAGCTCGTCTCGTCGAGCCTGTAGAAGAGCGAGTAGCCACGAACGTTCATGCGACGAACTCCCGACGAGAGAAGCGGCTCCACCCGAACTGCATGGAACCTGTTCGGCATGCTCGAGAGGCCTCTGGCCACCTCCTCAATCTCGTCTAGCAGCCTGGCTGCCGCCTGCGGCATGCAGAGCTCGTCCCGGACGTAGCGGACGGCATCCCATATCTGTGCCAAGGCCGAGGGAGTGACGCGCACCTCGTAGCTACGCACCGAGGAGCTCCTCCCTCACGCGCGAGAACGCAACGGACGCCTCTGCCCCCCTGCCCTCCTCGGCCTCCTGGAGGCCGCGCGACAGGGCCTCGAACAGCTGCCTGTCCGTCATCGAATCCACGTCGACGGAGCGTGGTGCCTCGGGGAGGGCGACCCTGAAGGGAATCCCTCCCGTGAGGGATACCTGGCGGAGGAACATGTCGACGGCGGTCGACATGGAGAGCCCGAGCTGCGACAGGACGGACTCGGCCGATTGCTTTACCTCGGGATCTACCCTCAGGTTGAGCGTCGCTGACTTCTGCATGATAATCACCTCGAGAAGAGGATAACGCATTTGCAGGTACTTTTACAATACAGACGAAGCAATATGGCTTTGCTCGTATCAGCCGTTGCGCGTTGCATGCGTTTGGATAAAACGCGCGCGAGTCCCCAAGAAGCACCAAAAAGGCGCCCCGGAACCACGTCCGGAGCGCCTGGAGAATCGCACAATTATGTAGCAGTCCTACTCCCACTCAATCAGGATTACGTAGCTAGGGTAGTTTGTGGTAGTTCGGCGCGAGCCCTCGTGCTCACGCTGCCAGTCGTGTCTTTGGCTATCCTCCCTATGGACGTCAAAGCGACGTCACGGGCACCGATTCTGCGCCCGTGACGTCACTTCGCTTCGAGTCGAGCGACGTCATGACGTCAGCATGCTGCTTTTATGCTGGCAGCGAGGCTGTTCTTCCCTTCAATGGCATAGGAAATGCCATCATACGTCTGTTAGGCCTAGTAGGTCAGGGCAGCATCTTAGTGAGATCGCGGGCACCATATATGAAGCGGCGGACCTCCATTACATCATCTAACACCACGTAGAAGACCATATAGTTACCCACCGCGAACCAGTAGTACGGCACCGGCCTATTCCGCGTGGTCTTGTATACCTGCGCCATGGTTGGTGCCTTGGCGTGTTCGAGGATAGCTGCCTCGGTTCGGTCGAGCAGGCGCTCGGCCGCCTCTGGGTTCTTGAGCACGTCACGGACGTAGAACACGGCCTGCTCGAGGTCGTCCCAGAAGAGCGGCAGGTACTGCAACCTATACTGCGTCGGCACGATGCAGCTCCTCCCTCAGTGCACCAAACACCTCGTCGTGGGAGTAACGCATCGTGGTGGACGCCGCTTGGCGGTCCGCCGCGTCCAGCATCGCTTCGACGTTGCCCGTGAGGCTCTCGTACTGCTCCATGTTCATCACGACCATCGAGCCGTATCCGTTCTTGGTGAGAAAGACCGGTCCGCCTGTGGCCACCGCCTCCTCGACTGCGGCGTAGTGGTTGCGCAGCTCTGACACCGGCATGATCTGCATCGTTACCTCCTTCTGGCAAATATTATCTGAATTATATCATCAAATTACCGTGCTCGTCCCAGAGTGATGCCCGCTGACCTTCTCGGCGATGTTCATGGATCGGCCTTCCCGCATTGAATCTAATGCACATCGCCACCGATGGCCGTCTGCTTAGCGACGCTGTTCGAGGATGACGGGACGCAGTCCATGGCCCATCACGCCTCATCCAACGCATGCGTCAAATGACCCGTCCCTTTGACTCCCGTTGGCTCTGATCCGGGAGTATCCCGGACGGACGTGTGCACAGCACACAGTCATTCGGAAAGATGACGTCACCCGACTGCGTTTGCGCTGGTAGCGACGACGTCCAACCAGAGAAGCCCACCTCGTGGCGGTATATCGCGTTCCCCTTCCCCTGCCGGAGACAGAGACGTACCCCTTCTTGACAAGCTTCTCGAGGATCTCCTGGACCTTCGTCCTCCCAAAGCCCGTCCTCTCTGTCAGCTCCGAAGTCTGTAGAGACCTGCCCACGAGCTCGCGGTACACCCTCCTCTCGTCGTCTGACAGATCCATCTCTTCGCTGAAGAGGGGCAGAATCACAAGGATCGAGTTCTCGAACACCCTGAACCGCGGCTGTCGCTCGGAGCCCCTGCTGGCATACCCGATGCTCAGCGGGAGACGAGCCTGGGGTGGTAGGCGTCGAACCCGAGGCTGCCGATGAGTTCCAGGTACTCTTCCCAATCGAAGTCACCGGGCGATGTAGTAACGATGTCGTAGAGGCCGCTGTCGTCGAGCAGGCGACAGTCGGCAAGTGCGTAGCCGTTCCTTGTGTAGAAGGCCAGTCGCCGCACGCGCTGCTCCTCGTTCGCAGCTCCCGTCCCCACTGCCTCGATGTTAGCGACCACGGCCCTTCCCGCACACTCGCCGGCGAGCCAGGCGAGAAGCTGCGTTCCGAAGTCCCGCGAGCGCACCGCCTCGCCAACGGCGAGGTAGAACACACCTTCGCTTCGTCAGAGATAAGCGGTCGTATTTCCGGTCGTAAAATTTTCGACCGGAAATACGACCGCTCGCGTTAGGCTTGCAGGCACACGAGTCCCTTCGAGACGCCTAGAGAATCGCACAATTCTGTAGCGGCCCTACTCCCACTCGATCAGGATTGCGTGGCCGTGGCGGCTCGCGGTGGTTCGAGATGCTCCGTCGCATCTCTTGTCTCTACCGTGGTTTTGACCACCCTCCCTACGGACGTCAAAACGACGTCACGGGCACCGTTCTCGCACCCGTGACGTCGCCTCACTTGGAGCCGGGCGGCGTCATGAGTCAAGCGACTGCGTTTGGGCTGGTAGACATGGTGATTCTAGAACACCAGCATGCCATCCTCGTCGTACTCGAAGTCCGGGCCCCAGGCAACCTCCCAGTAGTAGCGGTCGGGGTCCGCGAAGTACGCGTGGTAGCCTCCCCAGAAAACCTCCTGGGGCTCCTTGACGACGGTGCCGCCGGCAGCGCGGACGAGCTCGACCACCTCGTCGACCTCTTCCCGCCTGGCGACGTTGTACGCCAGCGTGATGCCGCCGAAGCCGCCGCCGATCATCGGAGGGTCGTCAGGGCAGATGTCCTCCGCCAGCAGGTCCAGCGGGTACAGCTCGAACTTGGTCCCCGACGTATCGAAGAAGCAGACGCGAGGGCTGTCCTCCACGCAGTCAGTCTTGAACCCAAGCTCGTCGCGGTAGAAGGCAACCGACCTCGCCATGTCTCTCACGCCCAGGCATATGCAGGTGATCTTGTTCATCTGGCATCCCTCATGATTCATAATGACATCCTTCTTCGTTCAGCTGGCAGGCTTTACTCATATGGGAACACTTGATGATTGCACGCTCCCTAGCGAGTAAGGGTCGTCACGGGAACAACAAGCACGCCATCGTCTCGCCTGTAGGCATACCCACCCGGAGTGAGCACCGCCATAAACGAAGGCTGCCCCATGACAGAGGTGTCAAGCTTCGATGCCAGCTTCATCAGGCTGGCAGCACCTTGTTCCACGAAGCTCGCGCCTAGCTTCACCTCCATGAGGCCGTAACGCCCATCTGGCAGGGTCACTACGGCATCTGCCTCGAGCCCGGTGTTGTCGTGGTAGCGGTATACCTTTCCACCGAAAGCATCGGCGTACACCCTGAGGTCATGCACACACAACGACTCGAATAAGACCCCGAACGTCGCCATATCTCTCAGCAGCCCATCGGGGTTTGTCCCAAGTGCCGCAGCGGCAATCGATGGGTCGCTCAGGAACCTTGCTGGTGTCTTCGAAATGCGAGAGCGCGCCCTGAGAGAGGGGCTCCAGGACTCGAGATCCTCGATGGTGTAAATCTTACGCATCGCCGAGAGGTACGAGTTGACCGTGTCCTTCGACAGTTCACGCCCATGGGCGGCAAGGTCCGCCCTGACCGTGTTAAGGCTCGCAGCCGTCGCCGTCAGGCGCGCATACTCCCTCAGGATAAGGCGCGCGCTCTGAGGGTCCCGCGACACACCATCAACGCGTGAGACATCTTCGTTGCACACCGCGTCCACGTAGTCGGCCGCATAGTGGAGAGATGCCTCACGGGATGCGGTAACTGCACGAGGCCATCCTCCACGGCAAATCAGGTACGAGAGATCTTCCACGTTCTTCTCGGAACACCCTTCAGGTTCTGCCACTCCACCAAACAGAGCTCCAAGGGACACCTCTCCCGTAGAGTCCCCCGTCTCGCTAAGGGACATGGTTCGCATGGCGAGGAAGGAGATTCGGCCCGCACCCGTATGCCGTGGTTGTTTTCCTGGAACAGCGGACCCCGTGAGGATGTAGCCGCCTGTGAGTTGCTCCCTGTCGACTGAGAAGCGAACAGCATCCCACAGCTGCGGAGCGTCCTGCCACTCGTCAATGAGGCGCGGTCTTTCGCCCCTGAGGAGGAGTGACGGACGCGTCTCGGCGAGCATGAGGTTGTTCTCCGCCTCATCGGGATCCTGCATGTAGAGCGCGCTCCTCGCATGCTGTTCCGCAGTGGTGGTCTTTCCGCACCATTTGGGACCGCGGATGCACACCGCCCCGGCATAGGAGAGCTTCTCCGTAAGCTGTTCATCAGCAATTCTTGGCAGGTATTGCATGGTGGCCTTCCCAATAGAACATATGTTTCTAATGAATTCATCCTATCATACCAACCGTCCAGTTGCAATAAGGCTATCCGTCAACTTTCAATCTAATCGACCATCCATTTGCAATGTATTTGACCATCCACTTGCAATCTGCAGAGCATTTCGCAAGACCTGACGAGGGTTTTCGTTTGACGAGATCGCAAAGAGACCAGAAAAACAGCCGTTCGCGTTAGGTAGACAGACACACGAGTCCCCTCAGTGCACCAAAAAGGCGCCCCGGAGCCACGTCCGGAGCGCCTGGAGAATCGCACAATTATGTAGAAGCCCTATTCCCACTCAATCAGAATCGTGTGGCAGTGGTTGCTCGTCGTGGCTCGAAATGCGCTCTTGAATCCGTATTGTCCGTCGTAGCTCTGGCCATCCTCTCTGCGGACGTCAAAGCGACGTCACGGGCACCGTTTCCGCACCCGTGACGCCACCCGATCAGAAACGCGTTGGCGCGATGGCCAGTTCTCCCGTCGCGCTTCACATGGTCATCGTCGATCGACATGGGCCGCTACTCCGTAGTTCGGCCCACGCGTCTACTCGCCCTCCCCCAAGCGTTCATCGCGTACAGCGCTGCGCACACGTCACCCGCGACGAAGGCAAGGCACGCCCAAGAAACCCCCACCGTGCCCATGATCAGCGCGAAGAGCGGAAGGGGCACGATCAGCTGCCGCAGGTAGGTGGCGACCATGAGCACGCGACCGTCTCCGATAGCCGTACAGCACAGGGCAAGCGTATTCGCCACTCCGCAGAAGACGAAGCCCAGCGCCATCTGCCTGAACACGTGCGCGCCATAACCGTACATGGTGGCGTCCGCCTTGAAGGCCCAGAGCATCGGCCGCCACAGCAGCACGAATACCAACGTGCAGACCAGCATCCCCGCAGCCACCACTCGAGCCCCGTACCGCGCAATAGCACGAACGCGATCCGCGTCGCCGCGACCCACGTTGTAGCCCACGAGCGGTATGAGGCCTTGTCCGAAACCGTTCATAGCGAGGAACACAAAGACCCAAAGCTTGTAGTATGTCGTGAACGTAACCATGAAGAGCGGGTCCGTCCGACCAGCCACACCACCGAGTACGAACATCATGATTGACTCGGAGAGCTCCGTGAGGATTACGGGCAGCGCCACGGCATAGGTATCGCAGCACGAAGCGGCGTTCGGGCGAACCTCGATCGGCATACCAACTCCCCGCAGATAAAAGCCTAGGGCAAGGGCGCCGGACGCCACCTGCCCAAGCACCGTGCCCAGGCCCGCGCCCACGAGCCCCAGGTCGAGCACGAAGATGAGGAGCGAATCGAGCGCCAAGTTCACCACGACGCCCATGACCTGCACCAGCATGCACTCGCGCATGAGCCCGTGCGCCTGCAGGAAGCGCTCGAACGTGACTGATAGGAAGAGCGTGCCTGCACCAATCAGGTATATGCGCAGGTAAGAGGTCACGAGCGACTGGGTCTGCTCGTCGCGCGTCAAGCACCTCGCGATGGGGCTGGACGAGAAGAGGCCAGCGGCGAGGCACACGGCTGCCCCCGCGAGCGCCAGGAAGAGGGCATTGGCCTTCACGCTGCGCGCGCCCAGCCCATCACGCCTCCCGAGCGCACGGGAGAGCACCGAGTTGACGCCGATGCTCGTCCCCACCGCGACTGCCATCACCGCCACCTGCACGGGATAGGCAACCGTTGAGGCTCGGTACGCCAGCTCGCCGTAATGTGCCACGAACAGGCCGTCGTCCACGATGTCGACGCCTTGTGCCAGCATCGAAAGCGCGAGCGGCGTGCACGTCCTCATCACAAGACCGGGTATCGGGTCGGTCGCAAAACGTTCGGTACGGTTCATGGGAACTCCTTTCGGCATGCACAGAGACGCGCCCTGGCAGATGCCAAGGCGCGCCTCGCTCTATCGAATGTTCCCCATGGCCCTTCCACAGGTGATTTGGCTGTGCGCTGGGAGGGATTATAGCAGATGCCCGTGACCATTAGTTCGTAATCTGCGTTTGGCTAGCAGCTACAAGAGCCCCCTCAAAGCAATCGGGTAGGAGGCGCGCCGTTAGTCGGCGCGCCGTCCTCCCACACCACCGTGCGTACCGTTCGGTACACGGCGGTTCCCAGACTTAACACGATAATAGCAGGTAGCGGGGGTAGAAGAGGGTCCAGCCTAGCTCGGCGAGCTTTGAGTTGTTCAACGCCCGGCAGAGGATGCCGCTTCCCGCCACGCGCCAGTAGGCCTTCCGCGAGTTCGCCCACTGCCACGCCTGCCCACGGCCGACGCCGAGGCGCACGAGGGCGCGGAACTTGGTCCGATTCCGCTTCCAGCACTTCCAGTACACGCAGCGTATCTTGCGTCGGACCCACGAGTCGAGGTCGCGCAGGACGCCCCGCATGTCGGCGAGCCGGAAGTAGCCGACCCAGCCGTTCGCGAGGCAGCGCAGGCGGTGCCTGCGCCAGTCGAGCGACCGGCCGTTGGAGCGCGACAGTATCTCCCGGACCTTGCCCTTCAGTGATGCGAGCGACTTGGGGTGCACGCGAAAGCGCAGCTCCCCGCCGCTCCCGTAGAAGGCGTATCCGAGGTACCTGACGCCTCTTGATATGTGCGCGACGAACGACTTCTCGCGGTTGACCCGCAGGAACAGCCTTCCCTCCACGAACTTCGTCACGGACTCCATCGCCCTCTCCGCCGCCTTGCGGCTGCGCTTGAGGATGATGAAGTCGTCCGCGTAGCGCACGAAGGCGTGCCCGCGCCCCTCCAGCTCCCAGTCCAGCTCGTTGAGCAGGACGTTGGCGAGCAGCGGCGAGAGCGGCCCTCCCTGCGGGGTGCCCTCCGGCGTCGGCTCAGCGATGCCGTCCACGACCACGCCCGCCATCAGGAAGCGGTGCACGAGCGACACCACCCGCCTGTCGGCCAGCGCGTCCGACAGCAGCCGCGCCAGCTTGGACTGGTTGACCGTGTCGAAGAAGCGCTCGAGGTCCATCGACGCCGCCCACGCGTTCCCCGCGTCGGCGTGTCGCTTGACCGCGAGCAGCGCGTCGTGCGCCGACCTGCCGGGCCGGAAGCCGTAGGAGTCACGGTGGAACCTCGGCTCGAATACCGGCGTCATCTGCTGCGCCACCGCCTGCCGGGCCATGCGGTCCACGGCCGTGGGTATGCCCAGCATCCTGACCTTGCCCCTCTCCCCCTTGGGTATCTCTACCCGCCTCACGGGCTCGGGCCGGTACCTCCCCCCGAGGATCCTGCCCGCCAGCGCCCCGTGGTTGGCTTCGAGCCACGCGGGAAGCTCCGCCACGCCCATGCCGTCCACGCCGCCCGCGCCGCCGTTGCGCACCACGCGTGCGCACGCCTCGCTCATGTTCTCCCACGAGCAGATGCGTTCGAGCAGGTCCCCGGTGTTGCCTGTGGTTGCTTCGAGTTCGTCGGCTTCGGTGCTCCGCGCGCGCGTCGAAGCCTCCGGTACCTCTCGGGCTTCCGGCCCTACCCATCCCGGCTGGCCCCCTTCCCCGAACAGGTCGAGGCGGAGTTGTCTGCCTTCTTCCGTGCGCATGGTCTCCCTCAGTGGCTCCCTCCGTCTGGGTTCGGCCCTTCGCGGCCGGCGTCGCCGCTACTATGGCCTCTGCTGACTCCTCACGGTTCGCTGTTGCTGCGGGCGTGCAGTCGCTCGCATGCCGGTCGCCCGGTCGATGCGGCCCACTCCGTGGGCGAAGCCGCAGCCTTTGCCTCCTTTTCCCGCCCGTGAGGCCTCCCGGGGTAAGGCCCACGCCTTTCGCCTCGCGTGCCCGCCGCATTTACGCCCGCGGATTCCGTGCAGCTATGGGGCTTCGGCCTGTTCGGCGGCCTCACCCTCCGCGCCCGCCTGATGCGGTTCGTGTCCCTCGGGCCGAGGTTTCGCCTCCGGCTTCCTTCGGATTCCGCCTCGCGACGGACACCCTTGCCCTTGGCTATGCGCTTCCCGCTGCCGGGTGCGCTCGGGACTTTCACCCGTTAGGCGTGTGCCATGCCCGGCACACCGAAATAGGCGCCCCGGAGCCACGTCCGGAGCGCCTAGAGAATCGCACAATAATGTAGCGGTCTTAGTCTTACTCCCACTCAATCAGAAAAGCTCGGCTGTGGTAGCGCGCGGAGGCTCAGGATGCGCTTTCATACCTGTAAGTGTCCGTCTTGTTTTCAGCTATCCTCCCCGCGGACGTCAAAGCGACGTCACGGGCACCTTTTCCGCGCCCGCGGACGTCGCTTCACTCGAAGTCGGGTGACGTCATGACGTCGCCCGGCTGCTTCTGCGCTGGTAAACATAGGCATTCAAGAATCTAGAACACCAGCATGCCGTCCTCGTCATACCTAAAGTCCGGGCCCCACGCGACCTCCCAGTAGTAGCCGTCCGGGTCTGCGAAGTAGGCGTGGTAGCCTCCCCAGAAGACCTCCTGCGGCTCCTTCACGATGGCGCCTCCCGCGGCCCGGACGAGCTCGACGACCTCGTCGACCTCTTCCCTGCGCTCGACGTTGTACGTCAGCGTGATCCCGCCGAAGCCGCTGCCAGTCGCGGGTGGATCGTCGGGGCAGATGTCCTCCGCCAGCAGATCCAGCGGGTAGAGCTCGAACTTGGTCCCCGGCGTGTCGAAGAAGCAGACGCGGGGGCTGTCCTCGACACAGTCGGTGTGGAAGCCCAGACCGTCGCGGTAGAAGGCAACCGACCTCGCCATGTCCCTCACGCCCAAGCAGATACACGTGATCTTGTTCATCGTCCGTCCTCCGTCCCGCTCGCGAAGGCCCTCCTGACCCGCTCGTCCGAGGGTGTCCCGTAGAACACGGCGAACACGTCCACCGCCAGGCTCGCCTCGTCCACCCGGTAAAAGACAGAGTATTTGCGAACGTTCATGCGGCACACCCCCGCCGAGAGCAGCGGCTCGGCGTCAACCGCATGGAACCTATTGGGCAGGTTCGCGAGGCCCATGACCGCTTCCTCGAGCTCCTCAAGCAGCTTGGTAGCCGCCTGCGGCATGCCGAGGTCGTCGCGCACGTAGCTGACGGCGTCCGAGATCTGTGCCATGGCAGAGGGCGTGAGACGCACCTCGTACCTACGCACCAGTGAGCTCCTCCCTCATGCGGGCGAAGGCTGCGGATGCCTCCACTCCCCTGCCCTCGTCCGCCTCCCCGAGGCCGCGCGACAGCGCCTCGAGGAGCTGCTCGTCGGTCAGCGTTCCCACGTCGATGGAGCTGGGGGCCTCCGGGAGGGCTACCCTGAACGGTATGCCGCCCGTAAGTGAGACCTGTCGGAGGAACATGTCGACGGCGGTGGACATGGAGAGGCCGAGCTGCGACAGGACGGACTCGGCAGACTGCTTCACCGCAGGGTCAACCCGTAGGTTGAGCGTTGCTGACTTCTGCATGATTATCACCTCAGACGAAAGGATAACGCAGATGCACATACTTCTGCAATACAATAGCTGCCCTCCGTATGGGGAGAGGCGCTCTTTGGCATGCCACGCTGGAGGAGCGTCCGCCGTGTTCCTATTGTTCCTATGGAAGAATAGTCCCTGTGAGTCAAGGGGTCAGGACCCCTTGACTCGGGACTCTCCGGCTCGCTCATGTTCAACAGCTGCAACCGCCTGGTGGGCGGCACGGACGGCTTCGTGCCCTCGACAACAAGCGGCGCGAGCGTGTGCAAGCTGGGCGCCGGCGGCGTGCTCACCGACCCGAACAACGACGCCCGCACCTGGTTCTGGGCCCACTGCTACGCCGACGGCGAGGGCGTGCTCACGGCGACCTCCACGCCGGACGCCACGCGCGAGCTCGTCGCGAGCGGGCGGATCTGCGCGATCGGCAAGTACGTCGGCCTGGGCTTCACGCCCTGGGACGGCATGACGGGCCCGACGCACCGCCAGTACCTCACGAGCGCGACCTTCGCCGCCGACATGGCCACGTTCCCGTACCTGAACCTGAACTACCTGTTCTACAGCTGCACGAACCTGGCGAGCGTCTCCGGGCTTGGCAACCTCTCGGGCGTGCGCTCCATGCGCTACACGTTCAGCTCTTGCGCGTTCATGAGCATCGACTTCCGGGGCTTCGACCCGTCGGCGCTCACGAACCTGTTCTACACGTTCTCGGGGTGCAGCAGGCTCACGACCATCCAGGCCGACGCGAGCTGGGCGCTGCCTGCGAGCGGAATCACGGGCTCGCAGTGCTTCTACTCGTGCTCCACGTCGCTCGTTGGCGGAAACGGCACCACATGGGCCAGCAACAAGACGGCGTACACGTACTTCCGCATCGACACGGTGAGCACGCCGGGGTACATGACGGCGGCCTAGCCCTGCGAGCAGAGGTTCACGACGAGGCCGCCCGCGACGCACAAGGCGATGCCCAAAACCATCGGGATGTTGACCGGCTCCTTGAACGCGAACACCGAGATATGAGCTGCTCCATGGGCGAGGCGACCCCTATGATTCAGAGCAGGGGTAGCGCAGCTGCCGTCGCGCCGGTCTACAGCGCCCCGAGCGCTACCAAACCGAGAGGGATGAAGTCGAGCAGCAGGTGAACGGCGTACGACGTGAGTATGTTCTTCGTCTTGAGGTACGCGAACACGTCGATGATGCACCCCAGCCCCTGGACGAGCAGGATTTGCACGATGGAGCCATAGGCGGCATAGTGCGCGAGCCCGAAGACGAGTGCGGTCACGAGCGTGGCGATAACGATGGCGCTCTTGCGGTTGCCCGACCTGCGGAACAGCAGCAAGAGGATGCCAAGCATCATGTTTGTCTTGAACAGCTCCTCGCCGAACAGCTGCACGAAGACCAAGGCGATGCGCCCGGCGTCCATCGTCTCGCCCATCAAGTGCGAATAGCGGTAGATCAGGGGGGCGCGGAAGTTCTAAATCGTTCCTAAATCGGCCGTCGGGAGTCCGATTCGTAGGGAAAACCCAAGAATGCAGGAACGCCATTTTGGCGCATTACCGAAAAGGCCGGGCGCGGCAGGGTGGTTCTGCTTTGCCCGTTCTTTTCGGGGCAGCGGTTTAGCCTGTTGGCAGCACCTACGCTGCCTTCGAGCCGTACTTCTCGTTGAAGGCCGTAACGCCGTCGCCTTGGGACGTGAACCAGTTGAACTTCCTATCCAGCAGCACGATGCACGCACAATAGAGCAGCATTACGCCAGACGATATCAAGACCGTCTCGACTCCTCCTGACCCCGCTGACGCTAAACCGAGACCGGAGAAGATGAATACCGAAAGGTTATTGGCGGCGTGGGCTGCGCTGGACGCCTCAAGTCCTCTGCTATACCACGCGAGGAAGGCAAAACCCAGACCTTGGATGCCGACGGCGGTGATGCCGAGAACTCCATAGCTATGCGAAATCCCAAAGACGATCGCCGACAAGACCATGGCCAACGCGGGAAGCTTTGTCCAGGATCCGATCGCCTGCATCAGCAGGCCGCGATAGATGTACTCCTCCGCCGCAGCCTGTAAGGGCACGACCACGACGCAGAGGATGGCTCCGATAATGGTAAACTTGTTGATGCCGTCGGCCCCCGGATCGGGCAGACCGAGGATCATGGCGACGGCCTCAGCGCCGAACACGACCGCTGCCAGGGCGAAGCACTTAATGAACGCCGCCCAGTTCCAGCCGCCGCGCGACGACGAGTACGACGAGAAGGGTCGACCGCGCACGATGCGTTCGGCAAGCGCCAGGGCGGGCAGCATGCCGGCAACCCCGCCAACCGCCACGAGAAGACCCGGCCCGGAGTAGAAGTAAGGGCTTGAGTTGCTCATGGCCTCTCTCATTAATGCTGGGTCTCCTAGCCAAAGTAGGCAAATGAGGAGCGTAATGCCTTGAATCACGAGAGTAAACACCGCCGTAAGCAGGGCAACCAGCAACGGCTTGAACCATGCGTAGGTCACAAACACACGGGGAAACGTTGTGTACTCGTATGATTGTCCATCTCTTTGAGGCTGAATGCTCATGTGCTACCACCTTTCTACCGCAGACATGCATCGTATGGTGAAACTATCATACCACTTGGATATCATTTGCCAGCGGGTTCCTATGTGCGTGAGAGCACTTTCCGCTGGCTCATTCCCGACGAACTAAGACTCATCCCCTTTGTCACGACGGCGGCCGACATGCATCCTGCTGCCCGCCACGAGCAGAACCAAGCCGCTCAGGCCCATTGCGGCAAGCGCCGGCAACGCCGCCATGGAATCTCCGGTGCTGGCCAGCCCCGTATTCGCTTTCGCCGCGACGCTGCTAGTACCGGACGTCCTGGTGGGAACTCCGGTGCTGGGCGTTCCCGTCGTTGCGGGACCACCCGTCCTGGTGGGAGCTCCGGTGCTGGGCGTTCCCGTCGTTGCGGCATCGCCCGTCTTGGCGTTGTCGTCGTCGCCCTTCTGCTCGGAGCCCGTTGCGGGGATGCTCTCGGTCTTGGTCGCTCCGCAATCCTTGCAGATATAGGTGCGCACGCCGTCGTTCGTGGCCGTGGGCTCCGTAGTCACCTCGCCCTCGTCCCAAACGTGTTCCGCCTTCTCCACATGCGACGAGTCGCGCTCGCACACACGCTGGTGCTGCTCGCCATCGAGCTCCGTCCAAGCCCCCCACTTGTGGTCGAGCGGAGCGATAACGGTGTCTGCCAGCTCGATCTCCTCCTTGCCGTCTTGGTCCTTGTAGTATCGCCTCTGACCCTCGGATGTGTCGGTCGTGTCGTAGTACCAGTACTCGATGTTGCCCGGCTCGGTGCAGGTGGCCGCTTTGGCCTCTTGGTGCGTGAGCGTTATTTCCACAGGCACGGCATACAGCTTGATGGAGAAGTTGTCGATGGGGAACTGCTCGATGTAGGAGTCCCCGGGAAGCGTAACTCCCGGGATGGGGACCCCTGCCACTGGTGGCAACGCGGCAATATGCTCGCTCCAGTCGACCCATTGCCCGTTCGAGAACAGGAAGCTCTCCCCCTCGTTCACGACCGCCTCGCCGTACATGGGCACCGGCACGCTCATCCCGTTCAAAAACTCCACGGACTGTTTCGTTAATGCTGCTTGGTTCGCGGAAGCGCTATAGAGGCGCGTGCCGCCGCCGTCCAAGGTGGACGCGGTCGAGACGACGGCGATCCTTTTCCCGGCCTTCACTTCGAGGACCCAATCGAGGTCCAGGCGGTGGAAACCGGCATATTCGAAGTTGCGCGAGGTGCGGTAGAGCATCGTGCCGTCGGTGGGTTCTGTGGCGCCGTCCTTTAGCTCGTAGATGGCAAAGGTCACGCGTTGGTTCTCTTCCGACGTGCGCGTGGAGACGGCCTTGATCGAGAGGTCTTGCGGTGCCTCGAAGACGTTCGCCGAGCTCGTGACGTCAGTTGTGGTCGGCGTGGTGTAGAAGCCGCCCTGCGCGGCCATGTAGTCGTGCTGCAGGACCTCGAAGTCACCGGCAGCGTCCAGCAAATCGGGCGAGAAGGTCATGGTCTCGGGCTGCGAGATGGTCTTGTCGTAGTAGGAGAGGTAGAAGTACCCGGTGGCCTTTCCATCCGCGTCGCGCACGCCATAGGTGCCGGTCCCGATCACGTTGCCGAGGTCGTCCGTTGTCTGGTCGGTCTCGGAACCCCAGCTGTTCTTCACGATCCACGCGCCGTTACCGGGAGGCGTGGATGCTGCGGTGGCATCGGGATCAACAATAGGATTCCCCTCAGCGTCCTTGGCGAGAACGTATCTACCGCTTTCGTCTTTCACCCTTGCAAATACGTCATGCGTGAAGTTGGATGCCGGGTAGTCGTCATCGTAGCCGACGATGCACACGGCATGGGTGCCGTTATCTATCTCGAAGGTGTACTGGGCCCAATTATCGCGGTTGATGTAGCGCGAGTCACCCGACTCGCCGGGTGACGCCTTGTCTGCCTTATACGATATGGAGACGCCGTGGCCGTTCACCAGCTCCTGCTTCATGGCGGCGATGCTCTGAGGGTTGGGAGTCACATCGGTCCCAGTCGCGTCCATAGTCTGGTACTCGGGCAGCACGTTGCCGTCCCTCAACGTCATGAAGGGGGTAAGCGTGCGGTTGGAGTTACCGCTGCCATCGGTTGCGGGGATCGTCCAGTCGTCAAGATAGAAATAGGTGGAATCGCCTTCACAGTACTTTTTAGCTTCCTCCATTTTAGGTTTGAGCACCTCTTCGTAGGTAGAGCCAGTGTCCCTTGCTTCCTTCTCCAGCGTCCCCTTGTACTCGTCCGCAGTTTTGCCCTCTGCAGATGCATACAGGAGAAGCGTGGTGCCCTCCGGATCGCTTTCAAACGCCTGGTTGCTGAGGCGCGACGTCCCTTGCGCATCCACCCCGCGGTACGGGAACATTGCCTCCGCCTGCGGACCGACGCCTTGCGAAAACAGGGTGGTGATGTACACGGGCGCGCCGCCGGCGTCGAACGCCGCATTGCGGTCGGTGCTCATCGTATACATGCCCTCGCCCGCCTGTACGGAATCGTCGACCTCGGTAACGGGATTCAGCGCAAAGTATGCGAGATGGCGCTCGGAGAGGTCTGTCGGGCTCTCCTCAGCCGTGAAACCCGTTGCCGAGAGCATCGAGGTCTCGGCTGCGGCGATGCCGGCGAACGCGGCGAACGCCCAGCACGCCCGCCACGGGGACTGGCTCTTCACGGGCGTCACCAAGCCGTCGCTGCGCAGGTCATACTTGCTTGGCAGAGCCGATTGCGCGGTGAGCGCGAAATCATCCGCACCGTCGTCGACCGCCCATTCGGGAATGCCGTCCATGGCCATCGTACCAACAGCGAGCTCGTCTTCCGCGCCGCGGGCGCTCGCGACCCTCGGAGCCACCGCGAGCGAGAACGCCAACGCGATCGAGGTGACGACCGCAACCGGCTTTTTGTACTTCCAATGTTCCTTCATGAGCTTCTCCTACCACCTTTGGCCTGAATCGCATTGCACATTATAACTTTTTCGCCCTCGTATCGGCACGAAACCGAATAACAGGCGCTTGTCTTCGACGCGACGCGCCGGGAAAAGGGGCCGACATGGCCAAGGCGACGCGACGTCGGTTGCTGGCGTTGCCACGACTGCCCTCGCCGGTGCGGGAGCAGCCCTCGCCGGCAGACGCAGGAGACGCTGGCCGCGAGTCAGGTGTATCATGAAAAGGCGTGCTTCGTAAGGAGGGGAAACAGAATGAGATTCTTGAAAGCATTTGCGGTGATGGCCATGGCTGCCGCTCTGGCCCTGGCGCTCGCCGCCTGTGGTGGGAACGCCGGCAGCTCCGACAGCTCGTCTGCGAACGGCACGAGCGCAAGCACATCGTCCGCAAGCGCCAGCGGGTCGTCGATGGCGCAAGCGCTCGCGGCTCTCGACGGCGTGAAGAGCGTCGATCCGGTCGACGTCAGCGGGTCGCAGGTGTACGCCGAAAAGTACGTTGTTACATTCGAGCAGCCGCTCGACCACAAGAACCCTCCGGCCGGCACGTTCCCGCAGCGCGTGGAGGTCGGTATTGTCAAGGACGCCAAGGCGAACGTCATGGAGACCGACGGCTACCTGCTGTTCGATCAGAGAATTGCCACGGATGACGCGCATGAGCTCTGCTCTATACTCTCTGGCAACTACATCCATGTGGAGCACCGCTTCTTCGGGCAATCCAGGCCCGCGAGCCTGTCGAATGACGACACGGAAGGCTGGCAGTACCTGACGTCCGAGAACGCCGCCGCTGACTACCACCATATTTACACTGAGCTCTCCAAGGTTCTCGACGGCCCGTGGGCTGCCACCGGCACGAGCCGCGGCGGAGAGGTGTGCACGTCGTACGCCTACTACTACCCCGAGGACATGGGCCTGTACGTGCCCTACGTCGGACCGTTCAGCAGTGGCCGCGAGGATCCGCGTTGCTATGAATTCGTGTACACCAAAATCGGTGACGAGAAGTATGGCGCCGAGAAAGCTAAAGAGTACCGCGACCTGGTGTCGTCGTTCCAGGTGGAGCTCATGAAGAACAAGGACGCCCTGGCCCCCGCGCTCAAGGAACTTTGCGAAGAGCAAGGCAGCGTGTACCGCGAGTACGTGACCGAAGGGAACCTGTTCGATCTGGCCGTGGCCGAGCTGGCCGTGCAGGAATGGCAGTCCAACCAGGAGACGAGCTCCAACCCGGACATGGATGTGAGCTTCGAGGACATGAAGGCGGTTCTTGCCATGCCCGAGGGGACCGATAGCGAGAAGAGCGCGAAGCTGGAAGCCGAACTCCAGTTCCTCCTCGTCCTGGCAAGCCCCACCGACTGGGCGGCGAACCATCCCGCTTGGCCGTACTACGTGGGAGCTGCTTCGCAGTACGGGCAGTACCACTACGACTTCTCGTACCTGCGCCGGGCATGCGAGGCAGCGGGCCTCGGAGACGTGCTGACGGTGAAGCCCGAAGACGAGGAGAACTTCGTGTTCAAGATGGTGTTCACGCCCGAGCAGCAGCAGGCGTTCGCCTATGATGGCGCGTTCTACGAGGGCGTGACCAGGTGGATCGACACCTCGGAAGCGAAGATCATGTTCATCTACGGCAGCAGCGACCCGTGGTACTCGCTGCGCATGCACGACACGGACAACCCGAACGTGAAGATGTTTGTCAGCGACACGAAGCCGCACACCGTGCGCATGATGGACTTCGACGAGGCGACCATGCAGGAAATGGGCACGTTCGTAAGCGAAGCGATTCCCTTGCAGTAACGTCATTCATGCGCTGCATGCACATCCGCAGGTCGCTCGAAACGGCCTGCGGGGACAACTAGTAGAAGCCACGGTAATTAGCGAGCAGTTTGCCCGTCCCCCTTCTTAGGCCGTCGCCCCCTCCTGGGAGGCGTCGGCGCCCTCTTGCTCCTGTCCTCCGGGCGGCAGGCCTTGGCGTTCACCACCTCGAAGGGTATGGAGTCCACGTCCTCCCCGCCGAGGTCGATGTCGTCGAGGCCCCACGTCCACCTGTAGGGCACGGGCACCTCGTTGACCTTGTCGAAGTACCTGAGGATCCGCTCCTTGAGCTCCCCCTTGCTCCTGGCGCGGATCCCCCTCAGTAGGTCGGCACCGGGCTGAAGTCCTTGAGCGTAATGCCCCCTTCGAAGAACGTTATTTGCGATGTTGCGCTGTATGTCTGAAATCGCCGCTTCGGGAACGCCGACGACCCGCCCATTGAACTTCACTGTGGCCGTCTCTCCTCGTGCGAGAATTTCCTGCAGCGTTTGAAGCTCCATGTTGATGCCCGTCCTCGCATGCAAGCCCAACGAAGTTTCTTTGCAGTATATCAATTTAGGAAGCAAAGAACTTTTCGCGAAACATTTCGCGAATCGCGTTGCATCTTGTGTTTTTGGGGTAAACCGTGAAAGAGTGTTTTGCCCTCCGGTTTACTCCCACTCAATCTGAAAGGCGTCATAGAGGTGGCCTGTGGTGGCTCGAGACGCTCCGCCACGTCTCCTGTCTCCTCCGCAGTTTTGACTATCTTCCCTGCAGACATCAAAGCGACGTCACGGGCACCGTTCCCGCACCCGTGACGTCGCCTTATTCGAAGTCGGATGACGTCATGACGTCACTAGACCGCGTTTGTGCTGGTAGACATGATAACTCTAGAACATCAGCAAGCCGTCCTCGTCGTATTGGAGGTCAGGGTCCCAAGCGACCTCCCAGCAGCCGTCGGGTACGGGGAAATGGGGCGGCGGCCTGAACCCAAAATGGCAAACAGCGCCCCAGGCCTCCGCTCTCACGGGCAGAGCGTTTGAATCGGCGCGACATGCACGCCATCTTGGCGCGTATATGCATAGGTGCCAAGCCCCTCGACCACAGCGAGGAATGAGGGCGGCCTCCCGCCCGCCGCAACGACCTTGTCGCGCACACGCCGAAGGTTCGCGGCGGCCTTGTCTACCTGGTTGTGGCCAAGCTTTATCTCCAAGCCTCCCCAGGCACCGTCCGACGCCTCGATGACGGCGTCAATCTCCAGGTCATCGCGGTCGCGGTAGTAGTACAACCTACCGCCAATTGCCTGCGCGTACACGAGCAGGTCGCGCGTGCACATGCCCTCGAACAGGAAGCCGAACGTCTCGAAGTCTCCCAGCAGCATGTCGGGAGTCACCCCCAATACGGCGGCCGCGAGAGAGGGGTCTGTATAGTGGTACTTGGGCTTCTTGTTTATGCGCAGCGGCGAGCGGACGTTGGGGCTCCACGGACCGATCTTCTCGAGAATGAAGGTGCGCTCGAGGACGTCCATGTAGTCGTCGATCGTCTCGTCCGCTAGGGGCGTGGCCCCGTCTTCCGCCGTCATGTCTCTGATGAGCGTCTTGGGGGTCGCCGCCTGCTCGGCATTGCGGGCAAGCGAGCGCATGAGGCGCGCCATCTTGCCCTTGTCACGCCGTCGCTCGTCAACCTTATGCATATCCTCTTCGATGAATGACTCGATGTAGCTCATCGGCAGGGCTCGGGCGCTCTCGGGCGAGACGTCAATCGCCGCCGGCCATCCGCCGCGCACAACTATGAATGCGACGTCATCCGGCGTGGCACCACGAGAAAGCCCCTCGACCTGGCTCTCCCCCTTGAACAGGGCTTTGAGTGAGACCTCGCATGTCGACTCGCCCGATTCGGACAGCGTCATCGTCCTCATGTCGATGCGCTTGATGCGTCCGACGCCGCTGTGACTCGGCTTGTGATGACGGGGAGTCGACGAGCCCGTGAGGATGAACTTGCGCTCCTTGCCGGTCTGGTCGATTGCCGAGCGAGCCATGTCCCAAAGCAGCGGCAGCTCCTGCCACTCATCGATGAGGTGGGGAGACTCCCCGCGCAGGGCGAGCGACGGTGCAGCGGCGAACACGCCGAGCGGAGAGGGATTCTGCTCGGTGGGCATGAGCGTCGCCTCGCTGTTGGCGTGGTTGCGACCGCTCCACGTCTTGCCGCAGTACTTCGGTCCGCGGATGAGCGCACCACCAAACACGGACAGGGCTTCGTCTATCGACTTGTCCACGCATCGTGGTCTGTATGACGGGTTTGCAAGCGACCCATAGCCCATCTACCATAGTCCTATCTACTAGATTCTCCATTTTGCGATTATTATACTCTACGTTTTGCGACTACATAACTCTGCGTTATGCGGATAGATTATTCTACGTTTTGCGGCCGTCCAACTCTAAGGAAGCCGTCGTTTGACGAGAACGCGAAGAGGCTGGGAATACAGCTGCTCGCATTTGGCTAACAAGGACACGAGTCCCCAAGACGTACCAAAAAGGCGCCCCGGAACCACGTCCGGAGCGCCTGGATAATCGAACAATTAAATAGCAGCCTTATTCCCACTCAATCTGAATTGCGTGGCCGGGATGGCTCACGGTAGCTCGTAGCGCCCTCTCGTGTCCACGTTATCCGTCGTGGCTCTGGCTATCCTCCCTGCGTACGTCAAAGCGACGTCACGGGCACCTTTTCCGCACCCGTGACGTCGCCTCACTCGAAGTCGGGCGACGTCATGACGTCACCCTACTGCGTTTGCGCTGGTAGCAATGCGCGAAGCTGCAGAGCTATACGCGCACGAAGGCCCTCTCCCATCCGTAGTGAATCGAAGGTTCTTCTGGGTCATCCTCCCAGTCCTCCGAGTCATCCGAGATGAAGACGCTGGATACTGGGCCCATATTGATGGAAATCATCTCGCTAAACCACGCGCCTTTGTCCAGGACGAGGTACTCGCCCGACGCCAGTTCGAACACTATCGCTTGAGTGTACGACCGGTCCGCGATGGCCTCCCCATCCTCGTACGTTACAACACGACCGTTGATCAGTGTGATGCCAGTAACCATCTCGTCCAGAGGGCATACGCTTGCCTCTTGATCGACATCGTCAACCACAAAGGCACCGTTAGCCAGCATCACGGAGAGGACTCCGAACTCATCCGTCTCCCCCTCGTCATTGATTGGCAGCTCTTCTATGCGGTTCCTGACCTCCACCGGCCCCGAGGTCGTGTTGAGGCGAACTACGCCCCAAGCCACGTTATCCCTAGCGACAATCACAGCCTCAAGAGAGACAATCGCCTCGTCGACAATATCCCTCAGTACTCTCATGCCATCCGCATTGATGGTCTTGTTAACGCCTGACATTTGTCCCCCTTGGAATGAAGTGTATTTTCTGGCTCCTGACCCCAGGCATGTTATGAACCTGCAGCTCGACCACAGGAGTATGGTCTTTCGAGGAGGAGCGCATCCGGTACGTGATGATTGTGCCATCAGACATTGTCATGACCTGGCCCCACTTAATCTTGGTCATCGATACGTACCCTCGGGCAGCCCTCGATTGGAAGTCGTAGGCAGTTCGCGCCGGGCTGTCCGCTTCGAATACCCGCGACTTGCTCCCCTTCTTCTTGCTCTTGCTGCCGAAGTTGCCATACTGGTTAAGTGGTACGAGATCCGCAGCATCCTCGACGTTGCTAAAGAAACTTCTACCGGCAACCAATGCAGTGCTGACTATGAGTCCCATATTAGCTTGCCTCCTTCACGATGGAAGTCTGGCAATTGAAATGGACTATATCGATACCCGCCTCGAATACAGGAGACAGGGTCGGTTCATGAATGGCGCCGTACACGACAACTAAGCTCGGCTCAATTCGTCGGACCAACTCGGGTAATCCTTCTCGGAACACCTCCCTCAGAACGGGGTTCTTGGTGCATCCCAGCGTTCCAATGGCATTATCCCGAAGTTTCGCCCGTGGCGCCGCCATCCGAATAGTGGCAGGTAGCGGCGCCGCGGACGTTGATTTCTTCGGAATAATTGCCTGACTCATAATGGCTCCTGTACGTCAAATGAAACCGACGGAACAGGAGGAACAGAGTGTCGATACACACGACCATTGGCGGGTTGGCCGAGGCCGCCATCAGCGCTAACCTTGAGGCGAATGCGCCGCCAACCAGGATCAGGGGTCTCAGGCGGGCGTCCCGCTGGGCAGAGCGGGCGCACGCGGACAAGCACGGAACCGCCGAGCCCTCGACGCGGTCCCTGGGCGACCTCCAGGAGGAGCTCTTCACCCTCTACGAGGGCGGGGAGATCTCGCAGTCCACTTTCCAAGAGCGCCGACGGCTGGTGGCCGACATGCTCGACATGGCCGAGTACGGGTCGGTGGGCCGCAGCGCGACGCTCTCTCCCGCGTGGAAGAAGGCGGACAACCCGCTCTCGCGGCCCGTCCCCGACGAGGTCAGGAGTGACCGCGAGAGCGTCGTGGGGCTGTCGCTCGCGGTGCTCGGCGAGATGGAGCGCAGGGGCTATTCCACCAGCTCCGTCAGGTGCTACAGGATGTGCGCGCTCCCCAGGCTCGTATCGCACTTCATGGAGCATGGGACGGGCCGCTACTCCGACGAGGCCCTCGACTCCTTCATCGAGAGGGTGGATGGAGGCTGGTGCTCGGAGGCGTCCTTCCGCCACATTCTCCGCCCAGCCGCGCTCCACGTCCGCAGCATGCACGACGCGGGCACGCTCCATGTCCGTGGCGGCACCGTCGTGCAGAGGCCGGAGGCCGGACCATACGGGCAGATCATAGGCGAGTTCGTCGGCTGGCGGAGGGCCGCCGGCATGAAGGAGAGGACCATCGGGCACGACATCGAGACAATCGTCCCGCTCCTCGAGCGCCTCTGCCCCGAAGGCCCGGAGGGCCTCGGCGCGGTCACGAGGAAGGGACTGCGGTCTGCGCTTGCCGCCCTTTTCGACGGCAGGAAGCCGAGATACGTGTGCAGGGCGCTCACGTCGGTCAGGGCGCTTGCGGCACGTCCGGGGACGCCCCTCCCGCACCTGCAACACGTGCCACACGTGCAACCAGGACGAATTGGTCGCCGTTCGGACAGCAGGCTTTGCCCGGGATGTGAGGGCGTGTAGCGAGCTGCCCAACCTGTGTTCACACCCAGGTTGCGGCCTCCGGCGCGCCCGTCGGCGCCAAGACCGTGCGGGGGAGGCCCCGCGCCCCTAGGAAAGGACATGTGATGCCCAGGAGAAGGCAGAGGCATCTTCACGTGATGCTCAGCGACGGCGAGGCGGCCGCCCTGGGACGGCTCTGCGAGGCGTCGGGCTCGACGCCCTCGGAGGCCGTGAGGCAGATGATCGTCGCGTCTGACGCGGCGGAGAGCGCGGGCGGCGGAACCACCGTCGTCGTGCTCGACCGCGCGAGCTACGCCAAGCACGTGCGCTGCGTGCGCGGGCTCGGCACGCTGCTCAACCAGTCGACGCGCTCCCTCAACGCGATCGCGAAGGCCGTGCGCGAGCACGGCGTCGACGAGCTCGACCTCCTCGAGGCCATGGAGGGAGCGGGCCGACTGCAGGCGGCCACCCTCACAGGGGTCTCGGAGGTCCGCGAGGCGGAGGCCGCCATCATGGGCCGCCCGACCGTGCGGGGGTGGTGAGCGTGACGATACTCAAGCCGATATCGGGGCACACCGGCCTCGCGAAGGCGCGGGCCTACCTCGAGCGGGACGGACGCGCCCTCGCGCACGACTTCCTCAACCTCGACGCCCCCGAGCTGCCTTCCGACGGCCCCCTCCCCTCCTACGGCGAGTTCGACTGGGCTTCCGTGATGGACGCGACGCGCGCAGAGTTCGGGAACGACGCCCCTGGGGCGACAGGAGGGCACGCACCTACAAGCACTACATCGTCTCGCCCGACCCGAGGGACGCAGCGGGCCTCACAGCGCTCCGGTCTGCCACCATGTCATGGGTGAGGGATTGCTTCCCCGAGCATGAGGTGGCCGTCGTCTACCACGACGACAACGAGGGGCGCGTCCTCCACGCCCACGTCGTCGTCAACAACACCAACCTCGAGACCGGGGGCGCCTGCGCGACCCCGACCCGAGGGCTCTCAAGCGGGCCCTGCAGCGCGTATCGGCCGAGCACGGCCTCAGCGCCTTCGCAGACCACGAGTCGGTCCCCTGGCAGAGGAGGCGGGTCGGCAGGGCCGAGCGCGAGATCACGGCGAAGGGCGAGTACTCGTGGGTGGCCGACATCCGCGAGAGGGTGGCGGTCGCGAGGGGCACGGCGCGCACCGAGCGTGACTTCGTGGCGCTGCTGGGGAGGATGGGGGTCGTCGCGGAGCCCTCGAGGTCGCGCGCGGGCGACTGGGTCTACGCGCTCGCCGATACCCCCACCCGCAGGGTCACCGGCGCCAAGCTGGGCTCCGGGTACACGAGGAGCGGCGTAAACTCCGCGATGCGGACGGCCACGCGGAGCGCCTCGCCCAAGGCTGCCGAGAGGATCGTCAGGCTGGCGAACGGCGCGATCGAGGTCCGCGATCTTCGTGAGCTTGGGGAGCTCGCCCGCGCGGTCGGCTTCGTATCGCGCAACAACGTCAGGAGCCTCGCTGAGATGGACAGGGCGATCTCGCACTCGCGTGACGGCTCGAAGACGGCACGCCTCGAGGCGCTCCGCGAGTCCTGCGAGCGTTACGGGCTGCTGCCCCAGACGGCCCCGAAGCCAACGGTGGTCCGCAGGCCCAACCCCGGCCATGACGACGGCGGGCGAAGGCCATATGACGACGGCTCCCACCAGCGAGCGCCACCACGAGCAGAACAGGTCGGGCAAGGGCAGGGAACGATAATAGCGGCGGCATTTACCGCGAACCCAAACCGCGACATCACCTCAAGCATCATCACCTGTCGCTCCTCTTTCTTGCTGCACCCGCCAAACCCTCCAACTTGCCGCCCAATGGTACGCTGTTTCTCGTCAATACCAGCGCCGCTCATTGCGAGCGAAACGCTGTGCACGAACGGGTCATCTGCCCTTTTAGCCCGTGCCCTCCGCGGCATCCTGTTATCAAGCAAAGCGGGAGCGGACCGCGAGACCCCAAGGGAAAGGGAAGGGAAATGGCAGTCGATTACAAAGAGTCAGCAGCCAAGATCGTCGAGCTCGTCGGCGGAAACGACAACATCAAGAGCGTCACCCACTGCATCACGCGCGTCAGGTTCTTCCTCAAGGACCAGGAGTTAGCGCACAACAACACCGAGGCCGTCTCCAAGGTCCCCGGCGTCATCCAGGTCGTGGAGGCCGGCGGCCAGTACCAGTGTGCATCGGCACCACCGTCGAGAAGATGTACGACGAGGTGGTCGCCCTCACCGGCAAGGGAACCGGCGCGGTTGACGCCGACGATGACGACGCCCCGGCGGAGAAGATGAGCCCCCATGGACGCGGCCCTCAAGTTCATGTGCGGCGTTATGATGCCGCTGCTCCCCGCCATCATCGGCTGCGGCCTCGTGTCCTCGCTCGTCTCCATCCTCACGCTCACCGGCCTCGTCCAGTCCGGCGACGAGACCTACCAGATCCTCAACGGCCTCGGCCAGGTGGCCATGTTCTTCATGCCGGTGCTCGCGGGATTCTTCACCGCCAAGCACCTCAAGTATGACGAGGCGGTCGGCGCCCTGCTCGGCGGCGCGCTCGCCTACCCCGCACTCGCCAACCCCGAGCTGGCCGGCCAGACGCTGCACCTCTTCGGCATCATCCCCGTGGCGATCCAGGGGTACACCTCCACGCTCTTCCCGGCCATGGCGGCAGCCGGCCTCGGCAGCGTCGTCTACAAGTTCCTCAAGAAGCACCTGCCCAGTGCCGTCACCTTCTTCATGACCCCGTTCCTCACCGTGCTCATCACCGCCCCCATCGCCCTTGCCGCCATCGGCCCCGTGATCAACGTGCTCTCCGGCATGGTCACCAACGTCATCCTCGGCCTCTACAACTTCAGCCCCATCGTCTGCGGCGCGGTGCTCGGCGCCACCTGGATGAGCTTCGTCGTCCCCATGGGCATCCACATGCCGATCGCCATGCTGCTCGTCAACAACATCATCACCCAGGGCTCCGACCCCGTCATGGGCCTGCTCTGCAACAACATGACCTCCGTGGGCGTCGCCATGGCCGTGTACTTCATGTCCAAGAAGGAGGCCACCAAGGAGCTTGCCCTGTCCTCCTCCATCACCGGCTTCTTCGGCATCAACGAGCCCGCGCTCTACGGCATCTGCCTGCAGCACAAGCAGACCCTCGCGGCAATGGCCCTCGGCGGCGCGATCTCGGGCATCGTCCCCGCGCTCTTCAACACCAAGGTCTACACCTTCGGTGCCTCCGGCGTGTTCGCCCTGCCCATCTACCTCGGCCCCGACGGCGACGTGCACTCCATGATCGGCGCCGCCCTCGGCATGCTCACGAGCTTCGTCGCCTGCTTCCTGATCACCCGCTTCTGGCCTGGCTTCGACCCCGACGCCAAGTAAGCAAGCCCTTCCCTCCCTTGTCCGCCCGCTGGCCCTTCCACCAGCAGGCGGTCTTTTCTAAGGCCATCCGATTCTGAAAGGAGACATCGATGCCACGCAAGAGCTTCATCGTCGATGGCAACGAGCGCACCTCGCTGGACGCCTTCTTGCTCGCAACGGACAAGCCCCTGCCCCTCGTGATCGTGTGCCCGGGCGGCGGCTTCCTGGACTGCAGCCCCAACGAGGGCGAGCCTATGGCGCGCCGACTCAACTCCGAGGGCTTCCACGCGGCGGTGCTCACGTACTCCACCGAGGCCTCCGCGCCAGGGGCCTGCGTCTACCCTAAGCCACTGCTTGACCTGGCCGAGGCAATGACAATCGTACGCGACCACGCGGCCGAGTGGCTCGTGGACCCCGACAAGGTGGCGACGCTGGGGTTCTCCGCCGGCGGCTACCTGTGCGCCTCGTACGCCAACGCCTATGCGGCCGACGAGCGACTGAGCCCCAACGCCAGTATTCTTTGTTACCCGCTGGTGGACTTCCGACGCTATGCCGCCCTCGGCTCTCTCGACGGCACCATGGACCTGGGTCAGGTGACCGGCGACGCCAGGGCGCTCGCCTTCGCGGAGTTCATGCGCGCCAGCGTACGCGGCGCCATCGGCGATGCACGGCTCACGCCCGAGCTCATGGACGAGATGAGCCCGCTCGACCACCTCACGCCCGGCGTGCCCCCCACCTTCGTGTGGACGACCTTCGGCGACTCGCTCGTAGACCCCGCGCAATCCATTGAGTACGCGCTGCGCCTGCGCGAGCTCAAGGTGCCCTGCGAGCTGCACGTCTTCGGGTGCGGTGATCACGGGCTCTCCCTCGCCGACGAGACCACGGCCAAGAAGCCGAGCAGCCTCGACCCTCACCTCGCCCACTGGGCCACGCTCGCAGCCGAGTGGCTGCGCATGACGCTTGGCTGACAAATCCAGCCGATGTGGCAGGCTGTCTGTCCAAAAGCAAAAACATCTAAGGGTCACCCATGCAGGTTATCCCGTTCCATATGGGTGACCCTTCTCACTTTGCATTTGCAGCTTGGGCATCCGCTGAAACACCGTTTCGCCAAAACGCCCGTTTGCTTCTGTATTCGCATCTCTTGCAGGATCGTCCCGAAACGTGGTTGAGGACTCACCGAAGTCGAGCACGCCAATCGATTCCGCACCGTACTCTCGAGACAACAGTTCCGAACGAGACAGAAAGGACCCAAGAACATGGCCTGTCATCTAGCAATCGACATCGGGGCGTCGAGCGGGAGGCACATCGTAGGGCAGGTGGTGGACGGCCACATGGAGCTGACGGAGGTCTACCGCTTCGAGAACGGCCTTACACGAAAGGGCAGCCACCTGTGCTGGGACATAGACGCGCTGGCCGAGAGCGTGGTCGCCGGCCTCGCCGCCGCGAAGGAGGCAGGGTTTGCGCCCGCTACTATCGGCATAGACACCTGGGCAGTGGACTACGTGCTCCTCGACGATCGCGACCAGCGCATCGGTGATGCCGTGGGTTACCGCGACTCCCGCACCTACGGCGTGAAGGACGCGCTCGAGCTCTCGGGCATCCTCTCGTTCGCCGAGCACTATGCGCGCACCGGCGCCCAGTACCAACAGTTCAACACCTACCAGCTCTGCGCTCTTAGCCGCGAGAGCCGAGGGCAACTGGACGGCGCGAAGTCCCTGCTCATGGTGCCCGACTACTTGGGCTTCGTACTCACGGGCGTGAAGGCCCAGGAGTACACCAACGCGAGCACCACGGCGCTCGTCAACGCGAAGACCTGCGAATGGGACGACGCCCTCATCGACCTCCTCAACCTGCCGCGGAACGTCTTCCAGCCCATTCACATGCCGGGCGAGAGCCTGGGGCGCCTGAACCCCGACATCGTGAAGCGCGTGGGCTTTGACGCCGAGGTCGTGCTCGTGGCGTCGCACGACACGGGCAGCGCCTGGCTCGCCGTGCCCGCGTCTGATGAGCGGGCGGTGTACGTCTCCAGCGGCACCTGGAGCCTCGTGGGCGTGGAGAACCGCGCACTCATCTGCACGCCGCAGAGCGCTGCGGCCAACCTCACGAACGAGGGCGGGGCGTACGGCACCTACCGCTACCTCAAGAACATAATGGGCCTCTGGATGATCCAGAACGTGCGCCGCGAGCTGGGCGAGGTCACGGGTGTGGCGCCCACGTGGGACGAGCTGGTGAAGGCTGCCGAGGAGGCGCGTGCAGCGGGCTTCTCTGCCGTGGTGGACGCCGACGACCAGGAGTTCCTCGCCCCCGCGAGCATGCTGACGGCGCTGCGTACGGTCTGCGCGCGGAGCGGTCAGCCTGTGCCCGAGACCATGGGACAGTACGCGCTGACCGTGTACGACTCGCTGGCGGCAGACTACGCCCGCACGGTGGCCCAGCTGCACGAGCTCACCGGTGTGGACTACACGAGCATCAACATCGTCGGCGGCGGCTCCAACAACGACTACCTCAACCAGGCCACGGCCGACGCCTGCGGGCTGCCCGTCTTCGCCGGCCCCACCGAGGGCACGGCGCTCGGCAACCTCATGGTGCAGTTCATCCATTCCGGCGAGTACGCGAGCCTGGAAGAGGCACGCGCGGCAATCAAGCAGAGCTTCGAGATCAAGGAATACCTGCCCCGCTAGGGCATGAGAGGAGAGCATCATGGCAATGGAAGAGCTGGACTTCATCAAGGGCCTCACCCGTATGTGCGACGACGGCTGGCTGCAGGGCTGGCACGAGCGCAACGGCGGCAACCTCACCTACCGCATGACCGACGAGGAGGTGGCCGAGGCGCGTCCGTTCTTTGATGCGGAGCCGCGCGCGTGGGTGCAGATGGGCGTGCGCGGCGAGAACCTCGCGGGCTCGTACTTCGTTACCACCGGCAGCGGCAAGTACTTGCGCAACGTCGCCGACGACCCGGCGCACAACATCGGCATCGTCCAGATCAACGAGGCTGGCGATGCCTTTCGCATCGTGTGGGGCCTGCTCGACGGCGCGCGTCCGACGAGCGAGTTCGAGAGCCACTACATGAACCACTGCGTCACCGCCGCGCGTACCGACGGTGCCAACCGCGTGATCTACCACGCTCACACCCCCGGCATCATCGAGATGAGCTTCATCGTGCCGCTGACCGACCGCGGCTTTACCCGTCGCCTCTGGCAGATGATGACCGAGTGCGTGGTGGTCTTCCCCGCAGGCGTGGGTGTGGTGCCCTGGATGGTCCCGGGCGGCCCGGCCATCGCCGAGGCCTCCAGCGCGCTCATGAAGACCTACGACACCATCGTCTGGGCGCATCACGGGCTCTTTGCGGCCGGCCCCGACTTCGACACCACCTTCGGCCTGGCGCACACCGTGGAGAAGGCAGCCCAGCTCTACGTGGCGGCGCGCGTGGCCAACGGCGGCAGCGAGGACTGGCTCAACAAGATCGAGGACAAGGGCCTCATCGACACCTGCCACGACTTCAACATTGCCATCAACAAGGCTTTCGTTGACTAGAAAGGAACCCGTCATACTTGTAGAGACCAAGGCAAAGGTAGCCGTCTTCTCTGTCGCCCTCGGCGCATACCTCCCCCAGTTCCCCGAGCTCGTGCCAGAGTTCGAGCAGCAGTATGCCGACTTCGTCGCCTCGCTGCCCGATACGGTGGAGGTCGTGGACGGCGGTATGTGCACCACCAAGGAAGCCGCCCAGGCCGCGGGTGATAGGTTCCGCGCCGCAGACGTGGACCTCGTGTTCTGCCAGCTGCTCACCTACGCCACCAGCTACAACATGCTGCCCGCCATCCGCGACCTCAGCGTGCCGGTCGTGCTCGTCAACCTCCAGAAGGTGCGCTGCCTCGACTTCGAGAAGGCAGGCACGGCCGAATGGCTGGGCATCGGCTATGCGGGCGGCGTCGTGGGCGAGATGGTGGCCGACTTGGAGCGTGCCGGCAAGCGCCACGCCGTGATCACCGGCGTCGTGGAGGGTGGCGACCCGCAGGTGGCTGCCGAAATCGAGGACTGGTGCCGCGCCGCACAGGTGCGCCGTCGCCTTCGCCACACCAACCTCGCCCAGATCGGCCGCCCCTACCCCGGCATGATGGACCTCTACATCGACGAGACCAACCTCTACCATCGCATGGGCCTCTACACCAAGCAGTTCGACTGGGAGAAGATGTGGGCCATCGCGGACGACGTCACCGACGAGGACGTCATCGCCGCCAAGGTCGCCGACATCCACGACACCTTCGACATCCTGGGCGACTACGACGAGGCGAGCATCCGCGAGATGGCGCGCTACGTCGTGGCCTTCGAGCAGTGGGTCAAGGACGAGGAGCTGGGCTTCGTGGCGAGCCACTACGACGGCTTCGCGCAGGGCAAGGCGGGCGTGCTCGACTCCATGCTCATCCCCGCGTTCTCCATGCTCATCAAGCAGGGCATCGCCTGCGTCGTGGAGGGCGACATCAAGGTCGCGATGGGCATGAGCATCATGAAGACCATCAGCGGCGCCTGCCAGCTCTCCGAGTTCTACACCTTCGACTTCGACGACGACGTCGTGCTCATCGGCCACTCCGGCTCGGGCGACGCGGACTTCTCCACCGCGCGCAAGGCGTCCATGGAGATCGTGCCGGTCTTCCACGGCAAGGCGGGTGGCGGCTTCCTCACGCGCTTCTACCCCAAGGCCGGGCCCGTCACCTACCTCGGCATCACGCAGGACGCCGACGGCCACTTCAGGTTCGTGGTGAGCGAGGGCGTGATCGAGGACGGACCCACCCTCGGCAACGGCGACACCACCTTCCGCACGCGCTTCTCCATTGGCGCGCGCGAGTGGAACAACCGCTGGTGCGAGTGTGGCCCCACGCACCACTTCGCCGCCGCCCAAGGCTCCTGGACCGAGACGATCAAGAAGGTCGCCAAGATCCTCGACGTGCCCGTTGAGGTCGTCTGCTAGTTACACAACAAGACACTTGAATATCGAGAGAGGAAACAACCATGAGATTCTTTGACAAGCTGTTTGGGAGCAAGAAGCCGGCAAAGCCGGAGGCGGTGGCGGCCAAGGCGGAGCGGGGCGTCGTGTGCGCAGCCGTGGGAGGCCGCGTTGAGGTGACGGCCGACATCCCCGATCCGATGTTCGCCGGAGAGATGATGGGGCGCACGGTGGCCGTCTGGCCCGAGGCAGGCGAGGTGTTCGCACCCATCTCCGGCACGCTGACCGCCGCCATGCCCCACGCCTTCGGCATCGCGGGCGACGACGGCGTTGAGGTGCTCATCCACGTGGGCGTGGACACCGTGTCCATGAACGGCGAGGGCTTCACCGTGTGGGCCGAGAAGGGTGCCCGCGTGGCTGCGGGAGACCCGATCGTCTCCTTCGACAAGGCCAAGGTCAAGGCCGCCGGCCACCCCGACATCGTGATGACCATCGTGACCAACTCGGACGACTATCCCCAGCTGCAGGTCATCGTCGAGACAGAGTCAACCGTCTCTGCGGGTGACCAGGCGATTCGCACCGCATAGGCACACAACCACTACCAGCCATTCTCTGTGCCGCACGACGTCCCCAAGAGGTCGTGCGGCCTTCCCTTTGCACCCGTTCTTTCCCAAAGGAAGCGCAGAAGAGAAGCCCCGCGTCCTGCATGGCAGGGCGCGGGGCTTCACGACACGTTGTCTCGGTCTTACTCCGCAAGTGCTCCAAGGTCCGCATCAAGGGCCGCGAGCCTTCCGTCATCCAGCCCCATGCGCACCGCAAGCTCGCGGACGGTCTTTGCGGCAGCCTCGTCCGCCGGCACCGCCTCCGGATGGCGCACGTAGCGCAGCAGCGTGCGATAGGTGTCAGGGGAGCCCATGAGATGCGCGAGCGTCCAGTCGGCACCGGGCACTCGACGCAGGGGCTCGGTGGTCTCGTATTCCACGGCATAGGCTCCGGCGGCAAGCACGCGCCCGCCCAGCTCGTCGTAGGCAGCGCCAGGCGCCAGCGGCAGCTCAACCTCGGCGGTGGCGCCGAAGGGCACCTCCACCTCCACGCGCAGATGCCGCTCGTCCAGGATCTTCCACGCCACGCGCCAGCCGCCAGCCGCCGATGCCAGGCGAGCGTCCAGGCGTCCCAGCCTCCAGCCGGGCTTTGGCGCGACCCGGGCGCGGCGGAAGCCAGGCTCCGCCGGCGCGGGCCCCGCAGCCCATCTCCACAGCCACTCGCACACGCTGCCATAGCTGTAGTGGTTCATGGAGTTCATGTCCGTCCCGGTGATGCGACCCTCCTCGTCCAGCGAGTTCCAACGCTCCCAGATGGTGGTGGCCCCAAGTTTCACGGCATAGAGCCAGCCGGGATAGCCTTCCCCCAGCAGCAGGTCGTAGGCATAGCCGTGCATGCCCGCCTCAGAGAGCGCCAGACACAGCAACGGCGCCCCCACGAACCCGCAGGTGAGCTTGCCGTCGTTCTCGTCAAGCAGACGCTTGAGCTCTCGTGCCGAGAAGTCCGGGTCACCGAAGCCGTAGTGCAGCGACACCACGTAGGCGGTCTGGGTGTTGACCACGCAGCGACCGGTCGCGGAGTAGTACTCCGTGCGGATCCAGTCGGCGACGCGCTCGGCCTTGTCGTCGTAGGTCGCAGCGGTTGCCTCGTCACCCAGCACGCGCGCCGCATCCGCCACGATCTTGGCGCTGCGCCACCAGTAGACGTAGGCGATGAAGCCCTCGTCCGTCCCGCCGAGGCGGTCGTTGAGCTTGTGCCCGTCGAGAGCGAGCCAGTCGCCGAACTGGAAGGCGCGCCCCCAGCCGTGGTCGTCGCCGTCCTGATCCTCCACCCAGTCGACCCAGGCACGCATGGCGGGCAGGTGCTCGGCGAGGATTGCGGGGTCGCCCTCGGCGAGCCACATGTTCCAGGGGATGATGCAGGTGGCGTCTCCCCACACGGCGCCCGTGGCGTTGAGGCCGAAGCTCGGGACCACGCCAGGGACCATGCCGCCGAGCGCCTGCTGCGAGACCGCCATGTCGCGCAGGTACTTGCGGTAGAAGGCGTACGGGCGCCCCAGGTAGAGCGCCGTTGCCGAGAAGACCTGCGCGTCGCCCGTCCACCCCATGCGCTCGTCGCGCTGCGGGCAGTCGGTGGGCGTGTCCACGAAGTTGCCGCGCATGCCCCAGCGCGTGTTCGAGACGAGCTGGTTGACGAGGGGGTTGCCGGTCTCGATCGTGCCTGACGCGGTCTCGAAGTCGGAGTAGAGCGCGATGCCGATGAAGTCGCGCGCGTCGAAGCCCTCAGGCGCCTCGCCGTCAACCTCCACCTTCACGTAGCGGTAGCCGTAGTAGGTGAAGCGCGGCTCCAGCACGTGCTCGGCCCCGTCACTCACGTACACGTACTCCGCCCTGGCGCTGCGCAGGTTGTCGCGGTAGAAGTTGCCGTCCTGCAAGAGCTCGCCGAACTGCAGGCGCACCGTAGAACCAGCAGGCTCGCACACGCGCAGGCGGAAGACGCCCGCGATGTTCTGCCCCAGGTCCAGCACGTACTCCCCGGCGGGCGTGCGGACGAGCTCGCAGCCCTCGAACAGCTCGTGCTCAGTCACAGGGAGGCTCAGGCGGTCGCAGAGCAGCCCGTCGAGCTCCTCGGCCTCGTCCGCGTCGAGGGGTATCGCCGCGACGGGCGCCACCGCGGGCAGTGTGTCGTCAACGTGCTCGCCGTCATAGATGGTCGAGAAGGTCGCGTTGGACCGAGACACAAGCCAGTCCTCGTCTGTGCCCACGACCTGCTCCGTCCCGTCGGCGTACGTCACATGGAGTTCGGCGATCAGGCGGAACGAGTCGCCGTAGTAGGCGCCGTTGCCGCCGTAGCCAAAGCGTCCCTTGTACCAGCCGTTGCCCAGCATGAACGAGAGCGTGGACCCGTCGGCAACGAGATCGGTCACGTCGTAGGCCTGCACCTGCAGCCAGCGATCATAGGCGTTGGTCCCGGGGGCGAGGTATTCGTCTCCCACGTGCTCGTCATCAATGAACGCTTGGTAGAGGCCGAGCCCGCAGGCATAGAGGCGCGCCGACCTGACTGGCTTTCCCTCGAGTGCGAGCGAAGTTGAGAACACCGGGTGACGGTCGCCCTCCTCACACGTGAGCCACGCGCCCTCCCACGACTCGTCCATCTTGCCCGTCTCGAACCAGTTGACGTCGCTCGTTGCCTCCTCGCCCGCCTCCGAGCGCACCGACACGCGCCACTCGTAGCGGGTGCGCGGCAAGAGCATCTCGCCGAGACCCTCTACGCGCGTGGCGATCGAGTGGAGCTGCGTCCAGCCGGTGTCAGCGACGGCGTCGCCGCCTCGCGTCACGACGATGCGCGACGCCTCGGCGCGCTGGCCCTTTGCCCCTTCCACGACCCACGAGAACGTGGGGTCGCCCAGGTCGAAGCCCAGGGGGTCCTCAATGTGGTTCACCGTGCAGCGTGCTATCTGCATGTCCTTCTCCTTCGTACGAGCCTGTCCGATGGCCCCATCATCGCGCGCGGGTGCTGTCGCACGGCCTTCAAGGCGACGTGCGAAACAGCGTTTCGCTTCTTTGGCTCGACGAGGCCCCGAAGTGGTTAGGGGTGCGAAACACCGTGCACAACGTGCGGGCGCCACGCCGGGCGGGTTGCCCCTGCGCAAAGATGGTGCCAACGAAGACCGCAAACCAGAAGGGAACCGCCATGTCACAGATCGCCATGACCACCACGCTCGGAGAGATCGAGGGCATCCTCGGCCGCGACCAGTTCGGCGGCTACCTCATGGAGTGCCGCGCCTCCACGCAGGAGCGCATGCAGAACACCTGCCTGGACGACCTCGCCTCGTTCGCCGGGCCCATCCAAGGCGCGCGGGCCCTGCGCGGCGTGCGGCTGCTGGAGCGCCTCGTGGGCGAGGGACGCGAGGTCGCCCGCCCGCTCTACTCCGCCGACGAGGTCGCCTCAGACCCCACCAAGGCCGTGAGCAGGCTCTTCTTCATGCCCGGCGAGGCGGGCGCGCCCTTCGTCGTCGTGGTGCCCGGCGGCTCGTACCAGAGCGTGTGCTCCTACCAGAAGGGCTTCCCCACGGCGGCGGACCTCGTCGAGGCAGGCTACAACGTGTTCCTGCTCACCTACCGCACCCGCATGGAGGAGCAGTCGGCAAAGCCGATCAGCCTCGCCATCGAGGACCTCGCGCACGCCGTACGCCACATCCTCGACAACGCCGCCGCCTACCAGGTCGCCCCGCGCTACGCGGTGTGGGGCTGGAGCGCGGGCGGGCACCTCACGGCCGAGTGGGGCACCGACAACTGGGGCGCCGCAAACTGGGACCTGCAGCCCGCCGACATGCTCATGCTGGGCTACCCCGCCATCGACTTCCACACGCTCCTTGCCTCGGCAGAGGACGCCGGGAAGGACAAGTTCTTCGCGTCGGTCCTCGGCACCAAGGAGCCCGACATGGCCAACGTCGACGAGTTCGCCGTCGAGAGGCACCTCGGCGACGCCTACCCCGCCACCTTCATCTGGCAGTGCAAGGACGACGAGGTCGTGCCCTACGAGAACTTCCGCCTCATGGACGCGGCGCTCGAGGCAGCCGGCGTGCGCCACCAGAGCGTGAGCTACAGCGCGGGCGGGCACGGCCTGCTGCACCCCCACGGCGCGGAGGCGGACGGCTGGACCGCAACCGCCATCGCCTTCCTGAACGCCGTCATGGGCCGCTAGGGAGGAGACGATCATGACCAACGTCGGCAGGACCTTCCGCGACCGCCTCAGGGCGCGCGATCTCGCAGGGTGCGCCATCGTCGCGGCAGACGACGACCACTACAGCGTCGACTGCGCCGAGGCCCACGGCGAGGTGAACATCTACCCGATGGGCGACGAGCCGGAAATCGTCGAGATGCGCCTGGAGCGGTCGTCCGACGGCGAGCCCGTGTTCTTCCTCCACTTTGCCCTCGAGGACGAGGGCCGCGCGAGCACGCTGCTCGACGAGATGGGCGAGGCGCTCCGCGAGCTGCGCGAGCACCAGGTGACGCGCATCCTGCTCTGCTGCACGTCGGGCATCACAACCACGTTCTTCGCAAACAGGCTCAACGAGGCTGCGTCCGCGCTGTCCCTCGGCTACGAGTTCTCGGCCCTGCCCTTCGAGAGCGCGGTGCGCAAGGGGGACGACTTCGCCGCGGTGCTCCTCGCGCCCCAGGTGGGACACCTGCGCGACAGGGCCATGGCCGAGCTGCCTGGCACGACGGTGATCGAGCTGCCAGGACGGGTCTTCGGCGCCTACGACGCCGCCGGCGCGCTCCGCATCGTGATGGACGCCCTCTCTGCGCGCCCCGAGCCCAACGTGGAAGCGCGCGGCATACCCCGCGACCTCGCCAACGACAGGCTCGTGCTGGTGATCTCGGTAGTGTACGGGCGCCTCGAGTCCAGAATCCTGTACCGCGTCTACGACCACGGCGCCATCGCCCACGAGGGCATGGTGTCCAAGCGCGAGCTCGACCTGCACGACATCGGCGACGTGGCGGCAGCCGTCCGCGTGGCGGGATGGCGCACGGAAGACTTCGACGCCATCGGGGTCGCCGTGCCTGGCGACGTCTACCACGGGAAGCAGCGCGCCCTGAGCGTTGAGAGCGCCACGCACGACCTCGGTGGGATCCTCCGCGAGGCGTTCGGCGAGAGGCTGCACATAGAGAACAACGCGAACGCGGCCGCCGTGGGATGCCTCGTCGCACAGGACCGCTTCAGGAGCCTCACGTTCCACTCGCAGCCGACGGGCATGCCATAGGCGCACAGGGTACGGTGCTCGACGGGCACCTCATACGCGGCCACCACGGCCTCGCCGGGGAGATGCTCTTCTTGCGGGGCGGCGTCGCAACCGTCGAGGACGCCCCGTGGAGCGCCGACGGCATGACCGGCATCGTCGCGGAGTCGCTCCTGGGCACGTTCTCGGCCGTGGCTCCGGAGGCGTTCTTCGTGGCCAGCGAGCTGGCGGCCGACATGGACGCCCTGCGCGAGAGGCTCGGGACGGTCATCCCGCCTGAGGACATGCCCGAGCTGGTCGCGGTGGAGGACTACCAGGAGCGCGTGGCACTGGGAGAGTACGCACTCTGCCTCCAGGTGCTGGAATTCAAAGCATAGTAGTAAATGGCCATGCCGGCCTTATGGCAAGGGAGGGAACATGGAAGGCAGAAAGTACTTCTTCTTCGACATCGACGGCACGCTCACGCTCCCGTCGGGCGACGGGACGTCGGTGCCGGAGTCGACGCGCAGGACGGTCGATGCGCTGCGCGAGCGAGGACACTTCGTGTCCATCGCCACGGGGCGCAGCTACGCCAAGGCCGTGGACGTCATGCGCTCGCTGGGCTTCGAGAACATGGTGAGCGACGGCGGGCACGGGGTCACCATCGACGGCGAGCTGCTGGGCATAGACCCCCTCGACCGCGACCTCTGCATCAGGCTCGTGCGCGAGTGCGAGGCCAAGGGGTTCGCCTGGGGCATCCAGCCCGACAACAGCGACACGCGCCTCGTGCCCGACGGCCGCTTCATGGAGCTCACGAACGACCGCTACATGCGCACGCGCGTGGTGGAGGGCCTCGATCCAGAGGACTACGAGCAGATCTTCAAGGTCTACGTCGCCTGCCGTGACGGCGAGGAGGAACCACTCGAGACGCTGGACGAGCTTCCTTGGTGCCGCTTCATGGAGGAGTACATCTTCGTGGAGCCTGCGGACAAGGCGCGCGGCATCCGCCGCATCGTGAGCCACCTGGGCGGAGACGTGGCGAACGTGGTGGTGTTCGGGGACGAGCGCAACGACCTCTCGATGTTCTGCCCCGAGTGGACCTGCGTCGCCATGGGCAACGCCGTCCCCGAGCTCAAGGAGCGGGCGGACTACGTGACCGAAAGCGTCTGGGACGACGGCATCTCCAAGGCCTGCGAGCACTTCGGCTGGATCTAGGCGCCAGCCCCCTCTTGCGTGCGGACGACCTCACCGGTCTCGGTGACGGTGAGGTGCCACCCCTGCCGCTCGAGGCCGGCGCTGAGCTGGCGCACGTTGGCCTCCCAGTCGCGGGCGAAGAGCACGCTATACAGCGTGTCGAGGGCGTAGCGCGTCTCGGCGAGGCTCTGGAAGAAGCCGATGCGGCTCGTGACGAACTTGCGCTCGGTGAGCGCAAGCGGCAGGTTCCAGTCCGCGAGGCGCTTGATGGTGTTGTCTCCCTCGGCCGTTATCGAGAGCGTGCGTAGACCGCGCCGACGTAGTAGCTTGGCATAGCCAACGGGATCGTCCGTCTCGCCGGAGTACGACACGATGATGTGGAACTCGTCGCGCGGGCAGGTGGCGATCCATTGGTCTGCCAGCGAGACCTCCCGGCACTCCGTGACGCGATACCCCAGCCTGCGGACGTTCTGGATGAATCCCTGGGCGGCAAGGTTCGAATACCCAATCGCGCTCACGGTGATCCCGCCCGCACCTTCCATCGCATCGACAATGGGAGTCCACTCGACCTCACCAAGGAGTCTCTCGGTACGCTTGATGCCCTCGCGCTCCAGGGACGAGATCGTCGCCGCGATGCGCGCCGGCGAATCAGGATCGAGAGCCGGAAAGTCGGCGTCAACGCGCTCGAAGGAGGATGCGTGCTCGGTCTGGCGGGCAAGCTCGACCTTCAAGTCGCCAAATGACTTGAAGCCCAGTCGCTTGCAGGCTCGGATGATGGCGGACGGGCTGACGAAAGTCGCCGCCGCGAGCTCGCGAACTGACATGCGCGTGGCATCATAGGGGTTCTCAACAAGGTATGACACGATGGCCTGCTCGGTAGTTGTGAGTCTGCCCTGCCTGAGGACGGCATCGAACCGCATGGCATTGCCTCCCGACAGTCGGCGGCACAGCGTTTATGGTCGCCATACGGTTGGCCTCAATACAGTGAAACGGTGTACCGCAATTCCTGATCCTGCTCCTATCATTCTCACCTTTACGCGACGATTCTTTTAGGCACAAATAGCGCGAACGGCGCGCCGACGAAAGGAGAACGACATGAAGGTAGGGGTTGCGGGACCGGGGCTCATGGCTTTTTGGGTGGCACCGAGCATCGTCGAGCTGGGCATCGAGGTGGGCGCCGTGTGCGGCACTCCGGAGAGCATTGACCGAGCGCGCGAGCTCTGCTAGAAGTGCGGCACGTCGGCGGAGAACGCCTACGCCGACTACGACCTCATGCTTGCCGAGGCTGACATCGACACCGTCTACATCGCACTGCCTAACCACCTGCACTACCCGTTCTCGCTCAAGGCCATGGAGACAGGCAAGAACGTCGTGGTGGAGAAGCCCTTCGCAAGCAACGACCATGAGGCGGCGCACCTCGCCGAGGTGGCGCGCGAGAACGGCGTGTACTTGTGGGAGGCCGTCTCCACACCGCATCAGCCAGGCCTGGCCAAGATCCGCGAGTGGCTGCCACGCATCGGCCGCGTGAAGGTCGTCTCGTGCAACTACTCTCAGTACAGCCGCCGCTACGACCAGTTCCGCCAGGGCACGGTGCTGCCGGTGTTCAGTCCCAAGGCTGCGGGTGGTGCCATGATGGACCTGGGCCTCTACAACACGCACTACCTAGTGGGCCTCTTCGGCGAGCCCAACGGCGTCGAGTACCATGCCAACGTCGAGAAGGACATCGACGTGAGTGGCGTCGCCACCTACGACTACGACGACTTCCAGGCGGTGGGCATCTGCGCCAAGGACTGCGGCTCGCCCAGCTGGACCTCCGTGCAGGGCGAGGACGGCTACATCTACACCGACACCCCCGCCAACCTCATGACCAAGGTCACATTGCACCTCAACGACGGCACCGAGGAGGAGTTCGTGGACGACTGCACCACCAACTGGGTGTACGAGTGGAACCTCTTCCTCAAGGACCTGGAGAGCGGCAGCACCGAGCGCTGCTACAAGGCTCTCGATGCCACGCTTGCCGTCGCCCGCACGCTCACCCGCGCGCGCCTCTCCGCAGCCGTACGCTTCCCGGCGGACGAGCAATAGGGTGAACGACGGAGGCGCGTCGGGCGCCCTCCTTATCGCCTTCCTGGCGGCCCGCCAACATCGAAGGTTGGCGGGCTGCCTGCATGACAAATGCTCTCCATGTCCTCGTCCGGCAATATAGCCAATCCACGCTGCCACCAGCACAGAGGCGGATCCGTGACGTCCACCCGCCCTTCGTGACGTCGTTTTGACGTCATCACGAACGGCTTTCCCTCATGCAACCACGCGCCAACCTTGCCGACGTTCGTCAAATGTTGCCATGTTCTCGCGCGTCCAGCCTGCCCGCACAAAACTGTTCGATTGTTGGCAACAGCGAGCATTTGAGAGCAAGAGTGAGCTGGTTAAAGGCCCTGCGAATCCGCCTTACCCAAGCGCTGGCAACTCCATCTCGCGTTTGGCTTACAGGCACACGAGTCCCCAAGAGGCATCAAAATGGCACCCCGGAACCACGTCCGGAGCGCCTGGATAATCGAACAATTAAGTAGCAGCCTTATTCCCACTCAACAGACGCATGAAAACCTTCTTTCAAATCGCGTCTGCGATCCCGCAGGTCAGAAGCTTGAAATAGCAACCCCTCTCGTCTTGGCGGTCTTGCTGGTACGAATCTGGTACGAATCGTGCATGGGTTTGAACAGCAGAGCAATGAACAGCCAGAGTCGGTCAGACCCTTGACAAAAATGCATCACATTGTATAGTTAATGCAATACAAAGGAGGCAAAAATGGCTACAGTGACCACGAGCATACGCACCGACGCACAACTGAAGCAGGAGGCGGATCAGCTCTTCACTGAACTCGGCATGAACTTCTCGACCGCAGTGAACATGTTCCTGCGCCAAGCGGTGCGCATGCAGGGCTTGCCGTTTCGACCCACCCGCGACGTGCCCAACGCTGTGACGGCTGCCGCCATGCACGAGGCGGATCGCATAGCGACCGACCCCGAGGCCCAAGGCTTTGCGACCGTCGACGAGCTCTTCGCCGACCTGGATGCCTGACCATGCGCGAGATACGCCAGACATCCAGATTCAAGAAGGACTACAAAGCGGCCATAAGGCGCGGGCTCCCCAGGGAGGAGCTCCGCGCCGTTATCGAGGCGCTTGTGAATGACGAGCCCCTCCCCGAGCGCTGCAGGCCACACATGCTCTCAGGAAACTGGGTGGGGCACTGGGAGTGCCATATTCGCTCCGACTGGCTGCTCGTCTACAAACTCACTGATGAGGTCATGGTGCTAACGCTCGTGCGTACGGGGACGCACAGCGATCTGTTTGATGAATAGTCGCCAGGTTTTGAACCCTATATCCCACGTCTTGGCGGAGGCCTTGCACGCGCGTGGCAGGGGCCTCGCGAAAGGAAGCGCTCCAAGCCTATTAAGCCACGTCTAGAAGTTGAACTCGGCCTCCCAGTCGAAGCCCCCGCTCTCCTCGTACGACCTGGGCCAGTGGGCGCACCACGCGGGCACCGACGGGCTCTCAATGCGGTCGACGCTTGGGGTATAGGGCTTGAGATCCAGCACTGGGCTACCGGGGTACGCGTCGATGTAGTGTAGCCCGACCGTCGCCGTCGCCTCGTCCACGTATGCGACGCCCACGCTGGACACGGCTATGGGGTTGGGGCGCATAGGCGAGCGCGTCGCGAACACGCCCAGCTCGTCCGGGCCCTTGAGATACGGCTTCCTCTCGACCAGGCTGCTGGCGTCTTCCACACGGTCGAACCACCAGACGACCTGCACGTGGCTGTACCCATCCAGTCCCCTCAGTGCGGGGGCATATTCCGGGTTCAGGACGATACTGAACTCACCTTCCACGCATGCAATTGTTCCGATGGGATGCACTTCCATCTTGTTCATGAAAAACCTCCAAACGTGTTGTGGATTGCATCTCATCGAGCGCTCGATGACCCCATCCTACAATGTGTGGGAAACACTTCAACCCCCTTTCTAAAGGTGCCCGACCATAACGATCGGGCACCGTTGTTTCCCTCTGCGCAGCTTTTCGAGCTCAGAAGCTCCAGCTCGCGATACCCTGCTTCGTTCGTCATGGTTTCGGTCTCCTCTCGATGCCCAGTACCTTGAATGGTGGCGCTGGGGTGATACGAATTCCGGTACGAATAATCCCGAAAGGAGCGTTTTCTAGTGAAGCGAAGTGGTGCGCCGAAAACGTCGACGCACCACTATTTACCTGCGGAAACGATGTGTTTTGGGTCAGAGTGTGAAAGACCGTTGCGAGGTCAAAATTACTCCCACTCGACGGTGGCGATGGGCTTCGGGCTGAGCTCGTAGCACACGCGGCAGATGCCGGGAACCTCAGAGAGGATGCGGTCGGTCATCTTCTTGAGCAGGGACCAGTCGAGCTCGGGCACCTCGGCGGTCATGACGTCCACGGTGTTGATGCAGCGGATGATGCAGGGCCACTCGAAGGCACGCTTACCGTCACGCACGCCCGTGGCACGATAGTCGGGCACCACGCAGAAATACTGCCAGATGTCCAGACCGGCAGCGTCGATCTCCTCGCGCACGATGGCGTCAGCCTCGCGCAGCGCCTCGAGGCGGTCGCGCGTGATGGCACCGGTACAACGCACGCCCAAGCCGGGGCCGGGGAACGGCTGGCGATACACCATGCCGTGCGGCAGGCCAAGCGCGTCGCCCACCACGCGAACCTCGTCCTTGAAGAGCAGCTTGACGGGCTCGACGAGCTCGAAGTCGAGGTCCTCGGGCAGTCCGCCCACGTTGTGGTGCGCCTTGACGCCGGCCTCGGACTCAAGGATGTCGGGATAGATCGTTCCCTGGCCAAGGAACTTGATGCCCTCGAGCTTGGCCGCCTCCTCGGCGAACACCTTGATGAACTCTTCGCCGATGATGTGACGCTTTGCCTCGGGGTCCGCGACGCCCGCGAGCAGGTCCAGGAAGCGATCGGTCGCGTCAATGAAGACGAGATTCGCGTCCATCTGGTTCTGGAACACGTCGATGACCTGCTCGGACTCGCCCTTGCGCATGAGACCGTGATTGACGTGCACGCACACGAGCTGCTTGCCGATGGCCTTGATGAGCAGCGCGGCGCACACGCTGGAGTCAACGCCGCCCGAGAGTGCGAGCAGCACCTTGCCGTCACCCACCTGAGCGCGAATCGCCTCGACGGCCTCGTCGATAAAGGCCTGGGCAAGCTCGGGTGTGTTGATGCGCGCCATGTCCTCGGGGCGCTTGTTGGAGGTAAAGTCCATGGGGGCTCCTTCTTCCTCTGTTACCGTACTGTGCAAGTGTAGACGATTCTCGCGCACGTGCGGGAACTGTAACACAACCAACTCTTCTGCACTATCTACCCGTATGCCATCCATCGCTCCTCGCAAGCACGAAGGTGGCCCCACACAGCGAGAGCGTGTCGCCCGCAGCCATGTGTGCCTCCCCGTGGAGCGGTACGCCGTTGAGCTTGGGTGGGTTTCGCGCACCGAGGTCACGCACGAACGCACCGTCCTCATCCGGCTCCACGTGAACGTGCTGCCGGGAGATGGAGCGGGCGTGCAGCACCACGTCACACGTCCGCCCGCGCCCTATGATGAGACCGCCATACGGAACGGGAATGGCCACGTCAACAGAATCGGTGGACATGCGCAGAAGCCATCCGCTCACCGACGAAGCGCCCGCGTCGAACGACGTCCCCACTTCGTCCGGGTCTCCCGACTCAAGGATCGTCTCCAGCTGTTCCGGATACGCCTCCAACGGCACCGCCTCCGCCACCCACCCGCCGTCCGACCGTCTCTCCTCTACCGTCGCGAACTCATACAGGCAGTCGTAGCACACATCCATATCCGCAAAGAGCAGCGCACCGCACTGCGGGCACGTCTTTGTTTGAACCTCCTCCATATGTCACGCCTCCTCTGTCGCAATGTGCAAAACGGTTCCCTTGGAGGGCCACCACCCCCGACGCATCGGCCGCTCCAGCACGCCGTATGCACCGACCGCAGTCAGCAGCCTCGTCGGAGGTACACCGCGATGCGAAGCGACCACCCTCCCGTCCTTCCGCACGAACGCGACATCGATGATGTAGCGCATGAACAGCGTGTGGACGGACGAGCATGGAACGAGCGCGACCGGCGCCGCCCCGGCATCGGTCCCCAACAGTCCCACCAGACGCTCCCTCCATGTGGAGAGCACTTTGAAGCGGAGCTCATGCCGTCCGTCGCAAGAGGAGCACACCAGCGTCTTTGTCATCTAGATCACCACCCCGGGACGATACCGGTCCACCACCATGGAGCGCTCGTGTCGAAGGCAAATGGGCGCACTGTACCTCACCCCCGCGATCGTGAACGACGAAGGCCATGGCCTGAACACCAACGCGCACCTGAACCTCGTTAGAAGCGGCGAGACGAACAGCCGTCGCGTGCCTTGGGCATCGCCCACCGGTTCCACACAGACCTCAACGGAGCACGACTGGCGCAAGTCGAGCGTCGACTCTATGCAGCTCCGTACCTCTCCCGCAGCGGCCAGCCTCGACTGCACCCCCTCCGGGGCGACCCCCTGCGAGATGACGGCATCAAGCGAGACGCGGTCGAACGTCGCGCACAGGGTGACGAAGCGAGAAAGATTGAACACGACGAGCGCGACCACGAGAATGACGGGCATGAGGGCGGCAAGTTCGACCGTCGCCTGTCCGCGCGTGGACCAGCACGTCAGAGTCGCGTAAGGTCTATCGTCAGGGGAATGCTCACGCCCGTGCCGGGAATGGGCAGCTCCACCAAGGTGAATTCGTGTCCCTCGCGTTCGTCCCAGACCCAACACCCCAAGGCATGCGCGATCTCCAGCGGAGACCCGCGGGAAGGCAGCGCCTGCACGAGCCTTCTCACCTTTCCCGTCGGCTCCAAGCCCACGCTCCGCAAGACCTTGCTCGTGTGCACCAGCGCCGGCTTGCGCATCCGCATGTCCGCAGGCTGTAGGCCCAGCGACCTCACCAACTCCATGATGCGGTCTCGCATCCATGATCCCACCGTCCCTCCAAACAGACCGTCCATTCCGCCAAAGAAGTTACCCACGGAGTCGCTCAACCCCTCGTACCTACTCCCGTAGGCGACGAGCAGACGCCCCCAAAGCCCCGTCACGTTACCAAGCGGCGACCACCCCACATCGCCCGCACCAATCCCGTCAAAGAAGTGGGAGAGAAGGTCGTTGCCGTCAGTGGCGTCATCCGGCGCGAGGGCTGCAGCCGAAACGGCAGCCCCTGCGGGAAGCTCGCCTCCCGAGAGAAACGCCTCCGTCAGCTCCGAGGGAACCGCCGTCCCCGAGGAGCGCCATACGACCGAGACGCATCCTCGGGCTCCCGGAGGCTGAATCCGCGGGCGAGGCACGCGAAGCTGCTCCAAGGCTCGCTGGAAGGCGCTTCTCCCCTCCTCGGCAACCTCGCGCATCTCCCGCTCGGCATCAGCCTGCTCGTTGCGCGCACGCTCGTAGTCCTCGGCGGCCTCCACGATGATCTGCCAGTAGTGCTCGTATCCGCTCGTCGCCACCGTCGAAATCGACGCGACTCGCCCAAGGTCTCCCGCGTTCATGCGGCACTCATCACAGAGTCTCACCGCACCGGCATCGATCGCTGCTACGCTGTCCGTCCCCGCATCCGGCCCGCGAGCTCCCGTGCACCACCACACAGAGTGAAGCGTGCGACCACCCTCCTCCTCGGTGCACGGCCAGCGCGGATCCCCATAGAGCCATGTTGCGCGCAGTTCCGCGGTGTTGCGTACCAGATGTGGCACATGGAGGCTCACGGAACCGTCCGGATGCTCGAAGTACCACGCACCGTTCGCCTCCAGCAGCGCATACTCGTAGTAGGCGGCACGCGCCGCCGAATCCGTGACCGACTCCATGTCGGAGGCCTGCGGCACCTCCTGTGCCAAACGTTGCGCGTAATAGATGCGCGACCGTTCGATGGGCACCCCGAAGTTCCAGAGCTCCACAGCAGGATAGTGCGGGTTCATGAACTCGTTCAGTCCCGCGAGCGAGGCGGCGCGTGAGCACAGACAGCTCGGCTCATCCACACAGTCTGCCCTCCAGGCCCGCTCGCGCGCCTCGTCCGCACGCTGCTTCGCCTCCTCTGCGCGTCTCGTGGCATCTTGGAGACGCTCCGTGTTCTCCGCGACGTCATCACCGCTTACGAGCGAGTCAAGCGACGAGAAGTCCGAGTGGGACTCGAGCGGAAACGGAAGGGCAACCCCCACAAGCGACGTGCCGAACCCTGAGTTTGCCGCGACACACGATGCGGAGTTGGCTACGATGGCGAACGGAAGCGCCTTCTCGACGCGCCTCAATCCGTCAGCCGCGTTGCGCGCGAACCTCTGGCGTGCGCCAAGGATGTCCGAGCCGATCGAGACCGCCTGGGCAGAGACTGCCTGGGCGCCGGGGATGGCCGCGGTCACGAGGCCGACCCCCATCACGGCAATGCCCGTGAGTCCCATGCTCAGCACGCACGCGTCAAGCACCTGTGCCACGGTGGAGTAGGCCGCCACCGTGTTCTGCCCCGCCATGGCGCAGGCGTCGGCCACCGGCTGCACGTCGGCAGACCTCGAGACGGTCCACTCCACTGACGCGACGGTGAATACGAGCGATATGCTCACGAGCAAGGCCACCGCCGTCGCAACCGAGGTGTAGCCCCCCTCGTCGTCGACGAACAGGCCAACGCCCGCATCACCAGGCCTCCATCCAGGTCTCATACTCACCTCCCAGCCAATCCGGGCGCACGCGCTCGTGCACGTCTACCTCTATGAGCAGCCCCGCCGCATCCCTTCTCCCCAAAGCTCCGGCGAAGACCCCAAAGAGCGGGAGCGGCCGCACGTGCCCCGCAATCGTCACGTCGCAGAACCTCGCGTCAGGTGAGCGGTTGAGGCGAACCTGCCAGTCGGAGGAGCCGCCCACGTGAAAGAGGCTCGCCTCCGGCACGGCCCGAAGACGACGCAGCGCAAAGGAGCGGCTCGTCTCGACGTCTGCCGAGGTCGCCAGGACACGTGCGGTCTGGGATGCGACGTGACGCATCAGCATGCGCGTGTACAGAACGCATACCGGCTGCATGAGCAGAGCGAACAGCAGCATGAGCACGGGAAGCACGACCGCCGCCTCAACCGTGGACTGCCCGCGCTCGGCATCAGGCAAAGGGCATGCGCATGTGCGACGCACGGCGCCCGTAGCCACGTCAATACGATGTAAGGTCTTGCAGCAGGCCAATGCCCACACCTCCCCCCGCGTTGTGCGACGACGCGTCGCGTGCGATGCCAAGCAGGCGTCCGGACTGCGCCGCCCTCCACACTGCGGCCAGAGCCACCACCGTCACGAGGAACGTGGCCAGAACGATGGCGTATTCCACCGTGGACTGTCCGCGCTGCAACCTCTCCTCACCGATCACCGAACGTCCCCCCTTCCCATTCCCAGGCGCACCGAACGGGTCGTGCTCCCCTCTTGTGCGCGCTTCTCGACGATGCACAGATCAATCCAACCAGGCCCCTCAACCACGCAGCCCCAGACATTCCCCAAGAGGTCGAGGTAGCCGGCGCTCACCAAGAGGCAGGCGCCCTCGTCCTGGTAGCGCCCCAGCAACGAACGCGCGACGACGTCGACCTCCTCGTCCGAATCCTCCTGGTGCACCGTCGTACCCACGTCTGCCGCAAGGTCCTCGAGGCGTGCGGCAACGTCGGCACCATCGGAATCGGGCACGAGGCCAAGCGTCGCCGTCACCGAATCCTCAGCCCCGCATCGAGCGTCAGTCGACCCATCGGGAGCTTCGCTCCCACCAACCAACGGGGCGCCCGTCGCATCCCTTTGGTGCGGAGGCGAAGGGTCCTCGGCCGATTCGGTTTGGCTCTCGTCCGTGGAGGGACGACGCACCGAGGCGGCAACAAACGCCAAGGCCAAAACAGCGGCGATCGCCCCTGTGCAGATGAGGGCACGCCTCGCCAGGGCGCGCGCCCCTGTGGGGCGCGCGTTGCCAATGCCACTCCGCATACCGCTAGAGCGAATTGATGCCATCGGTGATCGCCTGCCAGAGCTCGCTAATCCTGCCCCTGAACGCAACGATCGCCACGATCGCAATCACCACGAGGACGCCAACCAAAATCGCGTACTCAGTCGTTCCCTGTCCCCTCTCGTCTCGCAGCAGTCCCAAGGCCTTCTTCATGAACCACTCCCTTCGTCGAAACCAACCACACCTATGCCATGCTGAGCGCAGGACCCAGCAATGGACCCAAAATGGAGATCAGCATCGCCGGAACGATGAGCGTCCCCAGCGGGATGAGCATGCGCACCGGAACGCGCTCGATCTCCTCCTCCACCTGCGCGCGCTGCTCGTCACGGATTACCTGCGCCTGGCGCTCCAAGGCCTCGGCGAGAGGCGTGCCGAACGCCAAGGCGTCCACGACGGCCGCAGAGAACCTTGCCATCGCGGGCGACTCAACCTCACGAGCAAGCTCCTGCAAGGCCTCGCCACGTCCCCGCAGCCCCATGCGCCACGAAAGCATCGCGTCCGAAACCATGTGGGCCAGCGGCGTCTCGTATCGCCCGCAATAGAGCTCCAGCGATGCGTCAAACGAGAGTCCCGCAGAGATTCCCAGCGTGACGATGTCCAAGAACGTGGGCATGTCGAGCGTCGCGCTTCGCTCTTTGCGCTGCTCCTCACGCCTACGGCGCGTCTCGGCAAGCAGGGGCGCCAGGATTGCCGAAGCGATACTCGACGCTTGCGTCCTTCGAGGCCGATGGCTTCCGGTCCCTCCCACGAGACACCACGCACCCAAGTACCCCGCCACGGCGGAACACCCCACACAGAGCGCCAGCGCGACGTCCATCACATCACCCCTCGAAGAATCGCACGAATCAGCATCAGCGCGACACAGTCCATCGAAGCGCCCGCGAGGAGGCACGCCACACCGGGAACCGTTGCCAGCCCCTTCCGAAAGTCGGGCGAGATCAGCGAGAGCAGGACCACCATCGCGATCGGGAGCACGCACACGATACGGACCGAGAGCCTCACCTGGGCGGTCTTGACGGAGAGCATCCGCTGGAATTCACCCTGCTGCTCCACGAGCAGCGCCGAGCGCTGAAACAGGTCGCGCAGGGGACAGCCCGTCCGCTGAGAGATGGAGAGGGCCGTCACCATCAGACCCGCCCCCGGCACGTCAAGCTCGTCCGCGAGACTGCCGAGCACGGCCTCCGCCGGCATGCCGCACCGCAGACGGAGGGATGCGCGGCCGAACGCCTCGGACGCAGCCCCACCCTCGTGCAGGCTGACGTAGTCAATCGCCTGCATGAGCGTCTGCCCTGAACCCATGGCCGTAGCGAGCGTCCTCAACACCCCGGGCATCTGACCAGCGAGCTCACGCTTTTGCATTCGCTCGCGCTGTGCCGCTCGCAATGGAAACCCCGCAGCAACCAAGGGCACGGCGGCAATGGCAACGAAGACTGACTGCGAGAATGCCCCCGCAAGCATGCACGTAGCGCATGACGCGGCGACGAGAACCGCAGCGAGCTCTTCCGTGCTCAGCGAGACGCCGGCAGCCAACACGTGCGGCGTGAGCTCGTCCACGGCGGAACGAAACGATTCGTTCGCGAGGAGGCTTCGGCAGAGTGACGTCGATGCGAGAGACGAGACCGCCCTGCGCAGCGAGTGCGCCACCACCCGCGCACGCACCCTCAGGCGTGGGCCGCCCGAGGCACCGGACGGCAAGAGCAACCAAGCCGCAAGCCAGGCCAAGGCGGCGCACGTCATGGGGACGGCGGCATCCATCTGCCCACCTCCTCCGCGCTCAAGCGTCCATCGCGAACGGAACGCGCCACGAAGGACGGTTCGTTCGTCAGCCGCCAGGCACGCGTCCCCTCGTCGAAGTGAACGCACTCGCGCAGCTCGACGCCACCATGAGACCCGCGCCTCACCTCGCAGAGCGAGGTGATGAGCCTTGCGCCGTCGGCGAAGCGATGCGACATGACCACGAGATCGAGCGCGGAGGCTATCTGCTGCTCGATGATCTCGGTCGGCAGGTCCATGCCGAAGCGCGACATCAGCACGAGGCGCGGCACGACCTCTTCCGTCGCTCCGGCGTGAAGCGTCGTGAGAGACCCGTCATGCCCCGTGTTCATGGCCTGCAGCATGTCCACCGCCTCCTCGCCACGGACCTCTCCCACCACGATGCGGTCGGGACGCATGCGCAAGGCGTTCTTCACGAGGTCGCGGATGGTCACCGCACCCGTCCCCTCGATGGATGCGTCACGGGACTCCAGGCGCACCACATTGGGATGCGTCTCGAAACGCAGCTCGGCAGAGTCCTCGATCGTCACGATGCGCTCGCGCTGGTCGATCTCGCACGAGAGCGCATTGAGCAGCGTCGTCTTGCCGGAACCGGTACCGCCCGCCACGGCGATGTCCTGTCGCGTGCGCACCGCCCAGGTGAGCAGCGTCGCATACCACGCAGGCAACGCACCGAGTTCAACAAGCTGGGCAAGCGAGGTGATGCGATTTGAGAACTTGCGAATCGTGACGGCTGGACCGTCGATGGCAATGGGCTGCGCCACGGCGTTCACGCGGTCACCGTTGGCCAGACGCGCGTTCACGATGGGGCTCGCCTTGTCGAGACGGCGTCCCAACGGCGCGAGGATGCGGTCGATGACGAGCATGATTTGCTCGGACGAGTCGAAGACGCGCTCGGCGGCATGCAGCTCCCCACCGCGTTCGTAGAAAAGCCGGTCGCACCCGTTGACCATGACTTCGGTGATGGTGGGGTCTTCCAGCAGTGGCTGGAGCGGCCCCAGACCGCACACCTCGTCGAGTACCTGTCGAACGACAAGCTCGCGTGCCTGGGCCGAGAGCTCCCGATAGTCCCCCGTATTGAGCACCGCCTGGCATGCCACGCCAATCTCGGTCCGAGCGGAGTCGATGTGGTCGTTCATCGCCATCGACGCGACTGCAGAGAGTCCCAGCCGCTCGACCAGGTCCGCCTTGAGCCGCTCGCGCGCACGGCCCAACTCGGCGGAGCCGACGATGCCCTGCACGGCTTCCTGCCACTCCTCCTGCTCTTGTTCGCGAATGCGCTCGAGCACCGACATCGTCACACCGCCTCCCGGGCACGACCGAAGGACCAGATCGAGCGCTGTCGCGGCTGTTCGACGAGGTGCGTCGCCTGGGGAACATCCGGCAGACATCCAAGCTCCTTCAGAAGCTTCGCCAGAGACTGTGCCGAGGACTCAGCGAACTTTGAGCCAAGCTCGAAGAGGTCCTGGACCTTCCCCTCGCCCAAGCAGTCGGAGACTTCGGCACCGCCATCAAAGACGCGCAACGGACGCGCCGTCTCGAGTCCGATCTCGGCGCGGTCAATGGACGGCTCAGCGCGTCCCCTCCTTCCGCATCGGTTGGCAAGGCGTGCTATGCGGGTGCGAGCGACACCCAGACGCACTGCCAAGGAACCAAGCCTTGCCTGGGCGGCAGCCGAACCCGGACGACCGTCCACCACCAACACAAGCCGATCGCATTGCTGGATGGCCTGCGCGACCGCATCGGTGAGCGTCGTGCACGTGTCGACCAGCACGAGGTCGCTCTTCTTCGCGAGCGCGTCCAGCAGGCGCTCCGTCTGTGGGACTATGGCGTCCGCCATCTCCGGGCGCTCGCAAGGACCCCAAACGGTGATGCGTTCGGCGGCTTGCCTGCCGCACGCGTAGAGCTCCTCGGCAGTCGGGGCGTTCTCGAGCACAAGGGAGCCGAGGTCGGCCGGACCGTCCATGCCAAACATGCTGTAGAGGTTGCCGCACGTGAGGTCAAGGTCGCACACCGCGACCCGCATGCCCCATGATGCCGCAGCCGACGCCATCGCGGATGTGATTGCCGTCTTTCCGACGCCACCCCTGCCCGAGACCAGCACGATGATGGGTGTGCACAAGCCCGAGCCCGAACGGGATGCGACGCGAACCCGCGGTGCCTGGACGGGCTGGACGTCAACCGAAGGAACGCCGAGCAGAGACTCGCGCCGCTCCGAAGAGAGCGCCCCTATCACCAACGTCGGCACCTCGTCCTCGACGATGTTCGGCTCGTCAATTCCGTCTGCCGGATCATCGGCAGCCCGCGAGAGGTCGAGCACCGTCGACGCTCCCAGCAGCTGCGCGTTGCGCACGAACTCCTCGTCAGGAGTCGTCGTCACGACCACGACCTCGGACGCTCCCCCGTCGCGGGCGACCGCTGCAGCGACGTTCAGACTCGAGAACCCGTCGCTCAGCGGCCCGACCGCCACATGCGAGCCCGGCGCGGCATCCCGCGCCCACGACCGCAGCTCACCGGCCGAGTCGACGAACAGAACGTTGGCCTCCGGCGCATGTGCAAGCAGCGTCCGCCGCATGGCATCATGCGCCTCTTCCCTCGCGAGACAAACCCAAAGGCGTGACATCTTAGCGCTCCTCTCCATCCTTTGCCTTCTTCTCGTCCTCCACAGGCGCACCCCCTGCAGACGCGCCCTCCGCATGCCCGCCTTCCACGGGCGGCACAGAGACCTTGCTCACGCTCGCACCCGAGGCAAGCTCCTTGACGTCGGCGGCAGGGACCACCAGGCGAAGGTCGCCAGTCGCGCTCGCTGCCAGCACCTCGGGCACGTCCTTGGCAGTAACGGCAATGGTCAGGCTGCCGCGACCCATAGAGGACGCGCCACTGGGAACGGCAAGCACCGTGGCATCACCACCGATGAGCTTCACTACGTCCTCAGTTGCGCGATAGACGACCACGTGCGTGCCTACCGCGATGCCCGTCGCAACGCCGAGCTTCTCTGTAACGGGCACCGAGACGGCCACATGTCCGGCAGGCACCTCCGCCATCTCGTCCGGATCCCTGAAGTTCAGCTCGGTGAGTGGCGCACCCGAACAAACGGGCACGCTCACCTCGCGACCCACGACGTCGTCCACACTCGTCTGGGCGCCAACGGGCGCGAGCGACGAGAGCCAGTCGCGCGACTCGATGTCTGTCATGGTAAGCACCTCCCCCGCCTCGATGGTTCTTGTCGCCACGACCAGCGAGATGACCTCTCCGCCATATCGACGCATCGCCTCGGTCCTGGTTCGTTCCGCCTCGTCGCGCACATGCGCGGTGTAGGCGAGGCAGACGGCACCCACGACGAGTGCGCAAAGCATCGAAACGGCCAATCTCAGGCGCTTGGGCATGGTGACACCTCCGAACCTCCCGGGGCGGACCGCCCGCCCACACCAACAATTGTGTGGGCGCCAGCCTCACGCGAGGCTCACCTTCTGGAGGCAGGTGACACGAATTACCCGTATATTGAGCGGATTCTTCCCGAAAACAAACGTTTTCGCAGGTAGAAAAGCCGAACGGAAGACGGCAAAAACACCGCCAACACCGCTTCGCCGGCAAAAATAGTTGCGTTTGCCCACGATTGCCCACAACCGTATGCAAACGCAAAAGACTTGGTGCATAATCTTTGCACTATATGCAATATCACTTCCGCGCATGCGCTCATCAAGGGCATGGCAGGTCTGCCGAGACCTGAGTCACGGCAGGCGGAAGTGTGCAGGCTCTCTGATGACCCGTATGGAGCTAGCGCACCTGAGCCGGATCGGCCGCAGCGTCCGCGGCGCCCCCGAACTCGGCCGCGACGACGGGCACATCCATTACAGCGGCACCTTCGTCGTCGGCATCATCGCTGACCGTGGCGTCAAGCGTGATCATGTAGGCAAGGTCGCCCTTGCAGAAGTACGCGCCCGTCTGGTCCCCACCGGTCATGTAGTAGCTCTGGAACGTCCAGCCGCCATCGACAAGGTCCCGGCCCTTCTTGCCCACGAGCTTGTCGAGCTCGTCCTGGCTCACCAGCTCACTCGTAAGGTCCTCTGCGCTCACCAGCGGCACCGCACTGGCCGCCTCGACGAGTTGTGCGTCCGCGTCCTCCTTGCTCCAGTCCACGGCTCCGATCTTCGCATACGAGTCGGAGTCCAGCTCGCCAACCACGCGCACGATCGCGTCACCAGCCCTGAAGACGCTCACGTAGTGATGCTCGTCCCAGCCCGACGAGAGCGGGTCGGTCTGCGCGGCAAGCGCGTCGCCGAGCGTCTTCCAACTCGATACGTCGATGGCTACAGTCTGACTGGCCGTCGTGGAGGCGTTCGTCTCCCCGACACCCGACTGTCCGGAGCAAGCGACAAGCAGCGCGAACGAAAGAGCGAGGCAAAGTGCGGCGGCGACGGTAGCCCTCGCTCTGGCTGCGCTCATGGTCTTCTCGAATAGCATGGCATCTCCTATCTTCTGGATTGGCGCATTTCTTTTGGAGACGGTCCCCTACTCTCCCCTTATTCATCAAAGTGCAACTCGAGACTCTCGACCTCCTCTTCCAAAAGCTCGTGTCCGCCCGAGAATAGGGTGCTATTCATAATGGAGCCAGCACTGAACGCTTTATCCACCTTCGAGCCGGCCTCTTCGTCACCCATCGTCAGCACGTCATTGTCCACCATCGCCTGAAGATTGTCCGTCTTCCTCAGGTCATCAAACCTGACGTGAATGCAGTACACGTCACCCTTGTCGGCAACCGTCTTGGTCACGAAGTCCAGCGACTCCATACCCGGATACATGCCAGCGGCAAGCAGGTTGACCTCATCCTCAGTCCACCCCTCATCCTTGCTGAAGTGAATCTCATCGTCAATGCGCGTCAGAATGTCGTTATTGTGCTTCAGTAAGCTGAAGTTCTCGGTGTTTTTGTCCTTCTTGCCCTCAGCGTAGTACACGATCTGATAATTGTCGTAATCCCTGCTGTTGATCGCTTTCACCAACGGCTCCACCCTGTAAACCACATGGGCTGAGCTCCCGGACGACGAGCACCCCAGCATCGCCGCACAAATCGCGATGCAACAAGAAACGAGCACGACCAGAGACACGCCACTCTTCTTCATACTAAAGCCCCTTCTATAACGAACCGACTGTTCCACCGCCACAAGCGTGACGTTACTCCGCTGGATATAGCCCAATGTTTATTACCTTAACGTTGTCATTGTTCCAGAAGTAGTAGCTGCCCACATATCCAATGTTGCCAAGCAATGCGCCAATATCCGAGCCACCATCCGACCACGCCAACGCGGCCTGATAATCCTCGTCATTGGCAAAGCGCACCGTCAGGACGTTTGCCCCCGCATCCTTCTGCCGCCGGAACATCTCGGTAATCGCGTCAAGGTCATAGCTATCCGCTAGATACCCCTCATGTGCGTGGTAGTTATAGGGAACAGTTTCGTTAACATAATTGAGGTAGGGGTCTCCGGAGACAATCGCGTGGGAGTCGATGGACGTTACCTCTTCCCGCTTGAGAAAGAAATAGTCATCGAAGATATAGGGTTTCCCGTTCTTGTCGCATTGGTCTGTATCATCCCAAGTCGTGTCGATGTAGCGGTCGTACGACAAGACGTTCACGCTGTTCCACGCATGGTCCTCGGAGTACGACGTCGTACTGCTGTAGCCCGCCTCGTTGATGAGGTACTTGAACGCTATCGAATACCCGCTGCACATCGCCTCGCGATTCACCAACGCCCCGTATAGGTCGCGCGCGTGAGCCTTCTCCTGCGTGTGGTCATACGTGACAAGACCGCACATCTCATCGTGAATGACCTTCGCCGTAGTCCAGTCATCTGCTCCGGAGGGAATCTTCGCAAGAATCTGATTGGCCGCATCGTCGATCTCGCGCTTCATCGCGTCAATCTCTTCGCGCGAGAGATCGTAGTACTCGAAGTCGTAGAACTGATAGTCGGTTTTCTCCTCATCGGAATCAAGCTGGACCCACATCCTTGCCCCAGGCGTGAAGTCCTTGACCCAAAAGATTCCATGGTCGAGGTCGTACAACCTCATGACCTCCAAAGGCAGAGAATTCCTAATACATATCTTTTCTGCCTTGTTTTGCAGCGCCTCCTCGAGGGCTGCGTAGAAGACCTCCTGGCGATCACCGTAGTCGTCAGCGCCGGTATCATCTGGGAAGTTGACCAGCACACAGTCGTCAGGCAGCGCCTGCATCGTTTGCTCCGAGTTCGCATCTGATGACTTGGCGCTTCCCTCGTCAAACGTCGAGCCGCCACACGCACCGAGGAACATAGTCATCGAAAGCAAGGCGACGATAAACGGATACACATGCCTCATGCCAATCATCTCCCAAATCGCGGCTGCCGATGTATACAAGCATAGCCCTACGCGCGTATACCAAAGCGCAATGGGACTTCGACCTCCAGCTAACATGTTTAGCATTCAATATATCGCCTTCAGCTACCGGGGAGAGTCCATGCCGCACCAGTCCACGCCCAACGAGCGCGTACGCCAGTCGAACGAAGAGAACCTCGACATGATTGGCGACCTGCTCATAGAACGCATTCAATCTAGCAAGCACTTGAACGCAAGTCTGCAAACACAACTGTCACCTTGATGAGTCTGCGTAAGAGCAGCCAGCTGTCCAGCTCGACACCGCCAGGCACTCCCTTGACGAATTCCCGATGGATTCGCTCGTCGCACGACTAGTGGACGAGTATTGCCTCCCTATCGCCATTCATCGATAATGCAGCCATCTGCGGCAAACGAGGGAGAAAGCCCTGCAGAGCAAAAGAATGAATTGTTTTACAAACGAGGGGGAGAACATGCGCACGCGCTCGCTTGCCCGTCTCATGCTCACGGTAATTATCTGTGCTCTTGCCTTCGTACTCTGCGCATTCTCTGACGGAGGCAGGACGAGCCGCACCATCATGATCTACATGGTGGGCTCAGACCTGGAATCCGATGACGGTTTGGCCAGCAAGGACTTATATGAGATTGCACAGAGCGGCGCGGACTTCAGTAGGGTCAACGTCGTAGTGGCGGCAGGCGGCACCAGCTCCTGGCCCACGTTGGGCCTCTCGGACGGAGAGATGCAGGTCTTCCGCATGGCGCAGACCTCCGATCTGAACTCCCTTGAGTCTCTTGACGATGCGAGGCGGAGGGACATGTCATCCGCATCAACGCTGTCATACTTCATCGACCTCGCAACATCGCGCTGCCCGGCCGACCGCTATGACCTCATCCTGTGGAATCACGGGGGCGGACCACACGGCGGCTATGGCTTTGATGCCTCCTCGCATAGCAACATGGGCCTGCCCGAAGTCGCCACATCGCTCAAGGAGGCCGGTTTCGGCCCATCGAGACACCTCGAGATGATTGGCTATGATGCCTGCCTTATGGGCAGCGTGGAGGTGGCAGCCATGATGTCACCATATGCGGACTACATGGTCGCCTCGGAAGAGACCGTCCCCGGCAGCGGATGGAACTACCGGTTCGTATGCGACCGCGAGGCATGTGGGTCCGACACCGAGGCCCTGCTCGAGGACATCTGCAGCCGCTACGAGGACATCCTCCGCGACGACAAGTACGGCGTCGACTACACACTCTCGGCCATTCGCCTCGACAGGATTGGCGCCGTGGGGAAGGCGCTTGACGACTTCTTCTACCGCAAGGCAGAGTTCTCCGGCCCGCAGGATGTGCCGACCATCGCCGCTCGCATGAATTCCTGTCCCGCATTCGGCCGCTTTTCCACCACAAACGAGTACGATCTGTACGACCTGGGGGGCTTCGCGACGTGTGTCGGCGACCTCGCTCCGAAGACCTCCGCAAAGCTCAAACAGGCGCTGGAGAAATGCGTTGTACACAATGCCACGAACGTCTCGCGGGCATACGGTCTTAGCTTCTACTTCCCAAGGGAGGCGCCTGACGACCGCGGGAGTCATTTGGACCTTTACGCCAACCATCTGGCAAGGCAGGGATTTGCCCCGGGCTACGCAAAGTTCCTGGACAACTTCGAAACCAGTCCCGATTCCTCCTCCCCGGAGTCGCTTGGCCTGCCCACGATGCAGGGCACCATAGTACCGGGCGCTCCTACGTACGAGCTACAACTGAGTCGCGAGCAACACGAACGCTTCGCCAGCGGCGTATACTACATCCTGACACCCTACGAGGACTCGCCCGACTGCTTCCGCTGCATAGAGCTCAACAAAGACCTTTCACTTTCGTCAAGCGGGGTGCTGTCCGCATCCAGAGATCGCAAGTTTCACTGGCTTCGCGCGTCGAGCGACCCGGAGGGTTGGGAAACCATCCCCGTATACTTCGACGAGCGCAGGGACGACGCAATACGGTTCTCCATGGATGCCATACTCTTTCGTTGTCCGGTCGGCCGCATAGAGGACTGGAAGACAGGGCTATTCGAGTTGCAGCTCGAAACCACCCCCGAGAACCCAGCCGGGCAGATAATGCGCCTCGTACCCAATACCGACGACGAGATGGCGCCGCGCTCCCTGCTCGAGCTCGAGACCGACGACATCTTGTCATTCGTAACGGTCGTCATGCGTCCTACCTTCGACAAGCACGGGAACCTCCTGCCGTACGGCGAATGGGAGAAGTACAACCCCAACGGGACGCAGGGCTACGAACTCACGATGGACGAGCATGGGCTGGAGACCGCCTACATGGAGGGCTCCCCGGACACGGAGTACTACATACAAATCGTCTCTTACGACACGGACGGCAACGGAGTGGCCTCCGAACTCATGCCCTTGCGGTAGAGGACTCGCGCGAAAGCGCCCGCCTCAACAGACTCGCCTTCTCATTCGAACTTGTGCACCCACGGCGCATAGAAGAATTCGCGCGTGCAGCGGATGCCGTTGCTGTCAGTTACCACGATGGTGAGAATCTCCCCCTTTATGGGGATGGTCAGACTTCTCTCCTTTAGTTTTGCGGCCTTGGTAATCTTCTTGCCCGACGCATCCTTCCACACATACCGAGTCCTCTTGAACTTGTTTCCTTCGCCGAGTGCCTCGCTGGCGACGATCACCTTATCGCCCTTAGTTACTGCGTCCACATAAATGGGCGAGCGCAACGAGAAGAGGCAAAGCACCGCGATGCAGATGGCGACGAACGCATAATACGACGAGCCAACTTCTTTACCGCCCGGCTGGTTCGCACCAAGCGTCTTGATCACGGCAACGGACATCGCAAGCATCACGCCAAAGATTATGCATCCTTCGATAGATTCCCGCCACGCTGCCATTCGTGCGAACCCCTCGGCGATCAGACAGGTCACAATCGCCAACCACCACACGTCGACGGACACGTCTTCCTTGCCGTGCAAATGCCGAAGAAGCAGATACGATGCCACAGTGACAACTGCGTTGGCCCGCAGGCCCCAACAGAGCAGAAGCGCAAGACACGTAAACGCCGCAGAGCTGGCCAAGTAGAACACCCGCGACCCAAGGCCAAACGGTCTTTTGAGGTCGTAGGCCTTGTCGAAGCCATACAACACAGCCACGCATAATGTCAGGTACAACAACCAGCTATGCGTGAAGTAATTGCTCATGAGCACGCGCATGCCAAACACAAGCGTGGCGCACATATACAGGAAGTGCTCATCCGGCCAACCCACCCCGGACGCGCCCTCCTCATCGTGCGCCACCATGCCCAGCCCGACGAGCAGCACACACGTGAGCACCACACGCCACCACACGAATTCCTTCGTCGGAAGGGCAAGCAGGAACTTGTTCAGCCCTGAGGCCACCGACTTGAGGTACAAGAAGTAGCACACGTTCAGAAGGAGAAACACCGCCAGCAATCCAACGCCAGCTCGTTGGCACGTTTTGCGCGATTCTGGACTCACCTTGCAGACGACAAACACGACCACAGTCCACATGACCGCAAGAAACAAGGAGACTGCGACGAACGCCCATCCGCCTTTGGAGAACTTCAGGTTAACGAGCTCGCCCTTCGTCCATCGAAACAGGCTCATCGCCAGGCAAATCAACCCACACCCCACACTCATCACCCACGGCGGCATCTTCTTCATCATCCCGAGCCCGAACAGGACGATTCCCGTCAGCAGCACAAACGAGATGTCCGTTCGTTGACCCTGGAAGATGAGACCCATGACCTTTGGCAACCCCCTCTCCGAATACGAGGCAGTTATCTGGTCGAAGTGCACCAATAGGTACGTCGCACACTGCATGACAAACAGCATTGCCAAAGAGACCACCGCAGGCTTCGCATCATTTCGGTCTTTGAACATGACGTACGCCACGACACCGATCGCCGCTACCGTGCGCACGAGTCCCCATGCAGAATACGACCCCAAGAGCTGCCACAACGCCAAGGCCACGTTCGTGCCAAAAAACGACAGCTTGACCAGCTGGTTTCTGGACAGCATCGGCGACTCCTCAGGCATCGCCGCCCCCATCTTCGGCAGCTTTGACATAAATTTTCGAATCCTGAGTTCCACGGGCTCTTTCATCGTCCCCCCAAAGAAAGCTCAATAGAAAAACAGGCGCACCGACATGAAGAGCGTCCACAAGAGGAACATGCAAGCCGGCAGCGGATGGATGTCGTCATACGGGTTCACTCGGTTGTATCGCCATACGAGCACAAGGAAGGCTATGCAAACAGCCATACAGAGCGCACCCCATACATAATGCGGCGCGTACACCGGCGCCCCAGGCGCGAGGACGAGGGTGAGGATCATCGCAACCAACAGCGCAACGCACCGCCCGAGCATCCATTTGTTGAAGATTGCATGATTGTAGATGTCGAGTACGTTCTGTTTGCGCTGCGGGGTTAGCGCCGTTGACCCAAAGCCGGTGTAGCACGCAAAGGCCCGCGCCCACAGATTCGACTCCGTCGCGGGCGCAGCCAAAAGATTGGCCATCACGTCCTTGCCGGAAGAGCGGGTGCCTCTTCCCTTCTCGTAGTAGTAGTCGCCCAAGGCCGCCGTCGCATCCATGTCGCAGGCCTCCGACGCCTCCTCGAGCAACCGCAGCCCCACTTCCTCGGAGGCGTCTGCAACGAGTCCCTTGACCATGCAGTATCCCAACAGATACTTGGCCTTCGGAATGCCTACCGCCACCAGCCCCTCCATCATCGACCGAACGCGGGAGCTCACGTGCGAGCCCGTTTGCTCGGCAGATTCGATGCTCTTGGTAACGAGGTCAAACTCCGAGGCATATGCGTGCTCAGGAACCACGTACGCCACCGATGAGATATCGTTAATGGCCTTCCAGTCGTATGAGTGCAGATCGACCGCCATGCCGGCCGAGAGCAAGATTGGGCGCAAGATCCGAGTGATCTCTGTTCGAATCAAGCCCGTCTCTGCCTGCGCATTTGTCACAAACACGTTTAGATCCACCTGCAGCGTCGGCTCATTTGGATCCAACATGCGCCTGAACCCAGTGACGCTTGCGATGAGGCAAATCTTGTGAATGGTAACACCGTCGAGCTCAGTCCGCTCCAAAAGCGTCTGCAGACGAAAGACATCCAGATACACGGCAACCGTCTGCTCAGCCACCAGACGCCTCAGCACGCCATCTAGCAGAGGGGTCTCTCCCTCTTGCGACACATGGTCCATGACAAACGAAGCGTATCCTCTCGCGGTGTTCTTCAGATATTGCCACACCTCTTCCTGGGTTTCCCCCATCGGTCAGCTCACCTCACTCTGGCTTGTCCATCCATGCTCCGCAAAACGTCGCATCCACGCACGAGGCTTAGGTACGTCAAGAGACACGCGCCTCACGCTGTCGCTCGAGAGTGCCTCAGTGAAGAAGAAGCGCATGTCAGGCGGCAGCTCATCCCAAAGCGCCAGCGTCTCACGATTTCGCCGAATGTTATCGCCGAGCCAGTTGTCGTGGTTCTTGGGGTCGAAGACAAACAGCGGTGTGTCGAGGAATGCCTCGAGTTTGTCGTAATGACTGATGGGATCATCGTCAATCATGTGCTCGGTCAAATTGCCGTCATACGGATAGCGTCCTAGCAGCAGGTAGAACAGCAATGCGGCTAGTCCGTAGTTTTGCGAGCGCATGTCGATGGCGTCAATCGTGCCCCGCGCAAACGCAGGGTCTGCAAACTCAAGCGGGTACTCACCCCTCGCGGGCGCGCGCGTGCGCTCGGTCAGCGGGTTCTCCAAGTCGCTTATGGGGTACACCAAGTTCGAAAACCCCAAGTAACACCATTCTCCTCCAAAGAATAGGCGCGAGAAGTGCAGGTCGGCATACAGGTAGCCCACGATGTTCATGCGGTCAATCGCACCCGTGATTTGTACTGCCATCTCACGTATCGCGGGGGACTTCCAGCCCAATTCCCTGTTCGCACCCGCCAATCGCGCCTCTCCGCTCACCAGACGACGATTCATCCCGTATGGGAACAACAGCGCATAGCGACCGGTCCAACGCACCTTCGGGGTCGGCACGTCGGTATACTCCTGACGCACAAACAGACCAAAGTGCTCCAGCTGAGCGTCCTCGAGCCGAATTATGTCGCAGGGCCACTGGCCCATATCCGAGAAGATGGGGTTGAGTATGCACGCGCGATACTTCTCCAACTCCAGCATGTCGGCATCAAAGCGCTTTGCGAAGAAGCGCTCGCCGCTCAGCATGCTCACGAGCAGGGGGCTTGTGGAACGGTCATTCGGGTCGCCCTTGAGCGGGTCTTGCACCACATCCCCGTGCCATTTGTAGACGCCTCCCCCAAACAAGAGGCTGTGGTAGACCTCCTCGACACTTACGTATTTCCTCGAAAACATACGACGTACCCGCTATCCGCGCCGCCCGCTTCGGGGACCCTTAAAAATCCGCCCAAAGAACCCGGTGATGCCGGCACCAGAATTCTGGTCATCCTCGGCAGCATGCGCTCCCCGACGCTTCTCCTTGTCCTGCTTCTTCTTTTGGGCATCACGCTCTCGGTCGAACTCTCTGATCCAAGAGCGCACGGCCGCGAATTCATCGCCTCTGGCGTCAACGTAAAATTGAGCGTACTTTTGGAATCTCGGTTGCTTGAACAGCACGCTTTCGGAAACCACCGTATGTGGGTCCACGGCAAGGATGGCCGGCTTGACCGTGCGGTCGAGCACGTGGAAGGGACCTCCCCCAACCTCATCTCTCCATCTCAAATCGCCGAGCTTCAACCACATATCCAATGGGAGGGGACCATCGCTTTGCTGGCGCTCACCGTCCTCACCATTAACGGAATCATCATTCGCTCTGTAATCAGATTCAACCAAATTGTCCAGGACGACAAAGCAGCCAACGAGGAGGTCGCTGGCATCCCGCACGAATTGCTTCCCGTTACGCCGCTCCTGAGCCACCTCTCCCAACTGGTCCATCGCAACGAGCAGGGCGGCGCGATCGTTGCTCGTCACCGCAGACCTGAGGTCGAGCAGCACCTCAAGCCATTCTTTGTTATCCGCGTCACTCGCCCTTGCCACAAGGTCAAGCCAATCGACAAGATGCTTGTCCTCGCCCATATAGGCAGCTTCTATCGTGCCCTTGAGATAGTCGATGGTCCGATTCCACTCCGCACGGCCGCCTTCCAAAGCACTGGTCCTCAAGATGTCGAACGCCCGAGAGAGGAACACGTCCTCACGACCCGGAGCCAACAGCTCGCAGTCATGCAGCATGTCTATCACGCTGCGCGCCCTCTTGCTGCCATCATTAAAGGCCTCGTACACCGCAAGCTGATCGTAGTCCAGCGCGCTCGTATCCACATGATTCCAAAACTCCTGCCGCGCCTGCCACCCGCACTTTCGCGCATTCCTCTCGCCCACGAGCCTCCTCATAAAATCGACGTAATTGTCGAAGGCATCCTTGGCGCACGAGACATCGGCAATCTGCTCGCAGTACAGCCGCCAAGCTCCGTCGTTCAGCGCCTGCCTCGTCCGAGGCCGTTCCTTCACTATTGACGAGTCGGCCAGCACGCCATTGAGCAGCTCCCACGTGAGGGTCGCCTCACCGAGCGCATAGTTGACGAAATACTCGTCGAGTATCTCCTGCCCCTTCGCGGTCTCTGCAAGAGACGTGACGTACTCGCCGAATATCGCATCTCCCATGATGGCGAGCTTGCTCGCCGCGTTTTGCGTGGGAAGCTTTCCGAAGCGGTGCAGATTGTACCGTTTGGCCGCTGCGTCCAGCACCTCGGAGTGAGGCTCCCGCAACTTGTACGCCAAATCCCGCTCCACGTCATCGCTCATCTCCAGCGAGCGCGCCACGACTTCGTCCAGCATCGCCGCCACATACCCGTCAAGAAGGTCGCTGCCTTGCGATGCCAGGCGCAGGGTTTCGTCGATGATGAGGTCGAGCTCCGAGTCGCTGTATGAGCTCACGTCATTGTTCACCAGCATCGTATGCGCCGTCTTATAGGTTCGCGCAATTTGTGCGGCGGAGGAAGACGAGACGTTGAGACGCGTGGCAGTCCTCTCCAAATCGTCGAAGTAGCGCTGTACGTCAATCGTGGCGCGGTTGCGCACCGCATAGTCGACGAACCCCAGGCGTCTGATGGCGGAGGCACGGGCAGGAGAAATCACGTTGCTCGTGTTCTTCGTCGAGTCGAAGAAGAAGCTGTGCGTCGACGCGTCTCGACAGAAGATGATGTTTGTGCTCTTCGCGTTGCTTCCCTCGGCGGATGCGCTCACCAGCCTCCTGCGCAGATGCAGTGGAAGGAAGGTATACAGACAGTACAGAAAGGCACGAAGCTGTCGCGCAGACCCGTCGTATTGCACATACAGAGGATTGAAGACGCTTGTGTTTGTCATCTGCTCATAGACGGCATCCACGAAGAGCGTCAGCTCATCGTCTGTCTCGATGCCCGCAAGCTCCAGCGCCTCGCTCAGCTCGAAGGGCTCATCGCGCTGGAACGAATCATGCTCGACGAGCGCCTCGGTCTCGTCCGCAAAGAAGTTGTCGTCGCTGACGGTGAGGAACACGTTCGGGTCGTGAAGCATCTCCTCGCTCCACGGCAGGATGTAGGCGTGCGAGAACATGTTGCGACGGCCGCGTATGTCCCTCAGACCGAACTGGGAACGCATGAGGTACAGGTATGCGCCGTCACCGACGACCTCCAAGAGGTTGAGGTCGTTGCCCTCCTCGTCCACAACGGCCTTCCGCATGGTGGAGTTGCCCTTCTGAAAGCGGGTGCACCCATCAAGCGCATCGGGCGGTATGTCCTCAGAGCTCGCAACGATACTCCAGCCCGAGACCACGGTGCTTCCCTTGCTCGTGGAGGTGTTGGTATAACAGCATTGGAGAACGTCTTGTATCATCGTTCGCGTCCAATCTGCCTACTGGCTCTCGTAGTGCATCCAACGGTGGCCACACGCCCTGCAAAGGCGATTGACCTCGTACTTCTTCTTAAAGATCCCCCACCCCGTCGTGTAATACCGATCATCGCCCGTCAACTCAACCGTGTCGATGCTGCCACAAGCGGGATTTGGGCACTTGATGGGATCCGGATTCGGGAGGGGGTACTTGCCCTCCCGTCCGATGAACCCGAGTTGGTAGAAGAGCCACAGAAGGGGTTCCTCAATCCGTTTGGGCAGGATGGGTCCTACCGGAACACCGTCGTCGACCTCGCAGCCTAGGGCCGTGAACCCAAAGAACGCGTACGTGGTGTAGTTTGTTCGAAGATTCAGACTGAAGGCACGCTCAGTCCTCCGAATGAACTCGTTCAGTTGCTCGGCGATAGGGGCATACTCCCGCGCGTTGAACACCGTCTTCTCGTATCCCAACTCGTCAACGATCTCGTGTACGTCATCGAGCAGGCAGTCCTGGAGCTCACGCGAGAGCATCTTTTGCACGAGGGTCGTATCGGTCTTCGTGATGCATATGGCAAACGGTATCTTGCACTTCTCGTCGCTCTTGCCATGGAACACGATCGTATGAACCTGGTTGAGCACTTCTGCGGGGCGCGTCATGGATTGCTGTCCCGCGACTATTTCTCCCGCCTGCCGCAGCTCCTCGGGATCGACGAGCATGATGAGGCCGTCAGAATGCTCTATGAACGGAGCATACTCCTGAATGAGCTGATAGTCTTCGAACACCTCGCCCGCCACGTCGTACAAAACGAAGGTGTCAGTCCTCTGCCTCCCGTTTATCAATCGGGTGAGGTCGTAGAACAGCGGCTGTTGGAAGCTGTCCCTTGGCGTCGGGTCCGGCAGCGGGACGTCCACCGCAATGACGTTGTCCTGTTCGTAGAACCTACGCGATGCCGCGCTTCGCACGTCCGCAGCGAGTCCGACCTTGGCCGCATAATCCTGCATGTCCTTGAGCAGCTGCGAGAGGAAGACCGTCTTGCCGGAACCCGTGATGCCGATGACCGAGACGAACTTGATGGGATGCTTGCCATAGCCGCTCGGGAGCGGGTTGTGGCAATGCGGGCACACGCGGCTCGTGCATCGCTTGCCATCCGCAAGCTCCACACGCACTACCATTCCGTCCGCGTCACGCACAAAGACATCGCCACCGCCATCCTGATCCTTAAGATACGAGCGATCCTGAAGCGAGCTGGGATCGATGATGGGACGGTTGTAGCTGCGCACATCACTGTACTTCAGAAGCGAATCGACCTCGGTCGTCTCGCCCCCATGCTCCCGCCAAAACTTCTGATACACCGGATCCTCTTTGGGGGCAAACCGCTGCCACTCAAACAGCCTCTGAACGCGCTTCTCTTTGTCCGGACCCTCATAGCGTGAGATGAAGCGCCTGACATCCCCCTCATCATACGGATCATACTCGTCGGGAAGAATGCCCGTAGGGTCAGTCTCGACCTTCGCGGAGCGGAAGTGGACGAGCTCATGATTGATATGACCGAAGCAGTAGGGACACAGAAAGTCGTCCATGGGACGTTTCATCGTTGTGACCTTTCTCTTGGGTGGGTCTACTGGTTAATCTGCAATCCGTCGTTGCGTGTAGCGACAACGGGCATGTCGAACGTCTGCACGTACACATAGCCCTGCTTGAACATGGCTCGGGTGAGGGGGATCTCTATGTCCTTCGCGCCCGCCACCGTATAGTACACGTCGCCGTCGCACACGTCGTTCATGCGATCCTTGGGCAGCGTGATCTGATAGTATCCTGTGTCCTCCTCGCGGCGATTCCAAAACGGCCCAACAGTCCTGGTCAGCTTACGAACCTGCACATCCACTTCGAGGCGAATCCGCCGATAGGGCAGGTTTCCCGTATTCGTCATCTGTTGTGAGTATACGACGCACGTATCCCCCTCCACCTGGCAGCAAAAGACCGTATAGGTGCACGCCTTGGTGCGCAACGGACAGCCGTCGTTGCGTGCGTAGGAGGTAGACGGCACATAGCGCACCCATGTTCCGGGCTTGACCGGAACCTCCACGTAGCAGTCTACGGGAAGCGCCATGCCCTCCATCCCTGCCACAATCTCCTGAATGTCGTCGACGGCATCCCGCTCATACGGTGTCTGGACCACCAACACATCCTGACCGGGAGAAGACTCCCACACGAGCTGCTGACCCGATCGACTGCCGCGCACATGTGTGGCATAACGCCTTGCTGGATCGTCATTCTCCCGCATCACATACCGCATAGAATCACCGTAGCCCTATTGGTTGATGTTGCCTGCGTCGATGGCGTACAGGTTTATCGCCTCAGCCCATCGATTGTTGCCCGTATTGTAGAAATAGGTTCCACCGGGAAGCGTCTGACGAAGCCGCCTCCCCAGTTCCGTGCCGTCCTCGATGAACACACCTTTCGAAATCGGATCGTCAAGCGCGAAGTATACCTGCAAATACGTCCGCAAATTGTTGCCCGTGAGGTTTGAGTAAATCCACCCGAACGTATCCGCACCATCGTTGACGGCGTTGAGCCTCATCATGAGCTCCGCCTCGAAGGGCGCGGCGAACACGCTGTCGCTGTCGATGAGGGCGTCTATCACGTGGTTCAGGAATGCGCGCAGCTCCTCAACGGTCGCCTGCGTCGCAAACTCAGAACCCAGCCTCCTTCCCTCCGCACGAAGGAAGGTTCTCGCCCTCTGAGAGTAATACTCGATCAGCGAGTCCTCCTCCCTCACCTTCCGCACGCTCCGAAGCGAATCGAGAAGGTCGTGCCATATCTTGCGAAAGCCCCGTGCACGTTGGGCCTCTGCGTTGACCTGTCTTACAAACAAGTCAATGACCTGGGGATTCTGCGAGAGCGCCATCCTCAGCTTGCTACTTGCCCCCTCAATGACGCTGGGGATGATCTCTCTGCGCCTCGAGTCCTCCAGCACCTCGCGCACTCGTTCCAGGTGGTCTCCGAGGTAGATGAGCTCGTCAATGGAGAAGTTCTTCCGCAGAAGCGCGCCATATGAGCGCGCCCACGCGGATTGCTGGGTGCCATCCACCATGAGCTGGTAGCGCTGCTTCTGCTCAAGGTATGCGCTCAAGGCACCCATACACGCCTCGTCGAAAGAGTCGTATGTATACCTGCTCAAATCGGAGTAATCGAAGAACTCCCTCTGGGGAAAGTAGCGCAGCTGTGCTGCCGAAGGCACTATCATGCGAATCAGTTGGCCCGCATCGTCATCGATGACGCTGAGCGTCCCCTCGCCCGTGACGCCTAGGCGATGCTCGATATCGGCAACTTGGAGCAAGTCAGCATTCGCCGATCCGCTATAATCGTTGAGTCCGAGCAACAACAGATCCAAGGATATCTGACCTATTGCGCGGGTAGGTTTTCTCACTATGGCATAGCTCGCCGTGAGCACCCGGTCATCGAACAGCTGATTCACAATCGTGTTGTCGCTGCAATCCGAGAGCGCTATGTAGAGCGAGGCGATGCGGTAGCACTCATCCCACGATGGAAGCATGACGCCGTCATTTCGATGATTGCTCAACAAGAAGATGCTGTTGCATTTCCAGTCGCGCATATGCTCGGACATGTCGGCGATTCTCGAGCGCAACTGCTTTGCAACGACACGTCTGGCAAAGTCGCTGTTCAGCAAGACGGTAAGCGAGCATCGTGCCATGGACTCATCGAGCTGCAGCACATCCATCAGGTGCGGGATGGCAGCGACCAATGCGTCAAACTCATCAATCGCCTCGGCCTTTATCGAAGAAGTGTCGAGGACGAAGTACAGGTGCGCCAACGTCATCTTCTCGAATACGTCATCACGGGCAAAGAGACTCGCAAACTCGTTTGCCAATTCCCTCTCGGTTATGACTTCGGCACGAGACGCACCGGCATCGTCCATGCCCAGCGACCAGTACCGAAGGCCGTCACCCTCGCAGTCTGCCCCCACGAACCGAAAGCTGTCGGCATACTGAGGCCAAAGGTCGAGCACGTTACGAGCAATGCCCTCGAACCCACGCATGGCGTCGGCTCCCAGAAAGACGAAGAACGGCGGGTATTGGGGGGCATCGCCGTGACGATAGTTGCTGGCAACTCTCTCCACATGCGCCGTGCGCCTCTCGAAATAGTCTATGAGGCTTTGAAAGCTGAGCTCGTTATCCATGACGTACCTCGCTAAGACGCCGGGTGCTGACAACATAGGTCGCCGGCACCCCTCCCTTCCATGCGTTCCTACACCCCGAAGTCAAGACGATGGCTCTCGAAGCGCTGCTTGAGCTCGCCAATGAACGCCATGATGTCCGAGCGATCGGGTTGTGTGCGCGCGTATCCAGCCCAAGCCTGAATTCTGTTCTCCGCAAACTCAGAGACAAGCTTGCGCGCGAGCTCAGCTACCTCATCGTACTCATCGTTGAAGCGCTTGTTCGCACGCTCCTTGATGTCACGCTTGTCCTCTGCGGGCAACGCCCGATAGCTGAGGTATGCTTGGTACGGCGGGATGGAGCAGTACGGGTACGCTTCGCGGTCACGCGACGTGAGCGTCTCGCGCGTCTTGATGCCGTACTCGTCCCGCTCGAAGCTCGCCTGGAAGCCGGAGATGGCGATGACTCCGCTGAAGAGTGCGTCGAAGTAGTCATCCATGTTGGGATCGCTGACACGATTGATCGCCTCGTTCAGCGCCTTCTCTGCCATGTCCGCCTCGCGGGCGATTGACCCGGCCGCCTCGACCGCCTCGCGCACCGTCTCGTGGAGGGCGGGCGACGACACGAAGTGATCCTTCATGTTCCTGCGCTTGAACTCGGGCTCTGTGTTGCCGTCCGTGAACACCCTTTTGCCGGAGGGGACGAGGTGCGCTCGTCCGCGCTCCCCGAGCGCTCTGAGCAGCTCCTCGGCTCGGGGCACCTGGCTCCTCCCCGACATGGACGCCGCAAAGTCCCTCGCCTCGGCTATGACCCTGCGGGCGTCCCCCATCGAGCCCTCATCAGGCAGGGATATCGCACCGTCGGACTCGTCTATCACACCGAGGGCCACGGCGTCCTCGAACAGCGCGCGCGCCCTCTCGACCATTACGGCCAAGTCGTGTGGCACCCTCTTGGTCTCGATGAGGCTCTGCGGCGTAAGCGACGGGAGCCCGCGCCAGTCGCTGAAGGGCATGTCTTCGACGCCACCCTCGTAGTAGTGGCGACCCGGCTCGTTGTCCTTGAAGTACGCCTCCTCGTACTCCGCGCACTTCGTGTAGGACGCCAGCGGCAGGACTGCGGCGCTGCACATGACGTAGATGCGGTCGGTGAGGTCGCTCTCCTTTACCTCCCAGAGATTCGCGACATTGTGCATCTGCTGCGCCGCGGCGCTGATCGGCCCCGACTCGGCGGGCACGGACACGAAGGCCATCCTCGACGTCTTGGACTGGTCCCACACCGACGGGTCGAAGTGGAAGAGCGGACTGGCCTTCGCCGTGAGCTTGCGCATCCAGTCGCGGTACACCTGGTTGGCGAGCTGCGCGTCGTTCGTCGTGCCGTACTTGTCCTGGAGGAAGCGCGTGATGGTGCGGCCCGCAAAGCCGGAGAACGCCTGCTTGACGAAGAATCCGTTCACGAGCCGCGCGATGCGCGCCTCGTCCTCGGCTGCCCACTCGCCCTCGTTGTCGGCGAACATCGCCATGAACGCGTCGAGCATGTTCGGGACGTCGACGCGGCGCACCTCGTCGTCGAGCGCGCCCCTCAGCTCGGCCACGCTCATGAGCGGCTCCTCGAAGCCGTCCGCAGAGCCAAGCACCGCACCCTCGCTGCGCAGTGCTCCGCGGTTCTCCTCGAAGGTGTCGGCGAGGTTGCCCATGATGCCGGCGAGCTTGGCGTAGTAGGAGGCGTCGCGCTGGATGAGCTGTTTGCGGAGATTGCGCAGCACCCGATCGAGCGCCTCGTACGCGTCGAGTTCGAGCCAGTGCGCGACGAGCTGGCGCAGGTACCACTCGTACGTCTCGAAGCGCTTCCTGTTGCCAATGCCCGTCATGCTGTGCGCATGCGCCTCGAAGTCCGCCCGGGCGTTCTCGTAGTCGGTCTTGCGCAGATTCTCCTGAGCCTGCTCCTGCTGCATCCGCTTGTCGTTCGTCGCCAAGAGACCGTCTATGACGTTGAGGAGGTTGTACCCGGCCGCCGCGTCGAGCATGCCGTGGGCGTACATCGGCCCGCGCGCTATGTCGCGCACAGCCTCCTGGAGCCTCCGGTCCACCCTCAGCAGCAGCGAGCCTTCGTTGGTGCCGGAGGACAGGTGCTCGGCATTCGTCGTGATGGCGCCGGTCTGGTCCGCCCGCTGGTCCGTGTAGTGGTTCACCAGCGTCTTGTTGCCCTGGAGCGCGATGAGCTTCCAGTCGCCTGGGAAGCCCGTGAAGTCGCCCTCCGCCCCCCTGCGCAGCTCGCGCAGCAGCGACTCGTACACGCCCATGCCGCGCTCGCCACCGCCGAGCGCCGCGTTGGCGAGCGCGTCCACCTCGTTCTGCCGCGGCGACTTCCCCCGGACCTCCGAGAAGCGGTGGAACAGCTCAGAGGCGAGGTAGGTGTTTATCTCGCGCATGGGGATGGAGGCGCAGGAGGCCCCCAGCGCGAGGTAGGACATGCACGCTCCGAAGGGGGCGTCGGCCTCGCTGACGACCGCCTTGAAGTTCTGTAGGTGCGACGTGAGCTTGAAGTTGTCGTCAGACGTGTTGGTGAGGAAGTCCATCACGTACTCTGCCGTGGCACTCATCGCGTAGTCGTAGGGGTTGCGCAGCACATGGCCCGCCTCGTTTGTCGCACAGATGAGGTGGCACATGTCCACGGGTGCCCTATCCCACTCGATGCGCTTGCCGCCCTTGTAGACCTGCGTAAACTTGCCCCCGTTGCAGTGCAGCTGCATGCAGTAGTCCAGCTCCTGCAGGGCGGCGTAGCCGTTCTTCGGCAGGTACGAGTGCACGTGGGTGTTGTCCAGCGGAATCCTGCTGGCGTTGACGTCAGGCAGGAAGAAGTAGCCGTACACCGTGGCGCCGAACGTCTCGGCCACCTTCCTCACCATGTAGCAGACGTCGAGGAAGGACCCTGCGCCCGTGCCACCCCCCAGACCCGCGAAGATGTGGACGTTCACCGTGCGGTGCGTCAGGCCCTCGCAAGCGGCATTAAGCTCGTTCTCCACACGGGCCATAAAGGCATTCGCCTTGTCCATCATCATAAAACGTCCCACCTGACGAACACCGCCAGCGCCCGCGTCTCCCATTACACCGGGATTGATGTCTTCGTACCGCAGCCACTCAAGCTCCTTGCGGCTTGCGATGGAGCGCTTGTTCTTGAGCGCCCTGTCCACGTGGGCATTCGCGATGGAAAAGTACTCCGTCTCGTCAAGCGCCATGCGCGCACCGGTGTTTTGCGCCTTCTGGTCGTTTGATCCGTCGCCCCGCTGGCTCTCGTCGGTATCCACCCCCAAAAAGCGGATGTGGGAATACGTGGGAACGATGGCCTCGGGGTCATCGGGCCGGAGCCTCGTGCACACCTGCGTCTTTATGGTGCGGATGCAGTCCGTGCCCGTGCCCCCGAGCCCAATGAGCAGCGATGCAGTTTCTTCCGCCTGCTTCGCCTGCTGCAGAGCAGATACGATGCCGCCGCCCGCTGCGAGCGAAAGTCTCTTGTATACGGCCATTGTGCCACCTCGCGTTTCTTTCCTGTTAGAACATCCCGACTGACTAGTGCTGATCCATCGAACGATTCAAAGTCTGCCCCCATGCGCGAGACGGGTCTTCGGGCATGCCATCTTCTGATCCGACCCCGCGCCAGAAGCAATGCTAGAAGCGGCCACGCCTCGGCGCCTTGGGAGGCTTGGGAGGCTTGGGAGGCTTCGGCCTCCGCTTACCCCCTGTAAATGGAGAAGAGTTCATGAGGCTTCTAAAGTGCAGCTCCAACGAGTTGTCGCTTACGGCCGAGGACACGATCGTGTTGACGCCGTTTTCCACACGCACCTCTTTTGTTGGCTTGCCCGCAAACATGACGGGCACATTGGTCTTAAGCAGCACGTATGATTTGCCCGTGGCCTGAATGTAGGACTTGCTGTAGTTGATGCCGATGGGGTCAAGGCCAAACGCTGTGAGTTTGATGCGACCGCGCCTTCCGACGATGGAGCTGCCACGATACGACCCATCGACGTTGGAGTACACGGCAATCTCGCCCCTAAACGGACGCGTAAGGGCAATGTAAAGCAGGATGAGCAGCACGATGATGGCAATCAATAGGCCCACCAACGCCACTATCGCCGTGATCATCGCTACACTGTGGCTGACGACTATCACCTCTATGTCGCATGACTTGCCGAGACTGTCCATCGCACGCACCGTAAACGCACCCTTAGGTATGCTGAAGCGTGTGATGGTGAGGTTGTTTCCCTTTATATTGTAGTCATCATCCATGAACGAGCTTGACACGATAGCATACGTGAGTTCCTGATCTTCCTTGTCGGTTGCCAACGTGGCAAGGTCGATCGAAAGGTCTTTGTCGCCAATGGGAGAGAACGACGGCCATACGAACACCTCATGCTCGACTGGGTTTTCCACCGGGGTCGGCGCAGTGTTGTTCTTCTCTGCCTCAGTAAGCTCCTTGAATGTCGCCGTTATGGGACCAAGCACCTCCGAGACCTTATCAAGACCGTTGCCTGTGACGTGGACCTTGAACTTGTAGATTCCCTGCTTCTCCAAGGGCCGTACCAATTCGAAGTGTTCGCCCGCCAGCGACATGGGCACGGTGTCACTTACACTCTCGTCGCTGGCATTCATGATTTGCAGCTCTGCTTCGTAGCCCTCATATTGCTTCTCGTCAGATGCCTTGGAATCACGTTCGGTGAGATAGGCGCGCACCGCAATCGAATCCTTCGGATTAATGACGCCCTCCTCTGGCTCAACCTCGGCAAGCACCCCCAAATCCGTATTGCATACCATATTTATAATGATACTGTCTCCAGGCACGCCCTCGGTTATGAGCTTCCACGTTCCCGGAGCCACGTCAGTGAGCTTTATGAGCGTAAACGTATCGTTTGCCACGGAATTCGCCTCGGCGACGCTGCCGTCAGGGCGAAGAATCGAGAAGCTCTTTAGCCCACCATATACGATGATGTTGACCTCTTCCACGCCAAGGCCGGGCAAGGTGAACTCGGTCTCCAGCTTGCCGTTCTTGGGGAACACGTCTTCCTGGATCACCTTGGCAGTCGTACCGAAGATGAGGCCGTAGAACGCCTCGTAGACACTTCGAAGGTCCTCCGCACTCTTTACCTCTCTGAACTCGCCGCCCGTAGCTTTGGAAATCTGCCTCATCTCGCTCACGTCGGCCGTGCCATCCGCATTGAGGCATACGGAGTAGATGGGAATGCCCTTATCTCGCGCACGCTGTATGGCCTCCGCCTTTGTTTCCAAGGATTGTTTGAGGTCTTCTTCGTCTGCCAAATCCGTGTTTCCGTCACTCAGAAGGAGGACGACCGAAGGAAGGTTCGCGTCCCCATCCCGATCTATCATGGTGATTGCCGTATCGAGCGCTGCGCCGATGTTTGTGTCACCTACGGCAGGAACAGAGGACAGCGCGTTCAGGAAGCCATCCCTCTCCTCAAACGACTCAGACGGGGACAGCGCTTCCGTCTTTGCTATCTCGTGCGTAAACACCACGCCACCAAGCCTGTTGCCCTTCTCTGCCAACATGTAGGCAAACTGTGCCATCGCATTTGAGCGCAGGGAATTCGGATCGGTGAATGACATGGAGCCACTCGCATCGAGTACCATCACGACGTTATAGCGGTTAGTATTGTCTTCCCAGGCGACGGCAATACCCGGCCAAAAGGCCATAGACGCGATTAGCACCGCCAACGTCACCAGACAACCCCTCATGAAGCCACGAACACTCATGACCATCCCTTCCTTCGGCACACCGCACGCCAAGCAATGGCTTATATTATAGGAACTGAAGTCATACCAAGAGACACAATCGGCATATGGCTTTGCCCATAGCCGCCAGATTCACCCGCTCAAGCTATTCACGCATGCGATTTGCCATGTCCTCGCATCCGATACCATGCACCCTGTGATGAGGACCAGCCTCGTTATAACGTATCGCCAGAAGACCCATCGTCTAGCTTTCCCTCACATCATGCAGCGTGCTAGATGGGGTCGTTCATGTCCCAGATAGGTACCTTGCCCCTGTGCACATCCTCAGAAGCAATCCATTCGGTCACCTCATCATCATTGGCGATCATCGCATCCTCCACAGCTTTGCCACCACGATCGCCGACGTCGCCGACATGGCTCAAACTCGCGGCTTGCGTGGCGGTCTCGGAAACAAGTTTGATGAGCGACACAAATGTGTCCAGGTCGCCAGCGCGCACCACAGCCCTCGAGTTGCCCGTAAGCCGCGCGATCATCTTCACGTCAGCGCTTGAACCGACGGCGAAGCCCACGCGTGTGGCATCCCTAAACAGGTGGTTTCTCAGCGCATCTTCCAACGCAGCCTCATAGCCATCGCTTGCAAATCCATCGGTCATAAAGACGATGACCGGCATGAGGCTCCCCGTCAACGAGCACAAGAACGCATCCTCACTGAGCTTGGAGTTAAGCTCTCGCACTGCAGCGCCCATACATGTTTGGTTTCCAAGTTCGGCCGTAAGCGGCTCCCACACGAAGTCCTCCACGTCCACGGGAACACCGGGATCCATCCAACGCGCCTCGTTGTCGAAGCTCAACACCGCAATTCTAATTTGCACATCACCATTGTGCGCCGCCATGTTCTTTAGTGTCCGCACCGTCTCTTCCATAGCCGAGTTCAAGCACTCGACTGCATAGCCACGCATGCTTCCCGACGTGTCAAGCACGTAGAAGACAGGCAGAATCCTTCGCGCCAACCCTCGTGGTTTCATATTCATTTCCTCACTGTCTGCGCATTGCGCTCAAAGCGCACCTTCACAGGTCCCCGTGTCCCCGGCATGGCGACGCGCAGCCCCTCCTCCACCTGCACCACCTCATCTTGCCGCAGCAAATGGCGCTCATTCCATCTCGTATGCACTTCCCACGGCTCGGAATCCATGTTGCGCAAACCGAGCGCATACGGATCATCTATTGCGCCCGTGACGTATGCGACCAGATCGAGAGCTTTTGAGATGCCCGGATTGCCGAGCTGGCAGCGATAGATGCGCGTGTCCAAAGCAACCGGCAACACCATCTCACGAAACACCGCAACGAAGGGGGCACAAACGAGCTGTTTGCACGCATCGCACGGCACCGGCATCCCCGACTCGCAGCACACCTCGTTGCCACACCCACAAGTCAATACCTCGGAGCGAAATCGGGCAAGGGAGCTTTGCCAATCTGCCTCCAATGGCCTGCACAAAGGGTCGTGCAAGGCCTCCTGGGAAAAGGCGTTCGTAAACAGCTTCTTTAGATGCTCGGGCATTTGATTCCACAAGGAGACCAACCCTTCTTGCGCTATGGGATCAGGCGCGTTAGAGCGATCATGGGGATCCATCACGAAGAGCGCATTCTCTCCGTAGAGGGACCTGCGCATCTGACTGTCAAGAACGGTGTTGACCGAGCGGGCACCTTCAAGGGGATGCGGACCCAACAGCAGGCGAAACAGCAACACCGCCAGCGAGTGGCGATCGCTATATTTGTTTGGGAAGCTCTTGCGCGTCACGATTTCGGGCGCCATGTAGCTTAACGTACCAAGAACCCCCATCTCTTCCCCGTTTGTGGTCACATTATCGTTGTCGCAGATGAGCACCTTCCCCGTTCGTGGATCAATGAAGAAGTTCCCCGCATTGACGTCCTGATAGCTGAACCCCTTGCCATGCAGAATGCGAAATGCCGAGACGATGTTGAGGCACGCATCGATACGCCGTCGATACGACGCGAACCGCACGTTACCGATAAGCAGCTCCTTTGCCTCCTCATAGCCCTCCGGGCAAAGGTCCATCACGTAGCCAAACGAGCCAGATACGAATTCCGTCATGTCGATGGGCCAGAGGAAGTCTTGCGTGGGACTGCCCATCGTGATGTTCCGTTTAAGGTTTTTTACAAAACTATTCAGGTTTGAAATCTTGTTGACATGGTACCACTTGAGTGCCTTTCTCTTCCCCCGATACTCCACTTCGTAAACGTCGCCCTGACCACCACCGCCAAGCTTCCGTAGCACCCGCACCGTTGCCCCATACATAGTGGAAATAATCGTGTGGGGTCTTAGCTCATTGGCCATACATCTTCCCCCGTCGAATGCGAACGGCGTATATCTTCAGCGTATAGTATACTGTTGCATCATGATTGGCGATTGCACATTGGCCAGCACATCGGGAGGTAATTACATGCATTGTCCGTCCTGCGGCTCCCTCATTCCCGACAGAGCGAATTACTGTCCCAACTGTAGTGGCAAAATCACGGAAGACCGCGAATGGTTCGCAAAGGCTCAAAACCCTGATGCGTCGGAAAGCGGTTTCGAGCAAAGCAGCCATGACTACGGCATGAGCATACCGCCAGGCATCGAATCAAGTTACGGCGTAACTGCGAGCACGCCTGCTGCTCAACCCTTTTCCTTGGGCCAAACACCTGAAGACCTCATCATGCGGGCAGAGGTCGACGGCCATGGCATGAAGTGGTACCGCTTTGGCGTAGTGTTTGCGTACTTTGCCGTTGCAGCGATCAATGTGCTGCTGGGTTTGGCCATTTTCTTGACCATCTTTGCACAGCTCCCCGTACTGGTGCAAATGGTTGGCCCCACCGTCAGTGCGGTCGGGCCCATCATCCTGCTTTATGCCCTACTCCACATCATAGCGGGAGTGCTGTCCGTCTTTCTTCGCTTTCGTATGGCCACCTTCAACGTTGGCGCCATCAAGCTGCTCTATGTTGTTATGGCCATGCTGGTGCTTTCGGAGGCTTTGCGCTCCATAGCTGAGAACGGCATTATGGGAGTCATTTTCCTGCTACCCATAATCGCCCTCGTAGCGCTCAACGTGCTTTACTACAACAAGCGAGCATATCTGTTTGTGAATGAGTAGATGAGACGAGGAGGCCGCTTTATGGCCTCCGGCCCTCATTCCCCATCATACTTGTCGGCATACCCGTAGAGGTACACCTCGTTATCCAAGTCCTGCCAATGGTCTCCCTCAAAGTGGAGCGTGGTTGACTTGCCAGGTTCTATCTTTTGCTTTGCATCTTCTACAAGGTTCGACTGCAGCTCATATTGGTCACGTTCATCGCGGCCACATACGGTACAAAACATAAGCCACGCTGGCCTGTCCCCCGTATTCTTCACCTTCACGGTGACTCCTTTGTCCGTCACATCCTGTATGGATGCATCTAGGAAACGCAACGCAGAGGAGCCTCCCATGAGCGGGGCGCTTGTGGTGATCGTCCATTTGGCACCTTCGACGCCTGGCTGTGTGGACTGATTTGTCAGAAGGGACTTCTCTCCCGGGCCAACACTCCATGCCGAATCGCCAAAGCTCTCCACGACGTTACCTGACTTGTCCAAGAAATCAACGTCGCCGCGCAAGTCAACCGTTGAATCTGAATTGTTCGTCACAAAGGCCATAGCCTTGTAGCTACCGTCATCCTGCGCAAACGCGACTTCACTGATTTCCAGCTGACTTGAAAGCCTGAGCGCGTCGTTCCAAATGGCATATAGCGTGACATCACCCTCCACGGCGTATGTTTCGCCCGCAGCAAGCGTTTGTGTCGCCTCACTTGTCTCGCCCCAACCGCCGAAGGCGAATCCCTCGAGCCTGAGTTGTCCTGAGCTTGGTAGTTCAATCTGCGTCCCAGTGTCACAGGTAATTGATTCAGGTACATCATCCCCATCTGCTCCGTTAGCATCAAACGTAACAACTGCCTTCACGGGCTTCTCCATCGGATTCGTCTCGCTAGACTCCTCGTCCTGACGCACCGCCACTTCGACCTGGGACTGCTTCGTCTCGTCCGTGTCCTCAGGCACGCGATGCCTGCCTTCGGGATTCCCCCCAAGGAGCAGCCGGCCGAAAACGATTGCGGCGACCGCAAGCGCCACAAACGCCAGCAACACCACGATGATTAACACCTTTCTTCGCAGCCCGTCATTCTCCTGTTGCACGCCGCCATCGTCAATATCCAAATGGGAGGCAATCGCTGATGCCAATGCGCTGAAAATCTGTTCGCCGAGCGCCTTGTCGATCCCCTGCAAGTCATACAGCTGCTCAACGCTCTGGCTGACAGCATAGGTCAACGCCTTAAGACTGCCCTGTTGTGCCGCCGAATAAAATGCATCTAAGTAATGATGGGTTTGGGAATCGTTGGGATTCACTCCACATACCGACATAAGCGGGTTCTTGTACTTTGGGTCTATGTCACCAAGATTGTCGGCCACCAGCGAGAAGAACACCCTCGGTTCCCGCAGCACGCTCACGTCATCACGCCGTTCCTTCGCACCTGCCCTGAGTGCGTTGAGGAATGCCTGTTCCAACGTCTCCGACATATCAGCCATCAGATCCCTCCGTCACCACCGAGCCTATGCAAATGCAGGCAATCCCGCTTACGGCCAAATCTCCTTGCCGCCCTTCTTTGCCATAGCTGCGCGTCAATGCTTCCGCCACAAGACGCAAAACGTCGAGCACACTCACAAAAGCAAAGGCGATTGCCCTACACACCGATAGCGTGATTTTACACCGTAGCTGAATCTCCTGCCCAGAAGCAACTCCGGAATCACGACGGTAAGCGTCGCCGGAAGCAGTTCCAACGCTGCCACCCGTCAGTCTCAACGCATCGCCAACCCCAATGGGGCCATCACCTCTGTGGAATCACACCAAGGGAGCGGTAATCCGGATCGCGGAGCTTCTGCAGCGCCAAGGCGAGCGTGCCCAAATACACGCGTTCGACGTAGTCCTTAACAATGTGTACGGTCGGCACATACTCGTCCTCGAAGACCTCAAGCAACAGGTCGCGGAACGCCTCGGCGTCATCGACCGTATCCACTGCGAGGTACACGGCATCAGGTGCCACAAGCGCCATACTCGCGCTGATGACGTTGAGGGCGAGCTCGTGCATACCGTCCTCGTTCCAGATGGCATCTCCAAAGCTCGTGTCGTAGGCAAAGCTGTTCTCGAAGTATTTGGGTTCCCCTGCAAGGTTGTGGTGCCCCTTGAGGAGTTTACCGTCGATGACGGTTCCGAAGCCGCCCGCCTCATGCCCGAACGCATGGCGGTAGAAGACGAGGTTCTCCACCTCGGTCTGGCTCACATAGCAGCCAACGGCGGCAGCGTTGCAGTTGTTGTCAACGTACACGGGGATTCCGAGCTTCCTCGTGAGGCTCATGCCCAGCTCGTAGCTCTCGTCCAGCACATTGGGAAGCGTAATCGTCCCGCGGAACGTCACTCCAGGCACCGCAATACCAATGGCGTCGAGCGTGTCCATTGCGACGCCACGCAGACTAATCGTCTCGATGAGGTCTTCCACGTCCCGAAAATCTAGATCTGGCTTGCGCACGACGCCTTCGGCAACCCCTGTGCCACGGCTATATAGTCGGTACCCAATCCTCGTGTGGTCTCGCATGGAAAACAGCGTGACGATGAGCACCTGCCGATCGTCTGAGAGGTCGCGCAGGGAATGGAGCCTCACCTCGGGCGTCCCGGCATCTTGGGCGTCTCGCAAGGCGTGAAGCAGCAGACGCAAAGCCGCGCCGGCGTCATAGCTTCCAAAGACTCGTGCGGGAATCTCAAAGACCACCGCCTGGGAGTACACCTTCTTCATCTGCTGACGCATGAAGGCCACCTGCGGGGCGAGCAGAACCGCTGCGTAGTCGTCTGGCTGCCGCAAGGCCCGCTCGACAGGCACGGCAGTGAACTCATAGTCAAGCGAGAGGGTCTTCGCGGCCTCACCCAAGCGCGCGGCAAACAGCGTGGTCGTGAGCCCGGAAGTGCAGCAGAGCAGGACACGCGTCGTCTTACGGGACTCCGTGGCCTCGAAGGCCTCTGACATCTGACCAAAGAGCTCCTTTGCACGTCCCATGTCATCAAGGGCGAAGTGAAGGAAGAACAGCGGGTCCTCCCCCTCGCCGCGCCCGATGAGATACTCCACGATCTCGGTCGCCTCATCGAGGGGGTAGAAGTTCACCTCGGCCTGTAGTTCTCCGGCATCCACGTACAGGTGGTCTTCATCAAGCGAGATCACCTCATGCCGGGCCACCTTCTGCGCAAGCACCCAGGCCCTGAACTCTTCTCCGATGCGTGACGACATGATGGCGTCACCCCCTCGCCATTGCTCCGGAACGCACTCATCACATACTAATATATTTCGGCCGAGCTACGGTTCCTCTGGCAAAACGTTGTTACAATCGTGCGCGGCTACTAAGGAGGCACCATGAGGGCAACTGATCTGGGTCAGATGGTGCGCGGCTTCTTCAACATGAACGAAGGCCGCGCCCGTTACAAGACCATTCGCAAGCGCGTGCTGGAGGATTCGAAGATCGACGGCATCCACGTGTGTCAGCTCATCGCCGCCATGCTCATCGCCTCCATCGGACTGAACGTCGATTCGACCGAGGCCGTCATCGGTGCCATGCTCATCTGCCCGTTGATGGGATCGGTCCTCGCCATCGCCTACTCCGTAGCGGTCGTCGACATCAAGCTGCTGCGCGAGTCTGCGGTTGGCCTGCTGGTCCAAGTCGCCGTGTGCATTGCCACCTCGTCGCTCTACTTCCTCATATCGCCACTCTCGAGCACGACCGAGTACGTGATGTCCAACACCACAGCGACGGTTTGGGACCTGATAATCGCCTTCGTCGGAGGCTTCGCCGGCGCTTTGGGTAGCTCCCGCAGGCAAGAACCCTACACGCTCCTGGCCGGCGTCGCAGTCGCCACCTCGCTCATGCCGCCACTGTGCGCCACCGGCTATGGTCTTGCCGTCCGCAACCTTGTGCTCGGTGCGTCCGGCTTCTATGAGTTCCTCATCAACGTGGTGTTCATCGCCTTCGGCGCCAACATCGTACTCACACTGATGCACCTACCGCTCAAGAAGGACCTCGACGGCGACGGCATCGTCTCACCCGATGAGGAAGAGGAAGCGCTGTCGCTCTCGCACACTATACGCAGGAGCCTCGTAATAGGTTCGCTCCTGCTCGCAATACCGTGTGTGTTCTTCTCTGCGCAGGTGGTGCACAGCGTGATGGCCAATGACGCGAACCTCTTCGAGAGCTTCGACACCTACGACACCGAAATGCTCACGCACGAACTCAAGATCATCTATCCAAAGATCGTCGGCTACAGCATCGGCGCCGTCGACACGTATGATGCCGAAAACGACAAAATCAATACCAGCGTCGTAGCAACGGTCCAATCTACCAAGGAACTCAGCGCGGCACAGCAAGAGGAAATCGAGGACCTTATCGACCTCCATGTCGAGAAGCTCGACGAGGTGAACTTCCAGGTGATCGAGAACGAGCAGTGACGCGGCGGGGGCCGATTGCGTCACGCCAGGAGACGGCCCCCAGCATGGACCGCCGCTCAGCCGGCATTGACTGGTGATTGCAACTCCGCGAGCACGCACTCCCGCTCGGACTCTGGCACCTGGAGCGCTTCGAGAGCCTCATGGGCAGTCCACCCCACACTACTCATCAGACTGCGCACATTTGCGAGAAGGGTGCCCCTCGCGCCCTGCTCGATGCCCTGCTCGATGCCCTCGTTGTAAATCTCGTCGCTGATTCTGCACATCTCTCGCACCCCTTCCGAGTCGGTCCTGCGAGGCTTGGAGGAGACCGTTTCGCGATGCCCCGACCGCAGCTCAGCCGGCATTGACTGGTGATTGCAACTCCGCGAGCACGTACTCCCGCTCGGACTCTGGCACCTGGAGCGCTTCGAGAGCCTCATGGGCAGTCCACCCCACACTACTCATCAGGCTGCGCACATTTGCGAGAAGGGTGCCCCTCGTGCCCTGCTCGATGCCCTGCTCGATGCCCTGCTCGATGCCCTCGTTGTAAATCTCGTCGCTGATTCTGCACATCTCTCGCACCCCTTCCGGGTCGGTCTTTAGGTATTGTACTCTCTCGCGCAGCATCGCGTCGTGAATCTGCGCTGGATCACTCTGGCAGAAGTCAGCCATGAGTGATCCAATCTCGTCGTTGCCACGCCAGGCGGCGTTCACATAAATGAGGTGGGCACCATCGGCAAGTAGTGCACCAGCGGACGTCGCATCGCCCTCCTCACGCATTCGATAGTGGCGCAGCTTTCTCTTTGGCCCTTCAGGATCACATTCCAGTACCACAATAAGCCAGCGCTCAGGCAGATCGACATACTCGGCACCCGCAGATAACGTCTCCACGTCCATCGCAGACCCATAGTATCGAAACCTTAACGGATCGAGATCCGAGCCACTCTGCACCTCCATGTCGTACTGAGTGCCCTTTGGGTCAGTCCCCCAAACGTCGAGCACGACTGACTTCGACCCCACCAATCTCTTGAGATCACGCTGCGTTTCGTGATCGACGAGCACCAGACCACGAATGCCTGTAAGCACGCGCAACACATGCTGAGTGAGCTCACGTTGGTCCTTGAAAACCTGCCGCATGAACGTATCGTCCAAAACCCTGAACCGTGCAAGCCGCTCTAGGTCCCTCCTCGTCCTCTCCTCTTTTGCCATGCGCTCCATGGCACCTCCTATATCCGGCTACCTTTGCTATACATAGCATAGCAGCACAGGTGTACGAATACAAGTGTTCGTTTTTCGATTTTGCTGCAGCAAAATTCACGTCAGGGGCGGCTCGCTGCCGTGACGTCGCGCTGGGGAATCATCCCCTAGCGCGACCCGTAGCGTGCAGGATGGCGGCGGCGCAGCAGAATGAGCGAACCGGCGAGCAAGAACAGGCCGAGCGCGGTTATGCCGATGGTGCCGGGGCCACCGGTGGACGGGAGCTCCGCACCGGCAATGTTGCCGATGGTGACGGTCGCTGGCACAGCGTCCTGCTCGACGGCGGCGGACGCATAGCGCAAGACGTTGCTGTTACCCGTCGCAGTGTACTCGGCAACCTCCTGCGGAGTCATCTCATGCCAATCCTTCGGAGCTCTGCCGACCTCCTTCTGCAGGAAGACCACCTTTCCGCCCGACACCTTGAAGTAGAACGTGCTGTCACCAACAAGGACGTAGCCCGTGGGGAACACCGTCTCGCTCACCTCGTAGTAACCGGTAACCACATCGGTGAAGCTCACCAAGCCATCAGCCGTGGTTTCATCCGACACCACCGGCGTTGTCCCCTGCTTCTGAACGACCATTCCGCTTGCCTGCAGCACGACGTCTTCTTCGATCTGTGTAAGTGTGAACCTCGCACCAGCAAGCTTCTTGGCGCCATTCGGACTGCTCGTAGTGTAAGTGCGTTTATCAACCTTAAGGACGCGGACTTCTGACTTACTGGGGATGTTATTGATCACGGCAGCTGGATGGTCGGAGGATTCTCCATTGAAGATGTGGTAGTCCTGCGTGAGCCTGAAGCCATATTCGCTCGCGTGTCCCTGCCGCTCCCACACGTTATTTCCCGTACAGTTCCCGTAGCTCACCGTATAGCCGTCAATCTCGCCATCTTGCAACACCGGCTGATTGTTCTGGTCAATCTCGAAGACGAAATAGGTTGAGCCATTCTCTGCATCATAGGGGATGTTATCGAATACGGTCACACCGGTTCCGTTCGTTACCTCGACGTCAAGCGTACGACCCTTGACGAGCGTGTAAGTATCGTCTGTGTAATCCGTCGGCGTATCGTTATCGCTCGCCAACGTGAACAGACCAATCTTGAACGTTCCGGATGCACTCGGTTCGACGGTACCGGTTTCGTCAACCACGTTCTTGGTTATCTTAATGCTCCCCTTCTCGTAACGGTTGTTCGTGAAGGATGCCGTCTGGTTGGCGGTATCAATTGCATCTGACGGGTTGCTGTCGTGCTCGAGCGTCTTGCTCTTGTTGTCCTGCACGATGGTATACTCGTCCCTCTTCGCTTCGCCAGACACGCTGAACGTAAGGTCCCGCTTGAGTGTGGTGATGGGCTGGGGCGGATCCTGCTGGTCAAGCTCGAAGACATGGTACGTAATCGGATTGCCTTCGCCATCCCTGAATGCCAAGTCAGAGAAGGTCGCCGCACCCCACGAACCATCATAGGCCTTGGTCACACCCTTGTCGTCGTAGGTCGTTGCGCCATCAGCATCCTGGCCGAGCGTGACCGTAACAACGTAGGCCTTGCTGGAATCGGTCGGGTCCTTCACCGCATTCGCCGTCGTTGGCGGAGTGCCCGTAAAGAGTCCGAATTTGACCTCGTTGCCCTTGCGCGTCGCATCGGCAATGCCGTTGAGGAGCATCGTCTTGTTTACGGTAATCGAGCCGGTCTCGGTCTTGTTGTTGGTAATGGTGATCTCGGCATTGCGCGGGGCCTTCTCGTCCTCGGTGCCCGCAGAGAGGACGACGCCAGAATCGTGCTCAGAGCCACTCGAATCATAAGCGTGCTCGTTTCCGCCGTCACCCGTAATCGTTACACGATTGTCTGAGTCGCCGGCAACTTCCTCCCATGCACCCTTGTTGCTCCTAGTGGACGTACCGGTGCCGTCAACCATGCTCAACGTGTTGCCATCGTATGTGTAGTACGTGCCCGTCTGGGTGACCTCCCACTGATACCCCGCAATCGTCTTTATGGGATTGGTTCCGTTCGGGTCCTCCGTCTGCGACCATACGCTGTATCCGTGCGCATCGTCTGCAACCTCATACGCTCGATACGTTCCAAGTTCCAGGTCGTCGAACACGACGGTTGCGGTGGATCCCTTGCCCATAGTGACTGTCTGTGTCCAGAACTCCGGCGTCGTAGTCGTGATGAGGGTCGTCTCGCCGCTCTCGAGGCGCATCGTCTGTGTTGTCGTGACGTCGTGAATAACGGGCACCCATTCCGATCCATTCCACTTCTCGATGCCGATCTTGAACGACTTGCCCGCGCCGACGTCATCGTACTTCTCGCCATTTAGGGTGACATCCTTGGTCACGCGCAGCGTACCCTTGACGGGCGCGTATGTGTTGGTGAGATTGATGGTGTCCTGGCTTTCCTTAGGCACCGGACCACTGCCGTGGGTAACGCTCTTGTCGGACACGAGCGTGTGGTTGGCGATAAGGCTCTTCTCGTTGATTTCGGCCACGTCGTACGCCTTGTCCATGACAAGGTCTGCGCTGAGCTCGTCCATATGCGTCGGCGAGTCAACAATCTGGAACTCGCCGTTGGTGAAGTCGGCATACGTCACGTAGTCATAACTCGCATTGAACGTCGTCTCCCACGCATTGAAACGAGCAACGTAATCGTTGTACGATTCGTTATCCGAAACCGTTGTCGCGGGCCGCATCAGATTCTGACCCTGCACCGGCTCGTCAACCCAAACGAGCTGGCTGTGGTCGTTCTTGGGGTGCACCAAGTGCCACGTCCTGCGAACAAGTTCCGTATCATTCTTTATCGTGAACGAGTCAACGGTCGTGATGTCGAACTGGAGCTTATCCTCGGCCGCCTCAAGCGCCGTTCGATGCTCCTGAGAGATGCTCGTGGCAGGCACACCCGCGAACGTACTGAGCTCGATGCCATCGAACGTCTTCTTTATCTTGAGCTTGCCGGTGTAAACGGGCTTGTTTGTGACGACCCAATAGGTAATCTTGTCCCCTGCGTTAGTTCCCGTTTGGTAGTACGGCCATTTTGTGCCCTTGCTGGGGTCGGTCGGATCCTCGTACTCCACCGCAAAGTCCTTGCGCTGCGCGTTGTTCTCATCGGTGAACCTCTCGGCAACCCTATAGATGAGCGTTCCGTCCTCGGTTGAGTACGTGGTGTTATTTATCGTCATCGATGCGTCAAGTCCGGTCCACGTGTACTCCCAGCTGTTACCATCATCAAGCGTGATGGTCTTTAGGAAGCTTTCATCCTTGGTCTCCGTGCTTCCGTTCTTGGTGTAGCGTGTGAGCTCCATCACGACACCCTCATGGCCAGCGTTGCCACCGGTCCAGTATTTATTCGTCTTTACGCTCCACCTGTTCGTATCTGTATTCGTTATCGTGACCTTCGAAATCCCCTTGCTCTGGTTGTTGTCGTGGTGCTCGTACGCATACGTTGTGGTTATGCCAGACGCGGACGCCGCCGTCTCCTTGACGTAGTACTCCAGCTTGTACGTCAAACCCGTATCTGGATCCGTCTCGTACATGGGGAGGTTGGACCACTTATGCTTGAAGCTCTTGGCGTAGTCCGAATCATACTTCAATTCTGCAACACCGATGGCATTGGGGAATGGCCCATAGCTTTCGATGACACCCGCGCTCGTGCCCTTCGGTTCGGGCATTTGCAAATGAGAAGTGCTGTCGGTCGCTACCTTGTACGCACCGCTCAGACCATCAAGCGCCCTGCGTGCCTTGTACAGCTGAACTGTGGCGGTATAGCCAGAGAAGTCCGTATTCTGCGGGAAACCATCCCATACCTTCTCTACTTCCACGCTAGTCTCGTGGTTGGTAATAGTTACTGTTCCTCCGTTAACACCGTCGTTGTTCACATCGCCGCCACCGGTAAGCGCGTAATCATATGTGGGGCTAGGCATATACTCTGCCCCGTCGGTAAACACGGACTTCTCGCGCACGAAGTAGGCGAGCTCGTACGTCTTTCCGTCCACCGTTTCGTAAAGCGGCAGTCGAGTCCACTCCTGCGCCCAATGCTCGTTAGCCGTCTCGTTATACGCAACGTTCTTTGTGTCCACCAACTCGGGGGCGTCGAATTTTCCGTTGCCCGTCACCTTGCGCGGGAACCTCATCAAAGAGTTGGCAGCCACGTTTACGCCATACTCACCGTTCGGGTTTTTGCGGGCCTTCCACAGCTCGAAGGTAACATGATCGTCGGCTTGATGGTACGCCTCGGCCGAGTTGCCGCTTTGGTCCGCCCAAACCTTGACTGCCTTCACGCTCGTCTCGTAATTCTCGATGGCAACCGACTTCACGCCGGAATCCTTGTCACCGGACGTGTTGTACTCTTCCACGTACCGAGCACTTGCCGGATACGTCTGGCCATTCTCGGTGGTCTCCGCCTCGCGTACGTAGTACACAATCTCGTACGTCACGCCGAGGAAGTCCTCATGCGTGGGCAGATGATTCCACTCGGTGTGCCATGCTCCGGCACCCCCGTTAAAATCGGCGTCGTACTTCAGCGTCACGCGATCCATACGAGCTGACGCCAAGTAGTCGCCCGGCTCAGCAGCGACCGGGAACGCAAGGCCCGACGTCGCGTCTTGCACAACGTCAAACGTTCCCGAAACGCCCACTGGAGCTTTAACCGCCTTCCACAGCTCAAGCGTAACGGTAGCATCTCTGTGTCCGCCGCCACTCCACGTCTTGGAGGCTTTCACGCTGGTCTCGTGGTTGGTTATGGCAACGGAACTCACCCCGGAGTTCTTGCCGACTTCCGGATTAGGATTAACATACGTCGCGTCGTACCACGCACTGACGGCACCTTCGGAGTTTGCGGACTCCCGCACGTAGTAGCTCACGTCGTAGGTATCCCCATCCTTCACGACCACCGTTGGCAGTTGCTCCCACTCGTGGCTCCAGTTGAATTCGATGACGTCATAACGAACCACCTGGCTGTCCACGCGTTCGAAGTCCGCGAACGCACCCATTCCGGCGTTTACAGGGAATGCAAGATTGGTTACTTCATCTTCGGCAATATTCACCATACCTGAGCTCGCGCCACGCTTCTTGAGCGCACGCCACAGCTCGAGCGTGACCGTTTGTCCGCGGTGAGCGAGACTCACGTCGAGTTCCTGCTGGTCGTCATACCACGTCTTGGTGGCCTTTACCCTGGTCTCGCGATTGGTAACGATAGCATTCTTAACGCCAGACGCAGGGTCATTGACTGTATTGAAGCCATCACCATTGGTTCCGTACACATAGGAGGATGCGGTATCGCCCTCCCTCAGCTCGTTGCTTACCCTCGCAGCTGACTCAACCACGTAGTAGTAGATGTCCTTGACGTCCGTCGGATCATCGGCATTCTGCAACGGCAGGTTATTCCAAGTGTGGGTCCATTCGGTAGCGGAGCTCACTGCCACATCGTTCAGGATGGCATTGCCCAGCGTGTCGTTACCCGAAACCTTCACCGCACCCTGTGGAAGCACCCTGCCTGTCATCGCATCGGCGGTGCAGGATTCCGGCGCGCTGCCCGCATCAACCTCGAGCTTGTACAGCGTGAACGTGGCAGTATCGCCTGTGTGCTGCGAGGTCGTGTCCATGCCAGTTAGGACGTCCTGCCACTTCTTCGTGACAGAAACTGACGTTTCGCGGTTGGTGATAGTGGCCTTCGCTACGCCAGATGCCGCATGCGAGCTGCCATTGCCATCTGCGTATTTGCAGTCATACACGGCGTACATTCCGGTCGTGACGGACTGACCGTTCCGCTTCGTTCCGGTTTCTTTCACGAAATAGGTGTAGTCGTGACCGCCATTACCCGTAGTGGGAAGGTTTTTCCAAGCGTACTTCCACGCGTCGTTCGAGTCCTTGCTCACGGTAACGGGGTTGGCCGTCACTATTTGGTTATCTGTTGGCACTACCTCCGCACCGGACGCCGGGAATATCAGACCGTTGTCGTCAGCATTGTCCATCAGGGGATCCACACCAGTATTTGTCGTCGTTCTATAGAGCGTGAACTCAACGAAATCACCTTGGTGGGCGTTGGTGGTGGCAGCGCCCGTGGCCGCATCCTTCCACTTCTTCTCAACCTCGACGCTCGTGCGCGTGGTGTCCTTGTTTGTGACGGTGACGGTACCGCTGCCTTCCAGCCAGCCTTCGGGGTTGTTCGTAACAACACTGCTGCCGTCGACGCTGTAGGACCATGTATAGCCGTTCGGTACTTCGCTTTCTTCCACGTAGTAAATGTACGACTTCGTTCCGTCGCCGCTCGTAAGCGAAACGGGATTAAACGTTTCATCAAGATGATCGCCTGCGGTAGAGGATGTCCAGGTAAGTGTGCGGGACTGGTATTTGCTACTGTCATTGTTGTAGACGTAATCTGGCGTGGCGTTAGCGTTTGATCCGCCCTCAGTGTTGTACACAAATCGCTGGAGCTTAAACGTTGCAGATCCAGGAGTCACCTCGGCAGGAGTGCAGGCATTACCCGCCGCATCCACAAACTCCTTGCGGACCTTTACCGTGGCGGTAGTCTGCTTGTTGGTAACCGTTACCGTTCCGCTGCCGTTGAGCCAATCTTCCGCATCAGCCAAATCGACTTCATTTCCATTAACCGTATATGTTGTCCTATAGCCAGACGGGATATTGCTCTCTTCCACAAAGTACGTGTAGCCCGTTCCACTCCCATTTGTTAGTGGCACTGGATTGAAAGTCGCTTCCCAGTAGCTACCGTCAGCACTCCAGCCTTGACCTGCTGAGGCCTGGTTCAATTGTATGACCTGCAAATCTGGATTGGTGGATGCATTGTTGTAGTCCTCATCAAGCACTGGTTTCCCTCCGGAAGCGCTCTCCGTAAACCATGCATTACCGTCATTATTCAAAAATGCCTGTTGAAATTCCTGATAATTCGTTCTTGTAAGGGCTTTTATTACTATCCCACCATGATCCTGATCGTAATTGGACACTCCGCTTGGCACCTCAAACGTAACACTCACGTTATCGCCAGTCGTATCTTTTGTGACATCGCTTGCATTCATTGCAACAAATGCAGAGCCATCATAGTAGTAGACTACATCTTCGTCAGTCTGCCAAACATCAACTAAATCATCACCGTAAAGATTCTTCATGGTCAGCTTTTTATAGATTAGCGTTATAGTATCGCCTTCATCGCAACTTCCGCTTATATTTGTATAATAATTATATGAAAAGTCGTTCGTAGCCTGTGGGTAGTTCGTAGTGGCGCCAGCCATCACGGTCACCTTTATTGCGCCGCCACTAGATTGTGGCTGCGTTTTGTATCGCTTCAACGTAAAGTTTGGATTGACTTCCGACGGTATGCTATCGCGGCTAATGGTATTCCCGTTCGCATCCTTGAAGACCTTGCGAACTGTTATTTCGGCATCGGTCTCGGGAACCGTGTTCGTGAAGTACAGTTCGCCAGTAGCATCAATCGGGTTGTCCTCTGCGTACCCTTCGCCATCCCTGTGCGCCATTTCAACGCCATCGACGATGCATGTCTCGGTAACGTAATACTTAATCGGATTGTCAGCTACATCAAACCTAGGCAACTTACTCCATGTATACGTAGTGGCGCCGTTGTTGAGATCTTGCGTACGGTATTCCACATCAACCATGGCGTATTCGGGATCACCTGTGCGAGCAAGACGTCTCTTGAAGAGCTGTGTCACTGGATTTACGATACGACTTCCGGCTTGGGGACTCTGCGGAATGTATACGGTAACAGTTCCTCCACCAACAACGCTATCCACCGAACACACAGGGGGGACGCTTCCCAGATTGCTCTGATCATAGCCATTGACCCCAAGCTTATAAGTAGAAGTCGGGTTGAGACCAGTAATAGTAATCTCCCAATAATTGCTAGGGTCGATGTCAACAGCAATCCAGTCCCACCTAGGCCCTTGTTCCTGATACCACACTTTAATGAAACCGTTTTGTTGCCCGACAAGTGATGGTGCCTTGAACGTAAGCGTACCATTGCCAGCTACTTTTGTCGCATTGAGTGAGACAGTGTGATCGGAGGTGCCATCGAACGTTCCACCACCTTGCGTTATGCTGGCCGATGAGATTTCCGATCCATCTGCGCTATCGAAAGCCACTTCGTAAGTAGACGAAGTTTGCCCGTCGAGCTCCAACTCGTAGGTCCAAGAGGGACTTGTGTCTTTGTCCAACGTGATGGGCGAACCCGTGATGGGTGCATTGTCCTTCAAAACATTAACCTTTATCCAACCGCTATCGCCACTCATCAAGTTATTCACGTTAACAGTAAGCTTTGGAGCGGGTGGCGTAGCGATCGTCGGCGTCACAACTACGGTGTCGTTTTGGCTACCGCGCGTGCTGTTTTGCGAGCTATCAACCGTGGCACCAATAACGTACGTACCATCACAGTTGTCGCTTTCGTAAGTCACGGTATAGCTGGTGTTCGAGTCACCATTCATGGGATAGTCGTAGGTCCATGAATGGGATGCGTTCAGCCTTACGGTTTCGGATGTGGGCTCGCTTGGAGTATTATTCAGATTCGTGACCTTAGTCACCGTTACATCTAGCCAGCCCAAGTCGGAAGGCGCCCTGTTGGATACCACAATCGTCAACATGGGTGGACCCGGTTGGATGGACGTCAAGTCGAACTCTCCACCGGTCCTACCGCTTATAGCGTTGCTTGGTGCAGTAACACTGCTGTAAGTGTTTGCTTCGAACGACCCGATGTTCACCGTATAGTTCGAGGTCGAGTCCAGTCCGTTAACGACGGCTGTCCAGTTGTTTTCGTTGGTCAGATCGTAGGTGGCCTTATATGCATCATTCTCACTAAGGTTCACCGCAATCCAACCGCCGCCCTGATAACTGCTGGGCGGGTTAGGCAACTTAATGACGAGCGATTTGGGCGCGGTCGTCGGAGTGACTTTGATTGTGGCGGACTTAGTGCCATATGTTTCCGTGGTACCCGAAGTGTCGACCACTGCGTTTGTTATATGCGTGCCATCGGGGGTCACGGCAGTTACCGTGTACTTAGTGCCTGCCCTACCATCCATTGTGTGCCGGCACGTCCAATTGTTAGTCTTGTCCAGCGTATACTGAGTTGCGGTGTCCTGCGGGCTGGGAGGATTCGCGCCAAATCCCGTGTAGTCCGGAGTAACGGTTACGACAATCGACCCGTCGTCATCAGCGCTCAGTCCATCCGCAGTCACGGTTAACTTCGGCGTACCTGACGTAGCGGTTATCTCAATAAGACCCGCATCGTTAGTGATGGTAACAGGATTGGTTTTGCTGCCAGAGGCTACCGTTGCGCTTCCGATGCCGCCCGCGAACGAACCAACCTCGGCGTAGTACTGCTTTCCGTTAGCAACATCAAACGTGAATGTGGCTTCTTTGTTCGTCCTCACCCAATGCCAGGTATCGTCCTTCAGGCCAATCGTTCCCACATACTGATTATTGCTTGCGTCATATATATTCACTGCCATTTCGCCAGGCTTGCCAACGGGACTCTGACCATCGATGCTCGTCACCTGTACGGTGAGGGTCGGAGTCACCGCTGGCACGAGATTGAAGTTTGCGGTGCAGTCTCGATCTCCCGCAGTGAAGCTCGTGCCGCTTTCTCCCACAACCTGTCCAGTGTAGGTACCACTTGAGGAGCTGACAGCGACCGTGTAGTTCTTGCCCTTTAGCATTGGAGCGTAGGTATACGTCCAACCAGTGTTTTGGTCGTACGTATAGCCTGGACCATCGGTCTTGGTAAGGGTTACGGGCTTATCCACGCCGTCTTCGTTGATGGTAAGGGTAACTGAATCGGACGTTGTATCGTTTATGTTTACCGTAAGCGCCGCATAGCGAACCTGATGCAGGGTGAAGGTTGCGTCCTTGCCAGTAAGGTCGGTCACCGGACGATCGGTAGTGGTTTTCCAAGTCTTGTGTACCGTGATGCTCATCTCGTCGTCGCGCGGCGTGTTGATGAAGGTATAGGTCCTCGGGTTTTGGTTATCAGCCTCAGCAATGCTCGAATCACGGGTGTAGTGCTCGACTTGGCCTTCCGTGGCAACGTAGCGGAACTCGTAATGCGCACCGTCTACGTAACCGTTCTGAGGTAGGTTGGTTTGGGTGAAGGTGGCGTTTGCGCCGGCAGCACTGGAAGAATACGTTGTTTCGGCCGTGGCATCCGTGCCATCCCGCGTACCGTCTTTGTCTTTCTGAATCTCGAACGACAACGGCGTGAACGTGCCGTCATTTTCCCAGGCGTCGGAGTCACCGGACCCGTAGGGACGGCGCTGACGCGTGATAGTACCGGCTACGGCATCGGGCATCGTGGAGCCCCACGTAACGGACTGGCCCTCTTCGTCCTTCCACTGCTTCTGAACCTTGATGCTTGTGGCCTCGGTCTTGTTCGTGATGACGTAGGGATCATTCTCGGTACCCGTACCACCGCTTCGACTGATGGTGAAGCCTTCTATCTGTGTGGGCTCTACCACCGTGTAGCTGTACTTAACGAGCGTCGCATTCTGTCCGTCAACCTCATAGGCGTACTCGGGCAAGTCGGTAACCGTTATGACCTTGCTGTTCGTCACGTTGTAGGTCTTGTGGTCGCAATCATTATGTGCGTCAGACCACGTACCGCCACTATAGGTACTCTTGTGTTGCCGAAGCTTGATGGGCACGCGAACCGGAGCGCCGTTCTCCTGAGGCCACGCGAGGTCGGTCCCGTCCGCATTCTGCCACTTCTTTTGGAAGCTAATCTCAGTCGGCTTGGGAGTGTTGGTCACCGTGAGGAGATCACCGCTGCGTGAGGAGGCCGACGTGAACGCGTCGGTAAGATTGGGAGACACGCTCGTCTCCGTCGCAGTGTAGCGATACTCATAGAGCTTGTTGCCATCAGCCCCATACTTGTCCACGACCTTCGGGATGGTTCCAACACCGCTCACCGTGAACGTATGGTCATTCCCGGTTTGCTCATTCCAAGCGAGATCCGGCACCCACTCAATCTCGAGCGTGGAACCCTTTGGACGGCGCTCGCGCGTGATGGTGCCCGAGATGGTGAGAGGCGTTCCACCGAGTGTGGGCCACATTGCCGTAGGCGGGGTACCGGTAGTCTCAAGCTCGTCGCCGTCCGCATCCAGCCACTTCTTCTGAATGGCGACGGTTGTCGTTGCGGGGACATTGCGAACAGTGGTGCCATCAATCTGTTGCACCATGTAGCCTGCAGCGATGTTTGTCGCATCCACGGCCACGCCGTTGATTTTCGTCTCTTTTACCGTGTAGTTGCCCGATTCCAAGCCAGTGAACGTATACACGTAATGGTGGCCCCCAACCGTCGGAGCGATGGTCGGGACGTCGGTAACGTTATTCGTGTTGAGCGTTATCTCGTCACCTAAAGGCAACCCGTCTTTGAACAACTGTATCCCAATGCTCGATACGCCCTGCGGCCACTCGCTCGTGCCGTCCGTACCCCATTGCTTTTGGAACGGAACGCTCACGACCTGCCTGTTTGTGAGGATGTAGTCCACACCCTTGGCGCCTTCCTTGTCGGCATTGGCGTCTTTGCCTTCCGATATGTAGGATTGCGTGGTACCACCAACGGTGATTTCGGATGTGGTCTTGGACGGGTCAGAGCTGACCGTTGTAACGGTGCCGTTCTGCTCGCCTCGACGAATACCCGTCTCCACCACTACATAGCTCTCGTTTGACTCCAGCGTGGGAAGGTCGTCCGGTAGGTCCCACACATAGGACTGGCAGTTGTTGGTGAGCCATACGCGATTGACCCCATCAACGGCCTCAACGCTGACCGTCTGATTCGCCCCCTCGCCCGTGACGGTCTTCTTCATCACCTGCACCTGGACCTCAATGCCCTCAGGCCAAGCTGCGATGCCGTTGTTCGCATTCATCCACTTCTTGGTGACCTCAATGCGGTTCTTGTCAACGTTGTTGGTGAACGACGCCTCAGGGGCCTTGTCTTCCTCCGTGACACCGGCAACGACCTCGACCTTCACGCGTTGGTCAGAGACGAGCTTCACGGGGGCATCGGGCGTGTACTCATACACGTAATACGTGCCTTCCTCGAGGTTGTCCACCATCGTGGAGGTAGTCACGCCGTTCTTGATTTGTACCGTCACGTCGCCCACGAGGTACTGCTGATGGGCTTGCGCGTTATCGTCACCATCGCACAACTTGCTGTGATCGTGCATGTGCGCGGCGGGATTGCCATCCTTGTCGGTAATCCTAAAGCGATAGACACCGTCCGCAGCGGTGTCGCTCGTCGGCTCACCGTTTACGGTGACCCTCTTGGTAATCTTGAGGCTTCCAGGTGCATTCGCAACGTTCGTCACGATCAACGGATTGTCCTTCGGCGCGTCCACGGTGCCCTCACCGGCATCGGAGTACACGGCACCATACTTGACGCCTGCCCTCGTCACGTTTGCGTCCGCGTTGACGGCATCGACGTCCTCTCGCACGGTATAGCTAATGGTGTTGCCGTTGGGGTCGGTGGTATCGAGACCCTTCCATCCGTATGACCAGTTGTTGGCTTCCGTGAGCATGTATGTGTAATCGCTGCCCATGGGCTCAGGGTCGTTGACCGTTACGGAACCATCCTCATTTATCTCGTGCAGAATCCTATACAACGAGACCTTCACTTGGCCGGACTTTGCACCACCTTCGGGGTCCCACTTCTTCTGGACGTAGATGTCGGTGCTCTTTGGCACATACGTATTGGTGACGGTTATGGTACCTCCATCTATACCCTTGCCGTTGTCGGAGTAGGTAGTTATGTAGCCTGGCACCGCGCGCTCTTTGACGGTGTAGTTGTAGCTCGAGTCCAAGCGGTACCATGTGTAGCTACTCCAGCGACCAGCCCCATCATCGTTGATGGGCACAGGCGAGAGGTCCTCCATGAGGGTTTCTTTGCCCGTCTTGGGATCTACGCGATAGAGGTCGTAAAGAATGCCGTTCTTGGGACGAGTCTCGTAGACGTTGTCGTAGTCGCCCTCCCAGCGCTTCGTGGCAGTAATTGACGTATAGCCATTGCGCGTGTTGTTTACATTCCACACGGAGTCGGACGCCATCGAGGCGATGGTGATGCCCTGGTCTTTGTTTGCGATGGTCACGGCATCATCGAGGGCCCACGCGGCCTTCTTGCGGTCTTCTTCGTGGGTGTAATCGTCATCCAACTCACCGTCGAGATACACCACGAAGTAATGCTTGTCTCTGTCCGTGGCATGGAATCCGGTGGGAGGCGTGTCTTCAATCCAGTAGTAGACCGTGTGCTCTTTGAGGAAGGTGTTGTGGTCGTGGGTGCTTTCCACGAACGTCGCCGGGTCGTACTTGTCGTCATACTCTTCGTATTCCAAGGATACGAAGCCGTCATCAAACAGCAGCTTCATATCATCATCGCCCGACTTGAGGTTCGTGACCAGCAGCTCCTCGTCTTTGATCTTGAACTGTTCTTCAATCTGCGCAATCACGGCCTCGTCCTTCGAGTTGACCTTGTCGAGCAGATTCATCCAGTCCGCGCGTGTCCAAGCGGACGTATCGGTGGCGAGGTTCACCCGATACAGACTAAACGTCGCATCATTGAGCCTGTTGGTGATGTCGTTCTCGTCGATCTTCTTTAGGTCGAGCTTGGGGTGACGGTTGCCCCAGAAGCTCGAGTCATCGTTCGTTACGGCATGCTGTTCGCTCACGCTGTCGCTGTGACTGCCACCGCCAACAAGCGTGGCCGTGTTCGTAAAGGTGTTGGTGCCGAACGCGCGGGACACAGCCTCGTATGCCAAAACATAGCTGGTTTGGTCGGCGAGTCCACTCACCGAAAGCACGCGCGTATCGTCATTGTACGAAATCGCAATGCCCTGCGCGGCCAACTGAGCGTGGCTCAACTCGGTGCGCGTCGCGCCCTCGCCTTCACCTGCTACCGAGTACACCTTCACGGTATCTGTGTCCAAATCCATGAGGGTGTCAATGCGGTCGATGAGCGTGATGGCCTTGCCGTTGTTGAGCATGAGCCTCTTCGGATTGATGTCGATCTCGTAGCCTATGGCGCCGTCATGCATGTCCTCCTCATCTATGACGTAGCCATCGGAGTCCTCGCGCGTAACGTCACGCTTGATGAGGTAGTCTTTGCCCTCCACGGTAACCTTGTTGGACGCGGAGAAGCTTTGGTCGTCACCATTGCCGATAATGACATCGTTTCGGAAGACCTCTTTGCCTGTGAGAGAGCTGGTAATCTCGTTCCACTTGTCGAGGCTCACCTTGGTTCGATAGGTTACGGTGTACGAGTTCTTCGAGAGACCGAGGCCGACGTCGTTGGACATCTTGGCTATTTCTGTGCCGGTGGAATCCTTTACGGTTTCGTTGCCATTGCTGTCGACTTCATGCGTATTGCCCGACGTCCCCTTTATTGCATCGTACTCCCCTGCGGTTATGACGTCCCAAGCACCGCCACCATCGGCCAGCTTGTAGTATATGTCGTGCTTCGCATCAGTGCCCCAACGCTTCTGGGGATCGAGATTCTTGATGGTGAACTCAGTGCCATCAGCCCCGCCCTCCCCGATCGTTCTTGTGGTGACCCTCTGCTCAGAGTCACCCTGGGCGGGAATCGAATAGTTGATCCAGTCGTTGCCAGCAATCGCCACGTCGATGTTGCCAACGAGTTCGAGTCCCGGGGCCATGGTGTCCACGAACTGAATGGGAGACATCTCGGGCGCAACTTCCTTGAAGTACGGGTTGAAGATGACCGTCCAGGTGATTATGTGCGAGTCCGCGTCATACTTGCCCGACTTGGTAAGGTCCACTTCCTGCTTCACGCGACGACCCGTGGCTTCGGCACTTGTCTCGCTGGAGTTGTAGGCATCCTTCTGCCACTTGAGCTTCACCTTGTTGCGCTGGTAGAACGTATTGATGGTGGCGTCGGGATTGTGAATGGCTATGCGAATGGAGACGGGCTCTTCGAGCGTCTCGAAGTAGAAGGATCCCTTTTCCTTATCGATGGTGTAGTCGCGTCCGGGCTGGAGCGTAACGCCTGAGTCGGTGACGACCTCCGCACCCAGCAGATCGATATCGGCCAATACGTTCTTGTTGAAGTTCTGCACGGGCCAGTCGGTACTGTAATTGATGCTGCCACTCTCCCAATCCTCAGTGAGGGTGAGCTTGTTCAACGGGAAGGACGACTCCGAGTCTGCTGTGATGTTGATGTTCCACCAGGTGGTGTATCCATCGTCGTCCCAACCCGAGAACTCCTTCGTAAGCGCGGGGTTGTGGTTGAGGTTTGCAGGGAACTCGGGCTCAACAGTAACCGAAGACTTTCCCGTGCCCGAAAGCGCCGTGTTGGTAGCGGTCTGCTTGCCCATTACCCGCGATGCAGCCGCCTCGTCTGCGGAAATGATGGTCGTAGTGTAAGTCACCCTGATCGTCTTGCCGCTTATGCTCTGGACGGCATCGCCGCTCTTGAATGCCGGGAACTTGAAGTTGAAGACGCGCACGTTGTTTTGGTTGTAGCTTCCGTCGTCAAAGTGTCCCCACGTTACGCCATCATCCGCCCAGCCGTTGCCAGCCTTAGGCATGTTGAAGGAACCATCAGCGCCGATGGTGATTTCTTTGCCACTGACGGTTGCCTTCAAGCCACTGAGACTTTGGTCGGCGTGGAATGATCCCGAGTCGACCGTGTGGCCGGTAAACGTTGCAGTGCCAATCTCGACCTTCACGGGACCGGTAAGCTTTTGGACATCAGTCATCTCGTCGGTAATGGTTATGCTCCCGTTCGAATCGATGGTAACGTCATTTTCGCCAAAGTAGATTTCGTAATTCACGGTTTCGCCGGGTTCGAGCTTGTCTGCGCTGCCGTCGCCTTTGTTCTCTGCAGCGCTCTTCTGGACGTTGAAGGGATCGATGCCTGGGTATTCGTATGGCACGCTCGTACCGTCTTCGTCGGTTCCCGTGGAGACCTTGTTGGTAAAGGTACGCTCGCCTAAAACGTTTGCGGCGGACAGTGCATCCCTCTCTGCCGCACTTGAACTTGGATATGGCACGACCGCATACGTTATGGTTACCGGGCCAGAACCCGTACCTGCTGGGAAGGTGAAGTCAAGCGCAGTCTGGTCCCATTGCTGCGGGGTGGTCGGAAGGTATGACGGATGCAGAGAAGCAGTGTTTATGGGCACATTGCTGCCGGCAATGGTGTAGGAGTCGGCCTTGATCATCTGATCGCCACTGACGTAGTCCTTCACCTTCACGCCGTCAAGCGTGGTGGAGCCGTCACCAACGACGATGGTGTAGGTTATGGCGCCGCCGTTCGCGATGCTGTCGGGAATGCCATTGCCGGAATCCTGAACAAGGGTGCTGCCTGAGTAGCTACCGGTGTCTTGCAATGCGGACGAGTCAACCGTCTTGGACACCTTGGTAATGGTTTCGTCGATGAACTTCACTTGGTTCGTAGTGGTGTGTTGCTCCCACGACCAGTTTTCGCTCAGCGTATTGCTCACTCTTTGTTGGCCGTAGATTCCACTTGCCGTCGCTGTCTCCTGGTCGATGACCTTGGTCGTGTAGGCAATCGTTATGACGGTTTCTGCGTCACCGTTGAACGGGGCGTCATTGGGAATGCTGCCGGCCAGAACCGGGGTACTATACGAGTTGTACGTATCGTCTGCATTGTAGGTATAGAGCGCATTCTTGAGCGCGGTTGCGGCGGAGGAGTTCTCGGCGCCGCCAACTTTTACCGACACGCTGGGGCTTCCTTGAATCACTTGGAGGTCGGTCATGTTGTCGGTAACGTTCATGCCTGCAAGTTTGGCTCCGGTAATGGTGAGGGTGTAGTCGATGGTGCCTCCGGGACTCACCGAACCGTCACTCGGAACGCTACTCTTCGTGACGGTAGGCTTGGGCGGCGATTCCTTCTTTATCTCGTAGGTAGTGTCTCCTCCGGGAAGCGTATTGTCGCCGTTGTAGTTCCACTTGCAGCTGTTCGTTTCCCAAAGGGTTCCACCGGCTTGCAGTGCCTCGAAATCCGCTGCCGACACCGTGGCGTTATAGGTGACGGTATAGGTTCCGGCCTGAACCGGATTCGCAAAGGCATACTTGAAGCCCTTGTCATTTGACTCCGTAACACTCCCATTGCCACCGGTAACATTGATGCTGCTCGCATTGAGCTTCTGCTTGCCATTCATCGTGTCTTCAAACACGAGACTGTTCAGCTGAGATTCGGCCGTGACGGATGCCGTATAGGAGAGCGTGTACGAGCCGTCTGAATTCTTCGTGCCTTCGACCTGCTTGGGCCCCGCGTTTATGCGAACCTTGAGGGGCACTGGCCTGACTTCGACAGCTTGCTCAAAGAAGAAGTCAACCTTGCCGTCATTCCCAACGTCGCTATCGCCGATCTTGAGCCTTACATTAAACGAACCACCCATCTCGTCGCGGGTGTTGAACCAGTTGATATCGGTTATCTCGATGATGATCTTTCCGTCGGCAGTCACCTCAATCGTGCCACGCTTCTTGCCACCAAAGGTGAGGTGGCTCTTGGTGGGTTTGAGGTCTTTGAAGTTCCCGCTCTTTGTTAGTTCGCTGATGTCATACGTAAACTTCGGGTTACCCATCCAGGGATTGTAGTTGTTGGGGGGACTTGTCCATGCCAACTTCTCTATTTGATACGTAAAGCCAAGCTCGATGTCATCGCCGAGGTCGTACTGTTTGCTTTCGTCGTACGTCACGCTCAAGGTCGCCTTGCGAGAATCAGGAATCAGCGTTGCAAGGTCCCACGTCGCCGTTCCGCCAAAGAATCCTGAACCAGGACCCCAAGGGTTGAACCCCGGCACCATTGGTGGATCCGTCACGGCAATCTCGTACAGGGTGTCCTTCGTGAGGACCTTGAGGGTCTCGGGGGTCTCGAAGGACTTGATGCTCGTCAGAATCCAGTCGCCTTCGACAACGTCGACGGTCTCGGTAAGTGCAGGCGGCTCCTCGAAGTCCTCGCCTTCGGCGAGAGGTACGGCGACAAGCTCGCCAGCAGAGTCATCGGACTCGTGGTCATCGGATTCGTCGCCGCCTTCCAAGCCATAGGCCGCCTTGGTGAGGCGCTCCACCGTAGTCGGCGCGTCAGCGCGCTCCACGCTCAGCACCTCAGGATTCGAGAATTCCACCGACTCGACGTCAGCGAGCTCGGCCTTGATGTGCAGTGCCTTGAAGAGCTCGCTCAGGAGCATCGTACCGTTACCGGGCAGGGTGTACTCGTGGCCTTCATAGACAAAGTCGACCGTGTAGAGCACTCCGTAGACGCTGAAGCTACTTGCCTCGAACTGCGAGGTGCCATCCTCCTCGCGCGACGCCACAACCTCCGTCTGCTCGCCGAAGTGGACGACCGACGCCTCGGCACCGAGGTCTGCGGCAGGCGCATCCGCAAGGCTGATCTTTACGTTGACGTCATCGGCGGGCTGGATGGCCTCTCCCTCGCCATCTACGATGCGGATGTCAAAGAAGCGCGCGAGAGCAACCACGTCGTCGGAACCCATCGCGTCGAGCGCCTTCTCCTGGTACTTCTTGAACTTCTTGGTCCCCTGTTTGATTTCCTTCACCTCGAGCGTGGCATCGGCGGGAATACCTGCCACGGCGGGCGCGCTAACCGTCACGTCAAGGGTCACGTCATCGCTCATGTTGAGCGTACGCTGCTGGGAGGTGAGCGCTAGAACGTAGGTGGAGAACTGGCTCGCCTTGAACGCCACCTGATGTTCCTCAAGACCCTCGTCGCGCATGGCCAACTCTTGGGCCGAGATGGTCTTGACGACCTCGCCCTGCACCTTGGCCTTCTTGGGATTCTTGCCTTGGGCCCTGGCGCGTTCGCGCGCCTCTTTGGCATCTTCGACGTGCACGACGTTTGGCTTGTCACCACCGTGCTCGATGAGTGCGGAGGTAAAGCGCACGGTGACGGCACGCTCCGGCTCGACTTCATTGCCGTAAGGATCAACGAAGGTGATGTCGACCGCTTGAAGGTCCAAGATCTTGCCGCCCCCACCGTTGGGAAGCTTGTCGAGGGCCTCCTGCACGAGGGAATCGTCAACCTTGGACTTCGATATCCACTTTGCGCGCATGGCACTCTTGGCGGGAAGGGCGCCCTCGGGCGCTTCAGCATCCACGGCAAGCACGGTGAATCCGTCAGCATCTTCGAAGTCGTGGTGGAAGGACTGCGCGGGCAAGGCATCCGAACTCTCTGCGGTGGACTCGATAGCCAGCGTCTCTTCGTCACCCACCGTGACGTCCAACTCGTCGCTGGTCTCACCACCCGGGGCTTCGTCTCCTTGCGACCCGTCGGCAGTCCCCACATCAAGACCCTCTTCAACGGGCAGCTCATCATCCACATCGTAATCGGGAGATTCCGTGCGCTCGATACCATTAGAGGAATTCGGCTCGTCAGCCAACGGCCCATCGGAGTCTTGCTCGTCGGCTTCAATCTGTCGGAAGCAATCTGGACCATGCACGTGTTCGGCCAAGGTCTCTTCGAGACCACACACGAACGACCCGTCGTTGGCGTAGCAGTCGGGACCATGGACATGATAGGGGCGCTCAGCAAGTGGACACACGAGATTGCCGTCCGGGTCGAAGCAATCAGCATTGTGGGTGTGCGCGACGACACGCGTCTCCTTGCAGTCGAGTACCTGTTGCGTAGCCGCGAGGGTGATGCCCTGCTGACGCAGCAGACGTTCGACGCCAAAGCTCACGAAGACTGCCATGCAGACAAACAGCGCAATGCCCCAATGGCGTCGCCTGGCAGTCGCCATAAGCCGCTTGGTGTTGTCTTGCACGGACGCCACTTTCGTGGTCCCCCTCGAGTTCTTTTCGATACAACAACCCGCAAATCCCGCTCAAAGAAGCTGTCGCGTGTTGTCGTCCACTGTTCGCACGTCAACGCTATATAGATGTTCAAGATGCTATGTTACCTGAGAAGTCATCCTGAGACGTCGCTGAATGGACCCCAAGTGCCCATGCGGTTGTTTTCTTGCGATTAGCGGCAAGCGGCATGTGTCCAGCTCTTATGCGCGCACGCACCGAACGACGCGAACGGAGTCGCCTGCACCAAAGGTGAAGAGCGTCAAGTCCCAATCGTGCATGATGGCGTCGATGTCCTCCAGGCGGTCCGTCTCGATGTTGCTGACAATATAGTGGTACATCGCTCCATCGACGGTGACGAAGCGCACCTCGTCACGGATACCAAGCGTGCCGATCATGCCGAAGTGACCGGCATAGCCTTGACCACAGATGATAAGGTCACTCGTCAGGTAGCTGCCCTGGTACCGACACGGACTTATCCGTAGCCGCTCGTCGTCGGTCTCGGATGCGACAGGCAGATCGATGCCGAGTACGGGGATGGCAATCGAGCCGATGTAGTCGTACGACCCGACAGCCTCCGCAGGCATGCTGGCATCCTCGACGTAGCGACTTGCGTCGGGATTGCGGCTTGCCGAGAGTTGCGCAGGGGCGTCAGCCGTAAAGGGCTTTGGCCGACGCTCGTTGAGTTGCCTCAGAACCGTGGCACTGGCATGCGTCGCCTGAAGGTCATCAAACACGCCACTGGCAGCTAAGACCGCAGCCACAGCGAGCATGATTGCGCCAACCGCGACAAACACACGAGCTCTGGACGAGCGTCTCATGGGCTACGCTCTGCGGTCGGGTCGGCTGCGACGATCCCGACGGCCAGCGTCAGAGGACCGATTGCCACGCATGCGCCCGACGATGACACCTATCAGTACGATAGCGATGCCGAGAGCGGCAATGAGTACGACCGACATGGTGCGATCGCCCGTCTGGGGCACGCGGGACTTGATCTTCGAACTGCTGACGTTGCCGGTGCCGTCACCACTGCCGGCGCCAATCGTCACCGTGTGCCTCGTCCCATCAGAGGCTTGTGATGACGTGCCCTGGTTCTGTCTCCCACCGTTGTTGTCATGGATGCCGTCACCGTCACCGTCGTCATCATCAGAATCGTCGTCATCACCGTCGTCGTCTTCGTCGCCATCGTCTTCATCATCGTCATCATCAACGTCGTCATCGTCGTCGTCGCTGTCGTCATCGTCATCGTCGTCAGTGATGTCATCATCGTCGTGATCATCGTCATCGTCGTCCGAGTCGTCATCCGGACCACCAATATACCAAGCGGGCGGATACGTGCTCCAGGGACTTTGACCGTTGCCAGGCTTGGGGTGCGCGACCGCATTGAGGTCGCCATTGACGTCCGGCAAGGACATGAGGAAGGCGTGAATCGTGAGGTCCCCCTTGGAGAGCGCGGGCTGGCACACAAGGTATAGGCCTTCCTCAAGGCTCGGGAACGAGGCCTCGCCATCCGTGATGCGCCGATACGTGAGCGGGACCATGCCGCTACGAGCCGCCTCCCACTCGAGCTCGGAAGCAATGCCAGCGTTTCTCTCTTCCAGGGTGTCCTTATCCATCGCGGGAATCTCGCCAAGCGTCTGGGCAACACCCTTGGAGTTGGCAAACTGCCCATGGGCGACATCATAATATGGGTTGCCATCACGGTTGACCGTGGCTACACGGTACAGTGCTATGGCGCCTCCGGTCATGACGCTGTCGGACTCACCCGAATCGTCACCGAGCAGCAGCGTGAGAGAGCCGATTTGGGTCCCGCCACCCTCGGATCCGGTCGCGTCGCCCGAGGCGTCATCGGCACGCGCATAGCTGGCGGGCAGCGCAAACACCGCCGCCAGAAGCAGTGCAATGAACATGGGCAGGCGCATTGACCTACGGGATGCGACGGACGCGGTGTGATTGCTAGATGAGCTGTGCATGTCACCCTCCTTCATGCGGCGTGACGGATTCTGCAGAGGCACCGAACGCGGATTCGGCGTCCGTCGGGTCGAAACCGGCAGCAACGGGCAGGACGTCTGGCTCGGCGCCCTTCTCCTCGCGCTCGACTCGGCGACGGCGAAACTCCTCCGCTGCCTCCTCGGCGGTACGCTGACGCTTCGAACGACGGCCCGTTATGACCAGCACCCAAATCACCAAGGCGACGATGACGGGAATGGCCATATAGACGGCGATGGTTCCTGGCTCGATGCGCACCGCATCGGCGAGAACGACGTCGAGGTCGCCCTTCGTGCGGTGTCCGCGAACGAGCAGACGATGGGAGTTGATGCCATACGGGGTGCAGGTCACGAGGGTAACGTAGTCCTGCCCGGACTCGATTGCGAGGTCGTTGAGCTCGGTGGGGAGCACGATGCGCACTTGGTCGACCTCGTAGGTCATCACGCGGTCGAGCACGGTAATGGTAAAGAGGTCACCTTCCACGAGCGAATCGATGTCGGTGAAGAGGCGCGCTGAGGGCAGGCCGCGGTGGCCCGACACGCTGCAGTGGGTCGACTTGCCGCCGACCGGCAGAGACGTGCCAGAAAGGTGTCCGATGGCGACTTGGAGAACGGCGTTGCGCGTGCCGTGATAGATAGGCAGGGTGATGTGTATCTTCGGGATTTCGACATAACCCATCATGCCGTTGCCGGTCACGTCGAGGAGGGAGTTGTATCGCCTCATGTCCTTCTCAGACATGTTCCAGTTCACACCCGTCTTGGCAAGCTCCGCATTGTATGCCTCGGCCTTGGCGAGGAGCTCGTCGTAGTGATGCTCGTCGAGGTCAGCCACAACCTGATCGTAGTTCGCTATCGCGTAGCTCTGATGCATGCTGTTCCACCAGTCAGAGAACGTGGGGTAGACAAGCAGGCCGACACCCACCACCCCCATCAGGACGATGAGCACCGTGAGCATGTTGTTTGCGATGCGCCTCACGCAGCCGACTCCCCGCCATCTCCTTTGCACAGCAATATTTATACAATACTCGTTGCGGCACGGGGCATAGCCATCGGGTTGGCTCGATGGCCGGAATCGTATGCCAGCTGGGTCGAGTGGCACCTTGGCATCGGTTGCCAAGGTGCCATTTTGGGACAGACTCAGGTTCGGAATGCACAGATCACAACAGTGAGAACACCACAACGGAGAGAACGCCCCGCTCTTTGGTGCCGCAGCCGGAATCTGCTGCATCGCGTGTTTTACACTCGAGTATGCTTGCATTATTCTGAACGTGTGCTTGTATCTGAGAATACCATCACGAGAGGACATCGCATGGCCGTCCCCAAGCGAGTGAGAGCATATGCCGAGCAGAACTTCAACGAGGTGTATCACTGCACGCTCAACCCCGACGGACCGGGCGTCGTGCGCATCCACCTCGTACCGCCGCTAGTCGAAGGTGCCGACGGCGAGATCGGCTCGAGCGTGGCCATCATCAACGGACAGGATGTCATCCCCGTAAACGTCTCTTGGAGCATCCTTCTCATCGAGTTCATCCGAGAGGTCAATCGCTACGACGGCCACGCTGTGAGCGACGAGGACGTCGAGCACATCCAGCGAATGACCTGCAAGGCAATGCGAAAGGTATACCCGTTCGTGAGCAAAAGGCGACTGCGCGACGACATCCGCACCATCATGACGACGTTCGCACAAGTGGCACGGGGAGAGGCCGTGGACGAGTCGATACAGTACGTGCCCCTCGGGGAATATGCGCCCCTCATGCGCGCCCCACACCGGATGGACCTTATGGTAAGCGCCATGACATCAGGCGGAAGCTGGCACTGCAACCAGCGGTGCGTGCACTGCTACGCTGCGGGACAGGCGCTCGCGGAGGAGTCCGAACTTCCAACCGAGGACTGGAAGCGCATCATCGACACGTGCCGGACGGCTGGCGTCACACAGGTGACGTTCACGGGCGGCGAGCCGACCATGCGCGAGGACCTCTTCGAGCTCATCGACCACGCGCGCTGGTTCGTCACGCGCCTGAACACGAACGGCATACGGCTCACACGCGAATACTGCGACCGGTTGCACGAGGCGTCGCTCGACAGCGTGCAGGTGACGCTCTACTCACACGACGCGTCCACGCACAACGAGCTTGTCGGCGTTCCGCGCCATGCGGACACCGTAACGGGAATCAAGAACTCGCTTGCCGCCGGCCTCAACCTGAGCGTCAACACACCGCTCTGCACGGCAAATCGCGACTATGTGCGAACGCTCGAGTTCTTGCACGAGTTCGACGTCACGTACGTGACGTGCTCGGGTCTCATCATTACAGGCAACGCCACCAAGCCGGATTCGCAGCGCCTGCAACTCAGCGAGGAGGATCTGAAGCAGATCCTGCGCGAGGCCGTGGGCTTCTGTCATGCACACGACATGGAGATCAGCTTCACGTCTCCCGGCTGGGTAGAGCCAGGATTCTGCCGGGGCCTCGGCATACCCGACCCGACGTGCGGCGCCTGCCTCAGCAACATGGCCGTGACACCGGGGGGACACGTCGTACCATGTCAGAGCTGGCTTTCCGGGAGTTCCCTGGGCGACATGATCACGGATGACTGGGACCACATTTGGTACGGCGAGCGTTGCAAGGCGATTCGCGCCGCCTCCGCCAAGATGGACGGACGCTGCCCACTGAGGACTCGCAACGAAGATTCTGACGCCGACACCAGCACGCTCACGGTCACGAACGAGGAGGCGGAGACATGAGGAAGAGGCTTGTCGCGGTACTGTTAGTGCTTATCTTTGCGCTGGTCGCACCACCGACCGCTGCGTGGGCGACAGGTGACCTCGACGAGATCGTAGCCTACAACGTCTCGGTTACGGCAAATGCCAACGCCACGCTTTCCATGACCTACCACATCGAATGGAAGGTGCTCGACTCCACCTCGGAAGGGCCTCTCACGTGGGTACAGGTTGGCATTCCCAACGAGCATTGCAGCGAGATTAAAGGATTGAGCAAGACGGTAAAGTCCATCAGATACGACTCGTCGGGCGGCGACTACGTGCGCATCGACCTCGACAAGGCATATCATGCCGGCGAGGTCGTGAAGTTCGACTTCCAGCTGGTGCAGGATGACATGTACAGAGTCGCCAGCAAGTCTGCAAGCAAGGCCACCTATGAGTTCACCCCCGGCTGGTTTGACAACATCAGGGTGGATAGTCTTGAGGTGAGGTGGAACGCCCACGACGTGGCGAACGTCAGCCCCGCCACGAGGCAAGATGATGGATACTATGTATGGAATACGTCCCTCTCCAAAGGCGAGCGATTTACCGTCACCGTCAACTATCCGATCGACGCCCTTGCGTTCGACTCCGGCAAGTCCAACGCAAGCAATCGCTACAAGAGCTTCGGCATAGTATCCGTACTTGTCGCAATCGTCGGGATGGCTGTGACCGCGCTTTGCGTCTGGACCGTCGCAAAGAAGGGCAAAGCCACCGGTCTTGTGGGGTGTCTGCGGGTTTTGCTCATCATAGTGTTTCTGCCGACGCTCTTGGCGCTAGGCCCCGTGGGATGGATAGTCATCTTCCTCATCCTACGCAAGAAAGGCACTGATACCTACGCGAGTGGTTCGGGCTTTGTGGCGGGCGAACAGATCAAGCGCACGAAGATCGAGTACTGCCGCTACTGCACGGAATGCGGCACGCCCAGAGAGGGAAACCAAACTGTTTGCAGCAAGTGCGGACACACCCTCATCAGGAGCGAGACGCCCGTCTCGGAGGCTGACCTCCCAAATGAGTTGAGGGACAAGGTGAAGGACGGCGAGTACGCCTACCTCAACCTGCCAGATACCTACCTGGTCGTACGCACCATACCCGCAGTCGTTCGAGCTCCCGTCGTCCGAGCCGCCACGGGGCGGCGAAGCAGCAGCCATCGCTCCAGCGGCGGTCATCGCTCGAGTGGGGGTCATCGCTCCAGAAGTTGCGCGTGCGCCTGCGCCTGCGCGTGCGCCGGTGGCGGCAGGGCCGGTTGCTCCACGAAGGACTTCTACAACACGAACCTGAAGCTGCGCCAGCTCACATGACCGGGCCACGCATTCGAGACTGTCCCCCTTCTGCGTAACGGTCCTCGTGCTCTTCGATAGTTGAAACGATGCGCGTATATCCTGTATATTCTTTATTGATGCGATGGGGCACTTGCTGTTTTGGGCACTGGCCTTTGTCGCGAAACGAGTATGGCAGGGAGGCACGACAAGCATGGCAAGGGCACAGATAATACCGTTGAACATCGTCATGACGTATCCGGTACGATGGGGCACATACGAGGTGCTCAGAGACTTCGTCCAGAACTTCTACGACTCGGTGGGACCGCGGAAATGGGGAGCTGCGCTCCGGCACGAGTTTCACAATGGGGAGCTCTCGATTTGGGTGGACGGAGTCAGCTTCAGCTACGAATGGCTGCTCCACCTCGGAGCATCGACGAAGACCAGTTCGGGAAAATCGCACGCAGGTTACTTTGGCGAGGGATTCAAAATCGCCTCGCTGTGCGCATATCGCGACCTCCACTGGTCCGTCAAGATGGCGTCCGGAGACTGGGAACTCACAGTAACCACCACGATGGAGACGATTGACCGGCAAAGCATCAGGATGCTGGCGTACGACGTTCGCGAAGTGGAAGAATCCAACCGCAGCATGCTGGTATTGGGGAACCTCCGCAAAGACGATTACGTACTCTTCAAAAGCGTCTTGCTAAGCTTCTACTATCCTGAGAACCCGCTCTTGGGCAAGAAGATATGGGAAGGCTCCCGAGGTGCCGTTTACACGAGGAGCTCGGCGCTTTACGACGAGCGGCTACCATATACCAGAGATTTTGGCCGTAGGGGCATTGTGTTCTGCGGGTATCAACTACTTGGCTCCAACCCATTCAACCTAGCCGTATGCCTACACGACTGGCGCAAGTCGGACAGAGAGCGGAAGGCGCTCTACTCGTTCGACGTCGTGGACGTATTTGAGGAGGTTGCCAACCATATGAGTCCCGACGGCGCCGCGCTGATGTTGGAGAAGATGCGGCGCAATTGGGGTTCGGTTCCGTCCAAGAAGTATGACTTTGACTCTTGGTATCCGGTCATCTGCAACCTGATTAACGCACTTGACCGGTCGTCAGCAGCACGTGCGCGATTCGTGGAGAAGCACCCCAACCTGCTTTGCCTGAGGCCAATGCGTACCATGCACGAGCGCAATCGCAGGAATCAGGCCAGATCATGGCTGTCGGGACAAGAGGTGTCATACCGACTGGTACAGCAGGCATTCGGAAAACTCGGATACCCGACCCTGGAAGCTAAGTGTGAGGAGTGCGGTGGGTTTGTGGTCGATGATGCTCCGACCGCCATGGAGAATCGGTGCTTCGAGATACTCGAGGGACTGATGGGCGCACTCTACACAGGCTTCTTCACCCAAGCGACCGTACCTGCGCGAAAGGTCATCCGCAATTTGAAGGCCGCATACCACGGCATGGCGACGCTCAATAGGACACGTAAGGGCGGGTCGAACAATCGCGGGCTGCTCGTCCGATACGAGGTAACCGAAATCTACCTGAAGGAGAGCGTCTTCACGAAGGAAGGCTACTACGACGCGGTGGCCACCTACGTGCATGAGTCGTGCCATGCGTTCGGAGGAGACTCTTCCGGGTCGTTCGGGAGCGCATTGACACACGCGATGGAGATGCTACTCACAAAACCCAAGGTGGTGGAGGAGTACAAGGGGCGGTGGTGCAACGCGTTTGCGGATAGCGCCCTTGTCAAAGAGGCAATGTAGCTCGACGGCCCAGCGCCCATCCGCAAGAGAGTTCTATGATTCATGAGAAGTCATCCCATTGGAAATTGTCCCGTCTTCGCCAGCAGTGGCCTCTTCCCCACTTCCCATATTGGTACCATTTGAACAACGAGACTTGCAGGAAAATTGGCGATATAGGTCGTTTTCTGGCCTCGGATTTTGCGAGGTCTTAATTGCACCCCCTTTGACCTGCGCAAATGCGAGGCTCGTTTCCGCGCTGTGGGCGAACCTGCCCGAAAAACTACCCACTCCGACAAAAAACATGCAGAATCTGTCGGGCAAACGGTACCAACCTTGCCTTGGCGCGCGACTCGTCCTTTCTGTGTGCATGCAGACACAACTCCAATTGTTGAAAACGTTTTCGACAATCGTGAGATGGTGTGCTATAGTTTTCGACGCGGTTGGCGGCATGTCAGTCCCGTGACCGGGCGGCGCCTCCTGGAAGGGAGGTGATTGCCCATGTAACTGATGATTGAGCTGATCAAGCTGATGACGGCGTTGGCCCTGCTTGTGAAGGAGCTCAGGAGGAACCATGATTCGGTCTCGGACGATAGCAGCGAGGACGAGGAAGAGGACCGCTAGCCGCAAGGCGTAACGGTCCTCCAATCAGATTTGAGGCGTCGCCCGGCTACCACCTCGGGCGTTGCCGTCAGCCGCATTATGGCACGCCCCGCGCCCGTCGTCAAGGCGAGTGTTGAAAACTCGGAGCTGCACACGGCCGGCTCGCAAGCGGGTCGGCAACGCCGCCGTTGCGAGGCGTTCCGAACTGAACGGAGCCACTCCCTACCGCACATCCGATGCAGGCTAGATCTTCGCAAACGCATTGGTTAGGCTGAAAGAGGGGTGACGACGATGTTCGACTCGGTAGTCATAGAATGCGACCTTGCATTTCCAAGTCTCCCAAACGCACTCAAGCTGACACCAGCCGAGTTCGAGTTTGGCTACGAATGGTTTCAGCGTCACCAGGGTGAGGTCATACCGCACCTCCCGTTTGGCAAGGGAAAACCCAGCGAACTGAGTTTTCCGCTCGCACGTCAATCCGGCATCCACTCCCCATCCGAGCGCAGCATGCGTTACACGGGCAGGCGCTACGCAATCTCGATACATTCCAGCGACCTCACGCGATACCCAGACAAAGCGCCCATCGACTTGGGCGACAGCACATGGGTATTCGATTACTCCTCGCAAGACAACAACGCGTCGCGCACGCACCAAGACTACAACGGATGGCTGATGAATTGCCTCGAGGACGGCGTGCCCGTGGGGGTCATGACGAAGCTCAAGACCGGCGGTTACAAGGTGTGGGGTCTAGCCTTCGTCGAGAGATACAACTCGCTGTCGAGGATGTTCACCCTACATGGCCCCGTGGACGCATTGACTGAGCGGCTCGGAAGATTCACCTTCGCCAACCCTGATTCGTTATCCAACAAGGAACAGGTCGAAATGAGCCAAGGCACCGAGGAAGAGCGGCGCTTCGTTCGCCGACTTATGCGTCAACAGCAAGACGACTTCAGGCGCAAATTGCTCGGCGCATACGACTTCAGGTGCGCGATAAGCGACGCCGACGTTCCCGAGGGTCTGCAGGCGGCGCACATCGAGCCCTACCGAGGCGTGCGGTCGCAGAAGACCTCGAACGGCGTCTTGCTAAGGGCGGATATACACCTACTCTATGACGCCCGTCTGCTATCCATCACACCAGAGAACCACATCATTCGGCTCAGCGAGCGCCTGCAGGCGTCGACATATAGAGAATTCAACGGAAGACGCATCCGCATACCCGACAGGGCAGCCGACCAACCTGACGATAGTCTCTTAGAACGTCAATACAAGCAGTTCGCGAGCGAGAATCGCGTGTTGGCGCTGGATTGACGGCAGCGCAAGGGAGATCGTCTCCTCTGCTTGCGGTGGACCCAACTCCAATTGTTGAAAACGTTTTCGACAATCGTGAGATGGTTTGCTATAGTTTTCGACGCGGTTGGCGGCATGTCAGTCCCGTGACCGGGCGGCGCCTCCTGGAAGGGAGGTGATTGCCCATGTAACTGATGATTGAGCTAATCAAGCTGATGACGGCGTTGGCCCTGCTTGTGAAGGAGCTCAGGAGGAACCATGATTCGGTCTCGGACGATAGCAGCGAGGACGAGGAAGTGGACCGCTAGCCGCAAGGCGTAACGGTCCTCCAATCAGATTTGAGGCGTCGCCCGGATTGCAGCTCGGGCGTTGCCGTCAGCCGCATTATGGCACTTCCCGCGCCCGTCGTCAAGATGAGTGTTGAAAACTCGAGCTCACGTACTGCCAGCTCGCAAGCGGGTCGACTACGCCGCCGTTGCGAGATGTCTCATATGCCCCGCCTTTCTGATCATCAAAAAGTTGTATCTTTCGAGCTTTTATACGGTTTTATAGCTCTGTACGTAACCCCTCCAGTCGACCCAATCCTCGCGACCGCACCCGGGTACAGCAGGGCCTTACCAGTGCATGTGTTGGTCCGGGCACCGAACCTGACGGTCACTGCCCCTTCGCAACCGTTCATTCGCGAAGGTCATGCATTGTTTTATGTCCGAGGAGCATCTTGCCACAGAGTCAGCGAGACGAAGGGCGGGTCCCGCACCCAATCGTGCGGGACCCGCCCCGAACCACTCCGAACAATAACCCTTACGACTATGGTTCCGTCAAAGAGTCAGTACTACGCCTCGGCAGCCATGCGACGCTTCGTGATGAGAAGCACGATGGAGCCAGCAACGAGGATGCCACCGATCACATAGAAGATCGTGGTGCCGATGCCACCGGTCGAGGGAAGCTCGGTACCAGACTGGTTGAGAACGTCCACCTGCTTCGCAGTATCGGTTTTTCCATCAAACGTGTGTGAATAGGTCACCGTTCCATCGGTCTGCTTAGTGTTGTCGTTCCCCTGTGCCGAGTCCGTGTTGGAGTCGATGGTGTAGGAAATCGTGCCAGAGAGCTTGTTGTACCCAGTCGGAGCGACCGTCTCGGTCAGGGTGTAGGTGTCGGCATCGAGGCCTTGGATGTTAATCTTGCCTGAAGCAGGCGTCTCGAGCTCGGTGACCTTACCCGTGTCCTCTGTCACGGCAAGCCTATATACGGCGGCCTCTGTAGCAGTGCCCTCAGCTATCAGGACAAATTCAAGATTAGTGCTGGCGTCGCTGCTCTTGGCGACAGTGAATTTTGCGCCAGCAAGTGCGGTCGGGCTCTGAGCATCGCCCGTAAACTTAAAGAGGTCGAAGTCCCAAGTATAGGTCCTAGTCCAGTCGGACTCTGTGCTCTGAGCGTCGCCGAAGGTGACATCGCACTGGTTATCATTACCTGCGCCCATCGCGAGACCGTTCTGGTCGCCGACGATGGCGTTCTCGTTGAGGATGGCATTGTATGTAATCGTGACGTCTACGGATGCGGTAAGACTCTCAGTCCACGCGTTATCGAACATAACCGCGAATGTGTCGCCAGTATACTTGTCATTGTTCGGCAGGTTGTGATTGGTGTTGTCAGAGGTAAGGCTGTCATAGATGGTGAAGTGACCGGAGACATCGGTCCCGTTCACCATAATCGAGCCAGGCACGAGGGTGAGACCTGCGCTCATCGTGTCGTGGAAGATGACGTTGGATTGGCGCAGAGGTATGGTGACAGTAGTCTTGTACTCGACTACCTGTCCGAGGTCAGCGTCGTTCTTGTCACCGTAGTAGCCTGATTGCTCGCTGCCGCCATCCTCCTTGACCTGCTTGGCCACGATGGTGACCTCATTCTTGTCAACGATAGTCACGTTCGCATTGGTAGTATCGAGTGCGCAAAGCGAGCCGAGCGTAGAGTCGACGACATAGTAACCGAGGGGGAGATTCGAGATGGTCGTGGTTTCGCCGCTTGCGGTCGTGGACTGCTTGCTTATCTTTGCGAGATCATCCGCCTGAAGACCCTTTATCTGATCCATGACAGCACGCGCGAAGTCCTGGAACTTTGCGCCAGTTGGTGCCTGATACTCGGCTTCGGTGTTCTCGTCATTGAAGTTCTCTGGGGTGCCTGTCAATCCGAGGAAACCGTCAGTCGCCTTGACGGGGGTCAGGGTCTTTCCGGTAACGATGGTCGCGTTGTTGTGATCGGTATCGAAGGTGAAAGCAGAGTTCGTGCCATCATACTTATAATTCTGCAAGAAACTGTACAGCGGATGTGTAGTATCGATATAGTAGGTGTAAGCCTCGCTCGCGTGTTGGTCCGCGGCCGTGTCATCGTCAGTCCAGGAGAAGAGCTGGAAGAGCTGATAGGCCGTGTAGGTCTCGCCCTCGACGCTATTGTTGATGGTGATGCTTCCGGTACCGTTCAGTTCCTGGTTGTTGCCGGAGGATGCACGGTTGTCGCCCCAGATCGCATAGACGTTCTTCGTGGTGTCGGTGTCCTTCACGACGATGCGGTCAACAGTCTGTGTCGCGTTATTCGTCTCGCCCCACCCGAGGAACACCTTGCCGTTGGGCGCAACATACTGGTTAGCATCGAGCTCGAATAGCGTGTAGTCCGAGTTCGCGGGGACAGTCACCGTATCATTGGCCATATTTGCTCCGGAACCACCATTGGAGTTGTATGTGACCGTCACGTTCACATCACTCGTCGCTGCCCACGCACCGTTCGGCACCAGACTTAGGGCGAAGATCGCCGAGATTAGCAGTGCGAACACCTTTCTTGCTTTCTTCATGGATTGTTTCATCTCCTTCTCTTCGTGTTGCCTTTGTTTCCCTTCTTTATCCCACGTTCTATGTCGGCCCTCCTCTCGCGCGGTGCGGACGGAGCCGTATGGCCCACAGGCCGCTGGGTGAGTGCCCAATCAACCCGCGTCACCCCCCTTCGGCCTGCATCCTCGGCACATCAAGGCCCCGTCCACAACGGACAGCAGTAGCCGACACCTTGTTACCAACAACTCGGTGCCGATACCCCTAACCTCTCTCGCCGCGATGCATGTCATCTATCGCGCATCCAATCGCACCTAACTAACGAACCCGGCAGACCCCAAAGGCCACACACGCAGGAAGACCCTCCCCACGATGCGGTCCTTCGGCACGCAACCAATCTGCGCCATGCGCGAGTCAATCGAGCTCTCGCGCTGATCCCCCATCACAAAGAACTGCTCCTCGGGCACCTGATACGGCAAGTCGATGTCGCACTTGCCGAAGCCCTCGTCGGTAACGTACGGCTCGTCAATCTTTTGGCGATTGACGTACACCGTTCCATCGTCTTGCATGTCGAACCAGTCGCTTGGCCCACAAATCACGCGCTTGACCAGAATCTTGTTGTTGTAATAGAACGCCACGATGTCGCCGGTCTCGTAGCTGTCGGCCTTGTACGACACCACGACTTGGCCCTCCACGAGCGTGGGCGTCATGGACGTGCCATAAATCCTCAGGGTGGGAAAGACGAACGTTGCGACGAGGACCATGATGGCAGCAACGGTGAGAAGACCGCCAATCGTGCTGCTCAAGACGCGCAACAGCTGCCGCCGACGCTTGTGGACTTTGAGCACGTCGCTGATTTCGCCAGCAGACGGACGCACATACTCGAGGTCTTTGGCCTTTGTCCTCGTCACGATGCTCATGGCTTGCCGCCCGATTCGCCACGCGCGTCAGGGGCGTATCGACGCTTTACGCTCGCAACGTAGAGGTCGGCGGCTCTTTGTGCCGCCTCAAACACGCCACTCAGCCTGAGCGATGCCTCCGCTATGGACCCCGCTTCCTGAAGAACGACCTCCCGTTGCGCAAGTTGAGCCTTGAGACGTCGGTTCTCTTCCACAAGCTGCTCGTTCTCCTGCTCAACCTCCAGGAGAATCTGCAAGAGTTCGTCTCGCTTCAACTTTTGCAGGCGTCGATCCATTCAGCAACGCAACCTTCCAAGCCGAATCGGCATGCCACCGCCATTTAGATACAGTAAATGATATCCGTGTATCGGTGAGCGTTCAGAGTTCTTTCGGCTAGTGGTAGGGTTGTCATGCGTTGTGTGCGGATTGGCGCCGTACGTTGGCGAGAGAAGGCATTTACGCAGGTGGGGTGATGCCCAAATGTTCAAAGGCGGCCAAGGTCGCCTGCCTCCCCTGCGGCGTGCGCACCATCAGTCCCTGCTGAAGCAGGTACGGCTCGTACACGTCCTCAAGCGTCGAGGGATCCTCGGCGACGGCGCTCGCGATGGTGGTGAGGCCAACGGCCCGCCCGCGGAACGTTTGGGTGAGCGCGGTAAGAATCTTTATGTCCATCCAGTCGAGGCCGAGCTCGTCAATCTCGAAGAACGTGAGTGCCTCGGCAGCCACCCGCCAGGTGATCTGACCGCCCGCCCGCACCTGTGCGTAGTCACGCACGCGCTTGAGCAGGCGGTTCGCAAGGCGCGGGGTGCCACGACCTCGCGAGGCAATCTCGGCCGCAGCCTCCTCGTCGAGCTCCACACCCAGGATGCGCGCGGAGCGCTCAACGATGCGTGCAAGCTCCTCCACCGCGTAGTAGTCGAGTCGGTACGAGATTCCAAATCGGTCACGCAACGGTCCGGTGAGCAGACCCGCGCGCGTGGTGGCACCCACCAGCGTGAAGTGTGGCACGTCCAGGCGGATGCTGCGTGCCGCAGGCCCTTTGCCGATGACGATGTCTAGGTAGAAGTCCTCCATTGCCGGGTAGAGGACCTCTTCAACCTGATGGTTCAGCCGGTGAATCTCGTCAACGAAGAGGACGTCGCCCTCCTCCAAGTTGGTGAGAATCGCAGCAAGGTCACCAGTGCGCTCAATGGCGGGACCGGAGGTCGCGCGCATGTGAGCACCCATCTCGTTGGCGACGATGCCCGCAAGCGTCGTCTTGCCCAAACCGGGAGGACCAGAGAAGATGACATGGTCAAGCGACTCACCACGCTCGCGCGCCGCCTGTATGAGCACGCGGAGGTTGTCGCGCACACGCTCTTGCCCGATGTAGTCGTCAAGCGACTGAGGACGCAAGTTGCGGTCGACCTCCAAATCATCCCCCGTCAGCTCCCCCGTTACCGCTCGTTGCGTACCTGTGCGCTTGGCGGCCGAAGCGCCCGGCATCGCGTTTGCAAACAAGTCCCCACCGTCTGCCTCCCACATGGGTTACCTCCCCCCGCCGATTCGTCTGAGCGCATATCCCAGCGCGGCCTCCGTAGTGTGGGCGCCGGCCTCGCGATGGCCCTCGAGCGCGAGCTGCGCCTCCTGCTGCGTGAAGCCCATGGCGAGCATGGCGGCCAACGCGTCCGCGTCAACACCGGCGGCCTTCGTGGTCTCAACTCCCGTCGCCTCTTCGGCTGCCCCCGGTGCCAACGTGCTGAGCACGGCATCCTTGGTGAAGACGTCCGCGAGCTCAATGAGCAGCCGCGATGCGGTCTTCTTCCCCACGCCAGGCACCTTGGCCATACGCGTGGCGTTCTGGTCGGCAACCACGCCGGCAAGCACCTGAGGCGTAAAGGTGGAGAGCACCGAGAGAGCCAGCTTGGGCCCGACGCCCGAAATCTGAACCAGACGGTCGAAGAGCGCCCGCTCTGCCCGAGAGCCAAATCCATAGAGGTCGATTGCCCCCTCGCGGACCACCAGCCGCGTGAGCAGCGTGACGTCTGCGCTCCCCACGGGCGGCAATGCTGCAGCCGTCGTGGACGAAACGCCCATCTCGTAACCTACACCAGCAACATCGATCACCACCGTCGAGGGCAACACCTCGGCAAGGGTTCCGGTAAGCGAGACGATCATGCGGTTGACCTCCTACTCTGGCGCATGTGCCCCGTCGGATTCCTGCGGTGCGAAGGACCACGATGCGCCGCCGTCGCAGCGGCCGTCACCTCGCGCGCGGCCTCACGGTCGGCGGCGTCCTGCGCCAGCTCCTGCTCGAGCATCTGCGCAGCAGCGTGATCGCGCGTGAGCGCCTGGGTTCGCGCGAGGTTCGCGTGGCAGATGGCACAAGCGAGGGCATCGGCACAGTGGTCGGGTCGCGGGTCGTGATCGAGTGCGAGGACAGTGCGCACCATGTAGATGACTTGGCGTTTGTCCGCAGATCCGGTCCCCACCACCGCCTGCTTTATCTGCATGGGGGTATACTCGCCCACCTGGAGTCCGGCCTGGGCACACGCGACGATGGCGACACCTCGCGCCTGGGCAGTGGCTATGGCTGATCGGACGTTCTCGCCAAAGAAGACCTTCTCTATGGCAAGCTGCGTGGGACCGAACCGCTCAATGGCTTCGGTGAGCTCCGTGTAGATGGCGCCCAGGCGCTCCGCGAGCGGTTGGGTGGACTTGGTAGTGACGCAGCCATAGGCCCGCGCGCGGCACATGGATCCACGCGTCTCCACGATGCCCCAGCCGGTGTGCGCGAGGCCGGGATCCACCCCGATTATGACCATACCGCCTCCCTCACATCCCAATAGAACGTACGTTCCATAGTAGCACAAACAGAGGCAGATGCCCAAAACTCAAAGCACGTTAGTCGTGACACGGGGGCGACGTTCGAATCGCCGGAACCTCCGTGACCTCTGGCGGAAGCGTGATGGCAAAGGTGACCGTGACGTCCTCCTGAGAACCAATGATGAACTGTGAGCGCCACATCTCGCGCCCGTAGCACGGGACGAATTCGGTTGGCTCGGCACCCTCGGGGTAACGACTCGCGTGCACCTCGAAGTCGGAGATGGTACCGCCCAGCGGCGCCATGATGTATATGGTATCAATCATGTCGCCACGTTCCTGCTTTTGCGGGTTGTTTCCATAGACGTATATCGGCGCCGACCAAATAACGTCATCAGTGATGTTGTTGAAATAGTGGGCCGTCACGCGGTAGGTCGTGGTTCCGTCCTCGTTCTTCGTGCCCCCGTCCATGTCCGCCCAGACGTTGAGGTACCACGAAATCTTTGACCAGGTATTGTCGTTGGCAAAGATGCCGATTTCGGGATGGGCGATGTCCTCCTGCAGCGCACCAGAGATGCCGAGGCGCTTCATGAAGTTCTCCTCATCGGGGTTGGCCATCCACATCTGCAGGTGACGGTCGGAGCCCGAACGGGTGATCACGTCGAGAAACGCCTCGAAGTCCACCGAACCCAGGCTCGTGATGATCTTCTCGGCCGCGCAGTTCGCCACATCAGAGAAGAACGCATCTTCCTCCTCGTTGCCCGCATCGCCATAGTCGTACCCGTAACGCCAGTACACGTTACTCAACAGTTCGAAGGCGGCATTCTCTCCGTTGATCTCGGTGCCGTCCCCGGCGACAACCCCGCCCGTAAGGGCAAGCATGCGCTGCAGGAAGATTGGATCGAGCCCAAAGACGCCGTCGACGTGAGCGTCGTAAGCACCCGCCCAGAAGTCACGCAGAACCTCACCCGCCCGCGGGAAGTTGGGCGTGAGGGTTGGGCTCGCCGCATCGACCGCAAAGCCATCGAGGAACGCTGCATACTCCTCGTCTGTAACGTTCGCACGAATACCCCTGTCCTGCGCCGCCGCCTTGAGGCTGTAGATGGACGTGAAGTTCTCCAAATCGATGCTGCCATCGGTGATGCGCAGGACGCCTATGGAGCCAGGGAATCCGCCACTCGAACGAATCTCGCTGTTGGTCTGGGCAAGCAGGACGTAATGGCGCGTTTGGCCACCATCTCCCAGCATCCCCAGAATCAGCGTAAAGAGGCCATTGGCATCGCCGAGATACGCGCTCGCCTCGTTGAGCGGGTCGCGGAACTTGGACACGATCTCCTCTACGCGGCTAATCGAACCAGGGGGAAGCGCCGACATGACGCCCGCGTTCTGCACGATGACAGGCGATGCCGCCACGACGGAGTCGCGCATGCGCCGCACGAGGTCGGTGTTGATGCGGCCTTCCTGCATGAGGTCGGCGAACCGCACCCCTGCCAAACCATCCACCAGCGGCATCAGCGCGTTATCTGTGAGGTCGCCCACGCATCTAACGAGCGTCTTTACGTTCGAGACATCCGTGCTTACCATGGGCAGGCTTCCGATGCGCGACCACAGCTCGGAATTGACCTCGTCAGTGATAATCGCCACGTCAGCACGAATGGCATCTGCGGAGGCTCGCAACGAGTCCTGGTCCCCTTCCAAGAAAGCGTCCTTGAGCGTGGATGCCTGTGACTCGGCGTCATCGGTCGCCGCTTTGATGCGCTGAATTGACGAATATGTTGTGATACCGACGATGCCAACGGCCACGATGATCGCTATCAGCACGACAACCACGATGCGGAGCACAAGTGACTTGCGCCTGAACTTGCGCTCTAGCTGCAGTTCCTCCTCAAGCGACGGCTCGGGCTCCGGCTCAAGGGGAGGTGTGGGAGGTTCGTAGGGACGGCGGGAATCCGCTTCAGGGTCCACGAAGAGGCCCATCTCGTCTTCGGTATAACCCTCAGGAGGTATCATGTTTTGTCCACCTGCATCCATGCGGACCCCCATCAAACGAATTAGTGAATGGAGCAAAACAATACCACACAACGGGCACAAGTTTCACGCTGAGTGCCCTACTAATGGAGCGCAGTGCCTTTGGTCACAATGACACAATCGTCCGTCTCCCGAAGGTCAATTGCGGTCAGTTCTCTGAGAAGGGACTTCCCCACGTGAGCGGACCGAAGGGGAAATCACCCACGTCGCCGGAAGCGAGGCCGCCGTCTTGCAGCAGGTCGCGCAGAAGGCCAAGCAGCTCATTCACCTGGCCTTCAATCGATTCTGGCTGGATTGCAGATGCTTGGACACTCATCTCGGCCTTGCGGACCCTCCCCCTCGCCTCGAGCGCGGAAGGGAGTTCGGCAAGCAGATCCCTGTGCAACGAGCGATCGTCGTCTGGCCTTACCACATCGTGCCACGCCAAGCCAAGCGGCACGCGCATCTCGCGTACGGTGCGAGACGAGACAGCGAAACAGGGAGGCAGTACCATACGCGCAAGCTCGCACGCACACAGCCGATCGAGAATCCCCACGCACACGTCCTCACATCCTTGACGCGACACAGCGTCCGAGAGGGAGCGCTCCCATTCGAGGTAGGTCGCGAGCGTCACGTCTACCCGCTGCAAGCGCGTCTCGGGAGAAGACTCGGCGGCGGTGAGGCCGGCAATCTCCGGTACGTCGTACGACGCGATGGAGGCGGCATCGATGACGGGCGATATAGTATTGCGCAGGTGGGCGAGCTCGATTACGTCCGTACGATAGACGTCGCCCAGCGGAGCGAGGCTCGCGGCACCACCACGCGCGATGCGTGCCTCCAAGGCGACGAAAGTCTTGTCGAAGGATGCGAGCGGCACTGCCCCCACCCCGCGGGCCAGCGCCGCCAGCTGAACCTGCACCATGTCGCGCGTCAACTGCACGTCGTCGGAGTCTGGGAGTGGCAGCGCGGGCGGGCGTACGTCGATGCCCAGCGTCCGGGCAAGCTGTGCGGCAAGCTGCTGATGCCGCGCATCTTGCGTAGCGTCGATGAGCGCGTGCACGTGCAGCGGGCCCAATGCGTCAGACGCCAGCGTCACGAGGACGGACGAGTCGAGCCGACCGTCAAGAACGAGCGCAACGTCTGAGTCGCCCTCTTTCGTCAGCTGGTCGCGCAGACCAAGCGAAAGCGCCTCCCATAGATGCAGCGAGCGGTCATAGAGCTCGGGTTCGAGCACCTCCACCGGCGCGCCCACGTCATCGAGCGACATGTCCACTACGAGCAGAGCTTCCTCAAAGGCTGGCGCACAGCCCACGAGCTCTGCCTTCGGCGTTAGGACGAAGCTCGACCCCGAGTAAACCTGGAGGTCGTAGCCGCCGAGCGACCCGACGCCCACAATCCAGGCGTCCAAAGACCATGCGTCATCGCGGAACCTCCCCTCCATGAGCGAGGCGCCCAAAGCACTCGAGGGGTCATCCAAGGCAAAGCCACGCTCTGGAAAGTACAGCAGCGCATCTATTTCGGCCTCGGCGTCGACAAATGCACGAATGTCGTCGTAGTTGTATGCGACCCCAAACTTCACGCCCGCGAACTCGAAGGTACCTCGTGCGGAAGAGTCGCTCGGCTCGGTTGGGATGCCATCCAAGAACCACGACATCAGCCCGACCGGGACGACGTTGCCATCACGGATGAGCATGGTCTCGCAAGCGGGGCCATCCTCCCCACTCATCGCGACGGGAATCACACATGGACAGGCAGCGGCGCCGGCAATCTCCTCCAGCGCCGCACCCATGTCCATCGCATAGCCTGCGAGACTTCCGTAATCGGGCAGGCAAGGCCCCGCGAACGCAGCCATCGGAAAGGCTAGCAAATCCGCACCTTCCGATGCCGCGCGACGGGCGAGCTCAATCATGCGTTGCGACGTGGCGCCAAAGTCTCCGGCACGCGTGTTGATCTGTGCCACCGCTATTCTCATGAAGAACCCCCCTGCACCACCCAGGGACTAATGTCGAATACCTACACCTGCGCCTTCCACAATCCGTGCAGGTTGCAATACGCATAGATGGTCGCGCCCTCGACGCTGCCGCAGCCAAACGTGACGGTCGGCTCGTCACCGGGCTTCAGATGGCGGATGCACAGGCGGTCTTCGGTTGCAAGGGCAATCCAACTGATGTAGTGGACGTCGAGCATGGGGTGCGCGACCTCGCCGACCTGCACCACGATCTTGCCATCCTCGTGCTTGACGGCAGGAACGTGCTTCTCGACCGCCGCGTCGACCGAGCCAGCTACGAGCTCCTTCATGGGCTCGCCGCAGCACTGGGGAACGCAGGTGCCCTTCTCCACAACGGCGACCAGGTTTCCACACTTCTCGCAACGATAGAACGTAACCTCTGCCATGGGCCTCTCCTCTCCAGTGGGAACAGTCAGTCCAGTATAGCACGGAGCGTTGAGCATCCCGGGCGCGACCCACGAGACCCATGAGGTACTCGCGAGGGTCCTACGAGGGCAGTTGGCCGAAGACTGCCCCTCGCAGGTCACACGAAGACCACGTCACCTTCGCGACCGACGACGTCGTGGACCTCGGCGAGCATGAGCATGTTGCGCGCGTCAATCTTTGTCGGCAGCGCGAGTCGCATGGTGTCGCCCGTCTCGCATCGCACGCAGAGCTCGACCGTGTCCATGCCGCCGTAGCGCGAGAAGACCAGGCCGAGCTTCTCCATGCAGCCCCTGCTGAGCCGTCGCGACGGCATGATGACCTCCATGACCTTGGGCTTGTTCGTCGCGTCAGAGAGCTCGAGGGCCTCGACGGTCGAGCAGATGATCTGGTTGCCGCGGTCGCTGCGCTCCAATTTACCCGTCACCTTGACGAAGATGTCGCCCTCGGACTCGCCCGTCTGGTCGTTCACCTCACCGGCCAGCGTCGCCGCACACTGCTCATACAGGTTGGGGAAGACCACACAGCTGATCTCGCCTTCCATGTCCTCCAAGGTGACGATGGCCATCGCCTTGCCGGTCTTGGTGTTCTTCTTTGCCACGCCAGAAACCATGCCCGCCAGCCGTATGGACTTGCCCTCCTCGACGCGCGGCACGGAGGTCGTCTGCCCCGTCCGTGCGTCCACAATCTCGTCCGTTGCCTCGAGGTCCGAGATCTGGTAGTCACGTGCCTGCGCCAACGCATACTCGAAGGGGCCAAGCGGGTGGTCAGAGACGTAACGGCCCAAGACCTCCTTTTCCATCGCGAGCTTGATGGATCGGTCCCACTCTATGCCATCGGGAGCGGGTACGTCCTGGTCGAAGCCGGAGCCCTCGACGGATCCGAACATGTCAAAGAGCGACACCTGACCTGAGGCACGGTCACGCTGACGCTTCGCAGCCGCGTCAAGAATGTTCTGCGGGTTGAGCTTGTCGACGAAGAACATGAGCTGGCGGCGCGTGTATCCCGTCGAGTCGAAGGCTCCGCTCTTGATGAGCGCCTCCACCACGCGACGGTTCGCCGCGCTCGAGTCCACGCGTTCCACGAAGTCATGAAGGTTCTTGAAGGGTCCGCCCTTCTTGCGCTCAGCCAGAATCGCCTCGCCCACGCCCTCGCCCACTCCACGGATGCCAGCGAAGCCAAAGCGAATGCCCTCGGCAACAGCCGTGAAGTCCTTGCCGGACTCGTTGATGTCGGGCGGAAGGATGTCGATGCCCTCGTGGCGACAAGCGCTGAGGTAGTGGACGATCTTGTCCGTCTTGCCCATGTAGCTCGTCAGGACCGAGGCCATGTACTCGCGCGGGTAGTAGGCCTTGAGCCAAGCCGTCTGCATGACCAAGATCGCATAGCCTGCCGAGTGGGACTTGTTGAAGGCGTACGAGGCGAACTCGAGAACGTCATCCCAGATGCGCTGGGCGATCTCGCGCGTGTAGCCGTTCTTGACGGCACCGTTCATCCAATGGTCGTAGGTGGTCTCGTCCGAGCCGTCCTCCCAATGGAACACCGTGCTGGTAAGCAGTTTGATCTTCTTCTTTGCCACGGGCTTGCGAATGCGCGAGTCCGACTCGCCGGCAGAGAAGCCGCACATCTTCATGGAGATCTGCATGACCTGCTCCTGGTAGACCATGGTGCCATAGGTCTCTTCCAGGATGTCGGAGAGGCGGTTGTCGTAGAACGCGACCTCCTTGCGGCCGTTCATGCGATCGATGTAGTCGCTGACCATGCCGGCGCCCAAGGGACCGGGACGATACAAAGCGATGAGAGCCACCACGTGCTTGAACTCGCGCGGACGCATGCCCTTGATAGTTGCCGTCATTCCACCGGACTCGATCTGGAAGACGCCAGCCGTATGGCCGCGCGCCATGAGCTCGAAGAGCTTGGGGTCGTCGAAGGGAATCTTGTCCACATCGATGTCTACCCCGACGCCGTCCGGCTTGAGGGTGGAACGCACCAGCTCGGGAGCCGACGCCGCCGCCTCGGGGGTCGCGTTGTTCGCCTGGATGTTGCGCAGCGCCTTGGTGATGACGGTGAGCGTGCGAAGGCCGAGGAAGTCCATCTTGAGCAGGCCCATGTCTGCCACCGAGTGACCCTCGTACTGGGTGATCTCCACGCCGCCCTTGGTGTCGAGCTTGGTGGGCACGTGGTCGTTGACGGGCGTCGGCGCGATGAGGACGGCGCAGGCGTGGACGCCCTCGCCGCGCGTGAGGCCCTCGACCGAAAGCGCCGCATCGATGATGCGCCGGTCCTCCTGGTCGTTGCGATAAGCATCGACGAAGTCCTGGCTGTACAGGTCCTCCTTGCCCTCGGTCTTGTTGAGCGTGAACTTGAGCTTTGCCGAGGGACTCGAAGAGACCATTTTGGAGAGGCGTTGCGCCTTGTACACGGGGAAATCGAGCACGCGGGCAGCGTCGTTGATGGCCTGCTTCGCCTTGATGGTCGAGTAGGTGATGACATGGCACACGCGGTCGGCGCCGTAGAGGTCGCGCACGTGCTGCACGACCTCCAGACGTCGCTCATCGTCGAAGTCCATGTCGATATCGGGCATCTCGGAACGTTCCACCGAGAGGAATCGTTCGAACATGAGGCCATTCTCGAGCGGGTCGAACGTGGTGATGTCCATGGCGTACGCAACGATGGCTCCTGCGGCCGAGCCACGGCCCGGGCCGACGCCGATGCCGTTCTGCTTGGCCCAGCGCACGTACTCCTGCACGATGAGGAAGTAGTCGGCGAAGCCCTTCGTGCAGATGACATCGTACTCGTACTCGAAGCGTTCACGAATGTCCACGCCGTTGATTGACTTGCCGTCCCAGTCTTCACCGTAACGGATGGCAAGGCCAGCCTCGCACTCTGCGCGGAAGCGCTCCTCACTCGTCTCGCCCGGCTTGAGGTCTGGAAACTTCGGAAGGAACATCGAGGACCAGTCGAGCTCGTAGCTGCACTTCGACGCAACCTCCAGGGTGTTGTCACACGCCTCTGGGCACCACGAGAAGATGGCGCGCATCTCTTCTTCGGACTTCACGTAGAACTCCGAGCCCTCCATGCGCTTGCGATCGACCTGGTCCACCTTCGCATTGGTACCGATGCACGAGAGCGTGTCTTGCACAGGGGCGTCCTCACGCACCAGATAATGAATGTCGTTGGTGGCGACGACCTTGATGCCCAGCTTGTCCGCGAGCCGCACGAGCTGCTCCGAGAGCTTGCGGTCGTCGTAGCCGTTGCGGAAGGTGAGGCCATGGTCCTGAATCTCTATGTAGAAGTCCTCGCCAAAGATGTCCCGATACAGACGCGCCCAGCGCTCCGCCTCGGCAAAGTTGTTGTCGAGGATGTTCTGGGGGATGATGCCCTGCACGCACGCGCTCTGGCAAATGATGCCCTCGTGATACTCGCGCAACATGTCGAGCGTGGTGCGCGGCTTGTAGTAGTACATCTCGTTCGCGGCCTTCGACATCATCTTCATGAGGTTGACGTAGCCACGCTCGTCCTTCGCGAGCAGGATGAGGTGATAACGGTGCTGCTGCGTGCCGCGCTCGATCTGGTCGTCGGTGATGAAGTATGCCTCACAACCGAAGATGGGCTTGATAAGAGGGGCAGGCTTGTTTGCCTTGACGGCAGCAAGGGCGGCGTCCTTGTTTGCTGCCGCACCGTTGGCGTTCCATAGGGCCACATCGCGCTCCCACTGGGCGTGCGCGCGAGCATGAGGCGCGGCGTCAGGATCGTCTGGGTCTGGCTCGTCGAGGTCCCAGTCCTTGGTAAAGCATTCGACGTCATGTGACCACTGCTTGAAGTCAGCTTGTGCTGTGTTGAAGCCACGACACGCGAGGTCGAAGTTCGGAACGCCAAACATGTAGCCGTGATCGGTAAGCGCCACGGCGGGCATGCCGAGGTCTACGGCACGCTTTACCAAATCGTCAACGCGCGTGGCCGCGTCTAGAATCGAGAAGTCCGTGTGGTTATGCAGGTGTACGAATGCCATGCGCCTCCCCCTCGTGTTGCCCGCGCATCATCATACCACCCGGACGGCATGGGAGATTACATGTCGTCCGCCTCGTCGCGGCAGCGTTTCTGCTGGTGCCATCGCGGAGTCTCGATCGCACTTTCGCCGAATCGCAGGCGATGTGGCAAGATTTAGTGCAGAAAATCGTTCACTCATTTCTTCGTCAACTGGTGTTTTTTCACTTTTGATAACGATTTTCCGCAGTGGCTATAATAGACTCTACTTGCGCGGCATTTGCGCACGTAAATGGGGGTGTGCTCCCGAATTAAGCACCAGATTAGTCACAAACTACCAAGCGATAGC
>CADBYM010000006.1 GCA_902798915.1 uncultured Coriobacteriaceae bacterium | reverse complement strand
CTTACGCAGGCGACGTTGAGGTGTTCTGGTGGCGGGAGGGCAATCTCGAAGTTGATTTCGTCGTTACGTGCGAGGATGCCGTCTGCGCAATCGAAGTGAGGAGCGGCCGGATAAAGCCAACCCGCGGCATGGCCGAGTTCATCGTCCGCAATCCCGAAGCGCGTCCGATAGTAGTCGGTTCCGCGGATTGCCCGCATCTATGCGAGCCCTCGCTCGAGCCCCTCGAAGGCCTCGTCGAGGGCGTGCCCTCTCCGGCGACGGACTGGGCGTAGCTGTGCTCGAGCATGGCGTCAACCTCGGGGGCGGACATGGCGTCCGCAGCCCTCGGCTCCCTGGGGAGCGCGAGCTTGAAGGGTATGCCGCCCTGGAAGATGATCTGCCGGTAGAGCGAGTTGATCAACACGGAGACCGGCACGCCGATCTGCCTCAGTATCTCCTCCGCCTGGTTCTTGACGTCGTACTCGACGTGGGCGCTCACGGTCGCATCCTTCATGGGCCTCTCCTCACCTCGTGACTGTATGGAATGTACTCCGTTGTCATGCGGATAGCAAAACAACGGAACACACGCGAAGACGATGCTGGGCTGCGCAAGCACCCGTGCGGACAACCGACTCCCTTCGCGTTCAGCCTCGCGAACTCTCGTCGGAGAAATTGTGCGGTACGAGAGAACTAGAGGGAATCGCGTAGGGCGTTTTTTGAGGACGCGGCTTGGCGGTTGAAGGTTCCGGTGGTCACGGACCCACATGGTGCGAGACCGTGCCACCTTAGTGTCATGGCGAGCTACTTGCCGCGCGAAGCGATCAGTCGAGGAGCGTCACCAGCCAGGCGATGAGGGCGTAGACGGCCGGGAAGACGACGAGGGTGCCGACCCACTTGCCGACGAGCGTCCTGCCGGCGATGTAGGGCATGAGGTCCTCGGTGCCGGGGATGATCCAGGCGCGCGTGTGGCCCACCCACCACCAGTCGATGAAGACGCGATCGAAGAGGCCGTAGATGAGGCCGATGGCCGCCATCTGCGCGAAGCCCTCGAGGAAGCCCTGCGCGCCGTTGAGCCCGTACACCATGCACGGCACCAGCAGGAGCGCCGGGACGAACAGCGCCATGCCGGCCAGGGCCGCGTTGCGACCGATCCTCTCCCTCGTGGTGAGGCCGAGCTCTATGGCCCTCTCTTGGACCTCGGGCTCGTAGAAGGTGACCAGCCCGACGGGGCCGTTCGCGATGCCCACCACGCACACGATCAGGAGCACGAAGCACATCGCGATCCCCTCGATGATTACCAGCACAATCCCTCCCAGCCCGCATGCCTCGCCGCCACGTCGCCATTCTAGAGCACGGGGGCCCGCGAGCAAAGGTTGCCTGGCACTGAAGTGGCATGAACTAGGCCGGCTGCCCATCGGTCAGGGGACAACTTGATGGAGTAGAATATCGACGGAGAGGTGATGGCGTGGAAGATAATGTAGTACATCCAAATTGTTATAAGCACGGGCTCGAGTACGAGGACGTGGTGGCGGCATGGGAAAACGTGCTCGCCTACACGATACGAGAGTCATTCTCAGGCGATCGCATGGTTGTGGTCGGGTATGACACCAAGGCAAGGCCGTGCGAAGTGATAGGGCTGCATAAGTCCTATGGATGGCTGCTCATCCATGCCATGACTCCTCCGACAGATAAGACGAGGCTAGAGATTGCGGAAGGGAGGCGCAGATGGTAGACCCTCTGAATGAGATTTCCCAAGAAGAGATTGACCGGATTGTTGGCGAATGGGATGCACGTCAGCCCGACCCGTCTCGCTGGGCGCAAGCCGACGGCGTTGCGTTTACGGTGTACCTGCTGCCCGCTGAGGCGTCTGCGATAGACGCGCGGGCGCGTCGCGAGGGGAAGACGCGCGATCAGCTTGTGCGCGAGCTTGCGTACGCGTAACCGCATGCGGTTAATGGGGCCGTTCGCGATGCCCTCGACAATGACCAGCACGACAGATCCCTCCCGACCCGCATGCCCCACCGCCACGTCGTGAACAAAAGTCACCCGGCACCAAAGTGGCGTGTGTCAAAGGTCTTCAGCGCGTCACAGAAACCCAGCCGCGAGCGGCATCTGCCCAGACGCTCGTCCAAGCCGGCTGCGAAGCTTAGGTACTTCTCGCCCTCACCTCCGCACGCGCTGCGGCGTGTCCTCGTCCGCCCGGAGGCGACCCATCGGTGTGTTTAGCGGATCGCTTGTCGCCACCGCTGCGTCGAGCAGGCCGAGCACTCTCGCCACGCGCAGGTAGTTCTCCAGCGAGCCCGCGCCCGTGTTGAGCAGACGGCGCAGTGTGGGCACCGACATCCCCGCGCGGTCGGCCAGGAGCTCCACCGTGATGCGCTGCTGACGGCGGGCGAGGCCGGGTCGCGTGATGGCGCTGCGGCCGTATTGCACCATAGCCGAGGGCCAAGTACCAAAGTTAGGTAGTATAGTGCCTGCGACATAATGTGCGAACAGCGGACGTGTGGGGAGGGGCCATGGGACTCTTTGGGCCAGCGTGGAGCACGGACAATCCGAGGAAGCTAGACCGTGCGATCGCTTCGATCTCGCGATACGCAGTGCCGAACTACAACGAGAAGATGCCTCATCCGCATCGCCCTCGAGGCGCCGCTTGAGGAGGTGGCGCTTGCGGCGGTTGCGCACATGAAAGGCTTCGCCCTCTCGTCCACCGCGCAGCAATCCCGGCGTCCGGCCGTCGCGCATGCAGCGGCCAGGGAAGTCCCTGATGCGGGCTACATCTTCCAGCACATCATCGACTCTGAGGATGCCCTGACGAGCACGCGTCTCATCATCGCAGAGCGCATGACGAGCCAGCGCGACCTCGCGTACACGGCGTGGAAGGCGCAGGAGGACGAGGTGCGCATCGCAGCTGCCAAGCGTCTGACCGGCCTCGAGGAGCTGCGCTATGTCATGGAGAAACTTTCAGAGCAGGATGGCGGACCAGTGCTCGACGTATTGTGCGACGCGAGCGAACGCGCGCTCGAGGCGGAGAAGGACCAAGACGTGCTCACTGCCTGTGCTTGCCATCCTTGGAAGTACGCCGCGCGGGCGGTCGAGCTCATGAACGCCCGGACACGAGCCGACCAGAAGCGTCTCGCCTCCGTCGTCGAGAAAGGCAAGGACCGGGAGGCGCGCGATCGAGCGCTCGAGCGAATGAGCAATCAGGGACTGCTCAAGGACCTGGCGCTCGCAGATACTGAATCCGCCTACGACGCCCTGATGCGCATGGATGACTCGAACGACAACGCGCAGGGATGGCTCTCGACCGTGGCGAAGAGTGCCAAGCGAGACAGCGTGCGCCGTGCTGCCGTGGAGAGAATCACGAACGAAGACATCCTCGCCGATATCGTGTCCTGCTCGAGATGGGAACGCGACAAGGGCCATGCGGCGCTCATGCGAATTCACGACCAAGACATCCTGCGTACCGTCGCAACGAAGGAGTACGGCGAATACGCGGAGGAAGCAGTCGAGATGCTGGAGGCCGAGACCCCTGAGGGGCGCGCTCGTCTCAAGCACGTCTCCCATTACGGCAAGGCTGCGGGCAAAGATGCGGCGCGTCGACGCCTGTTGCGGCTCGAGTATGCCGACAAGGTCGCCATCAGCAATGATGCGGAGATCCTTCAGCTCATCGAGTCCTTGCGCAAAAACTGGAAAGACGTGAAGTACACGGACTCGGAGCTGTGTGACGAGATATGCGAGAAGGCGCTGGACGCGGTCTCCGAGGACGGGCTCATCCGCTTCGCCAGGGATTTCGATGGCTACTCGTATTACATGGACAACTGCAGGACCCTTGCGCTCAAGCGTCTCCGCACGATCCTCAAGGGCACGCCCAAGGAAGAGGAGCTTGTCTCGACGTTCCGCGAGCGACTCCTCGCGTCCCCGGCGGACCGGAGGAGCGTCCTGTGGCCCATGTCCCACTACTATGGCGTGGATTTGGTGGAGGCGGCGTGGCTCGTGGGTGGTATGCCTTGGGTCCGCAAGCTCATGGACATCGTGCAAAGCGCCCCCGATAAGGGCGGGTCTGGCGAGTTTAGCGTCGCCAATACCTACGCTCAAGAACTGCGAGGCATCTACGAGGCGGCTGGAGGGCGGCTTGACCAAGTGCAGCACATGCGTGGACACCGCTACCCGAAGCACGTGGACTACCACGACAGCTACTGTGCCAGCGAGTGCGAGGACCGCATAGTCGACCTTGTCTTCTGAGCGGGCCTTCGCATGGTCTTCTTCGCTCCAACGAGCTTCATGCTCGTGCCCACGATGGCCTGTCAGGCCTTGTGCACGTACTGCTTTGCAAAGAAGTCCGCACCGATCATGACGTCTGAGGTGGCTGACGCCTCCGTGGACTTCATCGCACGTGTTGCGCCACGTGACCAGCGGATTCTCGTGACCTTCCACGGTGGAGAGCCGCTGCTCGCGGGCTTCGACTTCTACGCCCATGTGCTTCCCACGTTACGCGAGCGCTTCGGCAGGCGGGCAGGCTTGCCATGCAGTCGAACCTCTGGGCGATGACAGACGAGCTCGCGGAGCTGCTCGCTCGCTACGAGGTGCGCGTGGGCACAAGCGTGGACGGACCTGAGGACATGCACGACGTGCAGCAAGGCGAGGGGTCGTATGAGGCGTACCGAGCCGACCCGGCGCATGCGCGAGTGACGAGCATCGACGCCATGGCCGAGGGGGTGATGTGTGGGCGGGGCGTGAGCTGTGTCTTCTCCGCGCGCGTGGGTTCCTTCGCTGCCATCGGGCCGGACGGGGGTGTGTATCCCTGTCAGCGGTTCTGCGGTATGGGGGAGTTCTGCCTCGGCAACGTGTGCGATGGGGGAGGGCTCACAGCCGCTGGTGTCGAGGCGAGTGCGGTTTGGGAGAGCCTCGTGTCAGCCCAAACGGCGAAGGAGCGGGCATGCGGGGGCTGTGCGCACGTCGCGTATTGCCACGGCGGCTGCCTCTACCATGCGTTGGCCGCAGGCATGGTCCGGGACTTGTACTGCGCAGCCTATAAGGAGACGTTCGATCGCATCTCGCGCGACATGGCACTCGAGATGGGCGAGGTCCTGCTCGGGACGGGCGCGCCCACGCCGACGCTTGCCATGGCAGGAGAGCGACCTCATCCCTTCGAGCTGTGGATCAAGCGCGACCGAGCGCTCCGCGCGTGGGAGCTGGGTCGGTCCGACGAGCCTTTCGCGGTGACTCACCTGCGGAGCCGACATCCAGAGAACGACCTAAACAAGCTCTACCTGCACATCACGTTCTCGTGTCCGCTGCGCTGCGACCACTGCTATGCGGACGGGGCGTGCGGCAGGTCGCCGAGATGCCCGCTCGTCGTCTGGCGCACATCGTGCGCGAAGCTTACGACGCGCGGTTTCGTAGCGTGGTCGTCACGGGAGGAGAACCTCTGGCGTATGCAGGGTTCGACGAGTTGTGCGGGCTTCTTGGCGGCATCGACCGCAAGGGCTGCTCACTCGTTTTGCGCACCTCGCTGGGATTTTCTGTCGAACGCGAGCGGCTCGAGGCCGTGGCAACGACGTTCGACGAGGTGGTCGTGAGCGTGGACGGCGACCGGCAGACGCACGATGCGCGGCGCGGGCCGGGCCGCTACGACCTGACGGTGGCAAATCTCGAAGTGTTGACGCGGATGGACTACGCGCACAAGCTCTCGTTCGCTGCGACGTTTTCGCAAGGCGATGCGAACGGCGCTCCCGCGAGAGCCGTCCAAGAGTTGGCAGCTCGCCTAAACGTGCCCAAGGTGCGTGTCCGGCCGGTGCTGCCGTTGGGTCGGGCGGCCGGCACGATTGCCGTGTGGCAGCCCTGCTTATGCGGCTCGGACGATGCGGAGGTCCCAGGCGTGCGCCACACGTGCGGATTGGGACAGAATCTCTACGTGGAGCCTGACGGCACGGCGTATCCCTGCTACGCGTGGTGCGCGCCATCCACGCTGTTTGGGGATCTCTCTAAGGAGGGAATCGACGAGCTTCTGGCCAGGGGCGAGCTGCATGCCTACTGCGCCCACGACGTTGACGCGAACGAGAGGTGCCATACGTGCGAGGTGCGCTACCTGTGCGGCGGCATGTGCCGTGCGTGGGTTGCGGACCGCGAGAAGGTGGACAGCGGCGCCTTCGATTGTGCCTCGCGCAAGGCACGCCTTGTGGCGCGTTGCGAGCTCGGAATGACGCAGCGCGAAGTCGTACGGCATCGGTCGGCTATGTTGTACGGTCAACCATGTTACGCAACCAGCCACTTGTACTTCTCGACGCTGTACAGAGGCACGAGCGGAATCATGATGGGCGTCGTTGCCACATAGCGCCGGTATTCTGGGTCGTTGCCGTACGACCGGTTCTGGCGCATCTCCAGCCTGCGGGCCCCACCAAACATGACGTAGATGATGCCGAGGTAGCCAAGGAGAGCCGCAACCCACTGAAGAGGACCGGCGTAAACCGTGATGCCACCAACGAACACGCCCGTCCAGAACAGCATCTCGCCAAAGTAGTTCGGGCAACGAACGATGCGGTACAGCCCCGTATCGACGAACCGCCTGGGGTTCACCCGCTTTGCGGCGTTCTTCTGCAGGTCGGCCGCGCTCTCCACGACAAGGCCCGCGACGCTGATGATCATGCCAATCACCAGCAGGGCATCGGTCTCCGAACCGTTGGCAATCCTGAAGATAACCGGACAAGTCTCGCATGCGTACAGGAGGGCAGCGCTTATCCAGATGGCGCACTTGGCGACCATGCTCATGTCGCCGCCGCTCTTGATCTCGGTCTTCATCTTGAAGTTATAGCTCGAAGATCTGAGCTCCCTAAATGCGAGGTACCCTCCGAGCCTGAGGCCGTACACGATGAACAAGGCACAGGCGCACATCGTGCTCGCACTCAGCTGCCCGCGCCCGGCAATCAGCAGCGCCGCACCAATTGCCGCGACCGCAAGGCCGTAGCCAATTGAGATGAACCAGACGTACTTCTTGAACCCGATGCTGCTGAGCACGAGCGCGACTGCAAACATCACCAAAAACAAAAGCATTCTATACCTCCCAATGGGATTGCGTCACTCGGATAGGCTAATCCCGTACATGTGCTGTAGGATGATTCGCCTCGCCGTTCGCTCGCCAAAGAGCTTGGTGACCTGGTCGACCGCCGGCCCGCCCTCCTCGAACAGCCTCTCGGCGAAGGCGCGGACCTTTGCCGACTTCCGCGCGGGGTCGCAGGGTAGGGCGGATGCGAGCAGCTCGGTGTAGACCGTCAGATAGTCCTGGGCGACGCGCGACATGCGCTCCGTCAGCCCCTTGCCTTTTTTATGAAACGAGCAGGGGTACAGGATGTCGTCGTACCAACGGGCGCCTCCAGTGGAGGCGTCGGGCACATCCGCGTACTGGGCGCGGGCGAACTCGAATGCGTCGAGGCACTCGTCCGGCCAGGGCACAAGCTGTGTGTCGTACAGCTCCGCGATCTGCGTCTCGGTTCCGAGGACCTTCACCCAGTCCAGATTGAACAGCGGGGCGTCGATGCCGGTCGGGGCAATGACGGCGGTCTCCATGCGCATCAGCCCGAGAAGCGCGCTCATCCGCATGACGCAGAGGTGGCCGACACCGGCGATTTCCCAGCTCTCGGTCTCGAACGTCATGCCCTTTGCAGAGAGGCATGCGTCTGCTCCTAGGTCCTCCTGCATCAATGCGTGAGTGCGTCCTAGTGCGGCGAGCACGCCGTCGCGAAGCGCCATCCGCTTTGCCATAAAACCTCCCCGACTCCGTAGACGCTATCTGCTGTGCGCCACTCTTGGTCACGAAGCCAATTGTACCTGCCGACCTCGCGTTCCACGTCTGGGAACTCGACGAGCGCGACACCACCTACGTCGATGTGTTGCCCGTCACCATCACGTACACGATCAGGAACTGAAGCACATCGCGATGCCCTCGGTAACGACCAGTACGACAAATCACCCAGTCGGTATACCTCATCGTCATGTCGTCATTGTGGGGCACGGAGGGGCTTGTGACGAACAGAGCGTCTTCAAAGGACGCCAAATTAGTGCGGAAAATCGTAGCCTTGATTCGATGACAACTGGCCTTTTACCACATTTGATAACGATTTTCCGCACTGTCTAGAATACTCAGTGCAGAAAATCGTTATCAAAATCGGTAAAATCCCAGTTGATGGACACGAGGCATTACGATTTTCCTCACTTATGCATAAATGATATATCGCGTGGCCAGTCTTTCGTGGCGAACACAACGGTACAGGTGGGCGGACACATGCTTAGAAGGTATTGCATAGAATGTGCACTTCGCCGAACAAGCGCCACCCGAGGACATTCTGGCAGATGTCCTCGGGTGAGATAGGCAAGGTAGCTTCTGGTCTCAGCGAGCTACGGGTTATGTCTTGGTTACCGTCCCTCGTTCTCGGCACGACGGCGCTCATAGGCGGCGAGGGCGGCACCTACGGCCGTAAGCGCAGCGCCGGCCAGGCCGAGGCCGCTCGATGAGGTGCTGTCGCCCGTCCGTGGCGAGGCGCTGCGCGAGGACGTGCTGCTACTGCTGCTGCCTTTGCTGCTATTGTTACCGCTGCTGCCGTTGCTGGAGCCGCCGTTGCCGGAATTGCTGCTGTTGCTGGAACCTCCGTTGCTGGTACCTCCGTTGCCGGAGCCGCCGGAGTTTCCGTCATCCTTCTCTGGTGTCTCTGCTGTCGATGAGGCTCGGAAGTACATGCCGCCAGCAACATTCGGTTTTACGGTGAGCGTATCCATGTGTCGCTGATCGGAATTCTGGTCTGGACTCGTGCATTGCTGCACCACCTTGTACGTCCCGGGTTCGACGTGGAACTCGATGGCTCCGGACTCGCCCTCCGCTTGGGCAGTCGGGCCGTATTCGGGCGCAAGCTGTCCGTCGCTCGCCACGAAGAGCACCTTCTTGTCTCCGGATGGCCAGTCGCTGGGGACGGTCACGGTCACGGCGTACACGCTCGTCTTTCCGGGACCCAGCGCGTAGTCGGGTTCCACGTCGGTGTAGCCGCCCTGTCCATCGCTTTGGTTGTAGGTGGACTCGCGAATGGTGTCCACGCTGAAGGCTATCGCAGACTCCGCGCCGGGCACGTATTCGTACGCTTGGGTCTCATCGTTGTAGGCGCACAGCTTGAGCGTGCAGCCCGAGAGGAAGGTGTTGCCGTCGTTGCGCACGGCCACACGGAAGTCGATGTTGCCGCCCGGGCTCACGAAGGGATTCTCTGCCTCGCAGGCAGTGGCAGTGGCGCAGCACACGGCTGGCACTGCCGTGTACCAGATGTCGGCGGCATGGTAGAGCGGCATGTCGTCTTCGCCGCGTTCGCCCGTGTCGACATACACGGTGCGCAAGCCCTCCATGATCGTCGTGTCGTTGACGGTTATCACCGAGAGCATGTCCGTGTCGTTGGGCAGATCTGCCACCACGAAGGGGTCGGAGAAGTGATCACCGCGGATGCGGGACGACATGATCTGGTAGACGGGCTCGCGCTCGGTCACGTCCTCGTTGCCGTTGGCGTCCCATACGCGATCCTCGTCGGCATCGCGCGAATTCGGCCAGAAGAGGAAGCCGTCTCGAACGGCGAAGTTCACCACGTTGAAGCCCGATGGGCCGATTGGCTCCACCTGCATCTTTGGTGTCTTTTCGTTCGACCAGGTGACCTTGTGGAGCGTCCAATCAGTATAGTCTCGCTCGCTTGCATCGAGCTCGAGCTGGGCGGAATCGATGGGATACGACGTGAGAAAGCCGTTGACCGCAGAGCACTACACCAGGCGAACGCTCGGGTCGAAGTCGCCGCAGCGTATGGGTCTCTTGAACACATACTTGCCTTTGGGGTTGTAGTTCGAGAGCACAGTGCAGATGAAGTGCACCTTGTTTGTCCCGCGCAGCATGAGGAACCAAGGGATGCCGAGGAGCGGTTCGCCCACATATGAGGTCGGGTAGACCTCCGCCTCGTATACGGTCGAATCGATGTCTCCCAGGCTGTCGTGCCACCAGTCGGCTGAGTACTTCTGCATGGTATAGGTGTAGGTGCCTCCCGCGTCGGCCATGCGTCGTATCATAAGGGCCCCGATGCAGACGTGGGCCGTGTCGCCAAGCACCTCCTCTGCCGTGTCCGCATAGTGGTCGAGGAACATGATGGCCGAGAGATCATATCCGGAGTTTTCCTTCGGGCAGTTGGCAATCATCAGGTTCGAGATGCAGTGGCACTTGCTTGACTCCACGTTGGCGACGTCGCTTGCATGCATGGAGAAGCAACCGGCGCCACTTGGCTTGAGCACTTCGGTATCGCCCACGAAGTCCGCAGAGTCCAGCCACAGGTGGGTGATGACAAGTTCGGTCGATGCGCTCGCAAGCGCCACATTGCCGCCGTCGTCCCTCTTGCCAGATAGGATGACAAAGAACACCGCGCTCCTTGACTGGCCGTTAACATCCTCCTGCCTGGCCATGACGTCGAAGTCGTAGTCGTACAGGTTGGTGTGGGGCATTCCTTCCAGATTGGTGTCGAATTCGATGACCCTGGCGGAGCCCTTTGGGTCGCCGTCTATGCAGTTCGCGATGATGCGCGTGCGTGCCTGGCCGTCCACCAACATTGCGCCGATGCGGAAGCACCAGACCCCGTGCTGCTGCGTCTTTCCGATGGGTTCTCCGATGTCGAGCACCTGTACGTGCGCGGCGGATAGGACATGCTTGTCGTCGGACCCGAAGAGGCGCACGTCGGACGAGGGGCGTACGCCACTCTGCACGCCGAGGGATGCGATGCCGAGCTCGGGGAGGGGACCGTTTGATGGGGCTTGCAGCCAGCTGATGACGGGAAGCATATCGTGCGTTGCCTGGGCCTCCATGGTGGTGTCTTGAGGTGCCGCGTCTTGAGGCTGTGTGGTCGAGGCGTTGCCTTCCGTGGTCTCTTGCGAAGAGACGTCGCCTTCCGTGGTCGTCTGTGGCGTGGTATCGCCTTCCGCCTGCGCTTGGACGCCCTCGCTTGGATTACCGAGGTCTTCGACTGCGGCCATGAAGACCGCATCCTTGGTCGTGGTGGCGCTCGCAACGACAGCCGGCTCCTCCTCGACGTGATCGCCCGCAGCGGCAGAAGCCAAGTCCTGCTTGTCGGCCTCGGCCGTGGCGGTGGGGGCAGCTGCGGCTGTGGCCTCGGCCGTGGCGCCGGGAGTGGCTGTGGCAGTTTCGGCCTCGGCCGTGGCACCGGGAGTGGTCGCAGTCGTGGCGGCGGTATCGGTCACAGCTTCGGTGCCCGACCCCTCTTCTGCGGCCGCTGAGGGTGCTTCCTCCGTAGGCTTGTCCTCGGATGCGGTCGCTGCCCCTTCCGTGTCGGTCTCGGCCTCGGCGGCCGGCTCCTCGACCCCGGCGCTCTGCTGCGTGCTGCCCAAATCGTACACGACAAAGGTCATGCTCGTGCCATCCCCGAGGTCCACGACCTCCTTATGCGCCAGTTCGCTCCAGTTGACGAACTTGCCCTGCGCGCTGGCATCCGCCTGGGCATTCATGCCCGAATCCTCGCTCGCCTCGCTCGTCAGGGCAAGCATGTCGTCCGTGATGGGCTTCAGGCCGTCCAGCAGCTGTCCGAGCGACAGCTTGGCCATGGCGTTCACCGCACCAGCCTCTACCTCTGCAGCGACCGAACTGCTATTCCAGTTGTCGTAGAAGTTTTCGAACTTCTTGTTGTAGAGCGCGAAGGACTCGGTGAAGAGGAAGAGCTCGACCACGAGCGATATCATCGCCGACCAGCCGGCGGTGAGATGCACGGCCGGCAGCCCCTCGGGTTGGGTGCCCAAGGGTATGCCGACGTAGGCCGAAAACGTGATTGCACCCTTGACCGAGATGGAGGCCACTCCGCGGATGCCCACGCCCACCGACAGCGCCGGCGTGATGTTGAACGTGAGCGAGAGACCGGTGTTCTGGTAGTCCCACTGCCAACGCGAGAAGTCAAAGATGGCGTCGATCAGGCTCTCGTCCTTGTCCTTCTTGGCGGAATAGGCGGCTGCGCTGATGCCAAAGATCATGCTCGCATCGAGTGAGAACGTGATGAGCACGGGAATCGGCCCTGCAAAGAAGCTCTCGGTGATAGTGAGGTTGAACGCGCCCAAGAGCTGACCGGCTACCTCGCCTTGGAAAAGCCCGTCGGCGGGTTTCCACTGTGCGAGTGCCAACAGCTGGAAGTTGATGGTCGCGGAGATCGACTTGAAGAGGTCGATCTGCTGGATGGCGCCAGGTTCGGAGACCAGTGCCGAGGTCTTGTCGGTCATGCATTGCATGGCCTTCGTCTTCTTTGCCCACTGGTCCGCTACGCTCTTGCGGGGGAACTTGCCCCACTTGGCGTTTTCGGGGCTGTCGGTGTCGCCTTTATATCCCCAGCTGGGGAACTTGAGGGTTATCTGCACCATGCCGAAGGGGTTGGCGTAGATGTCGATGGGCAGTTCTGGTGCCCAGAACTTGAGGGCGCCTCCCCCTATGATGGGAACGCTGTCGGGCCAGTTGATGCCCACGCCTGTGGTGCCGCCGGCGAGCGTGTTGATGGGACAGAGCTTCTGCCCTCCTTGCCCGCGGGCTCGTCCACCACGCCTTGGGAGACGGCCAGCGCCAGCGGCCAGCTCCAGGACGTGTCGCCTTGGGTCGCGACGACCTTGAGGCTTCCGTCCACGGGCAGGCAGGCGTCGTCGTCCTGCTTGAGGAAGGACGCCTCGAAGGTGACGTCGACAGGGTAGCCATACAGAGGCGTGCTGCCCGCCTCGTCGACCTTCACACCCATCTCCACCTTGTCGCCCGTGGCAGCATCGACGCTTGCGCGCGGGGTTTCCTCTCCGTCGACCCATAGCTCGACCGTGACGGGCCCCTCGTTGGGAAGGCCGAGCAAGCTTACGCCCACGGCGTGATCGATGTCGTTCTTGGGTGTTACGAGGAAGTCGTTCACGCAGTAGAGTCCGTCCCACTCGTCGAAAGAAGCAAGGCGGGGATAAGGGGTGCCTTCGCTTTCGTCGAGGGGGTGCGCCGGCACCTGCAGACCCTCGCCGCCCTGCACCACGATAAGCGCCGTCTCGAACTTGCGCCAGCCGTCCTTCTCCACCGTGACGCTGCCGTTGAAGTGGTAGTCATCGAGGTTGTTGACGTCCTCGCCGTCCTGCACCACCGAGAGGGCGCGGATGTCGAGGTTGACCACGCCGTCATCGTCAGTGGTGCCCGTGGTCGTCTGGCCGTTGAAGCGAGAGGTGACGGTGACCGTAGCGCCAGAGACGGGTGGGTAGCTGACGAGGCCGCTATCCAGCTGCTCGGGCTTGGTGATGTCCACCACCATGAAGCCGGTTTCCCATGCCCGCACTACGTCGATGATGACGTACTCGGACTCGAGACCGGCAATCTCCGAATCATCGGTGGGATCCGGGTCGGCGAAGGCCGGCCTCGGTGCCAGTATCATGCCCCGGCAAGTGTCGCCAGCGACACGAGTGTCCCTGTTACCAACTCTACGAACGACCTGCGCGAAACGTTTGCCATGATCGCCCCCCATCCCCATGGATACGGTGTGCGAACTACGATATGCTTTTGCAGTATATTCGAGTTTGCGCTTGAGCATCATGAGAAGTAACCGAACGAACTGCTATGGGCGGTCAAGTTGGCTGGCATTCAGCTTCATCGAGTGTGCGCCCTGGCGTTCTGCGTTACGACACGACGTTCGTCGCCCAGTACACGGTCGAGCTTCCGGATCAGCTGGCATCCCGGTTGGCCATGCGTCTTCATGTTGCGCCAACAGCTCGCGATGGCTGATCGCGAGTTCTGCACGGTCTTTGGAAGCCGATTCGCCATAGGGTGACAAGGCATACCACATAAGACCCAGAGCAAGATTTGAAAGGTGCTGACTCTCTGCGTCGTGTTTGTTGTACGCGAACGGATGCTAGCGAAGGAGGTTCTTATGATGCGGAGGAACAGTGAGCAGGACGGGGCGTCTCCGAAGACCATCGGGCTCGTGGGCTTGTGGGTGGCGTTTGTCATCGGGGCGGTGATTGCGTTCGCACCGAAGCAAAGCGCCGCGCACGTCGACGTCGTGCACCACATGTCGGGAAGGCCCACCACTGCGACAAGTGCGGTTGCGGCCGAGTCGGAGGAGTCTGGCGAAGCCATCGTCGCGCATCCCCTCTCGTATATATGGAAGTGCGGGGCAGATTACGGTGGTGTGGCTCCTGCGGACGGGTCTCTGAGCGAGTGGGCGCCGCACTATTACGTCGCGCACTCGTATGGTGAGTACGGCGATGCGATACTCGGGCTTGAGCCCGGTGACCAGATCACCATAAACGGGAACCTCGTCACGGTAGAGGGCGCCGTTGTCATGCCCCTTTACACGCTCTACGAGGACGTGATGTCGGCTGTCGGCTGGGATGCGACCGTCTTCCAGACTTGTGTCCCGGATTCCGATGACTGTCGGTTCGTCTACGCACGTGGTGAGTGCTCGACAAAGGGCGCGGCCGAAGAGGCGAGGCGCTGGGCGGGTGTCGGCAAACGCAGGAAGAGGCCTCACGTGGTTCACGTTGACGAGTGCATGGAACCGTTGCCGGCAATCCCAGACGAAGGGTGGCCCATACATGAGGATGCCCCCATCGACGGGCCGTCGCCATTCTCTCGGACGCTTGCCCGTTTGCCATATGTGCGGAACTTCGGTACCATGCCTGAATCCCCCTTCATCGAGGGGATGGCAGACTGGAGAGGAGCAGCATGAGCTGGTTTGACAATTCGGTGGTTTACCAGATTTATCCCTTGGGCCTGACGGGCGCCCCTTACGAGAACGACGGCGTTCTGGAGAGCCGCATTCTCCAACTCATCGACAATGGTTGGATTGAGCATCTCGTGAAGCTGGGGGTGAATTGCGTCATTCTCAACCCCGTCTTCGAGAGCGAGGCGCATGGTTACGACACCATCAACTACGCCCAGGTTGACGTGCGTCTGGGCGAGGAGGAGGACTTGCGCAACGTGGTCGCGGCTTTCCACGAGGCGGGCATCCGCGTGCTCCTCGACGGCGTATTCAACCACGTGGGCCGCAGCTTCTGGGCCTTCCAGGACGTGCTCGAGAACCGCGAGGCGAGCGCCTACGCAAACTGGTTCAACATCAACTGGGGCGGCAACAACGAGTATGGTGACGGCCTCAGCTACGACACCTGGGCGGGTGTGCCCTACTTGGTGAAGCTCAACCACCAGGACTTCGGCCTCAACGAGTATTGCGCCGAGGTCATCCGCGACTGGGAGCGTACCTACGACATCGACGGCCTGCGTCTCGACGTGGCCTACTGCCTCGATAGGGGCTTCTTGGGCTATCTGCGCCAGATTTCCAACGAACTCAGCGAGAAGCGCGGCGAGAAGTTCCTGCTTCTGGGCGAGACGATGTTTGGCGACTACAACCTGTGGATGGGCGATGACCTCTGCGACACCGTGACCAACTACGAGGCGTACAAGGGCCTTTGGAGCTCCATGAACGCGGGCAACATGCACGAGATCGGCTACGCGCTCGAGCGCCAGAGTGGCGACAAGCCCTGGGACCTCTACACCGGCAAGCATCTCCTGAACTTCGTGGACAACCACGACGTACCACGCATCGCCACGCAGATTGCCGACAAGAAGATGCTCAAGCCGCTCTATGGCCTGCTCTTTGGCATGTGCGGCGTGCCGTGCGTGTACTACGGCAGCGAGTGGGGCATCGAGGGCGAGCAGAAGTTCGGCGACCACGAGCTGCGTCCGGCGCTCGAGGCCCCGGAGTGGAACGAGCTCACCGATTGGATTGCCACGCTCGCCAAGGCCAAGCGTGAGAACCCCGCGATGTGGGCTGGTGACTATCACGAGCTGCAGGTGCAGCCTACGCATCTCGTGTTCCAGCGCGAGGCCGAGGGGCAGCGCGTGATTGTGGCCATCAACGCCTCCTCCGAGCCGGCACAGTTGCACTTCAATGCCAACTGCGGCCGCGCGGTGGATCTGCTCACGGGTGAGGACCACGATTTCGGCGGCGGTTCGGACGTGGAGCCGTACAGCTGCCACTGGTGGCTCTGCGAGCGATAGCGGCGCACGACAAGCGAGTGAGGCGGGCGGCAATGTTCACGTTTGGACATTGCCGCCCATCGGCAAAATGTATGACTGTGCTTGCTGTCCGAACGATGTCGCGTCGCTATAATTGCCTTTGCGAGAGGAGGCACATATGACGAACAAACAGGCACTTGTTGAGTTCTTTGAGGAAGGCCGTAAGGGGGCAGGCAACTGCGAGCTGTTAGGCCTTGAGGTCGAGCACTTTGTGGTTGCAGGAGATGGCACGCCTCTGAGCTACGAGCCCACGCGCGACCTTCCCGGTGTGCGCGACCTGCTGGGCTACCTCTCACGCTGGTTTCCCGAGGAGGATTGCAACGAACGAGGCGACTTGCTCGGACTTATGGGGGAGGATGGGTCGGTGACGCTCGAGCCGGCTGCCCAGCTCGAGATTAGCGCCGCCCCGCTCAAGAGCGTGGTGCAGGTCGATGTGCTCTACCAGCGCTTTCGGGAGAGGGTCGAGTCATTTGCCCAGCCCTTCGGCGCGCATCTGGTAAACAGGGGATATCACCCGGACCGATGTGCGGAGGAGCTTGCGCTCATCCCCAAGCGTCGCTACGACTTCATGGATCGCTACTTTGCGAGCATCGGGAGCCATGGCATGCGCATGATGCGCGCATCGGCGTCCACGCAGGTCTCGGTGGACTACGCCGACGAGGCGGATGCCGTGCGCAAGATGCGCGTGGCGGGTGCGCTCGCGCCGGTTCTTGCTGCCATCGCGGACAACACGCATACCTACGAGGGAAAGCCCAATCACGTGCCCGTTCGCAGGTTGCAGCTGTGGCGCGAGGTCGATGACGTACGCTGCGGGACGGTGCCGGGGCTCTTTGCCAAGGACTTCGGCTTTGAGGCCTACGCCGACTGGCTGTTGCGCATCCCTCCCATCTTCGTCACGCGACCAGCAGCGTCTGATCCTCTAGGTCCGGTGCGGCGTGAGGCCTTCACGATGTCGGCCGAGGAAGCTTACGCGGATGCGCCCATGACGCGTGCCGACGTCGAGCACGTTGCCTCGATGGTGTGGCCCGACGTGCGCCTCAAGCAGTTCGTGGAGGTTCGGGCCGCCGACTGCCTGCCTGCCGCGTGCGTCCCGGGATACGTCGCGCTCATCAAGGGGCTCTTCTACTCTGAGTCCTCGCTGGCGGCCATCGAGGAGGCGCTGGGCGTGCATGACGGGGTCTGGCCGCTCTCCTCGGCTGCCGTGAGTGGCGCGATAAGCTCTATTCAGGCAGACGGCATCGAGGCCGACGTGTATGGCAGGCCGCTGGTTGCGTGGGAGAACCTGCTCTTCTCGCTGGCACGCGAGGCACTTGACGGAGATGAGCGGCCCTACCTGGACGCCCTCGCGCGGTTTGCCGCCGACAAGGCCTGGTGGCATGCGGGACAGGGCGTCGAGACGGGGGAGGGCAGTGCTCGCAGCGCACGTCTGGACCGGCGCGTCGCCGCAATCCGCGAGGGGTACGTCGCGGAGGATGCGTTCTTCATGGAGCACAAGCGCATCTTCCCGCGTCGCGCCATCGTGTACGGGCTTATCGACGAGGTCCGCGCACTGCTCTTCCCCGGATACTTCGATGACGAGACGGCGGCAGGGGCGAGCTCTGGCACCTTGGTGGGGGAGCGGCTGCTGCGCATCGAGCGGGTTTTGGCTGAGCAGGTGCGTCGTGCGTTACTCTATGATGACTGGAACCTTCCCGAGGAAGAGGCGCAGATGCGCGCGGAACGCATCGCGGAGGAGTTTCTCGACGAGCTGCCGCATATACAATCGCTCATACTCAAGGATGCCGAGGCGGCCTTCGAGGGGGATCCTGCGGCGCACAGTCGTGAGGAGGTCATCCTCACGTATCCGGGCATGCATGCCATCCTCGTGCATCGCATTGCCCACGAGCTCTTCGTGCGTGGCGTGCCCTTGATTCCGCGTCTCATGAGCGAGCGTGCCCACAGCGAGACGGGCATCGACATCGCGCCGGGAGCGACCATCGGGGAGTACTTCTTCATCGATCACGGCACGGGCGTGGTAATCGGCGAGACCACCATCATTGGCGACCACGCAAAGATCTACCAAGGCGTCACGCTCGGTGCTACCTCCACGCGCAAAGGCCAGGCGCTCTCGGGCGTCAAGCGGCACCCTACGTTGGGCGACTACGTCACGGTCTATTCGAATGCGAGCGTGTTGGGCGGCGATACCGTGATTGGTTCCGGGTCGGTCATCGGCGGCAGTGCCTTCGTGTGCGAGTCGGTGCCCGAGAACGCGCGCGTGGGCGTGAAGGACCAAGAGATCGTGGTTCGTCGCATGGGGGAGCCTGAGCCCGTGTGGTGCTACGAGATCTAGGCAGTGTGCGAGATTCCTCGGCGCGTTCGAGGGCTGCGGTGAAGCTGTCGCATATTGCGTCATCTGGAGCATGGCGGCGAGTGCGCGCAGTGATGCGCCGCCAACCGCATTCCCGTACTCGTCGATTTCGATGGTGGGGGGAGTGCGACTTGAGAGGCGGCTCCCATGGCGCAACCTCAGTGTTGCCTGCCACACAAGCACGCTCGTGATCCTGTGCACTCGCACCCTCAACCCCTCGCACCGCTGTTCACGATAGAACGATACCGAGTGAGTGCCAATGGAGACTGCCCCCGTTGGATGGGAATGCGGGAAACAATGCCTTCTAAGGATAGACTGGCGATGTGTGTGATTCGGAATCTGGGACCTACTCTTCAAAACTGCACAACAATTATTGCAACTAAATGCAAAAGCCCAGCTCAGCGCGATTTGCATTGAATCTTGATGCAATCGTTTGCCAGTTTATAGAATAGCAACTGAGCAATGATTACATCAACATTTGTTCTTAAGTGCCGCTTATCTGGTGTTTTGCAGTAAGTTCAATACTTTATTGTGCACTAATGCAGAGCGACGTCGTGGTGAGCCCCATCCGCAGGATCAATGCTTGGTCTGCAAGCTGCGAAAGGGGGCATTCTCTGGCATTCGCGCTCTGTCGAGAGTATCCACCTCGTGCACTTGGCGTAAACTCTTCGGTGGAAAGCTGTGGCCGAGGCATGTGAGGTGGTTGGCAACGGGGTTTGAGGCTGCAGGGCACTCGATTCTTCTGGCTGTCGGTGTTAATCGGCGTTGGATGAAGGGTGGAAGCTGGAGAGGTGGATTGGCATGGAAGAAGCGCGCAAACTGCAGTTGTTGAAGGGCCTTGTGGACACGCTCTGCGCCGAGCGCGATGTGGCTCCTCCCCAAACGTGCGACGCTGTCGAACTGTGGTCGGCGTTCCGCGCGCTGGTCAACACGCGTCCTCCTTGGTCTGTGGGCGAGACGTTCCTCGCGGAGCAAGATGAGCTGTTGCAAGGACTCATCGCCGAGGCTGTCGTACATGCCGTGGACGAGGCGAAGGCCTCGGCAGACCCACGCATGCGCCTGTGGCGCGGAGACATCACGACGTTTGCGGCCGATGCCATCGTCAATGCTGCGAACTCCCAAATGCTGGGCTGTTGGACGCCTGGGCACCAATGCATCGACAATGCGATTCACACCTTTGCCGGCGTGCAGCTGCGCATCGAGTGCGCGCGCATTATGGGGGAGCAGGGCCACGAGGAACCGACTGGGCAGGCGAAGGTTACGGACGCCTACAACCTGCCGTCGAATCGCATCATTCATACGGTTGGTCCCATCGCGAATGGCATTCCGACCGTGCGTCATCGCGTGCAGCTTGCCTCGTGCTATCGTGCCTGCCTTGATGCCGCTGCTGCGGAGGGGTTGTGTTCCGTGGCATTCTGTTGCATCAGTACGGGCGTCTTCGGCTTTCCGCAGGGTGAGGCCGCGAGGATTGCCGTGCGGGCCGTGAAGACATGGCTCAACGAGCACGACTCAGTCATGACCGTGGTCTTTAACGTGTTCGGCGAGACGGACGAGCGTCTGTATCGTGAGCTGCTAGGGCTGTGACGCGCCGGGACAAGAGGTCTCCGGGGCCGCCTTCGGTGCCACTAGAATATCTCCAGGTAGCGAACGCACGCGAGTGCCCTGAGCTGCTCCGCTATGGTCTCCTTCTCGCCGAGGCGGCGTGTGACGGCGTTTAGCTGGACGATGACCGTATCCACGGGACTTTTGGTTACACACAGGCCGCTGAAGTGCACCTCGTGCGCATGCAGCACGTCAAGCAGCATCGGGAGCTCTTCGTAGTCCACGAGTTCCGCATAGAGGTCGAAGCCGCGGGAGATGCGGTCGATGTAGTTGTCCACGTGGCCGAAGACGACAAACACCACGAGAATGATGGCTGCGGCGAGCAGGCCGACCTCGAGCCAACCGGTACCGCAGGCAAGACCGATGATGGCCGTCGCCCAGAGGCCCGCCGCGGTGGTGAGGCCATGCAGCGAGCCGTTTCCCTTGGTCATGAGGGTTGCCGCGCACAGAAAGCCCACGCCAGTGACGACGTTCGCCGCAATGCGCGTTGCGTCGGTGGTCATGTCGTCGCGTCCGAGAATGATGCATTCCGAGACGATTACGCAGAGTGCGGCACCGACACACACCAACACATGGGTCTTGAGACCAGCCTTCTTGTTGCGCATCTCGCGGTCGAGTCCCACCATTGCTCCGCACACCAAGGCGCCGAGGAGGCGCAGGACTACCGTTCCGAGACCAAACACGCGAAGGCTGGCAAAGAGCTCCATGGGCATCTCCGTTTCCGTAGCTATTCAGAATGACTTGTGAGTCTATTGGTCGGGCTTCCCTTGCAAGAGCTCCTCTACCAGAGCAACCGCCTCGTAGACCATCGCATCACAATGGGGCTTCTTTTGTCCGCCTGCGGCTGCGTTCTTGCGTAGTAGGTCCGCACAGGCGATTGTGCCGTCGTGGTTCTCGCGCATTTGGCGGATGAAGGAGACGACCGTCCTGTGGTCGGCGAGTCCGAGCACGCCGAGCGCCATGAGGCCTCCAGTTACGGCACCGCAGGTGCTGCCGGTCTGCATGCCACCGCCGAACGCCTGCGCCACGGCGTTGGCCTGCTCGAGGGTGAGGCCGACGCGCTCTGCGAAGGGGATGAGCACGGCCTGTGCACAGTTGTAATGATATTCGGTGCTTTCTCGAAGCGCCCGGGCGCGGTCGAGGTAGATGCCCATGAGTTCACATCCTTGTGTTTTGTTGCCGATATGGTTGGTAACCCTAGCATAGCGCTTCCGGTCACGCCAAGAGGGCGCGCAAAAGGAGAGTGTCCCCGTTGGCGCGCAAAAGGGGTAATCATTCGTGGGACGGTGGCGTGTTATAGTTTTGTGCAGGTCGGAGAGAGGCAGGCAGGCATGCGCGAAGAGTACCGCACCCTTGCGGCGGGGATTGAGGCATCGGGCGAGTTCGAGGATCGCAGAAGTCGGTTCATCGCTCAGATGAGGCATGTGGAGAGCGAGCGCGAAGCGCAGGGCTTCATCGACGAGGTGCGTGCCCGTCATCATGACGCGCGCCACAACGTGCCGGCATGGGTGCTCAGCGATGGACGTGAGCGCTGTTCCGATGACGGTGAGCCCTCGCGCACCGGCGGAACGCCGACGCTCGAGGTGTTGCGCGGCGCAGGGCTTGCTGACGTGTGTTGTGTGGTGACGCGCTACTTTGGAGGCACACTGCTCGGTCCCGGCGGTCTTAAGCGAGCGTATACCGCTGCGACTCAGGAAGCCGTTGGAATGGCCGAGCGTGACGGTTCCCTCGTGACCATGGGCTTGTGCACACGCGTGACCTGCGTGATTCCGTATTCCTCCTATGGTCGCGTGGAGCGGCTCGTCAGCGACTGTGGTGGACGCGTCAAGGATTCGGTCTTTGCGCAGGATGTGCAGCTTACGATTGCTTTTCGGTCGGGCGAGGAGACGCGCTTCGTTGACGCCATGCGCGAGCTGTCTGCAGGTGAGGACCTTTGCGTGGTGGGCGAACCGTCTTTCGCCGAGCTGTAGGAGGGCGTGATGGCACAACCATGGGATAAATGGATCGTTCCCCTCGCGGCGCGTCGTGTTATTCAGGCCCTTGAGCATGCGGGCTTTGAGGCATGGGTTGTGGGTGGCTGGGTGCGCGACGCCTTGCTCGGCATGCCTCGTCACGATATTGACGTAACGACTGACGCTACGTGGCAGGAGAGTGCTCTCGTGCTGAGCGAGGCGGGATGCGCGGTCTGTCAGACGGGTACGGCGCATGGCACGGTGACGGCCGTGTGCGAGGGCGAGCCCATCGAGGTGACGACGTATCGCGTGGACGGTGCCTATTCCGATCATCGTCATCCGGATGAGGTACGCTTCGTGCGCGACGTGCGCGAGGATCTGGCGCGCAGGGACTTCACCATCAACGCGATGGCCTGGCATCCCGAGCGGGGCCTTCTCGACCCCTTCGGGGGCGAGAAGGACCTTCAGGCATGCGTCATTCGTGCGGTCGGCGATCCGCAGAGAAGGTTTGACGAGGACGCGTTGCGCATCATGCGGGCGGTTCGCTTCTCGTTGCGCCTGGGCTTCGAAATCGAGCCGCGCACTCAGGGTGCGCTGCGACGTCAGGCGGCGAGCGTCGCTGATGTGGCAAGCGAACGTGTCGGCAAGGAGCTTGACGCGATCGTGCGTATGGGCAAGGCGGGGCGGGCTCTTCTCGACCAGCCCGAGGTCATGTGCGCTGCCCTGCCCGAGCTTGCGATGGCGCGTGACTTCGACCAACGTAGCGTGTATCACATCTATGACGTGTACGAGCACATCGCTCACGTGTGCAACGCGGTGCAGGCCTTCACGGCGGGCCTTGCCGCTCCGGAGTTGCAATGGGCTGCTCTGCTGCACGATGTGGCGAAGCCCGTGACGTACAGCGAGGACGTGGAGGGGCACGGGCACTTCTTTGGCCATCCACAGCAGGGTGCGCAGATGGCGGTAGCCATCATGCATCGTATGGCCATACCAACAGAAATCATCGACGCGGCGTCTGCCCTCATTCGCTGGCACGACGACCGGATACCCGCGACCGTGCGCGCCATCCGACGCATGCTCGTGAATCTATCGAAGGCGTGTCCAGGACGCGAGATTCCTCTCGCTTACGAGCTTCTCGACCTGTGCCGTGCGGACGCGGTCTCGAAGTGCCCCTCCGCCGCGTCGTGGGCGAGCAAGCTCGATGACTATACGCGCCTTGTCCGCCAGGAGAGCCGTCATGAGCCGCCGCTCACAACGCGTCAGCTGGCCGTCAACGGTGCTGACGTCATGCGTGTGTGCGGCATGGCTCCCGGTCCTGGGGTCGGCATGCAGCTTGAGGTGCTGCTCAATGCGGTGATGGAGGGGGAGTTGCCCAACGAACGCGAGGCGTTGCTGGCCTGGTTGTCTGCATAGCAAAGAGGGCGCTACGTTGGTGCCAAGTACCAACGTAGCGCCCCCAAAGTGCATCCAAGCGACAAGCGCTAGACGAGCGTCTTTACGTCAACGTATTCTATGTCATCGAAGCTGTCGGCGAGGTTCTTGCAGCACACCTTGCCGTCGTAGCAGTTGATGCCGGAGGCGATGACATCGCTCTCTGCGATGGCGGCCTCGAGGCCCTTGTTGGCGATCTGCATGCCATAGCGGAGCGTCGCGTTGGTGAGTGCGATGGTGGAGGTGCGGGCCACGGCGCCGGGCATGTTGCCTACGCAGTAGTGCACGATGCCGTCCTCGACGAAGATGGGGTCGTCGTGCATGGTGACGCGCGAAGTCTCCCCACAACCGCCCTGGTCGATGGCGACGTCCACAAACACGGCGCCCGGCTTCATCTCGGTGAGGTAGGCCTTCTTGAAGAGCTTGGGGGTGCTGCCTCCGGGGATGAGGACGGCACCGATGACGAGGTCCGCATCAAGGACCGCGCGCTCGACGTTAGCGTCGTTGGAGACGAGCGTCTGCACGCGAGACCCAAACATGTCGTCAAGCTGCTCGAGGCGCTTGAGGCTGATGTCGAGCACGGTGACGTTGGCGCCCATGCCCACGGCGATCTTGCAGGCATTGGTGCCCACGGTGCCGCCGCCCAGGACGACGACGTTGGCCTTGGGCGTGCCCGGTACGCCGGCGAGAAGTACGCCGCGCCCGCCGTAGGTCTTCTCGAGGTACTTCGCGCCTTCCTGTACGGCAAGGCGGCCAGCAATCTGGCTCATGGGGGCGAGCAACGGCAGGCTGCCGTCGGTCTCGGTGAGGGTTTCGTAGGCGACGGCCTTTACCTTGCCCGCGAGCAGCGCGTCCATTTGCTCGCGGTCGGCTGCTAGGTGCAGGTAGGTGTAGAGGATCAGGCCATCGCGGAAGAGGGGATATTCCTCGGGAAGCGGCTCCTTGACCTTGACCATCATGTCCACGAGCTGCCAAATCTCGCGCGGATCCTCGAGTAGGCTCGCGCCGGCCGCAACGTATTCTTCGTCGGCGAAGCCAGACCCGATGCCCGCGCCCATCTCGATGTAGACGTGGTGTCCGGCGGCGACGTAGCTCTTGACGTTGTCGGGGGTGAGACCCACGCGGAACTCGTTGTTCTTGATTTCTTTGACGCAACCAATCTTCATGTCTTGCTTCTCTCTTCTATGGGTGATCGACAGGACCTTACCACTATACTCGCGAGAGAAGCGAGGTTGCGTTTTGTTACAGGCTGTACAACTTCTGGGCATGCGGCCTTCTGTGGAGGCGCACCCCCACAGAAGGCCGCTATGCGGGATCGCCGAAGAGGTGGCGATAGTAGTCGGTGGTGAGCACCCCGCGGCAGTAATTGATGCGATTTGCCACGTCTGCGCTCGTCGCTTCGACATAGCCCTCGGGCACTTGTGCGCCCTCGTTGGGAACGAACTCGCCCGTGCCTGCATAGTAGGTACCCAAGGTGCTCTTCCAGTCGTAGGAGAGCGAGAAGACGAGCGGTTCCTTCTCGGAGAACACGTCACGCCCGGGAAGCAGCCTGGAGTCCCAATCGCAGCCGAAGAGGTTGAGCAGCGTGGGGAGGATGTCGACGGTGCTCGTGGGCGTATCGACGACGAGGGGCTCCTGCTGCTCGAGGGTGGGTGTCCAGATGATCAGGCGGTTGTGGTCGCGCTGGAAGGGCGTAACGACTTCGTATCCATAGAGCTCAGACGTATAAGGCAGCGAGCCAAGTGGGCCGTCGTCATCGAGGCCGTAGGGGAAGTGGTCTGCCCCTATGACGAAGACCGTATGGTCGGCCATGCCCGTCTGCTCCAGTCGTGCGATGAGGTAGGCCAGGCCCTTGTCGAGTTCGATGTGAGAAGCGAGGTAGCCCTTAACGGGATCCGAGTAGGGCAGTCCCGCCACGGCATCCCAGTTCTTTACGGCCATCTTGTTCTCGTCGAGACCGTAGTCGCTGTGTCCGCTGACGCTCATGTAGTACACGTCGAAGGGTTCGTGGCTGGGACCTCCGTAGATGTTGTCGAAGGTGCCGGTAAACATCTCGAGGTCGGATTGCGGCCATTGCCATTCGACCCATTGCTCCATGCCATTGCCATAGCCCATGTATCCGTTGCTGTAGCCGAGGTTGTTGTGCGTGAGGTCTCGGTCGTAGTAGGTGAAGGTGTTGTTGTGGAATGCCCAGCCGTTGTAGCCCAAGCGGTTGAGGGCATTACCGATGGTCAGGTAGTTGTTGTGGTCGGCAGTGAGCTTTACGGAGGTGCCGCCCTCGGTGGGCAGCAGGCCAAAGAGGTTGCCGCACTCGCCGCCTGTGGTTCCCGCCGTGTCGAACTGGTAGTAGTCGAGGAACTGAATGCCCTGTGTGGCCATGCGGTAGAGGGTGGGCGTTGTGTCGGGTCGGATGGCTTCGGCAGAGAGCGCCTCGGCCGTAATGAAGATGAGGTTGTAGCCGGCGAAGCGTCCGGTCATCTCGTTCTTTGAACTGGGTGTGAGTGATGCCACATAGCGGTCGAGGTCCGCCCATGCCCCTTCCGTCGATGCGGCCAGCGCCTCGAAGTCGAGCGGCATGACATTCGGCCCTCGATCGACGGGCTGCTCGGCCTCCGCCTCTGCCTCGGCGGAGTCGGCCAACACGCTTGCCGTCGCGTCGGACTCGGTTGCCCTGTGCTTGTCGCTGTCGGTGAACGAGACCTTGGAGCCTGCACCCATGGTGATGCGGCTCACCTCCTTGCGCAGGCTCGTGAGCAGTCCGAAATTCGTTACGGCGGTCTGGAAGCTGTACTGGTCGGTGTAACTGTGGCCATAGGTGCCCACGACCGCGACGCAAAGAATCGCCGCCATCTGAACGGCGATGGCGTCACGCAGCAGGAACATGCGCGCCCTCAGCGGCTTCCTTCCGTCCTTGACGAGGTCCTCGCCTCTACCGAGAAAGGCGTAGACGACGGCAGGTGCCATAAAGAGCGCTATGTGGAGAAGGCCGGTAGGGGAGAGGACGAGCGCGAGGGCGGTGTCGCCGAAGCCCGTTGCCGCGTCGCCCGCGCCGGCGATGACGGTGGGCAGATCGTAGAACAGCTTGAACTCACGGTACACGAAGTACTCGAGAGAATACACGGCTCCAGCCGCAACCATCACGATGAGCTTTGCAATCTTGTTCGTGCGCCTTGAGCCGCATGGTGTCAGCGCAAGGCGCACAAACAAAGAGGCCGCAAGCGAAAAGAGCATGATGAAGATCAGCTGCGGCCAAAACTCTCCGGATGTAGACGCCTTGAGCACCAGTTCCTGCCAGATAAGCGCGGCAAAGATGCACCAGTGCTCAATCAACAAACGAGGTCGGAAGCGCATGGAGCTAGATGCGACCCTCTGCGCGCTCGTTCGCGTAGGACTCGTCCGCCAAGTACGGCTCAGGCTCGCCTTCCCAGATGACCGAGCCATTGACGATGAGCTTGGAGAGGCCGCTGATCATGGAACAGACGACATCAATGGAGGGACGAGAGCTGTGGTGATAGTCGGAGATGAAGGTGGTAGAGCAAAGGCGGCGAATGGTGGGCAGGTCACGGCTGTTGGAGTGGATAATGGGTACGAGGTCAATGCCGATTTCGTAGCGGTCCTCGCCGGTGTCCGCCTCCTCCACAAAGGTTGTGAGCTTCGCGTGGGTGTATTCCTGGGACATGTCGTCCTTGGTGTCGAACGAGTCGACAAGGCCATCGTTATAGACAAGCAATACGTTCATTGTCGCTCCCATCTGCTCGGGCGTGCGGTCCATTCCGCACACTTAGTAGATTATACTGTGCTCACGTGTCCAACAAGAACGGAGCATCATGCATTGTAATACATGTGGCGCAGATATCCCTGCCACGGCCTCGTTTTGTCCGGAGTGCGGAAGTCCCGTAGGTCCGCCTCAGCCGACGAGCGTTCCCGAGGCCAGCAGTCTCGCAACCTCGTCCCAGATGACGAACGCACCCGACGTGAAGAAGTCCCGCAGCGGTGGCGTGACGCTCGTTCTCTCGCTGCTTCTGATCGGCCTCGTCCTCGTGTTCCAGATTGTGGGTGTTGCCATATCGGAACTCACGGGATGGGATCTAGACGCACTCGTTACCGTCTTTGGTGCATTGGGCGGCATAGTCTCGCTGCTCATCCTTGGAGGCCGACACCTGTTTGCCCTTGACGCCGCATCGTTCGCGCGTGCTTGGCGCGAAGGCTGGTGGGTAGTTGCGATAAGCATTGGGCTTGCCCTCTTCGACGTGGTGGCAACGCTGGTGGCGGGGGAGTCGCTCGTCGTGGAAGGCTGGCAGCTGCGTACGCTTGGCCTACTGCTCCTATGCTTGGGAATCGGCGTATATGAGGAGTCGGTGTTTCGTGGCCTGCTGCTCGGAGGAGGCCTTGGCGCGTTTGGCACGCGCAAGGCGGGTATCGTCGTAGTTGCGGTCGTCACGTCACTGTTGTTTGGGATGGCGCATGTGGCGTGGGGAGATTTGGACTACGCCAATCCGCTCGACGTGGCGCAAGCAGTTCTCAAGACGGTGCAGACGGGCACGTATGGCTTCTTTTTGGCGTCGCTGGTGATGCGCACAAATAACATCTTCGGCGCGGTGACGCTGCATGCCTTCGATGACTTTTTCCTCATGCTGCCCTCCGTCGGGTTGGGTGACCTGAAGGTCGAGGCGGAGTACGTGAGCTCTGGTGCCGACGCGCTGCCCACGATCATTCTCTACTGCGTGATCATCGTCTTGTATCTGCCCATCGTCTGGCGTGGCGTGCTTCTGCTGAATGAGTGCGAGCCGCCTCAGAGAGGGGCGTTCCACAAGGAGTCAGATGTCGACGCGTTCCCTCGGAGTCAACGTTGCTAGATTCTCGTGGCGAAGTTGAGGTACTCGATGAGCGACATCTCGTGGTAGGTCTTTGCCGCAGGACCCTCCTCGGAGGTATCGTGCCACGTGCGGTCTGCCGTCTGGTAACCTCCGTTGGAAAGTGCGGTGATGAGCCCGCGAATGTCGAGCTGCGCAGCTTGGTAGTCGGTAACGGGTGCTCCGATGAGGTCGAGCGTCTGGGCGGCAAGGAGGTCGAGGCTGGTCTCGTCCTGCATGCCTTGTTGTGCGCGTCCGGCCACGTCGTAGTTTGCCCATATCGCATAGCTCGTGCTGAAGGCGCGGCGCGCATGAACGTCCTCGGGTTCGGTTTGGTACCAGTAATCGTTGTAGGCCATGCTCAACGTTGGCTGATGGTCCCCAAAGAAGACGAGAACCACCGGCTTGGAGATCGATCGCAGCTCCTCCACGAACGCTCGCAGGTCATCGTCTGACTTCGCGATGCATCCGAGGAACTCGTTGAGTCGCTCGGGTGTCTCTTCTCCCGCGTAGTCGGCGGGCTGGAAGTTCATACGGTAAGCCTTGGGCAGGTTGTTCTGGTCGTACGATCCGTGGTTTGCCATGGTGACGTCAAAGACGAAGAGGGGTTCTTCGCTGGTGCGAAGGCGATCAAGGACCACGCCGTAGGTGGCAGCGTCGCTCACGCCACTATGAAACACCTCACAGTGGGGCTCGTTGGGCGTCTGTGTGTCGATGGCAGGGTCGGGAACGCCACCGAAGTCGTCGATGGAGAGATACTCGTCGAAGCCCATGAGCGGATAAACGCGGTTCCGGTTCCAATTCGATGCGTAGTTGGGATGCATCGCAAGCGTGTGATAGCCAATCGACTTGAGCTGCGCGGGCAGTGCGTCAACGTCTGCCAAATCGTAGATGGAGTAGGGGTATTTGCCTGCCCCGACGAAGCACAGTGCGTTTCCTGTGAGAAACTCGAACTCGCTGTTGCAGGTTCCGGCGCCATGGACCGAGACGTTGAGCGTTCCTGAGGCAAGTGCGTCAGTGAGTCCGTGCTTGAAGAATGAGGGTCCCTCATAGCCGGCATGCATCCCGTCGTAGACGGAGAGGTCGCAGAACGACTCGTTCATGACCACGACGATCGAGGGCTTCGTCTGGTCGAACTGCTGCGCGGCCATCGTGTGGTCCGGATTCTGCGCGCTTCTTTCCCGCCAAGATTCGGCGTGGCTTTTCTCAAGTTCTTGGGCACGCTCGTTGGTGTATCCCTCGGGCTTGCGTATGGGCATGTCCTGTGCAACGGCGATGAACGAGGGGAGGAACCCCTGCTCTTCGTAGCAGTTGATGGAATACCAATAGCGCATCTCGATGCCGAGCTGGTCCATGTAGTTGGGGCCGACGACGAGCGCGACGAGCGCGGCGAGGGATGCGCCCGCCGCGCCAAGGTTGTGCAGAAAGCGGACGGCACCTCGTGACCCAGCGGCCTTCGGCGGTGGAAGAAGCGAGAGCGCGCATACGACGAGTGCGAGGCAGGTTAAGCCCACCAACGTCTGCTCGTTGAAGGAGAACACGTACTCCTTGGTGACTGCCGCGGCAGTGTTGAGCACCAGCAGGTCCGTGGGGAGAATCGCGGCATTCTTGAAGCGGCGCACGAAGTGCTGTCCGAAGCCTGCGGCGGCAAAGAGAAGGACGGCGGGAAGGCAGGCAATCCCGCGCCGTTGCCCGAGGAAGTAGCAGGTGGCGAGTAGCAAGCCACAGAGCAGGAGTTCGAGCCATAGGTAACGAGGGCCGCCGATGATGAAGACTGTCGTGAAGGGTAGCTCGATGAGAAGCGTGCAAAGCAGCGCGAGGGTCGCGACAAAGAGGACATCGCGACGTCTTCGCGTTCGGTCGTCCCATGACGCCCGCTCATGCCAAAGCGCGTCGCGCGTCAGCGAGGTCCGCGCGCACCAAGCGAGCGCGGCGGAAGTGGCAGCCATCGTTGGCAAGATGAAAAAACCCTCAAGCAATCCGGCAAAACCGAGAAGCGCGAGGGTAACGAGCAGGAGGGCGGGGAATGCTGCCCATGCCAATGAGGAGCGGGTGCGCGGCAGAGATTGAGAACTCTTGACGAGCCACGCCAATGTGGCGAGTGGGATGAGGGCGGCAGCCTGCGACACGGTACGTCCTTCGATTGGTGAGATAACGCATGCAAAGAGTGTATAACGGAGGGCGGCACGCCCGCCCGTTCTTCATAGAGGGGCCATCGATGCGCCGCCGGACTCGCTCCCATAGGTGTCTGAGGAGTGACCCCGGCAGCGCACGGCCTTCATCGACCGGGAATCATGCGTGCGCGGAATACCCCGTCGATGGAGGCGATGCGGCGTACGACGTCATCGTCCCAGGGGCCGCTCGTCTCGAGCAGCGTCGTCGCAACGTCGCCCCTGCGCTTGTTTGCCATGTTCTCTATGTTGAGCTTGGCATCCGAGAGAATCTGCGAGAAGCTGCCGATCATGTTTGGCACGTTGCGGTGGAGCACCACGATGCGTTCGTCAGTTTCTATGGGGCCGAGGTCGACGTCACCGAAGTTCACGGAATTGGTGATGTTACCCTCCAGAAGATAGGAGCGCAGCTCCGAGATGGCCATGGCGGCGCAGTTGTCCTCTGCCTCGACGGTGGAGGCGCCCAGATGCGAGGTGACGATGGCGCCGGGCATCTGTGCCGTGGTGGGATTGGCGAAGTCGGTGACGTAGCGGGCGATGTGGCCGGAGGCAAGCGCGTCGGCCATGGCGCCCTCGTCCACGAGGATGTCGCGCGCAAAGTTGAGCACGACGCACCCGCGCTTCATCTGGGCGATCTGGTCGCGCCCGATCATGTGGCGCGTGCTGTCGTTGGCGGGCACATGGATGGTGATGAAGTCGGCCTGGGAGTATATCTCCCCAACGTTGCGCACGGCATGTACGTGGCGGTCGAGGCTCCATGCGTACTTGACGGAGAGGTAGGGGTCGTAGCCCAGCACGTGCATGCCCAGGCTGCGTCCGGCGTTGGCAACCATCGCCCCGATGGCGCCGAGTCCGATGACGCCGAGCGTCTTGCCGGCAATCTCCATTCCTCCGAATTGCGCCTTCGCCTTCTCTGCGGCGACGGCAACGTCTGGGTCCTGTGCGTGCTCGGCGACCCAGCGGGTGCTGCCGAGAATGTCGCGTGAAGCGAGCAGCATGCCCGCGACGACCATCTCCTTGACGCCATTCGCGTTGGCTCCGGGGGTGTTGAACACCACGATGCCTTGCTCGGTGCAGCGATCGAGGGGAATGTTGTTCACGCCGGCGCCAGCGCGGGCGATGGCGAGCAGACCATCCGGAAGCACCTCATCATGCATGTTGGCGCTGCGCACCATGACTGCCTGAGCGTCTTCGAGGCCGTTTGCGGGCGCAAAGTTCCCGTAGAGCTGTTCGATGCCCGCCTGCGAGATGCGGTTCATGCAGTGGACCTTGTACATGGCTTCCTTCCCTTTGTCCGCTGGGGACCGTTTCCCTTGCGTAACGTACTACTTGTGAATGGCGCGAGCGCGAATGATGTTGTCGGCGGAGGCGATGGCGGCGACCTGCTCGTCGCTGAGTTCGCCGCCGAGGTCGAGCAGTGCGTACGCTACGTCACCGCGGCTCTTGTCCGTCATGTTCTCGATGTTGACGCCTGCGGCAGAGATGGCTGACGTGATGCGGCCGATGAGGCCGGGCACGTTCTGGTGGAAGACTGCCAAACGCATGGCGCCATCGATGGGACCGAGCGTCGTGGACTCGAAATTCACCGAGTTCTCGATGTTGCCGTTCCTCAGGTAGTCGCGCACCTCTTTGGCGGCCATGATGGCGCAGTTGTCCTCGGCTTCCTTGGTCGAGGCGCCCAGATGCGGCGTGACGATGGCGCGGGGCATCTGGGTGGAGTTCGCGTTGGCGAAGTCCGTCATGTAGCGGGCCACGTGGCCGGTCTGCAACGCCTCTGCCATGGCGCGCTCGTCGACAAGTGCGTCGCGCGCGTAGTTGAGGACCACGACGTCGTCCTTCATGGCGGCGATTGCCTCGCGGCTGATGATGCCACGCGTGGCATTTGTGGCGGGAATGTGAATGGTTATGTAGTCGGCGTTCGCCCAGATCTCCTTGAGGTCGTTGACATGGCGCACGTGGCGATCGAGGCTCCATGCGTACTTGACGGAGAGGTAGGGGTCGTAGCCCATCACGTGCATGCCCAGGCTGCGACCGGCGTTGGCCACCATCGCGCCGATGGCGCCGAGTCCGATGACGCCGAGCGTCTTGCCCGCCAGCTCGGTGCCCGCGAAGCGGTTCTTGGCCTTCTCGGCGAGGGCGCCCACATTGGGGTCGTCGGAATGGCGTTTGACCCAGTCAATCCCGCCGCAGATGTCGCGGGCAGAGAGGAGCATGCCGGCAATGACGAGCTCCTTGACGCCATTTGCGTTTGCTCCAGGCGTGTTGAACACCACGATGCCCTGCTCAGCGCACTTCTCTATGGGAATGTTGTTGACGCCGGCGCCCGCACGGGCGATGGCGAGGAGATTCGGTGAGAAATCAATCGCGTGGAGGTTTGCGCTACGCACCATGATGGCATCGGCGGAGTTGACGTCATCGGTGAGCGTGAAGCCCTTGCCGAGCGCGTCGGTCCCGACCTTGGCGATGTTGTTGATGCAATGGACCTTGTACACGTTGCCTCCTCAGGTCTTGTTCGCAAAACATGCAGCATTCTAGCAGGACACGACGTGTGCGCAGAATTGATTGCAATTCTCCATGGTCACGCGTACATTTTGAGGAGGTATTGCACAAAAGCGTTGATTTATAACACCATTGGGTTTGCTTAGTCAAGCCTTTCTCCGCAAACGCGATGGCAAAGATTGGTGGGTTGACGGAGCGAGGATTGGGGTATTATATCCGTCGTGGCTTCGCGGCCATAGGTATCGCGCGCAAGCGCAGCGTTTATTGTCCTGCGGGACAAAGAAAGAAAGGCACGAAATGGCTCAGGGTACGGTTAAGTGGTTCAACGGCGACAAGGGCTACGGCTTCATCTCTCGTGACGGTGGCGACGACCTCTTCGTCCACTACAGCGAGATTCAGATGGACGGCTACAAGACGCTCGATGAGGGCCAGGCAGTGGAGTTCGACATCACCACTGGTCAGAACGGCAAGCTTCAGGCTTCGAACGTCCGCAAGATCTAAGGGCTTTGTCCAAACACACTTGGCGACTCGGGACGGTGCTTCGGCACCGTCTCTTTTGTGTTATGGGCGTTTCTCGGGGCATTGCGTGGAGAAGTGCACCGAGGAACGACTCTCTCTAAAGGACGATGTCGGTCCACTCCTCGAGCCATAGGTCGGCGAGGTCGCGCAGCTCGTCGACTCGCTGGACCGGGTCGGAGGACTTCACGCCGCAAGTACGCATGCCGATGTCGTGTGCGGTGCGCACCGCGACGACGATGTCTTCGAACACCAGGCAGTCCTGAGGCCTCGTGCCAATCCGGGCGGCTGCCTCGAGGTAGATGTCGGGCTCGTTCTTGCCCTTGCCGACCTCCGCGCCATACACGCAGGCGTCGAAGAGGTCGTTTGGGTCGAAGTTGCGCATGGACGAGAGTACCCGCACATCGTTGGTGGTTGCCAGCGCGCAGGGGATGCCTTGCGAGCGAAGGGATCGGATGTAGCGCTCGGCGCCATCGCGCAGCGCGACCTCGCGTTGATACATCTCGCGTCCGATGGCATTCCACTCGTCGCAGATGTCCTCGACCGATTCGTCAAGCCTAAAGAGGTCGATGGTATAGCGCGCCCCTTGCTCGAAGCCGAGCGCAGCAATTGCCTCGCCGTAGCCTGCGGGGAAGGGAAGGCCGCGCCTGCTCAGGAAGATGCGGTCCACGTCGTGCCAGATGTGCGCGGTGTCGGCAAGCGTGCCGTCGAAGTCAAAGATGGCGGCGTCGGCCTGAAGTGGCCAAAGCTCGCGTGGTGCCCTCATGCAGCGTCCCTTTCCGTTGGTTTTGTCGTAGCAAGGAGTGTACCATGGACAGGTTGACGTAGAAGAGAAAGGGCGACCGATGAGCGAGCAGTCACTTTTGGAGAAGGCCCATGCCTATGTGCAGAGCGTATGGGACGACGTGGAGCGTGACATAGACGCACTCGTGAGGATCGAAAGCGTCGAAGACCTGGCAAACGCTGGGGAGGGCATGCCCTTTGGGCCTGGTCCGCGTGAGGCGCTCAGCACGGCACTCTCCATCGCGGAGCGGCTGGGACTCGAAGTGCACGACGTGGACGGCTACATAGGCTACGCTGACCTTTGCGGTGCGAGCGAGCGCTACGTGGCAACCATCGCCCATGCGGACATCGTGCCGGTGGGCACCGGCTGGCACTTTGACCCACTGTGCCTCACGCGCAGGGATGGCTATCTGCTTGGTCGTGGCGTGCTCGACGACAAAGGTCCGCTCGTGCTCTCCCTCTACGCTGCACGCTTCCTCGCCGAGGAGGCCAAGGCGTCGGGACGACCGCTGCCGTATACCCTGCGCTGCATCGTGGGCGTCAACGAGGAGACCGGCATGGGCGATGTCGAGCACTACCTTGCGACGCATCCCCAGCCGCTCTTTTGCTTCACCCCCGATGCCTGCTTCCCGGCGATTTGTGGCGAGAAGGGCAGGGTGTATGTGGAGTTCGTCTCGCTGGACGAATCCGACCAAGACGCCCATCTCGTCTCGCTGAGTGGAGGCGACGCTGCAAACGCCATCGTGGGGAGCGCGTCGGCGGTGGTCGTAGGTTCGCCGGAGGACTTTGCCGCGCATGCGGGCATCGAGGCCTCGGCCCTGCCGGCCGATTCGTGGGGGAGGCCACTCTGCGAGCTCGTGGCCACCGGCAAGGGCGGACATGCGGCAATGCCGGAGGATGCGCGCTCTGCAGTTGGTATCCTGTGCGATGCGCTCCTGCAGCATGACGGGTGGACGTCACATGAGCGCGCCTTCTTGGAGCTGCAGCGCCTCGTCTTTGCCGATGCCTATGGAACGGCACTCGGCATTGACGCTACCGATGGGGTCTTCGACCCGCTCACCTGTGCGGGTACCGTTGTTACGACGGTGAGTGAGGGTGGCATGCGTCACTTCGTGCAGGGCCTCGACATCCGCTATCCGCCGTCGACGACGGACTCGGCGATTGCCGACCACCTGGGCGAGGTTGCGCAGGCTCATGGGTGCAAGGCCGAGGCGCGCGACGCCATGGTGCCCTTCCTCACGTCTCCTGATTCCCCTGAGGTGCGGACGCTTCTGAGTGCGTATCGCGACGTCTGTTGTAAGGAGGGGGAGGCCTTCACCATCGGTGGCGGTACGTATGCGCGGCATTTCGAGCGCGCGGTTGCCTTCGGGCCGCTGGAGGCCTTCGAGGAGCAGGGTCCCGCGTGGGTGGGGCCCGAGCACGGACCGGACGAGGGGGTTGCGGTCGAGACGCTTCAGCGGGCGCTCGAGGTATACATCGTTGCCCTGTCGCGACTCATGGACCTCGACTTGGGCTAAACGTCGGGCTCGCATTCCAGCGAGTTGCGGATGCCGTGGATGATGTCATCCCCGGTGAACGACTCGAGGATGCCCATGAGGTCGCGCGCGAGCGGGAAGACCTCGGCATCGACTGACGCCGTTGCGCAGTCGTAGAGCAAAAACGACATCCGTGGCGTCGGGGCGACGGGTATGGAGTGCTCGTCGAGGGCGGCTTCCACCTCCGTTGCCTCGAGTGGTGTCCGCATGATGGGGTCTGTCGACGAGAGCGCGTGGCACTCTGCCATAATCATTGGTATGAGCAGGGGGAATATGCCTGCCGCAAGCTGGTAGCAGGCGAGCGATGCCCTGTGATGGCCGAGCTGCCACTGGATGGATGCCATGCGGTAGTAGGCGAGCGCCACGCCCTGAGGATCGTGCGCGACCTCGAGCATGGAGACCAAGAGCCTCTCTGCCTCATCGAGTGCTCCCGAGCGCTCGAGACAGGCCACGTTGCCAAGGTAGGCAGACGTCGAGAGCGGCGCGACCTCAAGGGCGCGCCGAGCGTGTTGCATTGCAGCCGATGTGTCGGGCTTCGTCTCCTTGCGGGCAACTGAGCGTGCAAGCAGAATGCCCACGATTTGGAGGTGCGCAACCACATAGGCGTCGGGAACGAGGACGAGGCATCGGTCATCCTGCGCGTTGAGGCGGTTGTAAAGGGCGCGTTCTGCGAACGTGTCGAAGGCTCGGTATGCGGTGCTCTGCGTGTCTTGGTAGGTTCCGGCCTTGTCGAGAGGTGCGAGTGCGGACTGCAACAGCTTGAGGGCCTCCTCGGGCTCATCCCGCAGCAGGAGGCCTTGCGCGCGCTCCACGGCGCGCGAGAGCGCATCTCCCGATATGAGTTCGTCGCGAAGCAGTTGCTGGTTGTCGAGCGCGAGCGTGCCGTCTACGAGCTTGGACGCCACGCGCTCTGCGGCGCACCAGACCGACACGTCCGACGTCTTCTCTGCCGCGCCGAGAATCGAGCGCACGTACTGACTTGTGGCATCGCCTTCGTTGGGTGCCCCCATGTTGCGCAGTGCCTCGTCCGCCGCCAACACGCGTGGCAGCTCCTCGTGGATGCTGAGTCCCGATACGCGGGACGTGCCAAGGTGAAGCGCGGGTCCGGGAGGCAGCGTCCGTTCGCTCATCTGCAAGAGGTCGTGGCGGAGGGGCGGACAGAAGCGCTCGTCCTCAAGGTAGAACCCCTGTTCGACAGGCTGCAGCACCTCGTGTTCCAGACTCATGGTCGCGCCGAGGCGCTCAAGCGTCTCCAAAGGATTGGGGATGGCATCCATTCTGATGCGCGAGAACGCTCGGCGCTCGAAGCAGGCCCAAAAGCGGCATGTGCGGGATGCGGGCGTCACCTCGACACTGGCGACCCATACCCGATGGATGCGTTCAGAGGCGCGAAAGGCGCAGTTTGCGAGGAGGATGCCAATGCGGGCACCATAGCGCGATGACTCGCGGCTGCGCATGTGCGAGGTCGTGGGAACGATGCCCAAGCCGTCGACGAAGGCGGTTCGCGGAAAGACGCGTGCGGGGATTGCCGCGACCTCAATGGCGACGTCACCTCCCGAAACGTTGCTCCGAAAGTTCGCCTCCAGACGATATGGCACCTTGAGGGTCTCTATGGATTCGGAGAGGGAGCTGCGGACTGCCCACTCGCCGCGCTCGGACGGCCCCCATGGCGTCTGCCAGGGCATGGCAAGGTATGACCAGTCGCTCGAGGTCACGTCTGCAACCTGAGCGCAGATGGAGTTCGCATGGCGCTGCTCAAGACGGATCAGCTCCTCTTCGCTCACGCTGTCTGGCTCGCTATAGTAGTCGATGGCGAAGACGACCGCGTTGAGTGCGGCCTCGACGCGGAGGACTTGGAATCGTCGTCCGAGCTCGATGCGTGCTGGCGCCCTCAGATAGAACGTGCCGCTGTGCTGGAGCATGACTACGTCTATGTGTGGGGCGTCACTGAGCCTCCATGACGCGATGTCCGTCTCGGTTAGGCGGCGCATGAGGAAGCGCTCGAGAGGACCCGCTGTGGCGTTTTGTGACGTTGACTCGCAGAAGTCGGCGAGGAACCCCATCGGCTCCTCGCTCGTCAGCAGGCCCGTCGAGAAGTCCTCGAAGGAAAACTGCCTTACTGCCGCTTGCTTCGGTTCTGGCTTCTGCCGAGCGTCATCACCGTCGATGCTCGTCGCCGCGGAGGGCAAGGATTCCTCGGTGCAAGCGGACTCGGGCCCCACGTCTGTCTTCTCCGTGCTGGCGACTGCCTGGTCTGTGAGCTGGCTTGCGTCCTCGACGGCTGCTTCCTCGGGTGACTCCGCCTTAGGGGATGGCATCGATGCCGGGGGTGCGGCCGGCTCGGCGGGCGTGGGGGTCTCATCCGTGGTACTCGCTTCGATGGTTGCGGCACGGTCAATCACCACGGTCGTGCCGCGCTCGGCGTTCCCCCGCACTTCTCGGGGCCAGAGTGCCAAGACCACAAGCGCGACGACGGATGACTGCACCACCAGTATCGAGATGCCCCACGCCGGACCCAACGTGATGGCTGCGCCCACCGTGAGGCAGAGGTCCACGAGGATGAGGGCTGGGGTCAAAGCCCGGGCAAGCTTTCGTAGGGGTCTCATGACGTGCTCGCGGCGGCTGCGGCAATATCGTCAGGATGGATTTCCTTGGGCCACACGGCGTCCTGGGGCATCGTGGCCGTGCCGGAGCAAACCTCTTCGGGAATGTCGCCGGCTTGGCGCATGAGGTCCGAGATGGTGACGAATGTGTACCCGTCTGCCTGTAGGCGTTCGATGAGCTTTGGCAGCGCTGCGATATCTTGCGATCCGCCGCCACCGCCGTCGTGCATAAGGATGATGGAGCCGGAGTGGATGTTGAGCAACGAGTTGTCCACGATCGTCTGCACGGTCTCGGCGTCGTCAACCCCCGTGTAGCGCCAGTCCTGCGAGTCGCCGGTCCAACGCACCGCAGCGGTGATGGCTCCGCCCGAAGCGAGCCAGCTGCGCTCCGTGAAGTCGCCGTAAGGAGGTCGGATGTGGGTGGTCTGGATGCCGGTGACTTGCGCTATGACGTTTGCCGAGGTGGTTATCTCTCGGTAGATGGTGTCGTTGTCCACTGCCGTAAGCTGGTTGTGAGCCATGGTATGGTTGCATAGTTGATGGCCCCGCGCAACGACGTCGCGTGCGAGGTTAGGGTTGGCTTGGGTGTTCTCGCCCAAGTTGTAGAACGTTGCCTTGACGCCGTAGCGATCCAAGATGTCCAAGTACTGCGGGGTGTTCACATCCGAAGGGCCGTCGTCGAAGGTGAGGGCTACGTACTTCACGCCGTCATCGCCTGGCTCGAGGTAGAGATCGCGGCACGTGATTATGCAGTCGCGTGGCTCGATGGTTATGACCTCGGCCGTCTCGCCCGAAACCTTGCCCGTACGATACTGCCGCTCGCCCATGCGCGCCCACTGCGAGACGTACTGCAACGAGTAGCCGCCGCCTTCCATCCGAAGGTAGGGCTCGATGTTCTCGGAGCTGGCGTTGAACTCCTCGATGATGTCGTCTCCGTCGCTGAACTCGATCGCCTCGGTGCCTTGGATCCGCAGGTCTTCGACCTCCTCCGGGGTGAGACGCTGCCCGTTGACGACGGCGTTGAAGGCGCGACCCTGGTTCGCTTGGATGACGTTGCCCGATACGGTAACGTAGTTGCCCGGCTCGACGGAGACGTCGGTCTCGTGAAGCACCTCGCGCAGCGTCGAGCCTATGCGCACCTCTGCTGGCTGCCCGTTGACGGTGATGGGAACGGGACGGTTGATCCAGAACAGCAATGCGGTAAGCAGCAGGATGGCCGTGACGATCGATCCCACGATTACGCCGATGCCAATCTTGCGACGCCTGCGAATGGTCTGCTGCACGTTGATTCCCGTGCGGTCGCTCGGGTTGCGTTGCTGCTGGCGGCGTTGCCTTCCCGAGCCGGACTCCGCGCGCATGCTGGCCGGACGTCGGGCAGCAGCGTCGCGCGCCGACTGCGTGACGCGACTCCGGCTGGTCGTAGCTTGACCCTCCTGCCGCTCGCGGTGCTCTCCGCTCATGGGAGTCGGTATGATGTCCCCTTCGTCATAGGGGTTGCTGCGATGTTCCATGTGTTCTCCTGAATAAGCTCGTCATGCAACTATAGCACTCTGAGATGCGGCTTCCTGCTTCGGTCGTGGGGTTGAAAGAGACGTCTCGTTGTGAAAAGATGAGTGGCCAGTCATTCGGCGTGCCATGCGAGGTGGGAGTTCAGATGCGGCGGCTCATTGCTCAGGTTGCGAAGTTCTCGGTGGTGGGGTTTGCGGCGTTCGCCATCGACTATGGCGTGCTCATGCTGCTCTCGCAGGTGCTGGGGATGGACCCTGTCGTGTCGGCAGCGCTCTCGTTCGTCATCTCGGTGGTGTTCAACTACGTGGCATCCATGCGGTTTGTGTTCCGGCGGCGTGACGACCTCTCTCGGGGGAGCGAGCTTGCCATCTTCGTTGCACTCTCGCTGGTGGGGTTGCTCCTCAACGAGGCGCTCATGTGGGCGGGCGTAACGATTCTGGGGAAATCCGCGCTGGCGGTTACGGTGACGAAGGTGTGTGCGACGGGCGTCGTGATGATATGGAACTTCCTCAGCCGCAAGCGTTGGCTGGACGCGGGGGAGTGAGAACCGACTCGGACGGCGGGTGATTCGTTGGTCAGTGCTTGTCTTCGTGTGTGATGTCGAAGATCAGACGGACGCCCATCGCGAAGGCGACCACGAATCCCACGAATCCGAGAACCGGCACACCGAAGAGCAGTGGTTTGATGCCGGAGTAGTAGATGACGGACGAGCCGATGAAGAGTCCGGCGATGACGATGCCCATGGTCAGGCGATCGAAGGCGTGCGAGAAGTCGGCGATGGGGTCGTCGGAACCGGGAATGTCCATGTTGACGCGCAACTGTCCACGTGTGAGCATGTTCATGGCAAGCGATGCCTGTGACGCCGCCTTGAGCAGACTGTGAGTGGCAAGTCGTGTCTCGCGGGCAAGCGTCCGCGCCTCCTGCCTGGCGGCATCGTGCATCGACACCTGCGAGCGGATGTGGTTGGCCAAGATGTCCACGATGCTCTCATTGGCAAGCAGGCTGCCCACCGTGCCCTCGAGCGTTACGAGCGAGCGTCCCATCATGGTCACCGAGCTCGGTAGCTCGATGTTGTTGCGGCGGGCGAGCGTGATGATGGCGTTGAGGAACCTTCCGAGGTCGAGCTCGGCGAGCGTCGCGGTTCCGTAGTCCTGCATCACGGCATCGAGGTCGGCGAGAAGCTGGGCATGGTCGATGTTGCCGAGGTCTGTGGACACCGAGAAGCGCAGCAAGCCTTCCTTGAGGCGTGGCGTGTCCATGTCCCCCACCGCAAACACCATCTCGGAGATGGCATTCCGGTCGTGCGAGGAGAGGCGTCCCATGATGCCGAGGTCCAGGTAGGCGATCTTACCGCCTGCGATGACGAGGTTGCCGGGGTGGGGGTCGGCATGAAAGAAGCCGTCATCGAGCATCTGGCTTGCGTAGTTGTCGACGAGCTTGACGCCGATTTCCTCGAGGTCGTACCCCTCTTCGCGCAGCTGGTCAACGCGCGAGATGGGAACTCCCTCGATGTAGTCCATGACCACCACGTGGCGCGTGCATAGGCCCGAGAACGGCTTGGGGCAGGTGACGAAGGCGCAGGATGCGTTGTTGCGCCGGAACTCGTCCAGGCTGTGCGCCTCAACGAGGAAGTCCGTCTCTTCCCTAAACGACTGCCAGAGCTCCTCCACCACGCTTCTGATGTCGAGGAACTGATCGTCGCCTATCACCTGCGTCGCACGCTTGGCGATCGAGCGCATGATGGAGATGTCCTGAGACATGATCTGGCGCACGTTGGGGCGCTGGATCTTTATGGCGACGTCTTCTCCCGTGACCAGGCGCGCCTTGTGCACTTGGGCCACCGATGCGGAGCCGAGCGGGATGTCGTCGATGGCGTCGAATATCTCCTCGAGGGGAATGTCGTACTCGGCGCGCAGGGTACGTAGCATCTCCTCGCGCGACATGGGTTCGACTTCGGTGCGGAGCTTGCTCAGCTCACGGCAGAACGACTCGGGCAGGATTTCGGAGCGCATCGAGAGAATCTGTCCGGCCTTCACGAAGGTCGGGCCGAGTTCCTCAAGCATGATGCGCATCGTGGTGGGCGTGAGGCCATGCAAGATATCGTACTTGCGTACAATCGAGAGAATCTGCATGACGCGGGTGAGACGTGCCCTTCGGTTGAGGCCATAACTGCCAATTCCATCCGGCCTTCCACCGAGGAGGCCAATGGTCTCCTCGCGCGTGGGCACATCGCCCGCGACGTCCTTATACCACGCGCGCAGACGAGCGGCATCCTCGTCGAAGCCGTCGTCTGCGCCTGTCTGATCTACGCGCTCGTCCGCGATATGTGGCCGTTGCTCCACGCCTCGCACTTACTCCTCGGCGCTGCCTTCGTCCGCTGCCTCGTCCTCGGCGTCCTCGACCTCTGCGTCGACCGTCGTGGCACGCTCGTCAATCTCCCGCGCGATGTCGGAGACGCGCTTCGCGTAGGCTGCGCGCTCCTCGGCCGTCATGCTCTCCATGCGTGAGCGGATGAAGGACTCGTGCGTGTTGCTGGCCGCCTTGGCCGCCTTGCGCGTGAGCTCCTCGTTGAGGTCCTTGCCCTGCTCGACGGTGAGCTCGCCCTTCTTTACGAGCTCCTCAATGAGCTGCTGGGACTTCTCGGCTCCGGTTGCGACGGCGCCGATGCCAATCAGGAAGATCTTGCGGACGCCCTCGCCAAAGTCAAATGCTGCCATGATAAACCCCTTTCCTTATGTAGGTGCATGGCCCGTTCTTGCCCATGAACATAGTTGTACCCGACTTTGCGTTTGCTCATGCGCGGTTTTTTGAGTCTTCGACGGAAGGTGTGGAGAAGAGGCGCACACGTTCGCCAGCGACCTTGTTGCCTAGTCGTTCCAGTTGTCCCATGGGTAGCTGCGGCCTGCGCCACACATGGTCGCGCGTCCCTGGGCATCGAGTGCAAGGACCTCGTCGTCACCTTCGTGGTGGCGATTGACGGAGATTGTCACCGCGTCGTAGCGCTCTATCGACGTGTGGGACGGGGTGTGTCTCTCAGCCCTCCATGTGGCTCGGTGGCTCCCAGTTATAGGTGGGATAGTCATAGAAAGTTCAGGTACCACAGCAACACTTTGGAAAATGCGCGGATGCAAGGCATGGGGTGTACTATGTCACGGAATCTGTCCCTCCTAAAGGAGAGTTGAGCATGCACGTAGAACCTATCACCTGCCTGCGTCCCGCCCCCGAGCATGCGGCCGAGTTCGCCTCGCTACCCTACGACGTCTTCACCGACGAGGAGGCGCGCGCCTACGTGGGGGAGCATCCCACCTCGTTCCTTGCCATCGACCGGCCCGAGACGGGCTTCGACGTGGGATGCGACGCGCAGGCACCCGAGGTATATGAGTACGCCGCGAAGCTCCTGCGCGAGCGACAGCTCGACGGGACGCTGATCCGCGACGAGAAGCCCTGCCTGTACCTGTATGAGCTGACGTCGCCCGATGGCCATCGTCAGACGGGCGTCCTCGGTGCCATCGCTGCCGACGATTACCTTGATGGGACGCTGCGCAAGCACGAGCTTACGCTTCCCCAGAAGGAGACCGACCGCGTGCGGCACATTGAGGGGCTGCGGGCGCAGACGGGTCCGGTGTTCGTGGCATACCGCGACAGCATGGCGATAGATGTCATCGTGGGTGCCGCGAAGCAGGGTGAGCCGATCTATGACTTCGTCGCGTCCGACGGCGTGCGGCAGCGCGTGTGGCGCGTGGCCCGTGAGGTGGGCGTCGGGGCGTTGAGCGTGGCCTTCTCGACGATTGAGCGCGCCTACATCGCCGACGGGCATCATCGTGCGGCGGCCGCGGCCGCAATCTGCGAGAAGCGACGGGCAGAGGGACGCACCGATGATCCCGCAGAGGCATTCTTGGCGGTGCTCTTCCCGGCGAGCCAGCTGCGAATTCTGGCTTACAACCGGATCGTCGAGCTTCCTGAGGGCTTTGACGAGGAGACGTTTGTATCCGCACTCGATGCGGCGGGATTCTCCTGTGGCGATGCTCGCGAGGAGGCTGTGATTCCCTCGGAAAAGGGCGTGTTTGGGATGTACGTACGCGGGATCTGGCGCGAGCTCCGTTGGCGTGGCGCGACGGACGAGCTCGACGTGACGGTGCTGCAAGACCAAGTTCTGGAGCCCCTGCTGGGAATCGTCGATCCCCGCACCGACGAGCGGGCGAGCTTCGTCGGTGGTGTCGACGCATCGGAGCTCGAGCGCAGGGCTGGCGACCATGCCGTCGCGTTTGCCCTCTTTCCGACCTCGATGGACGAGCTCATGGTCGTCGCGGACGAGGGCGGCATCATGCCTCCCAAGTCCACGTGGTTTGACCCCAAGCTGCAAAGCGGCTTGGCCATCAGGCGCATCTGGTAACCTGCGGATTCAGCGAGGCGTGCGCATCAGGCCACCCAAACGCGATTGACGAACGGCCCGCGAGGAAAACCCTCGCGGGCCTTCTTTGGCTGGGCTGATGGGAGGCAATCCGCTATGCGCCCTCCACGGCGAGGCGCACGACCTCGTAGGCTCCGTCGTAGATGCCTATGCTGTTGGCGCGCTCGATGTTGTTGCACATTGACGCCACGAGCTCACGGTCGTACTGGAATGCGTCGATCATAGCCAACACCTCGTTGGTGTCGTCAATCTCGTAGGTGCCGTCACCGACTTCTGCGGCTCGAATGGCGCCCCAGGCCTCGTGTCCGCCCACGCGGTGGATCATGAGCTTCGGGACGGGGTAGAACGAGAACTCGCTGGGCTTGGTCGCAAGGACGTCGCAGCAGCGCATGAGCAAGTTCGAGGAGTATACGGCGGCAAAGATGTCGTCGTTGCAGAAGGCGTGGACGCCCTCGAGGTCTCCGTCGAGCGCCGTGTCGGCCATGCGTGCCACCTCGTCGAAGTCGTTGAAGTGGCGTTGTGTGGCCGAGGCGAGGCTGGGCACGTCGTGTTCGAGGGCATCCCATACGTCCTTGTGGTCGCCGACATTGACGAGCAGCACCGCCTGCTTCGTCTGCACGTAGGGTAGCAGATGCGCCACGATGGCCGCAAAGAGCTCCTGCTGGGCGCCTGCCCCGCCTACGGAGAGCAGCCAACGGACGGGACCGCCGCCCAGGAGCCGGTTGCGGCGAGCTGCGCAGTCGCGTTCGATGTTTGAGACGAGCTCATGGTCGATGTAGTGCCCGCATTGCCGGATGGCAGAGAGGGGCATGGGCTTGAGCTGGCGCTTCTTGTCCATGCCGCGGAGCTGGTGATACCCGAGGTAGGCCGACGGGGTCTGAACGGCATGGATGGCCCCTTCGGCGAGGTGCAGCGCCATGGGCCAGTTGTCGGGGATGGCATTGACCACGTGGGTGAGGCCGGCGTGCACTGCTGCCTGCGCCGGCCACGCATGCGTGGCGACGTAGGGGACGTCCTTCGGGAGGTCGGCGAAGAGTGGCTTGCCAAGCTCCATGGTCTTCTGGTCGCCGGCATTGTAGGTGAGCTGTCGGAACCCCTCCGAGTTCAGCGGTTCCCAATACAGGCGGTCGAAGGCGCTTACGCGTTGGGAGAGGCGCGAACCGAGAGAGTAGAGATCGTTCTGGTGAGCGATGACCTTCGATACGGTGGATTCGCTGAAGGATGCGAGGTCGAACCAGTAGGGCGTGTGACCGAGGGCGTGCGCCGCGCTGGCAATCGCCATGGAGATGCGGTAATGGCCGAAACCCATGCGGATGTTGCCCACGATGACGGGCGATTCCCCCTCGGCAAACGCGAGCGGCTCCGCGCCCTCGCCGGCGAGCGAGAGACCGTGCACGCCGAGGCGCTCCCCGATAACCGGCACGTCGTTTGCGGCAAGGTGATAGATGGCGTCTGAATCGTCGCCGAACTTGTGCACGAAGCGATCCTTTGCCTTTGCCGCGTCCGCATAGGCCTTCTCGCCGATGCTATTGCCAAAGATGATTCTTGCCCGATCGGTCGATGCGTCCATGGATGGCTCCAATCTGTGCCATAATCAAATAGATAACATAAGTATAGACATCAATGGTACCGGTTGTGTGAGTTGCGAGGCTGGGCTCTCCAACTCGACGGAAGAGGGGGATCATGGCCGAGAAGAAGCTCGCGGATGGGCGTGTCATGCGCAACTTCGCGATTGGACAATTGGGTTGGGCGATGCTCTCGGGAGTGGTGTCCAACTGGTTGCTGTACTTCTACATGCCCAGCGAAGAGACGATTGCCGCAGGCATGCCCTTGTTCATCACGCAGGGGATCGTGTTCGCAGGCATGACGATCATCGGCCTCATCACGGCGTTCTGCCGTTTGGTCGACGGCTTCATTGACCCCTTCATCGCAAGCAGGTCGGATTCGCTCAACCACAGGCTCGGCCGGCGCATTCCCTTCATGAGGTGGGCCGCCGTTCCGTTCGGTGTCATGTGCGTCGTGGTGTTCACCCTGCCGGGCATGGGCGGCGAGCTCTTCAACGACATCGCCCTCTTCGTGTGCCTCGTGCTCTTCTACATCACTCTTTCGCTGTACTGCACGCCATTCAATGCGCTCATTCCCGAACTCGGGCGCACGCAGGAACTGCGGGTGAACCTCTCCACCTACATCTCGGTCACCTACTTCCTTGGCACCGCCTTCGCGTACCTTGTGCCGACCATCGCAGGGTTCATGGAGGGTTCGGTGGGCATCGCGAATGCGTATCGCATCACCATCGCCATCCTTGCCGTCATCGCTATCGCCTGCATGCTTCTGCCCGCCTTCACCATCGACGAGAACGCCTACGCCGAGACGGAGCCTTCCACGACGCCCATGGGCGCCTCGGTGGTAAAGACCTTCCGCAACAAGGAGTTCCAAGTCTTCGAGATTTCGGACATTCTGTACTGGGTGGCCATCACCATGTTCCAGACGGGCATGCCGTTCTACGTGACGAGCCTCATGGGGCTGGACAGCTCATGGAACTTCATCCTGTTCGCCGGCATGACGGTGATCAGCCTCGTCTTCTATGGCCCCGTCAACATCCTCGCGAAGCGCATGGGGAAGAAGCGGCTCGTCGCGTTCGCGTTCTTCTTCTTCTGCCTCGCCTTTGGCGTCACGAGCGTGTGCGGGCAATTTGGCGTTCCCGAGCTGGCATGGGGTGCCTTGGTCGCGATTCTAGCCGCCATTCCCATGGCCGTTCTCGGCATCCTGCCGCAGGCGGTATTGGCCGACATCGCGGAGTCGGATGCCATCGAGACGGGGGAGAACCGAGAGGGCATGTTCTATGCGGCACGCACCTTCTCCATGACCCTCGGACAATCCCTTGCCATGATCTTGTTCTCTTCCATTGCGACCATCGGCTCCGGCGGCTTCGGATACCGCGTGACGGCAGTCGTAGCGACGCTCTTCTGCTTGATGGGTGGCTTGGTGTTCCTTCGCTATCGTGAGCGGAGAGTACTTGACGTCATCGATGCCCGTTCGGTTTCTGACGAGGAGGCGTGACGATATGTCTTTGGGCCCACAGATTCGCATTGCGTATCATGTTCCCGGTGTCGACCGGATTTGTTGGGTGCGCATTGCCGGGGACGGTAGCGCTCTAGGCGGAAACGACGTGCGCGAGCTTGGCGTCGAGGTTCGGGGAAACGAGGAAGTTCGCAGGGTCTTCGTGACGCCGAATCGTACGGTGGTAATCGATTCCGTAGAGGCGACGATGAGTGTCGCAATCGAGGATGCGGACGCCTTGTACCTCAACGGATACAACTCGTGGACGGACAGCGTGGAGCGCACGCCCGACGATCGCATGTGGGGACTCACACGTGCCCCTCGAGCGGTGGTCGACAAGTACATCCTTGACGCGAGCGGCGACTATCGGTTCGTGCCTGAGGATGCGCGCCCTGGCAGGCAGCACGGCTTCGGGTATGGATACCTGCGCAAGGGTGAGGAGGTCCTTCTCTTCGGCTCCCTTGACGAGGACTCTGGCTTCACCCTCATCCAGGAGGATTTGGGGCTGCAGACGCTCACCTTCACCAAAGAGCCTCCGGCGTCGCCAATTCGAGGCGGGGCGCGTGTGGAGCTGCTCTCGCTTGTGTTGACGGGCGGCACGTTGGAGCAGGCGGTAAGTCGCTGGCTTGCGCTCAGCGGAATCCATGCACGCGAGGTGGCACCGGTCGTGGGGTTCACGAGCTGGTATCGCCATTATGGGAATATTGATGCGTGGAAGCTGAAGAAGGACCTCGAGGGGCTCGCAAGCGTGGCCGAGGGAATTGACCTCACCGGGTTGCTGCCGGTGTTCCAGATTGATGATGGGTACGCCAAGGTGGGCGACTGGCTTGAGCATGATTGTGCGCGCTTTCCCGATGGCATGGCCGCATTGGCCGACGACGTACGGGAGCATGGGTTCGTGCCCGGGCTCTGGCTTGCGCCCTTTGTGTGTGAGCGTGACTCGAAGGTCTTCTCCGAGCATCCGGATTGGTTGATGCATAGCGATACGGGCGAGCTTGTGACGACGGGAAGCCAGTGGAGCGGAGCGGTCGCGCTCGACACGCGCAACGAGGACGTGCGACGTCACATTCGTACGGTGTTGCGTACGGTGACCCAGGATTGGGGGTTCGGCCTGCTCAAGCTTGACTTCCTGTACGCTGCATGCATGGTACCCCATGATGGGCTGAATCGCGGTCAGCTCATGGCTGATGCGCTGGACCTGCTGCGCGAGAGTGTGGCGGACGGAACCAAGCTGCTGTTCTGTGGCGTGCCCCTCGTCTCGGCGTTCGGCCGATGCGAGTATTGTCGCGTGGGGCAAGACGTTGGCCTGGACTGGGACGACAGACCGCATCGGCGGTTGTTGCACCGCGAGCGCGTGAGCACCAAGCTTTCGCTTGCCAACGCCCGTGGGCGTGCGCATCTTGATGGCAAGGCGTTTCGCTGCGATCCCGACGTCATGTTCCTGCGTCAGGAGGGCGTCTCGCTCAGCGCGTCCCATCGAGTGGAGATGTTCGTGACCGATACGACGTGTGGTGGCGTGCTGCTCACGTCTGACGACATGGGCGCATGGGGTACCGCACAGCTAGACAAGTATCACGAGGCCATCGAGCGGTTTCGTTCGCACAACGGACTCTAGATAGGCCATCGGCAGGCGATTCGTAGTTGCTGTTTGGGCGTCCCATAGGGGGCCATCCCCCTATGGGATACTTCGTTGGTGCTAGTCGTCCATCACGATGGACTTGATGACGGGCTGGTTCTCGGGCTTTACCGTGCCGTTGCCATCCTCGACGGGGACCTCCGCGATGGCGTCTACCACGTCCATTCCGTCGGTCACCTTGCCGAAGGCCGCATAGGCGTTGTCGAGGTGCTCTGAGTCCTTGTGTACGATGAAGAACTGAGAGCTCGCCGAGTTGTTGTCTTGCGACCGGGCCATCGAGATGACGCCACGCTTGTGCTGGATCGCGTTGACGACGCCATTCTGGGAGAATTCGCCCAAAATGTTGATGTCGGACCCGCCAGTGCCGTTGCCCTCGGGGTCTCCGCCCTGAATCATGAAGTCCTTGATGATGCGGTGGAAGGTGAGCCCGTCGTAGAACTTCTCGTTGACGAGGTGCGCAAAGTTGCTCACGGTGACGGGCGCGTTGGTAGCATTGAGCTCGAGCTTGATGGTGCCGAAGCCCTCCACCTCAATGGTGGCGTGATGCTTGCCCGTGTTGTATCCCTCGTCGTAGGGCGTCACGAGAACGCCGTCCTCGATCTTGCCCGGCTCTTCCGCCGAGGATGGGGAGTCGGTGGAGTCAGACTCGGCAGCGTCGTCGGTTGTGGTAGTCGCGTTAGCCGAGGCTTCGTCATTGGTCGTGGTCTGGTTACCGCACGCGCCGAGAAACACCGAAGCCATTCCCGCGAGTCCGAGGAAGGTTCGTCTGGTGAGGTTCTTCATGTTGGCTACTCCAATCTATGTACGAAACCTCATTATGATAGCGCTTCCGAACGAAGAAGCGCCCCACCTGCACCGTAAACGCGCGATGGGACGCTTTTGTTGCGGTCATTTTGTTGTGGCTGCTGTGATGGGCGCGCATGTGGGGCCGGACGGCTATTCCAGCTCGAAGGCGCCAGTGTAGAGTTGGTAGTAGGTGCCGTGTGCGGCGATCAGCTCGTCGTGCGTGCCACGTTCGATGATGTGACCGTGATCGAGGACGATGATGACGTCGGAGTTGCGTACGGTGGAGAGTCGATGCGCGATGACGAACGTGGTTCGTCCCTCCATGAGGGCATCCATGCCACGGCTGACGATAAGCTCGGTACGTGTGTCGATGGAGCTCGTTGCCTCGTCAAGGATCATGACGGGCGGGTCGGCAACAGCGGCACGGGCGATGGAGAGAAGCTGCCGTTGACCTTGGCTCAGGCTCTCTGCGTTGTCGGTGAGCATGGTCTCGTATCCCTGGGGCAAGCGACGGATGAAGTCATGCGCTCCCACTAGCTTCGCGGCCTGGATGCACTGCTCGTCGGTTGCGTCGAGCCGTCCGTAGCGGATGTTGTCCATGACGGTGCCGGTGAAGAGGTTGACCTCTTGGAGTACGACCCCCAGGGAGCGGCGCAGTGCGCTCTTCTTTATCTTGTTGATGTTGATGCCGTCGTAGCGAATCTTGCCGTCAGCTATGTCATAGAAGCGGTTGATGAGGTTGGTGATGGTGGTTTTGCCAGCTCCGGTCGCTCCGACAAAGGCGACCTTTTGGCCGGGGAAGGCGTCCAGCGTGATGTTGTGCAGCACGAGTTGCTCGGGCACATAGCCGAAGTCGACGTCATCGAGGACTACGTCGCCCATCACGGGCACATACTCCACCTCGTTCGTAGCCTGGTGCGGATGCTTCCATGCCCAGATGCCCGTGCGGTCCTGAAGGCTCACTTCCTCGGTGACGTTGACCATGTCGTCGTCCATGTGGACGCGCACGAGGTCGACGTAGCCATCGTCCACCTCGGGCACTTCGTCAAGGAGCTGGAAGATGCGTTCGGCGCCGGCGAGGCCCATGACGACGAAGTTGATTTGGTGGGAGATCTGGCCGATGGATCCGGCAAAGCGCTTGGTGAGGTTGAGGAAGGGGATGACGATGTCTATGGAGAGGACCATGCCCGAGATGCAGGGATTGGGGATGCTCATGCCGAGGAACAGACCGCCCGCAAGTGCGACCACCACATACGATATGTTGCCGAGGTTCATGAGCACGGGTCCGAGCGTATTCGAATAGATGTTCGCCTGCTTTGCGGCCTCGAACAGCTCCTCATTCACCTTGTCAAACTCCGCTTGGGTTTGGCTCTCGTGGGTGAATACCTTGATGACCTTCTCGCCGTTCATGGCTTCCTCGGCGAAGCCCTCAGCCTTGCCGATGGCATGCTGCTGGGCGATGAAGTAGCTGGCTGACTTGCCTCCCAGGTAGCGCGTGAGCCATGCCATGAAGCCAACCATGACGAGCACCACGGCGGAGAGTGGGATGGAGTACCAAAGCATGATGCCGGTGAGCGACGTCATGGATATGACCATGGTGAGCAAGTTGGGGAAGGCCACGCCGATGAGCTGGCGAAGCGCGTCGACGTCGTTGGTGTAATAGCTCATGATGTCTCCACGCTGGTTCTGGTCGAAGAACCGCACGGGGAGATCTTCCATGTGGTCGAACATCTTGTTGCGAATCTGCTTGAGGGTGCCCTGCGTGAGGAAGGCTCCCAGTTGGGTTTGTGCGATTTGGCATGTGAGCGCGATCGCGTAGATCCCGATGAGGGTGAGGGCTATGCTCGTGATTTCGGGGGCCGCTGCCGACCAGTCTCCGGATTGCCACGTACGGCTGATGACGTCGATGGTCCTCTGGAGCATGATGCTGGGGAAGGTAGAGAGCACTGCGGCGGCGACCACGCATGCCATCATGAGTGTGAACTGCAGAGGATAGAACGAGAACACCATGCGCAGTGTGGCTCCTGCCACCTTGGCAGGATTGGTCGCGCGCTTCCCGCGGCTGCCCTTGCCAGGTACGCCCTTGTTCTGCTCGTTTGCGTTAGGCATCTGCCTCGCCTCCTTCCAAGAACGTCTCGTCTTGGGTGGTCATCTCTTGGGACGCCGTCGCCCCTTCGTGCGATTGCGCCTCGGCGGCCTTGGCGATGCGCTCGTCGTGGCTTGCCTTGTTTTGGGTGAGGTACACTTCGCGATAGATCTGCGAGGTCTTGAGCAGCTCCTCGTGCGTGCCGACCGCGCTGATGGCGCCGCCGTCGAGCACTACGATGCGGTCGGCGTCCGCGACCGACCCGGTGCGTTGGGCGATGATGATCTTCGTCGTCTGGGGGATGAACTCGCGGAATCCCTGCTGTATGAGCTTGTCCGTCTTTGTGTCCACCGCGCTCGTCGAGTCGTCGAGGATGAGGATCTTTGGCTTCTTGAGCAGGGCACGTGCGATGCAGAGTCGCTGCTTCTGGCCGCCCGAGACGTTGGTGCCGCCTTGCTCGATGTAGGTGTCGTATCCGTCGGGGAACTGCTGGATGAACTCATCGGCCTGGGCGAGCTTGCAGGCATGGACGAGCTCCTCGTCGGTGGCGTCCGGGTCTCCCCATCGCAGGTTGTCCTTGATGGTGCCCGAGAAGAGCACGTTGCGTTGCAACACGACGGATACCTCGTTGCGCAACGTGTCGAGGTCGTAGTCGCGCACGTCGATGCCGCCCACGCGAACGGTGCCCTCGGTCGCGTCGTAGAGGCGACTGACGAGTTGGATGAGCGTGGACTTGGAGGAACCCGTGCCTCCGATGATGCCGATGACCTCGCCGGAACGGATGTGGAGGTCGATGTTGGAAAGTGCGACGCGGTCCATCGCACCGCTGTAGCTAAAGCTGACGTGGTCGAAGTCCACTGAGCCGTCGGGCACCTCGTAGATTGGTTCGTCGGGGTTGGCAAGGTCGGGTTCCTCGATGAGAACCTCGCAGATGCGACGGGCGCTCTCCTCGCTCATGGTTACGATGACGAAGATCATGGACAGCATGTTGAGGCTCATGAGCATCGAGAACCCGTAGGTGATGAGCGCGGACATCTGGCCCACCTGCATGTCCGCTCCGGCAGAGGTCACGATTGCCCTGCTGCCAAAGAAGATGACGAAGGTGTAGATGATGTCCACGGCGAGGGTCATTGCCGGCTGGTTCCAAGCGAGGATGCGCTCGGCTCCCCAGAAGTCGTGGAAGAGCTCGCCGGACGCATGCTCGAACTTCTGCTTCTCGTAGTCCTCGCGAACGTAGCTCTTTACCACGCGAATGCCGCTGACGTTCTCTTCCACCGACTCGTTGAGGCGGTCGTACTTGCGGAAGATGCGGCGGAAGATGGGCATGACGATGCGGGCTATGCCGATGAGTGCCGCACCGAGCAGGAACGACACGAATACGTAGAGGAGCGCCATGGGTCCACCCGAGACGAACGCCATGACGGCCGCGAAGACAATCATGAGGGGAGAGCGCACCGCAGACCTGATGAGTTGCATGTAGGCCATCTGCACGTTTTGGGTGTCGGTGGTGAGGCGCGTGACTAACGAGTTGGTTGAGAATCGGTCGATGTTGGAGAACGAGAAGCGCTGGATGGCGGCGAACATGTCGTGCCGCAGGTTGCGGGCAAGGCCTGTGGCGGCGACTGAGCATGCGACGCCTGCACGAACGCCGCAGAACAGCGAGACAAGGGCCATCGCGGTGAGCACTGCGCCATAGATGCCGATGGTGCGCATCTCCGTGCCGTCCTGCATGTCGTTGATGAGTTGTGACGTGATGAAGGGGATGGCGCACTCGATGATGACCTCACCGGTAACGTAGATTGGCGCGCGTAGCGAGTCGGCCTTATACTCCCTCACCGATCGGCCGATGGTGCGGAATATCTCCTTTAGTGGGATGTCTGAAAGCGTGGTGTCCTCCTGCTTCATACGACCACCTCCTTGCTCACCTCAGGTGACTTTGGTTCTTCCAGTTCCTTCCAGTGGGTTACGAGCCTCTCCAGCATTCGCCCAAGCATGTCCTGTTCGCGGGGGGTGAGGCATGCGAATGCCTCGCCCTCGAACTGCATACGCTCGCTATGGACGTGCGCGGCCTCTACGCGTCCCCGTGACGTGAGCTCAATACTGAGCTGCCGGCGATCGCGCTCGTAGGGCTTACGGGAAATCAGCTGCTCGGACTCGAGCTTGGCGAGCACTTCCGAGAGCGCGGCCGAACTCGTGTGGGTGTGCTCGAGCAGCTCCCGCTGTGTAAGAAGGCCGCCGCACTTGTGAAGTGTGCAAAGCACGAACCGTTTGCCGCCGCGACCACCCTCGTGTACGTGCAGGTAGTGTCCGAAGTAGCCCAGGCAATGCAGCATGTCGGCGGGGTCGGGCGGTTCTGCCGAGACATCGTATTCGACGTCCAAGACTTCCTCCAATCCATTAGGTACCTAGCTATCTTATGCTACGCTTCCGCAGATGTCAAGGTACCGAAAGAATTCAAGGCGGTCTGCATGATGCCTGCTGGCCTACGCAGGGGTCTCGGGGCGGCCGCGCGGGGTTACCGCTTGGACGGCGCGATTGTAATCGTGGTCGTTGACGGTATAGTGGGTTTGGCCGTTCTTTGGGACGGCGGGAAACGACATGCGTGCGAGGTGGCATGGCACGTCTTCGCGAGCAACGATGCGGAGGTCAAAATGGCAGGCAAACAGTTCGAGCTGACGGAAGACACCCTCTCCATCATTGAGGAGATCGGCGGGCACATGCCGGGTGGCTTCTTCATCTATCGCGCTGAGGAACCGGGGGAGCTGGTCTATGCCAACAAGCCTGTCTTTGACATCTTCGGTTGCGCGAGCTTGGAAGAGTTCAAGGCGTTCACGGGCTTTACCTTCAAGGGTATGGTGCATGCCGATGACTACGATGGCGTATACGCCTCCATCGAACGTCAGGTCCTAAGCAGCACGGAACAGATGGACTACGCGGAGTACCGCATCACGCGCAAGGATGGGGTGATTCGCTGGGTTGACGACTACGGTCACTACTGCGAGACGAAGGCATACGGTGGCATCTACGTCGTGTTCATCTCGGACATAACAGAAAAGCGGGAGCAACGGGAGACGGACAAGGCGACCCGTGACGCCGTGATCGCCTCGCTAATCAACTCCTACAACACCGTATGGCTGATCAGTGACGTGGTGGCGGAGACCTGCGCCCTGTATCACACAGACAAGGATCAGATGCATGCGGAGGCCATTCGCAACGCCCTGAGCCATGCCCGGTACACGGAGACCAAGACGGAGTACGTCGACACGATGGTCGCAGAGCAGGACCGAGAGCGGATGCAGGAGCAGATCGGGCTTCCCTACATACTGAAGCAATTCGAGACAAAAGATCAGTTCTCGGTCAGCTTCCTTCGCGCCTTGGAGACGGGCGTGAGGCATTACCGAATCGATTTCGGCAAGGTGTGCATGCCTGGTGGCCGCATCGGCGTGACGATGGGCTTCAAGGACGTCGATGACGAGGTCCGTCAGGGACGCGCGATGAAGAAGGCGCTGGAAGACGCGTGGAGGGCGCAGGAGGAATACCGTCAGGTGGCAGCCGAGCACATCACCTACGCGAAGGTGGCGCAGGCCTTGGCGGGCGACTACTTCAGCATCTACATAGTCAATCCCGACACAGACAGATTCATGGAGTACAGCGCGACGAAGGAGCACGACGACCTCGGTGTAGAACGGGTCGGGGAGGACTTCTTCAACGTCAGCAGGAAGAACATGAGGCGCCTGATATACAGTGGTGACGAGGAGCGCTTCTTGGGGACCTTCTACAAGGAGAAGGTCATGTCCATCTTGGAACGTGATGGAAGCTTCACCATGAAGTATCGACTCATGTCGGGAGGTGTTCCCGTGTGGGTGAGCATGAAGGCGACGCTTCTGGAAGACGAGGACGGGCGCCATCTGATCATCGGCACGAACAAGATAGACGCCCAAATGAAGCGCGAGTTGGAATACCAGCAGCATATGGCGGAGGCGAGAATCAGCGCACGCAACGACTTTCTTGCCAATATGTCGCACGACATCCGGACGCCGATGAACGCCATCGTGGGATATACCAACATCGCCAAGAGCCGTCGGGACGATCCGGAGGCGGTCATGGATGCGCTTGAGAAGATCAGCTCCTCCAGCCACTTCCTACTGTCGCTCATCAACGACATCTTGGACATTTCGAAGATCGAGAGCGGCAAGATGCAGGTCAACCCAGGCCCGTGCAACTTGGAGGAGGTCTTCCGTCGCATCGAGGACATCACCGCGCTCCAGGCAAGGGACAAGTCGCTCATCATCAGCTATCATCACGAGGGCGTGCGGCACACCAGGGTTAACGCAGACGAGTTGCGACTTGAGCAGGTGCTGGTCAACATCGTGAGCAATGCCGTCAAGTATACGCCGGCAGGCAAGACGGTCGACCTGGTCGCCGAGGAGGAGCCTCTCGAGGGGAACTGGCATCGTTATCGTCTCATCGTCCGCGACACCGGCATCGGCATCAGCGAGGAATACCTGCCGCACATCTTCGAGAGCTTCACCCGCGAGGAGAAGACGACCGTCAACCGCATACAGGGCACCGGTCTGGGGCTGGCGATCACGGCGAGGGTCGTCGAGCTGATGGGCGGTACGATTTCCGTGAAGAGCACCGTAGGCGAGGGTTCGGAGTTCACGGTCGAGTTGGAGCTGGAGTCGCTGGAGGACGAGGGCGAGGCGGAGAACGAACCGGTTGAGGGGGACGAATTCGACTTCGACGGGCTTCGGGTGTTGGTGGTTGAGGACAACGACATCAACGCGGAGATTGCAAGCATGGTCCTTGGCCAATATGGGATTGAGGCGGACCGGGCCGAGAACGGAAAGATCGGCATAGAGAAGGTGAGGAGCCATCCGCTGGGACACTACGATGCGGTTCTCATGGACATTCAGATGCCCATCATGAACGGTTTTGAGTCGACGAAGGGGATTCGCTCGCTGGAGGGGGAGTATTACCGGACGCTGCCCATCATTGCGATGAGTGCCAGTGCCTATGACGAGGACGTCAGACATTGCATAGAAGTGGGGATGAACGCGCACGTCGCCAAGCCGTTCAACCCGGAGGACCTGCTGGATTCTCTGCGTGAGCACATTGCGGGAAGCAGGCATGTATAATCGTCTCACAATCACTTTGAGGGATTCAAGGAGGCGGGACGTGGAAAGAAGGTCGTTCTTGCGGGGAGCCTTCGGCTTCGTGGCGCTTGCGACGCTGTGCGTGGCCGGTACTGGAACGCACGGGGCGGCACCGACGGGGTTCGTGACGCCCGAGGTCATTCATCCGGAGACGGCATGTGGACCTATCATGGTGGGCGGCATCGAGTTGGTCTCGAAGTGGGACGCGGTGCAGGCCTGGCATGGAGGCACGCACCTCTTTGACGTGGATTCCGTTGGTGCCGAGCTCGTGAGTCTCGCGGACGGAAGCAAGAGCATCGATGAGCTCGCGAGCTTGGTGGGCCAGCCCGTGCGTCCGGCAGACGTGGCGTCCTTCTTCGTCGCGCTCGGGCAGGCGGGATACCTTGCCAACACCGTGCTCGTGAACCTTGTGGAGACGGTTGTATGAGCGCAGAACTGATGCCGCCCGAGCTCTTCGTGCTCCGCGATGGTGAGGGGCCCATCCTCTATGCGCCGCTCGGAAGGCTGATGGCACGGATGAATGACGCGGCTGCAGACGTGGCCCTCACCTATGCGAGTGACCATCGTGCCTATGATGCCATGAGCCCAGAGGGCAAGGCCGTGGTGCAGGCACTGAGCGAGCGGGGATTCTTCGCCTTGCGTGCCTACCCACAGCACGTGCGAGGATTCCGCCCGACGCAGGTGACGCTCTTTCCCACCAACAACTGCAACCTCCGCTGCAGCTATTGCTATGCCTTTGGTGGGGAGGGCGGCGGAAACGGCGAGCCCATCACGCGGATGGACCTGCGCTGTGCCCAGCGCGCGATTGACCTCGTGGCACAAAACGCTCTCGAGCGTCGCGACGAGGGCGACGGCACGCACAACTTCCTCGTCTCCATCCATGGCAACGGCGAGCCATTCTGTGCGTTCGACCTCATTCAGGAGATTGTGTGGTACGGGCAGGACGTCTCTGAGCAGCTTGATATACCGGTGGTCTTCAACGCGGCGACCAATGGCGTGCTCACGGAGGAGCAGATTGACTTCGTCGTGGCGAATTTCGGATCAATCAACGTCTCGTTTGACGGTCTGCCCGCATTCCAGGACGCGAACCGTCCGACTGCGGGTGGAAAGGGCTCGTTCGAAGCGGTGGATCGCACCATGCGGCGCCTCGCGGAGGCCGGGGTGGGCTTCGGGGTGCGCACGACGGTCACGGATGTCATGGTGGATGCCATGCCCGACATCGTCGAGTTCGTGGCGAGCAACTACCCTGGCATCGAGCAGCTGCACTTCGAGCCCGTGTGGGAGTGCGGTCGCTGCAAGACCTCGTCTAACGTCATGCCTACCTCCGAGGTCTTTGTGCGTCGCTACCTCGAGTCGCTTCGGGTGGCGGAGGAGCGAGGCGTACGGCTCGTCTTCTCGGGCGCCCGCCAGGACGTGTTGGCAGATACGTTCTGCAAGGTGAGCTCCGGCTCGTTTACCGTGACGCCTACCGGGGACGTGACGGCATGCTATGAGGTGAGCTATGCAAGCGATCCGCGTAGCGAGCGGTTCTTCTTTGGGCACTACGACCCCGAGGCCGACTGCTTCGTCTTTGACCAGAGGAAGCTCGACGAGCTTTCCAAGCTGTGTGTCCACAATATACGGTTCTGTGACGACTGCTTCTGCAGGTGGCACTGTGCGGGCGACTGCGCGGCCAAGGTACTCGATGGCATCGGAGTGGACGAGCATCATGGGTCGGTGCGCTGCGAGATCAGCCGTGCCCTTACCCTCAACCAGATTCAGCGCAAGCTTCGTTACGAACCACAGGAAGAAGGGAGCTCCGCAGATGGCCGATAGCACAAGCACAAAGGGTGGCTACAACGACCGCGCACTCAACGAGCCGTCGGATGACGCGCTGCCCAAGCCGCAGATTGAGATTATCGTGGATGGCAACAGCGTATTCAAACCGAGCATGAAGACCTACTTCGTGGACGAGTACGACGAGGAAAAGAGCGAATACTCGTCGCAGGTGATGGGCACGTATTGCACCTGTGACATGGTGACGTCCACGCACACCGTCTGCACATGCCTGAGCGTTTGCACCTGCGACGCCGTCGCGACACCGACACCCGTCGTGACGCCTTGCACCTGCGATGCCGTCGCGACACCGACACCCATCGTGACGCCTTGCACCTGCGATAGCGTGTGCACGTGCCTCTCCGTATGCAGCTGTGATGGATACCAGAGCTGCAGCTGCGTGAGCAATGTCCCGTCGGGAGGAGGCGGGGTAGATTGTGGTGCGCCGTGCGCCTGCGTGCCGGTGCATTAGGGGGGTGACGGAAATGAGCGGACGTTCAAGAGATGTCGCCAAGCGTCACTTCACCGTTCTCCTTGCCGTCATGTGCCTGTGTGTGGTGCTGGTTGGCTGTGGCTCTTCCCATCAGGGTGAGGAAGCCTCCGTGCATGAGCCCGAGCCCGTAGAAGGGGCGTTCGAGGGTCGAGAGAAGCGTGATTCGTCCGAACTGGAGGAGTACGTGGAGAAGGCGCTCGCGTTGGGCGATGAGCGCCGTGCTGTGAGCGAGGAAGAGAAGGAAGAGGGCACGCTCACCATCGCGCAGAAGGATGCGTTCAAGGCGGCCAACGAGGCATACCGCGCGGGCAACTACGACGAGGCGCAGAAGGGCTACGAGGAGGTTCTCGAGGCGTATCCCGAGCATTACGGCTCCAACGTCAATCTTGCCCTCGCCCTTATGCAGCAAGAGAAGAACGATGATGCACTGGTGCAAGCGCTTGCGTGCTTGGCGCTGTATCCCGAGGACGATGGGGTTCAGCTCAACGTGCAGACGGCTGCGGTCGCTTGCGGCTTCTCGACGGAAAGCGCCCTTGAGGATGCGGCGTTGGTCGTGGTGCGCAAGGTGCGCGATGAGTCGTCGAAGTTCTCCGACAAGCTGAAAGCTGAGCTTGAGTACAACAAGCTCTGGGATGATATCGAGACCGAGCTCTACGATGCTGCTCAGGGGACGGCGTCTAACGGCGAATATGTGTACAAGAGCCTGCGGACGGCGGTGGACGAGTTGGCTGACGGTGACCTCGCGGACGACGAGGACGCGCAGGCGCTGCGTGCGTATCTCGTCGCTGTGGGCACGCAGTTTGGGTACGAGGAGGCGGTGGAGACAGGCGCGGACGCGGAGAAGGCCGCGGACGAGAAGGCCTCCGACGAGGAAGCCGCCGACGAAAAGAACGCCGCAGAGCAGAAGGCCACCGACGAGAAGGAGGCTTCCGACGAGGACAAGCCCGCCAAGAAAGCGGAGAAGAGCGAAGTTGATCTCTCTGCGATCGAGGCGCATCTGGGCCTTCCGTACGTCGTGGCCGACGACGAGGTGTGCACCATCGTCTTCACGGGCTACCACATGTCGGCAGACAACCCGATTGCAGAGTTCGAGTTCATCAACCACACGAAAGGGCGCTACCACTTCTTCGCGGAACACGATGTGACGGCCAACGGTGAGAAGATTGATAACTTCTCGGCGGGATGGCCTACCATCGACGGCGTGGGGCAAGATAGTGCATGGGGGAACTTCTTCTCCACGGAGGACGAAAAGGTCGTCTCGGTTGTCGAAGGGAACCTCGAGCAGCTGTCCTGTGTGATGAGTGTGGGCAATTGGGGCTCGGACCCAGTGGCCTCGTATCCCTTGAAGTGGCAAGCTGATCCCGAGCAACATTTCAAGGAGCTGGACGGCAAGATGATTGACGACGAGGGCGGCGTGACCGTCACATTGCAGAAGGTATTGCCTGCGAGTGATGGCATCGTGGCTGTGGAGTATAAGGGCTCGTATAAGGGAGAGGGGCCAGTAACCATCGATGGCGATGGATGGTCGGTGAACGGCAAGGATGTCGAGCTCCTGAGTGCTGGCACTCCGCTCAGTACCGGCACGGTCGGGCATCGGTACCTCTTGTTCCGCGCGAAGAATGCGGGGGATTTGCGCGAAGGCAGGGTCGAGCGCCTTGCGGGAACGTTCATCATACGCGACGCCGAAGGCAAGGAGCTCGTGAACGAAATGCTTGAACTCAAGTTCGACGAATAGCTGGTCGGGTATGCCGCGCGTGCTGCTCATACGTCCGCTCTGTGAGGGCGGCGAGCCAGAGTTCTCCGAACCGCTGGGCATTGAGCGCCTGGCGGGGTACTTGCGTGCAAATGGGGTTCATGCAGATGTATATGACCGACGGCTGGTCGAAGCGGAGCGTCGTGCTGGCGTGAGTTCGCGGGTTAGTTCGAACTTTTGGTACGACATGCGCGAGTTGCACAGAAATGGTGATGGCCCGCAGGTCATTGGCTTCTCGCTCATGACGAGCCGCGACGTGCCCGATGCGCGGCGTGTCTTGAGTCGCCTGAGGGCGGGATTCCCTGATGCGACGTTCGTGGCGGGTGGAGTCTTTGTGACTACCGCCCCGGATGAGGCGGCGCGAGTGCTGCCGCGATCGTGTGTGTTGGTGCGTGGCGAGGGCGAGGCGGCGCTCTTGGCGCTGGCACGAGACGGTGAGGCTGCTAACAGCATCCTCGCGCCCGACGCTTGGGCGGAGCCGTACCGGCCTCATGCGGAGCGCTATGCACGGCTGGGATGTGCTGTCAGTTTGCAAACATCGCGTGGGTGTCCGGGTGCGTGTACGTTCTGTGCCACGCCGAAGCTTCCGTCGGAGCTTCGTCGCTGGCAAGGGCGAGATGCTCGCCTCGTGGTGGACGAAATCGAGCATGTGTGCGTACGGCTCGAGGTGGCTGATCTTCCGCCCATCTTCAACATCGTGGATGACGATGCCGGGCCCTTGGTACGACTTGAGGGCATTGCCGCTGAACTGGACCGACGCGGTCTGCGGGTGGCGTGGGCGTGCGAGATGCGTGTGGCGGCACTGATTGGTCAGCCCGATCTTGCTCGGCGCCTGTGTGCATTGCACGACGCGGGTCTGACAAGGCTCTTTGTGGGTGTGGAGTCCCTGAACCCGTCCACGCTGCGTGCTTGGCGCAAGCCTTACGATGTGGGGCGCCTGCCGGAGGTGCTCGGTGCTGTGCGCGAAGCAGGGATCGCTTTGCAGTGTGGCTACATCCTGTGGCACGGACGGCAGACGCTCGAGGGGGCGCTTGACGAGGTGCGCCAGCTGCATGAGTTCGGCATCTACACGCACCAAGTGGCCGTGAGTCGTCTGATCGCATTTGCGGGAACTGAGCTAGGGTTGCTGCAGGGACCTGATGGTCCGTTCGAGTCGTTAGGCGTTCGTGAGGAGGCGTTTTACCGGTCCTTCTCTGCAAAAACGCAGGATTTGCACGAGCGGTGGATTGACGCCGCCATACGTGAGCCCTACATGGCGGCTCGGGCATACCTGCAAGGTGACTATCATTATTTGCTCGAAGAGCTGCGAGAAATACTCGGTTTGGTGAACGAGCAGTCCTACCGAGAGTTTGTTTCTGCCAGTGCAGCAGCACTTGGCTGAGGCAACGAAGGGGTTCTCCATGGTTTTCAGCGTCCCCGTCAATGCAGCTTCTGAGGTCTCCACGCTTGCCGCGGCAGGGGCGGGCGAGCTGTACTGTGGCTTGCAGGAGCCGTGGTGGACCGAGCGGTATGGGGAGCACGACTCCATAAGCCGTCGACAGGGCAGGGCCAACCTCGCCTCTCGAGAGGAGCTTGCGGAGACTGCCGAGGCGGCGCGAACGCATGGCCTGCCACTGTACCTTGCCCTCAACGGCCAGTACGACGAACGCCAGCTCGACTACCTCGTCAGGCTTGCCGATGTCTTCGAGCAGATGGGTGGGACAGGTGTCATCGTGCGGGATATGGGCCTGCTCTATCGGCTGGAGGAGGCCGGGAACGGGCTCAAGCGCGTGTGCTCGTTGCTCGCGGTTTGCGCGAACGCGCCGAGCGTCGCGGCGTTCGCGCGACTTGGCGTCTCACGCGTCGTCTTTCCGCGCTTCTTGGCCGCCGAGGAGGTCGGTGACGTGCTGCGTGCTTGTTCGCGCGATGGGCTGCGCGTCGAGGCGGAGAGCATGGTCTTCTTTGACAAGTGCCCGCTCGTGGACGGCTACTGCACGCACTACCATGGCGTGAGCTATCCCGATCGCGTGGGGGTGGACGCCGATCTTGAAGGCGAGCCACTGTACGTCTTTGATACCACGTACCGTACGCATGCCTGCCTGGGAAGGTCGTGCGACTACCTCGAGCCGTATCCGTGCGCCGCATGCGAGTGCGAGCGACTGAGGGCGGCGGGCGTGGAGTTTGGCAAGTTGGGCGGCCGCGGGCGCCCGCTTGAGGAGCGTGTGCGTGCGCTCTCGTTCCTTAAGGCTGCGGAAGGGATGCGAGGTGACGAATCACGCAAGCGCCTGTATCGGCAGACCTTTGGTCGGGCGTGTGCGTGCTACTACGGCGCAAAGACTCAGAGCCGAACGGCCATCGAGCCGATTGAGACTGGCGGTCGGGAGGGGTGTACATATGTGGGCGATGCCTGCGATGGGACGAAGTTGCGCAGTGCCATTCGAGAGCTGCCTCGCACATGCGCCGCATACGATGCGTCGGGCGTGCGGACTGAGGTGGTGCTCTTGGTGGGGCCGCTCTCGCAATCCGAGCACGAGCCGCAACGCTGGTGCGAGACGCTGCAACTGCTGCGGGACACGCTCGCATCGCTTCCGCCCGTTGACGTAGACCTTTGCGTCAACGACGTTGGTACGCTCATTGAGCTTTCGCAGGTGATCGGGCGCTTGGAGGAGTCCTTGGGAGGCATCTGGCGAGGCAGGCTCAAGGTGACGGCAGGGCCGTTGCTCACGCGCGGCGATAGGCCAGCAGAGTTCGAGCATTTCCTCGAAGCCGACGAGAATCCGCCGCGACCAGTGTGGGACCTTGAGGGAAGGCCGCGCGTGCTCGTGCATCGCAGCATCGCCGGGGGATGCATCTGGGATCACTGGGAGCACCGAATGGCATTCGAGTGTCGTACGAGCTATCGACGTGCCCTCGAACACGTCGGGCTGCGCCAGGGGGAAAATCCCCGATGGCGTAGCCCTTGGGGTGACTACTAGCAAGTGGCGCGCATGATGGTGGCGAGCAGGTGGGCGCTGACGGCGTCAGGGGCTGCCTTGGGCAGGCTGTGTCCTATGTGCGGAACCGTGATCAGCCGTGCGCCGGGTATGGCATTCACGATGCGACAGGTCTCTCTTGGATCGATGCAGTCGTGCTCGCCCACCATAATGCAGGTTGGGCAGCATATGGTGGCCAAGGATGAGGCCTCGATGTGCGGCTCGTCAAGCATCAGTTGGAGCAGCTCGGCGTCCTGTGAGGCTGTGGCCGGGGAGGGCGTGAGCAGCGTGATGTCCACGTCTCCCTCTGTTTGCGCCTCGTTGGAGTTCTCGAAATCGTGCCAATACTCGCTCCACTTCCGATTGAGTCCAACGAATCCCTCGATGTCCCAGCTCGGGTCCTCAATTACACCGTCTGGCGTGAGGTTTGCGCCAAGTGCGGTGATGGAAGCGACGCGCTCGGGCCAGTCGCGACCCAGAAGCAATGCCTCAATGCCGCCGTCGGAGAACCCCAGTACATGGGCACAGGACACGCCAAGCGCGTCGAGTGCGCATACGGCATCGCTCGCCATCAGTTCGTAGGTGAGCGGTGCGCTCCCGCGCGTCGACATCCCCTGTGCCCGTGAGTCGATGGCGACGACCCAAAGCCCTGCCTCAAGGACTACATCCACTATGGGACCAAAGATGCCGTGCTCTTCTCCGTTGCCGTGGAGCATGAGCACGGGAGTGTCCTCTTGGGTTGGTGCGCCGTAGGCGAAGGTGGCGATTTGTGCCCCGTCGGACGTCGTGACGCGCCGGGCAATGCTGGGTGCCACGGATGGACGACTATAGCGGCTGGGGAAATGGGGTTCGGGCGGTATTGGTGTCATGATGGGTGTCCTCCTTCGTTCACGCTCGCGCTATCGACCCATCATAGCGTAGCTGCCCCCAGTTTGTGATATCTTGTCCGAAATGCGGCTCAGCGATATGGCGCTTGCCGGTTCCGGAACTATGCGGGAGGGGTCGATCGGCTATGAGGCACATGAACGGCTTTGGTGTGAAGGCGTTGCTTTCTGCCTTTGCGTTGGCATTTGCGCTTGGCGGTATGAGTGGATGCGGTGCACCGCAACCCGTGCCAGATGGCGCGGAGACGCAGGAAGCAGCCGAAGCCGTCGATGGGGACGTCACTGAGGATGCGGACGACGCGGATGACGAGGTCTCAGCAGAGCTGCAGGAGGCCTACGACGAAGCGCTTTTGGGCGAGGACATCGTGTCCACGTTCATTGGCGAGCCTTTCTACGACGACCAAGTCAAGGACGAGGAAGACGCGCTCAAGGCGGTGCAGAGCGTCATGGATCGCATCGGCGGAGACGAGACGACTGTGCTGGAATGCGTGGCGGTGCGTCCTACCGAGACGGGCACCACGTACTACTCGTTCCTACAGCAGGCCGGCGACGTTACGGTACACGGCGCCTCCGTTAAGCTCATCGTGGACAAGGACAACAAGACCATAGGGCTCGTGAGCTCGATTATGCCCGACATCATGATGGAGGGGCTGGATAGCTGGGCAACTACGCAGGAGCAGGCGGAGGAGGTCGTGCAGGAACAGCTTGCAGCCGATGGCGTGCAGGGCATCGATGTGATTCCAGGCGCAAGCCACCAGACGCTCTTGGCGCTCGAGTACGGCACGCAGGACCGCATCTACGCTTGGGTCGTCTATACGCCCAACTACTACGACGAGGTGGACATGGGCTACGTTGCTCACTACGTGAGCGAGGATGGCAAGTATCTGTACAACATTCCTGTGCTCGAGCCTTGGGACGTCGAGTCGATCACGGGCGAAAGCACGCATCTCACCTTCGACTTCGATCGATACGAGCAGACTGAGTGGAAGGGAGATGCGATTCTGCACGACGGTACGACCAGGGAGCTCACGGTTCCCGTACTGCGCGACCCGGACACGGACGAGATATTCCTGGGCGATGCCAAGCGCAGGGTGCTCTGCGGGGACTACAGGAGCTTCGATTCAGATGACGGGGTCGTGCCCTTGTCTTCTGCTGACGCGACGTTCGAGAGCGTAGATTTGTTGGTGTACGACGCGTACCTTCGCGTATGGGATTTCTTCGAGAACATTGGCTGGACTGGCCCGGATGACATGGGCTCGCCGTCACTTTTGCTCATGGACTACGTCAACGAGAACGGAGAGCAAGAGAAAAACGCGCTCTACGATGGTCGCTATGGAGGCTGGCAGACCTTCAGCTTTACGAGGCTTGCTTCGTATGGCGAGTGCATCGACGTCATCGGGCACGAGTTCACGCACTGCGTCACCGGCACGACCATGACCACCAATCTCTACAAGAACGATATGGGCGCCATCAACGAGGGCATGAGCGACGTCATGGGCAACCTTGTGGAGATGCTCATATCTGACGACCCCAACGGTGCATGGCTTGTGGGCGAGGGTGGTGGCGAGATGACCTTGAGCCGATCCATGAGCGATCCCCACGCCTACTGCCAGCCGGAGTATGCCTGGGACATCTACTACTCGCCATCGGTCGATGTGGGCAACGACGACAACGATTACGGCGGGGTGCATGTCAACTCGTCGATGCTCAACAGAGTTTCGTATCGGCTGGATCAGGCAGGCATGGCGCCCGAGGACCAAGTCTACTTCTGGATGAATGTGGCACTTGCCATGACGCCATACACAGACTATCCGCAGATGGCTGAGCTGATGCCTTGGTGCATGGCACAGGCCGGATACCAGCAGTATGTCGATGCGGTAAAGCAAGCGATTGACGAGGCGAAGTTCACCGTCGTGGAGCCTCCCACCAAGCTTCCTGATGGTGCGGGCGTCATTACCATCGAGTGCCCTGACGTGGAGATTTCGGATGCGGGTGGCTTCATCCTCTTCCTCTTCCCGCAAGAGGGAGTCGGGGACATCAGGACTTGGCCGCCTCTTGGGTCTACTCTTGCCAAGGCTGCGGTTCCCGCTGGCGCATACACGGCGTTTCTGCTGGTAAAGACTGATGAGGAGACGCTCTTGTATGCCCACTCTGGTGATGGATGGGTGGACGTGGACACGTTCGGCGACCGCTCGACCTCCGATATCATCAACGTCGAGGCAGGCGAGACCGTGCAGCTCAGCTCCAAAGGTGTGCTCGACGCGGTATGATGCATCCGCTTTGACCCTCGGGCCGCCTACATGCGGCGAGATGCGCCACGCGAAGACGGCCCGAGGACGGACTACGCAATCAGAGTGAGAGGGGAGTTGCATGGCTAGGAGCAAGCTGATAAAGGACACCACGCGTGAGGAGCGCATTCGTATCGTCCAGAGTGCCTTGGCGTGGGGGGATGACTGCGACAGCGTCTCCGGTTCGTCGAGCGGCGTCGACGCGATGTACCAGCCCTACATTGACGGTGAGCTGGAGCTTGCGGAATGCAACATGCGGGGTGCCGCGACAAAGTACGTGAAGAGCGACCGCGACCGTCCCAGCACAGGGTCCTGCGTGATGGGTCGCTAGCTTCGCGACTGTGGAGTCAGGCCATCCATGGTGAGGAATGCTGCCTCGCCATCCAACCGTGTGACTCAGGTTGCATAGGGGGACGCCCCGACGGCGCAGCGTATGCCGTCGGGGCGTCCCTCAGAGCCGAATGATCAGCGCTTTTGGGTGGGATGCTTCTGGAAGAAGTCGAAGCGCGGCGGGAGCGGCACGAGTGCATGCTGGTCGGGCGTCTGTCCCGCATGTGCCGCGAGCTCGACGGGTCCCTCGAAGGCGTGGTCCCAGCTAAAGAACACCTCTGGGTCGAAGGCGAGGTGCTCGCAGATCTTCTCGCAGCCCCACGGCGTGGCGGCGTGCATGAGCAACGTGGTGGTGCGCAGTGCGACGAATGCGTCGGCGAGGGCCTGGTCATAGGCGACGTCGTCGCCCTTGGCGGCCTTGCTCGCATCGCCCCAGCGCTTGTTTGCCGCGCGTGCGTATTCCTCGGCGACCTTGAGGGCGCCGTGCGCGTCGAACACATAGGCCGCGCGTTCGAAGGCGAGCGTCACCTCACGTGCCTCCTCCACGACGTCGGCGTGCGGTGCGGCCACGGGCAGGTGCCCGTCGCAGGCGTTCTGCGCACCATAGAAGCAGCTGCGGGCCAAACGGTTGAAGATGTTCGTGAGGAAGGCGCTCTCCTTGAGGGCGGGGTCGGCCACGCGCGGGTCGTCCTTCACGAGCACGTCCTCGCCGGTCTTCTTGTCCTTGTGGCTGACGCTCGTGTCGAAGGCCTTGGGCGAGAAGCTCACGGCCTTCTGGTCGAGGCCGAGGTTCAGCCAGTGGCAGCGCAGCTGCTCGGGCGTGTAGTATTCAAGCAGCTCGGCGGCCATGGGAGGTGCGATCTCGCCCGAGCTGGATGCCTTCTTGTTCATGAAGAGGATGTGGTGGTTCGCAATGGGCGTGTCTTGGAACAGCAGCCAGTCGAGCGCCTCCCACATGGCGGGTTGCGCAACGCAATAGAAGTAGATGTTGTCCTGGCCGATGAACTGGTACACGGCAGCGTTGTCGTCGCACCACCAAGCGCGCCAGTCGTGCGAGCCATAGCGCGGCGTGCCACCCTCGAAGGCCTCCTCCTCGTCGAGCGCGAGGGCCGTCTGGGAGAACGAGATGGGCGCCCACAGGCTCTCGGGCCAGCACCAGACGGTGAGGTCGTGGGTCCCCTCGAGGTCGGGGGCCGGTACGCCCCAGTCGATGTTGCCGGTGATGCGGAAGGGCAGCAGGGTCTTGCCGGTGCGGAAGCGCACGCCTGCGGCATCGAGCACCTCGCGGGCGGCATCGCGGGCACGCCAGTCGGCGAAGGTGACGGAGAAGGACTGCTGGTTGCCCTGCGGCTCCTGGAGCGTGTGGTCGGGCAGGTCGTCCTCTGCGGCGTCGAATGCCTCGCGGAACTTGTTCTGCACGTATATGACGGGGTCGGCGAGCGACTCGCGTACGGTCTTGGTCACGACGGCGCGCACCTGCGGGTCAGCGTCCCACTCGTCCATGAGCGCCTCGAGCTCCTTGCGGAAGGCGGGCAGGTCGAAGTACCAGTTGTCGACGGGACGCAGCTCGGGCGTGGTGCCGGTGAGCTGCGAGACGGGTGCGATGAGCTCCTCGGGATCGAACTGGTGACCGAGGTCACACTCGTCGGCATAGGCCTTCTCGCTCTTGCAGCCGCGCACGGGGCAGCGACCCTGCACCTGGCGGCCATTGAGGAACTGCCCCGCCTCCACGTCGTAGAACTGGCGTGTGGAGAGCTTGATGAGGTGGCCCTTCTCGTATAGGCGACGGATGAGGTCCTCGGTAAGAGCCTCATGGAAGGGGGCGGCTGGTTTGAGGCCCGACCCTGCGAAGAGGTCGAGCGAGATGCCGTAGGCGTCAAGGGCCTCCTTCTGGGCCTTGTGGTTCTCCTTGACGTAGTCGGTTATGGTGCCCTCGTAGCCGGCCTCCTTGCGCTTGCGATATCCCTCCATGATGGGGGAGCCGTAGCAGTCGGTTCCCGAGACGAAGAGCACGTTGTGCTTGCCGATGCGGTCGCGCAGGAAGCGCGCAAAGAAGTCGGCCGGCACGAACACGCCGCCGATGTGGCCAAAGTGGAGGTTCTTGTTGCCGTAGGGCATGCCGCCGGTGATGACGGCGCGGGTGGGGAAGTGCGGACGGGCGTCGGAGGCCATGGTGCTCCTCTCGTGGGGTTGTTCGTTGTCGAAGGGATTATCGCACAAGTTGGCCAAAGAGGGAAAACGAAGACCGGCCCCTCTGTGTTATAGGTCGAGGACCATGCCGTCGCGTGCGAGCTCCATGCCGTGGCGTTGCGCGATGCGCTCGACCGTTGCGCGGGCCGTCTGGTCCCATTCGGGGTTCTGGTGTACGAGCAGCGTGCGTTCGAATCGGTTGGTTGGCAGCCCAGCTGCCAACGCCTCGGCGCTTGTGTGCCGCGGGTCTTTGTCTTCCACCTGCCAGCACTCATGGAGAAGCACCTTCGTGGGCGCTGCCGTGTGCCAGTCCGAGGCGCGGAAGGCTGTGTCGGTGGCGTAGGTCACGGCGTCGGCAAGCCTCAGCTCGAACGAGGGGGCGGAATGGTGTTGCGCGCGCACGGCTATGGGGATGTTTCCCACGCAAAAGTCGCGACCGGCGTAGTCGTGGTAGCGCACCTCTCGGGCAAAGCCCTCGCTGCCGGCGGAGTACAAGGCGTCTTGCAGTAGGTCTGCGACGTAGGCCGCGGTACTGCGCGGATACACAGGGATGCCCGGCCCGTATACGTCCACGCGCATCTCGGCCACGAAACGCTTGAGGTACATGAGGCCGACCACATGGTCGAGGTGGTAGTGCGAGAGTACGATGCCCAGGCGATCGTGCCGCTCGAGCACCTCAGAGGCGAGTGCAAGGTTGGCCACGCCCGTGCCGGCGTCGAGCATCACCAGCTCGTCGCCGAGCTCCACGAGCAGGCAGCTTGTCTCGCGGCCTGCGGCGGGCATCCATCCGGCGCTGCCCAGCACCCATAACCTGTCTGCCATCAGTCGGTCCTCCATAGCCCGCGCCACTGCCACGGAGGATTGACCACGGAGGGACTCTCCGGTAGCGTCGTCGCTCGTGGCGGCCTCACGTGCGCACCCTCTGTTGCGCAAATAGATTGTACACAACCGAAATACCCTTGAGGCATGTCGCGAAGTGCTTTACCATGCAGCGCATGAGAAGGTTGACAGACATAGAACTGCTCGACGACCGTGCCCTGCAGCAGCAGATGGTGTGGGCGAGCATGAGCATCCTTGGGTTCGGTGTTGTCATTGGCGTGATAGCGGCACTTGCCCTTCCTCACGAGGTGGTGGGTCCGCTCTGGTTCGTGGCGCTCGCGTTCCTCAGCGTTGTGGCGCTGCCGGTCCACGAGCTGGTGCATGCTGGGGCGTTCATGTTGCTGACGGGGTTTACCGCACGCATACGCTTCGGGTTTACCGACTGGATGCTCTATACGTCGGCGGCGGGGACGATGTTGCGTCGGCGTCGCTTCTGCGCCGTGCTGCTCGCTCCCACAGTGCTTGTCACCACCGCGCTGCTCGTGGTGCCGTGGTTGCGGGGCTTCCCGCTGTTGGGGTGGTTTCTTGCCGTCATACACCTTGCGGGTTGTACGGGCGACCTTGCTTACGTGCACATAATCCGGCGTGAGCCGAAGGCGACCTATGTGGAGGACACCGAGCGGGGCATCGCCCTCTTCTATGATGCCTGATTGATGGCGCTGGGTGGGAGTGCTGAGCAGATACTCACCATTTGGCATCGCTTCTAGTGGCGTGTCTGGGTACCCGGTCGTACTACAATGGGTCGCAGCGTATGGTCGAGGGTGGGAGTCGTTGCGATATGGTAGCTTGGTATTACGTGAGTGTCTTCGTGGTGGCGATGCTCCTCATGATTGCCTATCTCTACATCTGGCACAAACACCTCGACATCCACATCACGCTCATCTTTGCGCTCGTTCCTGTAACGAATCTTGGCTATGTGCTCCTGGCGAGCGCGCGGACCTTGGGAGAGGCGATTATCGCAAACAAGCTCTCCTATGTAGGGGGATGCTATCTGACCCTCATTCTTATGCTTGCTGTCTTCAGCTTGTGTACGATTGATGTGAGCCGCCGCATGCGCGTCGCGTTCTTTGTGGTAAGTACCGTCGTCTATGCCTCGGCGCTTGCTGTGGGAACATCCGTGCCCTTCTCCACATCCTTCTACCGTGACGTGACCATCGACTTCGTCGATGGCGTGCCGGTGCTCACTAAAGTGTACGGACCCATGCACACGGCCTTCATCGTACTTGTTATCGTCTACGTCTGTGCGAGCATGGTGGCCATCATCTACAGTTATCGTCACAAGAAGCAGGTCTCGCGCAAGACGCTCTTTCTGCTCTTCCTCACCGAGGTCGTTGCCATGCTCTCCTTCTTTGGGGGGAGGCGCGTCGTGCCGACGGTGGAGCTTTTGCCCGCGGCCTACGACATCGCGTTGGTTCTGTACCTGGTCATCGCGTATCGCATCAGCCTGTATGACGTGACGGACTCTGCCATAGACTCCCTTGTGCAGACGGGCGAGACGGGCTTCGTCTCCTTCGACCACAAGCTCAACTACCTGGGCAGCAACGCAATCGCGAAGCGTGTGTTTCCTCAGCTCGAGGAGCTGACGGTCGACAAGCCCCTTGCACAGGACGCCAGCATAGAGGCCACGATGCTCCCTTGGATTGAGGCGTTCGAGGCTGACGAGAACGAGGCGAGCTCGATGTACGAGCAAGGCGAGAGCACCTATCGCGTGACCGTGCAGCACCTCTTTAGCGGGAAGCACAAGCGCGGCTACCAGCTCTTTGTTGTGGACGATACCGAGGAGCAGCGCTACATCAAGCTGCTCAACACCTTCAACGCCACATTGCAGGACGAGGTGAGCAAGAAGACCGCACACATCGTGGAGATGCACGACAACCTCATCATGGGAATGGCGATGATGGTCGAGAGCCGCGACAACTCAACAGGTGGGCACATCAAGCGCACGAGCGAGGGTGTGCGGCTGCTCATCGAGCAGATGCGTTCGAGTGGTGCCTATGAGCTCGCAGATGACTTCTGTCGCGACGTCATCAAGGCGGCACCCATGCACGACTTGGGAAAGATCGCCGTCGATGATGCCGTACTGCGTAAGCCGGGGCGCTTCACGCCCGAGGAGTTCCAGAAGATGAAGGCGCATGCGGCTGAGGGCGCCCGCATCGTGCACGAGATCTTGAAGAACACCGACGACGAGGACTTCCATCATATCGCCGAGAACGTGGCGCATTATCATCACGAGCGTTGGGATGGCTCGGGGTATCCCGAGGGTCTGGCGGGGGAGGACATTCCGCTTGAGGCGCGCATCATGGCAATCGCGGACGTCTACGACGCGCTGGTGAGCAAGCGTGTTTACAAAGAGGCGATGTCGTTCGAGAAGGCAGACGCCATCATCATGGAGGGGATGGGCACACAGTTCGACAAGGGCCTTGAGGAGGCCTACCTCGCCGCCCGTCCGCATCTGGAGGACTATTACCGCAGCCTGTGACCGCTTCGTTGGGCTCACTGAGGGGTGATCCCGATTGGACCTCCGGTGTTCTTCCGTCGCGTTTTGCGCTAGAGTAGGGCACGCTAAACACCATTCGGGAGGAGAAGAACCATGAACGTTTGCTGTCTCGATATGGAGGGCGTGCTCGTCCCAGAGATTTGGATTGCGTTCTCGGAGGCAACGGGTATTCCGGAGCTGCGGCGCACGACGCGCGACGAGCCGGACTACGATAAGCTCATGCGTTTCCGCATGGACATCCTGCGCGAGCACGGTTTGGGCCTCAGGCAGATTCAGGACGTCATTGCCACCATCGACCCGCTGCCCGGTGCTCGTGAGTTCCTCGACGAGCTGCGCATGCTGAGCCAGGTAATCATCATCTCCGACACCTTCGAGGAGTTCGCGAAGCCGCTCATGGCCAAGCTGGGGTGGCCCACGCTCTTCTGCAACTCGCTGGAGATCGACGCCGAGGGCATGGTTGTGGGCGTGCGGATGCGTTGCCCCGAGTCCAAGCTCACGACGGTACGTGGCCTGCAGGGCATGGGGTTCGATACCATCGCCACCGGCGACTCGTTCAACGACCTTGCGATGATTCGTGCGAGCAAGGCGGGATTCCTCTTCCGCAGCACCGAGCAGATAAAGGCTGATTATCCGGAGATTCCTGCGTACGAGGAGTTCGACGAGCTGCTCGCCGCGTTCAAGGCGGCCTTGGTTGTGTAAGCACGTGCTTTTGGTTTGCGTGGTAATGTGCGACCCGCATCTGGCGGGCTACGACGGGAGACGGTATGGAGCACATATCATCGGGCGAGAAGATTGACGACCGCTATGTCTTGCTTGAGCGGATAGGGGCGGGCGGCTTCGGAGAGACGTGGCGTGCGCATGACGATCTGCTCAATGTTGAATTACGTAGACACCAAGAACGGCTCCTTTGCCTTGGTGAGTGCGTGCATTTGGATCGGCATTTTCAATTCCATCCGTACCGTGTGCCGTGAGCGCGACATCGTGCGCAGAGAGTTTCGTACTGGGCTCAACCTGCGCTCGTACGTGGTGGCGCACTGGTTGTACGAAGGGTGCCTGTGTGCCGTCGAGGCCCTGGTCGTTACCGTCATCACGCGCATCATGAGCCTCGATCACTTCATCGAAGAGGGGGTGTTCCTGCCGCCTGTCGTGGAGATGTACGTGACGTTCTTCCTCGTGACCTTCTCGGCCGACGCATTGGGGCTGCTCGTCTCGTCCATCGTGTCGAGCGAAAACACGGCCATGACGGTGATGCCCTTCGTGCTGATCGTGCAGCTCGTGATGTCCGGGGCGATCTTTGAGTTGGACGGCGCCCTCAAGGCCTTGTCGAGCGTCACCATCAGCCGCTGGGGTCTTGCCGCCATCTGCGCGAGCGCGCACGCCAACGACATGTTTGACTCCTACCTCTATGGCAGGGTCGAGGAACAGGCCTCCACCACGGGAAACCTGCTCGGGCTGTGGCTCATTCTGTTGGTTTTTGCCGTCATATATGCTGTCTTCGCGGTCGTTGCCCTCTCCTTCGTGGACGAGCGCTAGCGAAGGCCGGTAGGTTCTGCGAGGTGTATCCCGCGCGGTCTGCCCCGAGATATGTCGCGCCCGGACGTGTCCCCCGCGGCAAATCCCCCGCAGCACGTTATACATGGGGTATCATTCTGCGCGACTGATGCGTTCTGTTCCGTCGCTCGAAGGAGAGTCCATGTGCATACCGCTTCTCTTGCACGCCTGCTGCGGCCCGTGCTCGCTCGAGCCACTGCGGCTGCTTCGCGAGGAGGGCTTCGAGCCGACGATCTGCTGGACAAATCCAAACATCCAACCGCTCACCGAGCATGACCTGCGCCTGCGGACGCTGCTCGACTGGGCGCGTGACGTGGCGCACGTCGAGGTGATTGTGGCGGCAGACGACCGCGCGGCATGGGAGCGCGGTGCGGCGCCGGCCGGCTTCGACCGGGAGCGTCGTTGTCGTGCCTGCTATGCGATTCGCCTTGCGGAGAGTTGCCGCGTGGCCAGCGAGCGGGGATTCGAGCACATCTCGACCACGCTTGCCGTCTCGCCCTACCAGCTCTTCGAGACATGCAACGAGGTGCTGGTCACACTCGCAGAGCGGCATGGACTGATTCCGGTGGTGCGCGACTTCCGGCCACGCTATCCCGAGGCGACGAGGCGTTCGCGCGAGCTGGGCATGTATCGCCAGAACTACTGCGGCTGCCGCTTCAGCGCGGCCGAGGCTGCCATCGAGCGGCATGAGCGTCGCGATGCGCGGAAGGCGGCGAAGAAGATGGTGCGTGCGGGAATGACGGCGGAGGAGAGTGCGAGATGAGCGAGTCCGAGAATCCGTTGATGTGTCCCGCGTGCGGGGAGCGCTTCATGCCGCGTGCGGAGGTCGCGCGGTGCTTCTGCCCGCATTGCGGAAAGCCGGTGGACATCGCGCAGGCGCGGGCGATAGAGGGGATGCTGCGCGCCGCACAGGCGACGATGCGCGAGGCCCAAGAGGCGGCGCGGCAGGCCGAGAAGACGTGCAGACAAGCCGAGCGCGATGCCGAGGAGGCCAAGAGGCAGGCCGAGGAGCAGCGCGCCGCGTTCGAGGCGCAGCAGGAGGAGATGCGTCGTCAAGAGGAGGCATGGAGGGCTGAAAAGGCCCGACAGCAGGCGGAACGCGAGGCTGCCGAGCGAGAGCGGGCTGCGCGCGAGGCAGCTCGGGAGCGGGCGGCCCGGGAGCAAGCCGCACGCGAGGCCGCGGCTCGGGAGCAGGCCGCACGCGAGGCTGCCGCACGCGAGGCTGCGCAGCCCCAATACCGGCGCAATGCGGTCGTACGCGACTCTGCGAGCGGCCGGGGGCTCTTCTTGGTGACGCTTCCCACGAACTGGCGGCTGAGTGAGGCAGCACTGCTGCGCGGCGGCTCAAGCTCACGGCCGTACCTCGCGCGGGCGAGCTTTGGCGATGGCGAGGGCGGCCAGATGAACCTTGAGCTCGGTGATGCGGGCATGCGCATGAGCGAGAGCATGCGGGCGACCATGGCCATGTATGGTGCCGCCCTTGCGGGGGTGGATCGTACCAACTACGCCGAGGTGCCCGACCCGCGCGAGCTTGCCGATGACGCCATGCGCCACATCACGAAAGAGACCGTCGGAGCTGGCGTGCGACTCGTGCGTGAGGTGGGCTCAACGCGCCTTGGCCAGCTCCAGCAGATGGGCCATGCCCGGTTCAAGCGTGCCGCGCGATCGTCTGGCGGCGCGCTGCTCAAAGACCCCTTCGCGGCCGAGCTCACGCGCATCTATGAGTTCTCGTATCGGCAGATCGAGTGGAGGCTGGCGGCTTACGTGCGTCTGTACGCCATCCGTGACGCCTCCGGCGTCGACATGCTGAATCCTGCAGGCATGGTCGTGGGGCTTGGTTCGGCGGTGGGCGGCCTGTTGGGGCGTCGGGGCAAGCGCAAAGGCGCGCAGGACGCGCGTGGTGGCTCTGCTGCGGGCGCCACAGGCGCGTGGAGCCTGCCGGAGTTCGAGTCCTACCGCCGCTCGGGCAGCATCTATTGGGACGTGGCTGGCGTCGCCGTGCTCTTCTCACCCGTGCGCACCTTCGAGCGGCTCTATCAGCAGGCGTTCGTCCCCTTGGTGAGCGACTTCGAGTTACACGAGGAGCTCATCTCGCTTGCCGAGGCGGATGCCCGACAAGATGCGGCAGCCATGCAGCAAGCCACCAACCAGCAAATCTCCCGGATGAACGCCCAGACGCAGGCGGCGCTCGCAGCCGATCGGCAGCGTCAGGCGGCGTTCGACGCGCAGCTCGCCTCGTGGCATGCCCAGAGTGACGCGCATCACGCCGCCTTTCGCGAGCGGACCAACGCGGAGTTTCGGGGAAGCAGCACTGGCGGGGGCGTCGGCGACTGGTCAGAGGCCATTCGCGGCGTCAACACGTTCGTCACGTCCGATGGGCGCGAGGTCGAGCTGGACGTCTCGGCAGACCGTGCGTACGAGAACCAAGCTGGTGACGTGATCGGTGGGTCCGGCGGCTTCGACCCTGGTGCCGACTGGACCGAGATTCCGCGCGCGTGAGCGACGGCGTAACATCAAACGCAAGACAGGAGAGCAGATGAGAACCGACGACTTTGACTACGACCTTCCCGAGGAGCTGATCGCGCAGGCACCGGTGGAGCCGCGTGACTCATGTCGGCTCCTGGTCCTGCACCGCAAGGATGGCACCATTGAGCACCGCAGGTTCACCGACCTGATCGAGTACCTCGATGCAGGCGACTTGCTCGTCGCAAATCGCACGCGGGTGCTGCCCGCGCGGTTGGTAGGCCGCAAGCCGACGGGAGGCGTCGTCGAGGCGCTGCTGCTGCGCAGGCGGGAGGACTTGGATCCGCTGGGCACGACCTGGGAGTGCCTTGTGCATCCAGGCAGACGACTGCGGCAGGGGGCGACGATGGAGTTCAGGGCCGGTGGACTCCTTGCTCCGGATGCGGCCGAGACGGTGCTCGTCGGTACGGTGCTCGACTTCGTGGAGGGCAGCAGGGGAGGCCGCATCGTCCGCTTCGAACCTCGGGGAGGACGCACGCTCGACGATGCGATACATGCTGTCGGACATGTGCCGCTGCCTCCCTACATCACCGACTACGAGGGAGATCCCGAGAAGTACCAGACCGTCTTTGCCATGCGAGAAGAGCACTCGGCCGCTGCGCCGACGGCGGGGCTGCACTTCACGCCGGGCCTGCTCGCGAAGCTCAAGGCGGACGGCGTGCGCTGGGCCGAGGTCGAGCTCGAGGTGGGAATCGACACCTTCCGACTGGTCGAGGAGGACGATCCACGCGATCACATCATCCATACGGAGCGCTACCACGTGGGGCAAGACGTGGTTGATGCCGTGCGTGCGACGCATGAGGCAGGGCATCGCGTCGTGGCCGTCGGCACTACGAGCGTCCGCTCGCTCGAGAGCGCGTGGGATGCCTCAGCAGGTACGATCGTAGCTCGCCAGAACGCCACGACCAACCTGTTTCTCATGCCGGGCTCAGAGTTTCATGTGGTTGATGCGATGGTCACGAACTTCCACGTGCCTCGCTCCACGCTCATGATGCTCGTCTCTGCCTTTGCCACGCGCGAGCAGATAATGGCGGCGTACGAGGAGGCGATCGAGGAGCGCTATCGCATGCTCTCCTTTGGGGACGCCATGCTCATCCTGTAGCGATCAACGAGCAACTAGCCGCGCAAGAAGAAGTGCCAAACGAGCAGGGCAATCACTACGACTGCCACGACCGCGGCGGCGATAACGATGAGGCGTGAGGTTCGCGTCGAACGTCGCAGCTCCCGTTCGGACTCGAGAAGTTCGTCGAGTTCCGCTTGGGCGTCGAGGAGGTCTGCCTCCTCGTCTGCGATGCGCTGTCGCAACTCTTCGGTGGTCTCGGGGTGGGCATGAATCTCGTGCGCCTCCTCGAGCATGTCCCGGGCGTCCTCGATGCGTCCAAGGGCCTCTTTGCGCGTCGTCGTCAGGTCGCGGATGCGCGCCTCGCACGACTTGATGGCGTCCTCGTGTGCCCGCTCCTTCGTCTGTGCCGCACGATACATGCCGTCGTACTCGTTCTTTCGTGCGGTTGCCTCTGCCTTGGTCGTCTCGGCGAGCTTTTCGGCCTGTGCTTGGTCCCGTTGGAGCGAGAGCAGTCTGCGCTGTGCTTGGTCGACCGCTTCTTGCGCCTCCTGCGTGATGAGCACGACGTCAGAGCGTGCCGACTCCAAAGTCGCGCGATTAGAAGCAAGTTCGCCCTCCATCTTTGCCAGGGTGTTCGACGCCCCAACTCCATCTGCCTCTGCAAGGAGTGCGTTGAGCTCCGTCTCCACGGCTCCCACGCGTTCCTGAGCCGCGTCGACGGCGCGGTGCGCGGCAGAGATGCGAGCGTCGCGGTTCTTCGTCGCCTCGCTCAGAGCGCGCTCGGCGTTGCGCACGTCGCGGCGAATGCCTGCGAGGGACTTTGCGGCGTCATCGGAGCGTCCTCGCGAGCTGTCCATCAGGTTGCGGTAGGGCCGCAGCTTTTGCTCATGCTGCTCGCGCATCGCCCTCAGCTCGGCTTCGAGGCGCTTGACCTCTGCTCGCTGGGAATCGATCTGCGTCTCTGCATCTGACTTGACGGCATGGGCATCCTCGAGTTCTGCCTCTTGATCCTGGACGATTTCGTGATAGTTGCGTTCCACGTCCTCGCGGTGAGCGAGCTCGGTGCGGTCTTCCTCAAGGCCTAGCTCGATTTCGCGTACGTCCGCCTCGGCGTCCAAGCGCATCTTTGAAGCCTGCCGCACCTGACGAAGTGCGCTGAGGCCTCCTGCGAATGATCGTCCCGCCCCTTGGGCCGCAGAGCGCGCCGAGTTGCCGACCTTCAGCAACGCATCACCGACCGCTTCGTCCTCCGCTGCCTCTTTGTCGGTCGCCTCGTCCTGCGCCATGGCGTCCTCCGTGTGAGGGTCATCTACGTATGCGTCCTTTGACTCACGCTCGAAATCGGTGCCCATCGTGTCTTGCATTCCCAAAAATCCTTTCGCGTGGTATGCCCGCACTGATTGTAACCCTATTCGCGTGTGCCGTGCACGGCGTGAAATTGCACGCTCAACGAACAAGTGGGCCAAGTCGGCGAGTTGCTTGACAAATTGGGCGTCGTGTGTGGTAGTCTCCTCTCTAGTGTCGTGGGAAGTGGCCATGGGGGCCACTCTCAGTTCGTTCGAGTCGAAGGAGCATCACATGGTTTCTAAGCAGACGTCCATCGTTAACGCTACCGGCCTGCACGCCCGCCCCGCTTCCGTCTTCGTGACCGAGGCCAAGAAGTACGAGAGCTCCGTCACCATCAAGGACGTCGACAAGGGTTCCGCTCCTGTCAACGCTAAGTCCATCATGATGATCCTGGCTGCCGGCATGGGCTCTGGCACCAAGGTCGAGATTGCTTGCGATGGTCCCGACGAGCAGGCTGCTCTCGACGCCCTCATTGCCCTCGTGGACAGCGGCTTTGGTGAGTAGTCCTACAGAAGGACGCGATTTAGCACTTGTGCTAGATGCCCGGCACCATAACGGTGTCGGGCTTCTCTTGTTCGATTTGGACGACACGATTGTGCAGGCTGGATCCGTCGTCTCGAAGCGGGTGCTCGACGCACTTCGCCGTGCCCATGATGCTGGCTTCTTGCTCTCCATCTCATCGGGCAGAGCGCTTTGCATGGTGAATCGGAGCATCCTATCGTCTGGGGTCATGGACTTCGCCGTGTGCTCGAACGGGGCGCGTGTGGTCTCGTTGCGTGAGGAAGGATGCCTCTTCAGCCATAACCTCTCCAAGCATGACGCACTCGACTGCTATGAGCTTCTGCGGGAGTTCCGTCCGGCATGGAATGCCTTCTTTGGCGGGAGGGCCTACTTCGAGTGGAAGGGTGCCTCATACATGCTTACGGGTAGGACGGGCGCCATCGCAAGGACGAGTCGCTATGCGTCTGCTGATGGTGGTAGGGTGCGCCACTTGCTGCGGATGGCGCGGCGAGGCATGCGCTATGCGGTGCGTATGGTTACGCGTGGCAGAATACGCCAGGTGGTGAGCGTTGGCCCCCAGCTTCAGAAGGCGACGGGGGGCGTGGAGAAGATGGGGTGCAGCATACTCGATGCGTCCGCGTGCGCGGAGGCGGCAGAACGCCTGCGTGCTGACGGGCGGTTCGAGGTGGTTCGCATGGGTAGCACCGAGCTCGAGATAACCGCGCGGGGGGTCACCAAGGGCGCGGGAGCACGGGCGCTCATGGACCTGCTCGGTGTCGACCCAGCGCATGTCGTCGCATTCGGTGACGGGGGCAACGATCTGCCGCTCGTCTCTGCAGTGGGGCGATTCGTTGCCGTGGACAACGCGGATGACGCGTTGAAGAATGCGGCTTATGAGGTATGCCCATCCGTCGACAAAGACGGAGTCGCGGTATGGATAGAGAATATGCTCGCGTCTGGCGGGCTTAAGGAGGGGACTAGGTATGTCTGAGAAGTGGTTCACGTACGACGTCATTGCGCAGGACTCAAAGACGAGTGCGCGCGCGGGCGTGTTCCACACACCCCATGGAGACGTTCCCACGCCCATCTTCATGCCCGTAGGCACCAAGGCAACGGTGAAGGGGCTGCTGCCTGCCCAGCTCAAGGAGCTGGGGACGCAGATTCTGCTTGCAAACCTGTATCACCTTTCGGTGCGACCCGGGGCGGAGCTCGTGGCGGAGATGGGTGGACTGCATGGGTTCATGCGCTGGGACGGGCCAATCCTTACGGACTCGGGCGGATTTCAGGTGTTTAGCCTGGGCGACCACTTCAAGCTCTCGGAAGACGGCGTGCAGTTTAGGGCGGTCGACTATGGCGGTGAGCGCATGCGCTGGACCCCCGAGGAGAACATGCGCATCGCGCAGTTGCTCGGTGCAGATATTGTCATGCAGCTCGACCAGTGCCCGGGCTACCCGTCGCCGCGTGCATACGTCGAACGTGCGGTAGAGCTCTCGAGCCGCTGGGCTGAGCGCTGCTATGCATCCCACACGCGAAGGGATCAGGCGCTCTTCGGCATCGTGCAAGGTGGCATGGACCTCGACTTGCGACTTCGTTCTCTGGCGCATCTTGAGGAGTGCGGTGACTTCCCGGGTTACGGCATAGGCGGGTATTCCGTCGGGGAGAGCCACGAGACGATGTTCGAGTCTCTGACCCCGCTCGTGAGCGAGCATATGCCAAAGGGAAAGCCTCGCTACCTCATGGGGGTGGGCAACCCCACGACGCTTGTTCGCGGAGTCGCCTGCGGCATCGACATGTTCGACTGTGTGCTGCCCACTAGGACCGCGCGAATGGGGACGGCGTTCTCGAGTGAGGGGCGCCTGAACCTCAAGAACGCACGCTTCGCGCATGATGCGGGTCCGCTTGACGAGCACTGCTCATGCCCTGCCTGTGCGGGCGGCTTCTCGCGGGCATACGTGCATCATCTGGTGAAGCAGCACGAGATGGTCGGCGCGCAGCTGCTTTCGCAGCACAACATATACTACCTGCTCGATCTTATGAGACGCGCACGCGAGGCAATCATCAAAGGGACGTACGCCTCCTTCGTGGACGATTGGGAGCAGAGTGCTGCCGTGAATGATTTCTAGTGAGACCGTGCGCCATGGGTTCTGGTTGCGGGTCCTCCACACACTACCCATGGGGGCAACCACATAGAGGCGCCTCAAAATGTAGGCTTACGAAATGGCACTTGTGTCTTCCATGCTACGCATGCTAAACTCCATAAGTTACTCATATGAGGGACTATTGTATGCGAAAGAGGGACTGCAATGGCTCGAAGCAATGAGGCCTCGACCCGAAAGACGGGTGTCGCAGGCTGGAATGAGGCTGAGGGGACGGGTAGACGCTCGTCTCAGGACCGTGGTAAGCGCACTGCCGCCGACCGTCGTCGGCGTATGGCGGTCATCGCGTTCGTGCTGGTGTGTAGTGTCGCCAGCATCGTCTTTGCGATGCCCGTACAGGAACGAATCGCACGTGGCCTGTGGTTCAAGGGGGGCACGGCACAGACCATGAAGGCAGATAAGGGACTTAGCCCCGAGGAGCAAGGAGCTGCGGTCTCTATCATTAATGGCCGACTGGGTGCCGTGGGACTCTCTGAGTATGCGGTGGAGCCTTCTGGTGACGATTCCGTGGTCATCAAGTTACCGTGGAATGTTGACGGCAAGCGTATCGCCGAGTCGGTTGGTGGCGCTGGCGTCCTTGAGTTCGTTCGCGTGGACGAGATCGGCGATGCGGATGCGCTGGCGCTGCTTAACGCTGGGGCCAAGGATGCCGTGCTCAAAGAGGGCACCTATACGCCGTTTCTCACGAACGAGAATGTGACCTCGTGCCAAACCGTCATGGTGAGCGATGGGGTATATGCGGTGACGATTACCTTTGACGAGGAAGGTGCGAAGACCTTCGCTGACGTCACCGAGGAACTTGCCGAGGACAACGGCGCGATCGCCATCGTGGTTGACGGCAACATCATATCTGCCCCGGGCGTTTCGGAGCGCATCGAGGGTGGTCAGGTTTCCATCTCGGGTGGGTTCACGCAGGAGGAGGCCGGCGCGCTGAAGGCGGTCCTCGAGTCCAAACAGCTCTCTACCAGCCTCAAGCTCTCCGATTCCCAGGACATTGGTCCGCTTGCGGGCGAGGCAACGGTTCGCGGCATCGCGATAGGCGCAGCTGTCGCTGCGCTTGCGATCGGCATTGTCGCCTACCTCAGGATGCGCAAGACGGGGCTCGTCGTCCTTGCCACCGAGCTGGTGCTTGCCATCCTGATGCTCGGCCTCATGGCCGTGACGTCGCGCATCGAGGTATTCGTGCTCACCATCACGACCTTGGTCTGCGGGGGACTCACGTGTGGCTGCGGCGTCTGCGCCTCATGGCTCGTCGCCGACAAGTTCCTCTCGCTTGCCAAAGCGGGGAAGAGCGTGCGCGGTTCATCGCTTAGCGCCGTCTCGGCGGTCCTGAAGCCGTTTGCCCTTCCCGTGGCGTGCGTTGGCGTTGTCTCCATAGTCTTCCTCTTCCTTCCCATGCCCCTGTTGCGCGAGATCGGCCTTTCCGTGTTGCTCGGTCTCATTGCGAGTACCGTTGCCATTCTGGTCTTTGAGGGACCGCTTCTGCGCGTCTTGGCAACAGGTGCCATGCAGAAGGATGCGACATCTTGGGGCATCGCGACGGATGTGGCGACTGCTCCGTCGACAACGGCCGAAGCATCCTAAGCGGGGGTTACATGAGCGGGCTTCTCGACAGCAAACGATGGGAAGTGCTTCCTTGCAATGGGGAGTCTGAACGAGTGCTGTGCGAGGAGCTTGGAATCCCGCCCCTCGTGGCACGCGTATTGTGTGCACGAGGGGTGTGTGATCTTGATGAGGCACGGCGCTATCTTGCGCCGTCACTGGAGCGTGACTGGGTCGATCCTCTCGAAATACCCGGTATGGAGGTGGTCGCAGATCGGGTAGAGCGTGCGATCAGGGATGGAGAACGCATCGCTGTCTTCGGTGACTTTGACGTCGATGGAATGACCTCAACGTGTCTGCTTACCTTGGCATTGAGGGAGTTTGGCGCAAATGCGCATCCCTTCATCCCGCATCGCTTCGGGGAGGGCTACGGACTCTCCCGCGAGGCGCTGAATCGGGTGATCTCGGAGAGCAACCCACAGCTCATTGTGACGGTGGACAATGGCATCGCGGCGGCAAACGAGGTGCCATGGCTGCTTGAGCAGGGCATTGACGTGGTGATAACCGACCATCACGAACTGGGTGACCTCGTGCCTCAGGGTGTTCCCGTTACAGATCCCAAGATTTCGGACGATTGTGCTTCGCGTGAGTTGGCAGGTGCCGGTGTCGCACTCAAGCTCGTTTGTGTCCTCGGAAGTCGTCTTGGAAAGCCTGACCTGTGGCAGTCATATGTGGACCTCGCTGCCCTGGGTACCATTTCCGACATGATGATCCTTCAGGGCGAGAATCGCTCGCTCGTAGCGGAGGGGATTGCCCGAATGCGCAACTCGACGCGCCCGGGCATCGTCGCTCTCGCCGCTACGGCCAAGTGCGACCTTACGCAAGTGACGTCAGACAATCTGCCCTTCTCGCTCATTCCTCGTCTGAATGCGGCCGGGCGCATGGGCAGCACCGATGCCGCCTTTGATTTGCTCATCTCGGATGACCCGGCGCAAGCCGCGCTGCTTGCGGCCTCATTGGAACGCATCAACACGGAGCGCAGGGAGTCCGAGGCGAAGCTCTCCGACGAGGCTATAGCCGTGGTCCGCAAGTCCTACGGCGGCGAGCGCGTAATCGTTCTGGCCGGGGAGGGCTGGCACGAGGGCGTCAAAGGCATCGTGGCCAGCAGGATCGTGAGCATATATCACGTACCTGCCATAATCTTCACCATCAGTGATGGCATTGCACGCGGTTCTGGTCGCAGTGTGGGTTCGGTCGACCTGTTCCATGCCGTCGAGCAATGCTCGGACGTCTTGGTGCGCTTTGGTGGTCATGCGGGTGCGGTTGGCGTCACCTGTGAGGAGAGTCGCATCGACGAGTTCCGTAAACGGTTACAGCAGGTTATGGCCGAGTTACCCGAGGACCAGTTCGAGGATAAGGGCGAGGTTACGGCAATTGCCTCGCTCGACGAGCTGAGCCTGTCGGACATCCAGTCGCTAGAGTTGCTCCAGCCCTTTGGCCAGGGGAACAAGCGGCCCCTCGTCGGCGTGTGCGGTGTCTACATGCGCAACCGGGCACGCGTTGGCTATGATGCCAACCACCTGCGCTTTGTTGCCTCGGATGGTGCGAGCTCGATTCCAGCCATCATGTTCAGAACCCCCAACATGAGCAAGGCGTATGCCTGCGAGGGTCTCGTGGACCTCGTCGTCGATGCGGTGAGCGAGACTTGGCAAGGCAGGACGCAGGCGAAGCTCATGGTGCGCGACATCCTCTACAGAGACGACGCCACGGTCGACAAATACGTGTCGAAGCCGACTCGTCGTGTGTCGAAGACGCTTCAGGTAGGCGGCGTATCGCAGCGCCAGGCGAATCCTGCGAATCCGAGTGAGAAGTGCGCTCGGATGGAGCTGCGGCGGCTCACAGACCGTCTTCGGTCGCAGCTCATCGGCTCCTCCTCGCTTCTCCCGGCACAGGAAGAGGCACTTGCGCGTCTAGCGGAAGGTCGCTCGACGTTCTGTGTGATGGCGACGGGCCGGGGGAAGTCGCTCATCTTCCACATACATGCGGCGCGTCTTGCTCTCTCGCAGGGCCGTGCGAGCGTCTTTGTCTTCCCCCTTAGGGCGCTGGTCTCCGATCAGGCGTTCCATCTAACGGAGGACTTGGCTGAACTTGGCGTCTCGGTGCGCGTGCTGACGGGTGAGTCAAGCGCGCAAGAGCGTACGGAAGTATTTGACGCCCTACGGAGCGGAGCGGTAGATGTCGTGCTCACCACTCCGGAGTTCTTGGCCATACACACGAACCGGTTTGCGGAGTCTGGTAGGGTTGGATTTGTTGTTGTTGACGAGGCGCACCATGCGGGCGCGGCGAAGTCTGGCAACCGCGAGGCGTACGAAGAGCTGGGTCGCATTCTGGATGACCTGGGCAATCCCGTGGCGCTTGCCGTCACGGCAACGGCTTCGACGCCCATCGCACGCGAGATTTGCCGCCTTCTCTCCATACGAGACGAGGATGTGATCGTCGACCGCACCATGCGCCCGAATCTATCGATTGACGACCAACGCGAGCTACACGAGCGGGAGTACTACCTTGCCTCGATTGTTGCTTCCGGCCAGAAGTGCGTCGTCTATGTGAACTCACGAAACCAGTCCGTGATGCTTGCGCGTTCCCTGCGTTCGCGCAACCCCGAGATTGGCGAACGCATTTCGTTCTACCATGCGGGCCTCTCGAGGGATCACCGCTCGAGGATCGAGCGTGCGTTTCGTGATGGTCGCTTGTGCTGCATCATAGCGACAAGTGCCTTTGGCGAGGGAGTCAACCTGCCGGGCATACGTGACGTGGTGCTGTACCACATGCCGTTTGGGGCTACGGAGTTCAACCAGATGAGCGGTAGGGCGGGCAGAGATGGGCGTCCCGCGCAGATTCATCTGCTCTTCGGAAGCCATGACGCTCACATCAACGAATCCCTGCTTTCCTCCGCAGCTCCCGCCCGATCTGACTTGGTGGCACTGTATCGCGTCCTGCGACACGAGGCGAATCTCGCGGGAGGGCAATTGGTGAGCATCGGGGATGAGGACTTGGCCCAAAAGGTGTTGTATCACGATCGGTCCGTGCAGCTTGACAGTGCGACCGTTGCTGCGGGAATCGCGGTATTTGACGAACTCGGCTTCTTGGACATTGAGGGCTTTGGGGAAGGTCGACGCCTCCGGTTGAATGATCGCCCCGCACATGCGGACTTGCAAAGGTCCATACGCTACTGTGAGGGTATGCGTTCGGTGAGGGAGTTCACCCGCTTCCGTGACTGGGTGCTTTCCGCAACGGCGCATGAGATGCTCTGTCGCATCAACAGGCCCATTGTTCCAGCTTTCGGCAAGATTGTGGACGGATAAGAGAGGGGAGCCGGGCGCATGAGAGTGAGGGAGACGCGAGTTTCGCAGGGAATGGATTACGATATCCCCGGTGCAGACAACTATCGGCTCTTGCAAACGGCATGCGCAAGCTACTTGGACTCAGAGGGCTGTGAGAAGACCGAGCGTGCCTATCGCTTTGCCGCAGAGTTTCATCGTGCTCAGCGCCGCCGTTCTGGGGAGCCCTACATAAATCATCCCGTGGAGGTTGCCCTCATCTTGGCGAAGGAGCTCCACATGGATGCGGATACCGTGTGTGCGGCCTTGCTTCACGACACGGTTGAAGACACGACTGCCACGCTTGATGACCTCACGGAACGGTTCGGTGGCACGGTTGCCGAGCTTGTGGATGGAGTGACGAAGCTCACCAACATCCAGGTCTCGAACATGGACGAGAAGCAGGCCCTCAACCTACGCAAGATGGTGCTCGCTATGTCGAAGGACATTCGCGTGGTAATCATAAAGATAGCCGACCGCCTCCATAACATGCGCACTCTTGCGGCACTCCCACCCTACAAACGGGAGTTCAAGTCGCGCGAGACGATGGATGTCTATGCACCGCTGGCAGACCGCCTCGGCATCTCCTCCATCAAGTGGGAGCTCGAGGACCTCGCTTTCTTTTACTTGGAGCCCGAGGAGTACGAGCGCATCGCACGAATGGTGCAGGACTCGCGTGCGCAACGCGAGCGGGATGCCGACGAGGCGATAAAGACGCTCTCGGACGAGCTCCAGCGCGTGGGCGTGGGCACGTTTCAGATTACGGGGCGTCCCAAGCACCTTTGGTCCATCTATCAGAAGATGCAGCGCAGGGGCATGGAATTCACCGACATTTACGACCTCATCGCGCTGCGGGTGATTACCAGCACGGTCGAGGAATGCTATACGGTGCTCGGCGCCGTCCATTCTTTGTGGCATCCGCTGCCGGGTCGCTTCAAGGACTACATCGCGACGCCCAAGGCCAACCTGTACCAGTCGCTTCACACTACCGTCATCGGGCCAGACGCCCGGCCCATCGAGGTCCAGATTCGTACGGCAGAAATGCACGAACACGCAGAGTATGGCGTTGCGGCACATTGGCTGTACAAAAAGACGGGTGGGTCTCAGGGCAAGATGTCCAAGGACGACCGAAACATAGACTCGACCATCAATCACATCCGCAGGAGCCTTGACTGGGTGGGCGAGGACGAGCTCAACGACCCGCACGAGTTCCTCAACAGCCTGCGTGTGGACCTCTTTGAGGGAGAGATATTCGTCTTCACGCCCAAGGGCGAGGTCATGAGCCTACGTCGCGAGTCGACGCCGCTCGACTTCGCCTACGCCGTCCACACCGAGGTGGGCAACCACTGCGTGGGAGCCAAGGTCAATGGGTCAGTGGTCCCGCTCACGTATCATCTGCAGATGGGTGATCGTGTAGAGGTGCTTACCAACAAGAACGCCCGGCCTTCGCGCGACTGGATGAACATCGTCGTCACACCGTCAGCGCGCTCGAAGGTACGCAAGTACTTTGCCACGATGAGCAAGGCAGACGATGCGGAGCAGGGACGCGCTGAGCTTGCCCGTGAGCTGCGCAAGCGCGGCTATGGCATATCGACCAAACGAACCACGCGCGCCATCGACCAGGTGCTCGCCCAATTTGACGCGCGGACGCCGGAGCGGTTGTTCCAATCGATACACTTGGGCAAGTCATCTGTCAAGCAGGTCGCAAATCGCATCCAGGCTGTGTTGGAGGCAGGCTCGCCCGAGCAACTGGCCCAAGCACGCAAGGAGGCTGAGGAGCGTCAGACAAACGCGCTGATGCAGGATGGCGAGCAGCATCTTCGCGTGGCGCGCACGCCGGCGACGAAGCACAACAAGAAGCGATCGAGCTGTGGCGTGGTGGTTAAGGGCGACCCAGACCTACTGGTGCACCTCGCGCACTGTTGCAATCCCGTTGCCGGTGACGACATCGTCGGGTTCATAACGCGTGGTCGTGGCGTCTCGGTGCATCGCATCAGCTGTCCCAATGTGAAGGGTCTGATGCTCAATCCCGAGCGTCTCATTGAGGTGGAGTGGGATGCTTCCGGCGCGACCGAATTCAATGTGGAGATTGTCATCGAGGCGTCGGATCGCATGGGGCTGTTGAAGGACATAACCATCGCGGTCACTGATGCGGGGGCGAACATTCTTGCCGCCTCCACCTCAATCACACGCGAGGGCGTTGCGCGCTTGCGGTTCTTGGTGGCCATCAGCGACGCGAACCTCCTCGATACGCTCCTCTCGTCCATCAGCCGGGTTCCGTCGGTATTTGATGCGCGCCGTCTCATGCCCGGGGAGGGTGCGGGCCAAATGAAGAGGAGGGGGTAACATGGTGAGGGATGGAATTCGACAGTTCGTCGTGGGAAACCTCTCTACGAACTGCTATGCCTTGGTGAGCGAGGGTGAGTGCTTGGTAGTGGATCCGGGCGCGGACGGAGCGCGCATTGCAGAGGCGCTTCGCGACGTCAACGTCGTGGGCATCGTGGCGACACATGGCCACCACGACCATGTGGGTGGAGTGCATGCCCTCAAGGCGGCGACCGGTGCCCCCTTCGCAATTTCTGTGGGCGATGCTGAGCGTGCGCAACATGCGCTCGAGCTCTCCTCCCACGTCTTTGATGTGCGCTCGGGCGGACTTAAGGATGCCCCCGCTCCCGATCGATTGCTTTCTGAGGGCGACGTGGTTCGTGTGGGAAGTGTGGAGTTACGTGTTGTAGACGCTCCGGGGCATACCGAAGGCGGCATCGTGCTGTTGTGTGATGACTACGCATTTGTGGGAGACACGCTCTTTGCCGGCTCGTGTGGACGGACCGATCTCGTTGGCGGCGACCCGCGGGTCATGGCGCAGACGTTGTCTCGGCTCAAGATGCTCATTCCGCCTCACACCGCGTTGCTTTGTGGGCATGGCCCTGCCACTACCATGGAGTGCGAGCTTGCCACTAACCCTTGGTTGCAATAGTCGAGTCAACAAAAAAGACCCTGACGACCACATCGGCAGGGTCCCTCACAAAGCGCTTGGTGCCCGAGGTGGGACTCGAACCCACACGTCTTTCGACAAAGGTTTTTGAGACCTCCGCGTCTGCCAATTCCGCCACTCGGGCGTGCGAAATCACATGGACTACTATAGCAGAAGTCTTTCTCAACTTCCATAGGCAATGCGGTTGAACGAAGAATCTGGATAGCAGGTCTGGAAGACGAGCATCCCTTCTCCGGCTAGGTTCATAATCTCCTCGTAGTAACCATCCTTGGGATAGTTGAAGATGCGTTGAATCGTCACCTGGTGGCCGTTGACCGACACCGTATCGCCTGGCTGCATGGAGAGGATGTCCTGCCCGTAAGTCGACCAGTCATGGGTGACAAAGTAGGATTCGGCCCACTCTGTGAGGGCACCGTCTGAGGCCGCGTCCTCCGCACCATACTCGCGGCGTGCGGACCATGAGCCGAAGTCTACAGGCTCACGGTCATTGAGCTGGATTTCGATGATGCGCGAAGCAGTGTATGCGTCATACCAACGGGCAAAGGCATCGGGGAGAAGTCGCTCGTCGACGCTCGCGGAGAGCTCGTGCACCTGTGGCGCAATCGAGACACGTGCGGTGGGGGGGACGGGCGGTGCAGGCGGCGTGGGCGGTGATACCTCTTCCTTGCAGCCTGCCACAAGAACAAGGATGAGGAGCAGCGCGGCAAGAACGGTCTTCCTCGCATTCAAAGCTGATGCCCCCTTGTTGCCTTCCAATAGTTGCATGGGAAGTGTACCTCACCTTATGTCCACAATACCCGCTTGCCATATCTTTTCCAACGCGCTATTATCTTCAAGGCAAAAGTGGGATAGCGTATGCCGTCCCCACCTGAGTGGCGCCAATGAGTTGCTGCCGGGTCAGACAATATCCTGTCTCCGTGCGTGGGTGTGCGCATGGCATTGTCTCCCTGGTGTCGCTTAGGCGCGGGGAGTTTTTTATTGGCGCGGCGACCGCCGCTACGAAGGCGATGTGTGCATCGCAACGAGAGGAAGGTGTAGAAGATAGCCAGGAACGAGGGCCCTCGTATTAACGAAGAGATCACGTCGAGGACGTGCAGACTCATTGCGGCCGATGGCACGCAGCTTGGTCTCTTTGGCGTGCGTGACGCATTGCGCATCGCGCGCGAGCAGAACATGGACCTTGTGGAGATTGCTCCGAACGCAGAGCCACCCGTATGCAAGGTCATGGACTACAGCAAGTACAAGTACGAACAGGATCGCAAGGCCAAGGCAGCACGCAAGAAGCAGGTGCGGGTCGAGGTCAAGGAGATGAAGTTCCGTCCAAAGATCGACGTGGGAGACTACGAGACCAAGAAGAACCACGTCATGCGATTCCTGCGCAAGGGTGCTCGAGTAAAGATCACCATCATGTTCCGTGGACGCGAAATGGCGCATCCGGAACAGGGGCTCAACGTGCTCGACAGGCTGGCTGAGGACCTGCGTCCCTATGCCACGGTCGAGCAGAAGCCAAAGATGGAAGGTCGCAACATGCATATGCTCGTTGCCCCCATCAAAGGCGCCTTCGATAAGGAAGAAGCCTAGGTGGACGGCAGGGACAGCAACAAGTAGAAGGGAAGTTTACTAATGCCTAAGATGAAGACGCACAAGGGATCCGCGAAGCGCTTCCGTCGTACGGGCACCGGCAAGGTGATGCGTGCGAAGGCGTTCAAGAGCCACATCCTTACCAAGAAGTCGCCCAAGCGCATCCGCGGCTTCCGCAAGGAGACGGAGCTCACGAAGGGCGATGCCAAGGTCGTTAGCCAGAGGATGGGCAACAACTAGCAGCTGCCCTGCATGTCTTTGCATTGATTTGAGGAGTTGATAAATATGGCACGAATCAAGCGCGCCGTCGCAGGTCGCAAGAAGCGCAACACCCTGAAGGAGCGGTCGAAGGGGTATTACGGCGTACGTTCACGTACGTTCCGTGGTATGAAGGAGCAGGTGCAGCACTCCCTGCAGTATCAGTACCGTGATCGTCGCAACAAGAAGCGCGACATTCGCGGGCTCTGGATTCAGCGCATCAACGCTGCCGCTCGCATGAACGATCTCTCGTATAGCCGCTTCATGCACGGTCTGAAGCTTGCGGGCATCGATCTTGACCGTAAGGTCCTAGCTGCCATCGCGTACGAGGACGAGAAGGGCTTCGCCGATTTGGCCGCCGTCGCAAAGAAGGCGCTCGATCAGGAGTAGCGCTGCCGCATATATCGATGAGCACTGAAGGGCGCACGGCTTGAGTAGATTGCTCAAGCCGTGCGCCCTTTGCAATGGGGGTCGTTCGCTAGTCGCCGACGTTAGGAAAGAGCGGATGGCTCTCCTCGAACTGCTCGGCAGCCTCTTCAAATGCCTCGTCCTGTGGAGCAACAAGTTCGTCGGTGCCGGTCACGGGATTGTGGTAGTGAAGAAGAACCGGTCGGAAGAGATGCAGGCGCATGGCAAAGACGGCCGATGCGATGATGAGCGCACAGAATATGGCGATACGAGGCACGACTTCGACCTGTGTCATCACGATGGACCCGACGCTGAGCATAGCGGTCCAGAGATAGATGAAGAGGACGGTCTGGCGCTGGTTGAAGCCCTCGTACATGAGCCGATGGTGGATGTGGCCTTTGTCGGCCTGGCCGATGCTTACGTGAGCGCGGCCGCGTCGCACGATGGCAGAGAAGGTGTCCATGATGGGGATGCCCGAAATCACGAGCGGGACGATGATCGAGGTGAGACCTGCCACGCGCTGCACGGAAAGCAAGGAGACCGCACCCAAGAGAAACCCGATGAGGAGCGAACCCGAGTCGCCGAGGATTATTGATGCGGGGTTGAAGTTGTAGCGCAGGAAGCCGAGCGTGGCTCCAGCGATGATGATGGCGAGTGCTGCGGCATCGAGGTGGCCGGCCATTGTGGAGACGATCCACATGGTGACGCTTGCGATGCAGGCAATGCCTGAGGCGAGGCCGTCAAGTCCGTCGATGAGATTAAAGATGTTCGCATAGGCCACGAGGTATCCGATGGTGAGTGGGTAGGCGAACCATCCGAGGAAGATGCCCTCGTTGGAGAACGGATTGACCACCACGTCGATAATGAGTCCGCCACAAACGGCAATGGTTGCAGCCACAAGCTGTCCGGCGAGCTTCTGCCTGGGATTGAGCTCGTAGAAGTCATCGAGCAAACCCGTCACAAACATGACGCAGAGTCCCAAGAAGAGCAGCGGGTAGTGCAAGGCCATGGCCGGACGAGCGGCGAACGGCGAGAGGGATGGCCAGCCAAAGAACACTGTGCCTAGTACCTGCACGAGGATGGCCATCACGATGGAGCAGAAGATGGCAATGCCCCCCATGCGGGGGAGGGGCTTGCAGTTGATGCGCCTGCCTCCAGGATAGTCGACCGAGCCGAGCTTCCAAGCGAGTCGACGAGCAAGTGGGGTAGTTGCCAGAGCCGTGACGAGTGCCGTGGCAAAGAGGGTCACGAAGGGTATCCACCACCTCATGTTTGACGCACACCCCCAATGAACGCTGCTCATGACACCATCCATCTATTTTTTCGCACATTGGCGGCATGTCAAGACTGTTCTTCCACAAAGAAAGCCGTAGTATAAAGACAGCGTTCCCTGCGGTGCAAACTGGGTGAACCGACAAGTGTTGTTTGGGAGTCCATATCTCGTGCTTAGTACAGGAATCCTCCGTTGATGGGGAAGCTGGAACAGGCGTCGAGGACACCCACCTTTGAGAGGTGGGTTCATTATCGCAACCGCAGGGGCGCTTTTGTTGGCTGCATTCCCGTCGCGTTTATCGGCGTGGCGACGCAACGATATGGACAAACCGGAAGGGGAGTGGGGGTTGCATGGCTAGGGGCAGAGAGAGGCATAAGAAGCCGCGTTCTCGCTACGTCACCTCGCTCGATGGTTTAAGGGCAATCTGCGCCCTCGGTGTCGTTGGCTATCACATGAGGCTCAACTGGTGTGGTGGCGGGTTGCTGGGCGTGACGGTGCTGTTCGTGCTCTCGGGATACCTGGTAACATCGGGGTTGATGCGCGAGTTCAGCTCGACGCGTGGCACGATTGACCTTGTCTCCTTCTGGAAGCGGCGCGTTGCGCGCATCATGCCTACGTGCATCGTCTTCGTTCTGGTAACTGGTGCCGTTTGTGCGCTGTGCGACGCCGCGCTCTTTACCAAGATGCGGGGGGACATCATCCCCGCACTGTTGATGGTGATCAACTGGACGAAGATATTGAGCAACGAGTCCTACTTTGCAGCGGCGGGCAATCCCTCGCCTCTTACGCACTTCTGGTCGCTCGCGATCGAGGCCCAATACTATCTTATCTGGCCGCCCATCTTCTATCTGCTCATGCGCAAACGCATTAAGCGCAAAAGGGTTCGTGTGGGAATCCTGATCGCGGCGGCGCTCTCTGCCATATTGATGGCGATATTGTATGTTCCAGGCGCTGATCCATCGCGTCCCTATTATGGGACCGATACGCGTGCCATGAGCCTTCTCCTTGGCTGCTGGCTGGCGGTTGTGTGGCCAATGAATCGCATGAGCAAGAGCAGGGCGAGTCGTATGGATGGCTTCGCGGGCCTGGTTCCCATCATCATTGGCCCCTTGTGCGTTCTCGGGCTCGTCCTGATGATGCTCTTTACGGAAGGGTACACATCCTTCTACTACTATGCCGGCTTCTTGATTTGCTCAATCCTTTCGGTCGGTGCAATTGCAGGTCTCGTGCCGGCAGGCAGCATCTTTGCCTTGGCGCTTTCCTTCAAACCCTTGGCGTGGTTGGGGTCGCGCTCGTTCGCCATCTACATTTGGCATTATCCCATCCTCGAGCTCATGAATCCGCTCAATGCCACGACGCCTCCCCCTTGGTGGAAGCTGCTCTTTGAGTTTGCGATCATCCTCGGCATCTCCGAGCTTTCGTATCGCTTCGTAGAGGCGCCTTTGCGCAAGCTGGGGAGCCCCTCCAGGGAAGGCGCAGACAAAGAAGGTGCAAAGGGAGAGCGGAGGTCGAGGCATGAGCGACCGTCGCGCTTGGTTCCGTTTCTTCCTGCTAAGTTCGAGCCGGTGTTGCCGGTTGCGGTCGTGGCACTGCTTGGTGCTGCCATTACCACCTATGGGCTCGTGTTCGTCGAGCCGGTGACGGTCGCGGGCGACCGCCCTGAGGAGCGTCGCGTCATGCAGGCGTCGCTCAAGAAGCCGTTGCAAGACGGCGTGTATGACGTGGTCCTCATCGGCGACTCCGTCTCGCTCGGTGCAAACGAACAGCTCAACGAGGCATTCCCACACGGACTCATCGACACGATGGGCGAGCGGCAGGCCCCTGCGGCGCTTGCGTCGTTGCAGGACTACATCGATGAGGGCGTGGTCGGTGACCAGGTCGTCATAAGCATCGGGACCAACGGCGTGCTGACCGACGAGGACATGAAGGCATTCCTCGATGCGGTTGGTGACGAGCGTGAGCTGTGGTACGTCAACTTGCGCAGCCCCAACGCCAAGGACATCGACAACAATGCGCTCATTGACGAATACGTCTCCAAGAACGAAAACATGCACCTCATAGACTGGAACAGCGCGACCGAAGGGCACGAGGACTGGCTCATTGAGGACGGCATCCATCTGACGTGGGACGGACGTGACGCCTTTGCCAAGCTGATAGTCGACACAATGGACTACGAGGTGCCCAACGACACCAATACGGTCTACAGCGTGACGATCATGGGCGACACCGTGTGTCTGCAGGCGGCAAACGAGCTTGCCAAGGCCTTCCCCAAGGGCATCGTGGACACTGCTGACGGACGAAGCCCGCGAGACGTCACGAAGGCTTACGAGACGTACGACAAGCAGGAGGTCGTAGGAGACGCGGTGGTGCTGAGCATCGGCAACGAGGAGCAGCTCTCTGCCAACGACCTTAGCGATTTTGTCAATGCGGTGGGAAACGACAAGGACCTGTGGATTATCAACGTGCGCGGAGGCGCTTGGCAGAACCCCAACAACGAAATGATTAAGAACGTGGCCAACTCACACGATAATGTAAAGATTATCGACTGGCTCTCTGCGTCGCAAGACCATAACGACTGGTTCGAAAGTGACGGCATACACTTGAGCAAGGAGGGCATCTCTGCGTACGTGAGCCTGATCAAGGAGAAGGTGAAGGTCGCGGAAGACGACTCATCAAAGAGCGATGAGGAGGACTCTGAGGAAGTGGACGAAGACGAGTCGTACGATGAGAATAACTTCGGGAGCTATGAGACTGAAGAGAATGGCTTGGACGAGGCCGATCAGGATGCTGACGCCGTAGCCAGCGTCGAGAAGGACTCAGATTCGACTGCAAATAAGCAATCAGACTCCGAGTCGGATTCCGACTTAGAATCCGACTCTGACTCAGATTCCGACTCGGATGCCGAAAGTACGAGTTCAGATGAGGACACTGGCTCAAGCTCCACCAAGAAGTCGGAATCCGATACCGATGAGGATTCCGGAACCGATGCGGGCTAGAAGCATGGGGGCATTCCCGACGGCCGTCTAGTCGCATGCGGGGCTGAGTACGCCCGTGGCGTCGAAGTCGGGGACGAAGCTCTCCGAGACGGTGCCGCCTTCCTGCCACCAGATGTTCTGGAATCCGACCTCGTCGGCACGACACACGACGAGGTCATATTCATCTTCGTCCAAGCCATGGGCGAGTGGACCCGAGCGGGAGCGACAACGCTTGTTGGGCGTGTATTGATTCATGATGGACAAGTCGACCTCGTTGCCTGCGATTTTCCACACGCGATCGATGACGGCCATCGAGTCGTCGACGTGACCAGGCAGGACGAGGTGGCGGACGATAATGCCGCGCGTCATGGCGCCGTCCTCGTCGAGCGCCCGTCCCCCTTGCCGCCGGAGCGAGGCGAGCATCGAGACGAGCGCCTCGCTTGCAACCTGAGGATAGTCCGCTGCGGCCGAGAGCTCTCGTGCGAGGGAGGAAGAGGCGTACTTGAAGTCGGTGAGCCAAATGTCTACGAACTCACCCATCTCGTCAATCAGCTGGGCCGTTTCGTAACCCGATGTGTTGCAGACGATCGGGACGAAGAGTCCCTCGCCACGTGCGATGCGGATGGCCTTGCATAGGTGCGGTGCGTAGTGCATAGGCGTCACCAAATTGATGTTGAGGGCACCTTGCGCCTGAAGCTCGAGCATCATCTCTGCAAGCCTTTGGGCGCTCACCTCGATGCCATAGCCCTCGTGTGAGATCCTCTCGTTCTGGCAGAAGATGCAACGCAGGGGACAACCCGAGAAGAAGATGGCGCCCGAGCCGGATTCGCCGGAGATTGGCGGTTCCTCCCAGAAGTGGAGCGCGGCGCGCGCGACACGCAAAGTTGACGTACAGCCGCAGACGCCCGTCATTCCTTCCGCGCGGCTTGCACCGCAGCGACGTGGGCAGAGCGTACAGTGCTCGTAGGCAGCGAAGCTAACACTCATGGTCCACCTCAAAAAAAGGACCCAGCGTTGCTGGGTCCCAGATGATTTGGTGGAGATGAAGGGATTCGAACCCTCGGCCTCTGCCTTGCGAAGGCAGCGCTCTCCCAACTGAGCTACATCCCCGAAGCAACGAACATTTTGGCAGTAATGTGGCGCCGTGTCAACGGCTTTCATCGAATTTGTTTGCATTGAGTTGTGGTGGGGCTTGCGCGTCGCGATATCATACGGTATCGGGTCAAGGAATAGGGGGAATCGATTGCCATGTCTGATGATGACCGAACAGCCGAAATCATCGGCGGAGTGATTCGTGCTCAGAGCACGTTGCACGCGCGCATGGGCGAGCATGCGGTGCGGCAGAAGGAGCGTCTGCGTGCGACCGCAAAGACGCGCAAAAGTGCCGGCACGCGCAAGCGTATCATGGATACCGCGACCCAGCTGATGGTTGAACGCGGTAACTCGGCTTTTCAGATGAGCGAGATATCACGTCGATGCGGCATGTCGAAGGGTGCTCTCTATTACTACTTCTCCGATAAAGAGGATTTGGTCAACGCCATATTCGATGCTGCGGTTGAGGACTTGGTCGCGGGAGTCGACTCCGTTGTGGAGCAGGCCGAGTCGCCGGAACAGGCGCTGATGGACGTCTGCAGCGAGTTTGCGAAGCGGGCGACAAGTGGCAGTCCTTTGCCTATGGCTATCGTGCGCGAGCTGGTACAGTCCCGAGAGGGCGCGATTCGTCGTGAGGACATGCATGTGATGCATATCGTGGGAGTGTTGGCCGAGCTCCTAGAGAACGCGAAGACGAATGGCACGATACGCACCAACATCGACACTGGGATTTGTGCGACCGCGATCTGTGGCGCCTTCACGTTTGGAGCGCTTAGTTTGATGAGCGGGGACGAGCAGGGTGCTGGCTTTACGGGTGACGTTCTCGACATGGTCATTCATGGTATCGGCGCTGGTGCATAGCCGCAGGGTGCTTCCCATGCGTTACACTTGCTCTTGTTAGCTCAAGATTTTGCGAAAGGACTTTGCTGTGGAGAAGCGTAGCTACCTCTTTACGTCAGAGAGCGTGACGGAAGGACATCCCGACAAGATGGCGGACCAGATTTCCGATGCCGTACTTGATGCAATCTTGGCGAAGGAGGCACGTCTCGAGTCCGAGGGCTACGTCTCGCCTACGGGTGTGCCGGCCTCACTCGCGGATGTCCGTTGCGCATGCGAGACGTTTCTTACCACTGGGACAGTCATCGTCGCGGGCGAGATTCGCACCCAGGCATATGTCGACGTTCAGAAGATCGTGCGCGACACGGTTCGACGCATAGGGTACGACCGCGCGAAGTTTGGCTTTGACTGCGAGACGTGCGGCGTCATCAACATGATTCACGAACAGAGTCCCGACATCGCGCAGGGGGTCGATGGTACCTTCGCGCATGCGGACGAGGACGAGATAGCGCGCATCGGCGCTGGCGACCAGGGCATGATGTTTGGCTATGCCTCCGACGAGACCGAGACGCTTATGCCGATGCCAGCCTTCTTGGCACAGCGTATGGCCGAGCGGCTTGCCACCGTGCGCAAGGACGGCACCCTTGGGTATCTTCGCCCCGACGGAAAGACGCAGGTTACGGTGCGCTACGAGGACGACGAGCCCGTCGAGGTGACGGCGGTGGTGGTCTCAACTCAGCATTCGCCCGAAATTGAAGACATGGACGTGATCAAGGCCGACATGTTGGCGCACGTCATTGCTCCCGTGCTCGATGGAGTGGGCATCGCATGGAGGGACGCGGAGATCTACGTCAACCCCACGGGGCGTTTCGTGGTGGGTGGACCTATGGGCGACACAGGTCTGACGGGCAGGAAGATTGTTGTAGACACATATGGTGGCATGGGTCGTCATGGTGGTGGCGCCTTCAGCGGCAAGGATTGCACGAAGGTGGACCGCTCGGCGGCCTACGCGGCACGCTGGGTGGCTAAGAATGTCGTTGCGGCGGGACTTGCTCGTCGTTGCGAGGTGCAACTCGCCTATGCCATCGGCGTTACCCATCCGCTCTCGGTGATGGTCGATACCTTTGGGACGGCAACTGTGGACGAGCGGAAGCTCGAGCGTGCAGTGGTTGAGGTCTTCGACCTGCGTCCCGGTGCCATCATACGCGACCTCGACCTGCGGCGTCCCATCTTTCAGAAGACTGCCGCCTACGGCCACTTCGGACGCGAGGATCCAGACTTTACCTGGGAGAGGACCAACCGGGTTGAGGAGCTGCGGGCCGCCTTGGCCTAGCCTGCCATGCAGGCGACGAATGCGCGAAGATGGGACGAGATGTCGAGGGCGCAACGCATTGTGGAGCAGATTCTAGGCGACGAGCGTTACAAGAGCTCCCGTACGTTCGCCACGCGCGTGTATGAGGATGAGCCGATTCTACGTACGGGGGCGAGCGCCTACGGGCATTTCCAGCAGAAGCCGAGGCCAGTGCATCGTGAGCCTCTTCCCGCGCGGTATCGGGAGGTGCGGCGGCTCGCTCGAGACCGGAAGCTCGGCGGCTGGAGCTACGCGTACACGCTGGACAATGCGAAGCTCTTCGTCGAGCAGGCCCGTCTGTTGGCAGACCATGAGGACGACTACGAGGGGAAGCCCGACGAGTTTGTGATGCGGGGCGGAACGCCCACGTATGAGGACCTGAGTGACCACGACTTGCGTTGTTACGTCTCGTGGCGTACGAAGCTGCGCCAGGGCAACGTGACGGATGCGCCACCGGCGTTCTGGCGCATCCTGTCGTACGAGCTGATTTGTGGCATTGGGGTTGAACCGGGCCTTGAGGGCTACGAGGCTTTGCGACGCATCGCTGCGGATGACGTTCATGCCATCGTGGTGCGCGAGCAGGTTGTGCGCTGGGCCCATGACTACGCTATATACTACGGCCTTCCTTCCGAACTCGTCGTGGGGACCGCTGCATCCACGAGCATTGAGGCCGTGAGCGTGCTGAGGCATGCCGAGAGCGCGCTGCTTTCTGGTGGCGAACCCGTCACTTGGCCAAATCGCGCGTCGGATGCCTTGCCGAGTTCTCAGGAACTGCTCGAAGCGTTAGTCACGCTTTCGAGATATCGCGCGGATCGCTCGCGCCTCTTCAAAGCATACGCCGAGGATGTGGCATGGGTTGTCTGCCGCGTGTTTGCCAATATGGTGGCCCACTGTGCCAAGAGACGCAAGACCGGCTTCGTTGACGGACTCTTCGGCTCGCCGACACGCGTTTCCTACGCGATGTTCCCAGGGGCGCTCTTCTGGTCGGAGAATCTTCATCCGGATGTGACGTATGCGGTAAGTCCTTCGGAGAGTTACACATGTGAGCGGGGCTTCTGGTGGCGGACGATGCCCTGCAGGCGAGCCGAGAGAAGCCGCGACATCGGTGCCATCCTTCACGCCGTCGATGCGCGCATGCGCAGGGCGCTCGGTGACAAGCACGAGCTCAAAGACAAGCCTCTTCCCAAATACCAAGAGAAGTTCGTCGACGCGCGCATTGCCGAGTTGGTCGAGCGCCGAGCTGCGCAAGAGGCTGCGCGGATTACCATTGACCGCAGCGCACTACGCTCGATTCGCTCGGCTTCCGTGCGAACGCGTGAGGCTTTGCTCACGGACGAGGAGCGCGCGTCCGATCCCATGCAGGATGAGGGAATCCATGCGGGGACGCGTCTCGTGTCACCTTCGGTCGTTTGTGTCCCGTCAGAAGAGACGGGGTCTCCGGCGGTCTCCTCAACGATCCAGCTGGAGGAACGCCAACGTGTGTTCTTGCGGTCACTTCTCGACGGACGGCCGTTGGATGGATTCGACTCGCTCACCGTCTCGCTTTGTGTCGATGCCATCAACGAGGCGTTTCTCGATGTCGTCGGCGATACGGTTCTCGACTTCGACGGGGACGTACCGATGCTCGTGGAAGACTATGTCGACGATGTGCGCGCGGCGGTGGGTCAAGAGGGGTAGTTCCTTGCGAGCGCTGCCATCCAAACAAGGCGATGTACGTACACTTGTACTATTCTTCTCCAAAGGTCTATACTGTTCACCTACACTAAGGTGAAGGAGTGCTCATGCCCGTACCAAAGCGCATCGCAACCGTGCTCATCAACTCGCTCAAAGGCGGCGTCGTGCCGCGCGTAGGCCTGCCCTACATCACCGTGGGTCGCGAGGCCGAGATTGGCGCGTTACTACGCGACCTCGACATCGTGGCAGACGGCGGTGCTTCGTTCCGCTTCGTCGTGGGGCGTTACGGCAGCGGCAAGAGCTTCCTGCTCCAGACGATCCGCAATCACGCGATGGGGAAGAACTTCGTGGTTGCCGACGCGGACCTGTCGCCCGAGCGACGGCTCCAAGGATCGAAGGGGCAGGGCTTGGCTACGTATCGCGAGCTCGTGCGCAACCTCTCTACGCGCACACGGCCCGAGGGAGGAGCCCTTACCCTCGTGCTCGATCGCTGGATCAGCGGTGTGCAGGCCGCAGTCGCAGCTGACGGGATTCTGCCCGATGACCCCAGCTTTGCCACTGAGGTCGAGCGACGCATCTACGTCGTCATTGGCGACCTGCGCGAGATGGTGCATGGCTTCGACTTCGCCAGGCTGCTCGCGGAGTACTATCGTGCGCACGTTGAGGGTGATGACGAGACGAAGGCTTATGTTACCAAGTGGTTCCGCGGTGAGTACCGTACAAAGACGGAGGCGCGCCAAGAGCTTGGCGTTACCACCATCATCGGTGACGAGGACTGGTACGACTACGTCAAGCTGCTCGCGCGCTTCCTTGTTGGCGCAGGATATGCGGGCCTTGTGGTGCTCGTAGACGAGCTCGTCAATCTGTACAAGATTCCCAACGCCATCAGTCGCCAGTACAACTACGAGACGATTCTCGCCATGTACAACGATGCCATGCAGGGGCGTGCCCAGCATCTCGGCATCATCATGGGAGGCACGCCGCAGGCCATCGAGGACCGACGGCGCGGTCTGTACTCTTACGAGGCCCTGCGTTCGCGGCTTACGCAAGGTCGCTTTGGCCGGGAGGGTATGCTCGACCTGCTCGCGCCGGTCATTCGCCTACAGCCGCTTACGCACGAGGAGCTGTTCGTGCTCATAGAGAAGCTTGCCGACATTCATGCCGACCTCTTTGGTTATGCGCGCTGCCTCACGGAGGATGACTTGGCGGAGTTCCTGCAACTCGAGCTGGGACGCGTGGGGGCTCAGAGCCACATCACGCCGCGCGAGGTCATTCGAGACTTCATCGAGATGCTCGACATCATGTGGCAGAATCCCAGCATCACGGTGGCGGGGCTCATTGGTTCGGATGATTTCGTGCATGCCTCGTCGGACATGCCTGATGACGAGGCGGACGTTGCCCCGGGCTATGCGGAGTTCACCCTCTAGCGAGCCGGGGGACAGGTCACTGAGAGATGAGAGCGACATGTGGCAGCCAAGGAAGTTGACAGGGCTGGTCGTTGTGTTGGTGTTGTCCCTGGTCTTAGCGGCTTGCGGCGTTGGGGGAGGAGACTCCGCGACTCCCTTGGGGGACGGTACTGGTACGGCAACCGAGGCGGTAACGGGGCCGGCGGCGGAGAGTCTCTACGGGCATCCCTGGGTGACGTCGATTCTCTCCGATAACCTGCCGCCAGTGCGGCCCGCGGCCAAGGACGACCTCTATGCGCACTACTGCTATGACTACCTCTCCTCCCATCAGGGCAACAATACCTCGATGCTCGATGATTACTCCTACGAGATGCAATCACGTACATCATCAAAGACACGTCCAAGTCCGGACACGACCTCGACCAGCTGCGCATCTTCTATGGACAGGCGGCCGACGGCGAAGCCCTGCGAGCGGTGGGACTATCTGAGGTGCAGCCGTATCTCGATCGCATCGACGCGGTGACCACAATTGAGGAGATGAACGCGCTGCTTGTGGCAGACGACTTCCCGTTTAGCCCGTTCATCTTGGGAACCGTGTCCATCAACGACACCCGTGCCCTTAGCATCGTGAACGTCAACCCGAACTTCGTGTTCTGCGACGCACTCTTCGATGGCGGCATGTACTACCAGAACTCTGAAGATCCTCAGGAGCGGGAACACTTAGATGCCGTGCTGCAGACCATGGCACAGACTCCAACGGTCGACCTCATGAACGCGGGCATGCGCGAGGGCGAGGCACAGAACGCCGTGGGGCAGCTCCTCACCTTCGAGATGACGCACGGGCAATGCCTCGACGCGACGAGCACGTACCTCAATGCCGATTATGGCTATGCGGCAGAGGTAGCGCGAGACAGCTACTTCACGCTTGACGAGACGTGCGCCCTTGCCCCCTCCTTTCCGTTGAAGGAGACCCTCGACAAGATGGGAAAGGGCGAAGCAACGACGTACTGGGTCGACAGGGACTGGCTCGAGGCCTTTGGTGACCTGTGGACGGAGGACAATCTGGACGTGATCAAGCTTGCTGCTAAGGCAAGGGTGCTCGGCGAGACGCGCCCGTATCGTGACCCAACGGCCGAAGGCGCCATGCAGGGGGAGAGCGACCAATCCGTTGTCGATGAGGAGGACTTTGCCTTCACTGCCTGCACGAGCCTCGATACGCTCTCCAACGTTGTCGCCAAGACCTACGTCGACGACGTGCTGGGGGCAAGGTGCAAGTCTCGTCTTACGGCTCTCTCGAAGGACCTTGTCGACGCATACAAGGACCTCGTTCAGAGCACGGGGTGGATGGGCAAGGAATCCAAGGGGCGAATCATCGAGAAGCTCGAGAACATGACGCTCAACGTGCTGGAGCCCGCAAACGGCTACCTTGACTATAGTGAGCTGGAGCTGACGCCGACGGAGGAGGGTGGCACGCTCTTCTCCAACTACCTCAAGCTCAAGCAATACCGATACGACTGCGAGAGCAAGCTGGTCAACCAGCCTGCCTCGGGCGGAGAAACGTGGCTTTCTTTTGCGCCCACCCTCAACAATGCCTTCTACGATCCGGCGAACAATTCCATCAATATCCTGCCTGGCTTTATCTCCAGCATCATCTATATCGACGAGATGACCGATGCCGAGCTGCTTGCGGGTGCCGGCTGGACCATCGCGCACGAGATCAGCCATGGCTTCGACTATACGGGCTCCCAGACAGACGCATATGGCGTGGCGAATCCCGTGTATGCCGATGCCGATGTGGACGCATTTGTCCTGAAGTGCTCTACCCTCGCCCTGTATTACGGCAAGATCGAGGTCACGCCGGGTCAGATGGTCAACGGTCAACTGGTTGTCGGTGAAGCGGCAGCGGATCTCTCGGGCATGCAGGCTTGCCTCGAACTCGCGTCGAGGACCGACAACTTCGACTATGTCGGCTTCTTTGATCGGGCATCGATCGGGTGGGCACAGGTGATAACCGGGGACTACCTACCGTACCAGCTAGTGGACACACATCCGCTCGCCCACCTTCGCATGAACGTGAACGCGCAGATGTACGATGCCCTATACGACGTGTTTGGCGTGACGGAGGGCGACGGTATGTACCTCGCGCCTGAGGAGCGCATCGTCATCTGGGGTCCGAAGGCATAGCCCGTGAGCGTATGGGATTCTGTAGTGGTTCCTATGCGACGCGGGGGAGTTGGCGGCGTCGGGACGCTTCCATGTGGTCCATTCTATTTTGAGACACGAGTGTTCGGCCTGCGTACCATTAATGAGGACAATGATAAGGCACATCAAACGAAAGGTACATATCGTGAGCAAGCAGCCCGAGCAGGAACTGATTCAGGAATTGACCGAGAACGACGTCGAGTCCGAGCTTCCTGATGCGATTCTGGATGGTATTGCCGGGGGGTATAATCCGGATGCATACAACCCAGAGGCTGTGGCAGAGGAAATGAAGCATGTGATTGCCGAGGCCAAGAAGTCTGGCAAGAACAAGGACTATATTATGGAGATATACATCCATTCCAGCAACGCGATTTATGGTCAGTATGGGGCCCACAGTCCGGAGTACCAGCTGGAGATGGACAAATTCCGCTACGTTGCGGAAAACTGGGACAACTAGGTGCCCTTTGTGCAAGTGGCCTGCTGTGGTGCGCAAGTAGTGCATGAAGCGGCTGCTCGCACCTCGGAATCGGAGGGGCGTGCCGTTCAACAGAGGTGATGGAACGGGACCCATCGTATGGAAGGGCGCCCATGGCGTTGCTTGAGGTAAAGAATGTCAAGAAGGTCTATAGGCCCCGGCTTGTTGGCGTGGGCGTCGAGGCGCTTCGCGACGTGTCCTTCTCGGTGAGGAGGGGCGAGTTCGTCGCCATAATGGGGGAGAGCGGTTCGGGCAAGACCACGCTGCTCAACATCTTGGCGGCCCTCGATGCGCCCACGTCGGGACAAGTGCTCTTGGAGGGCAAGGACATCGCGCACGCCCGGGAGCGGGACTTGGCATCCTTCCGTCGCGAGCATCTGGGGTTCGTCTTCCAGGACTTCAATCTGCTCGATGCCCTCACCGTCCGAGACAATGTCTTCTTGCCGCTTGTGCTGGCGAACACCCCGCACGAGGAGATGGAGCGGCGACTCATGCCGTTGCTCAAGGTGCTGGGCATCGAGCAGCTCGCGGACCAATACCCCTACGAGCTGTCCGGTGGGCAGAAGCAGCGCGTTGCCATGGCACGTGCGCTCATCACTCGTCCGTCCATCCTCTTGGCCGATGAGCCGACGGGGGCGCTCGACTCGCGCGCTTCCGAGAGCCTTCTGGCGACACTCGAACGCATGAACGCACGCGGCCAGACCATAGTGATGGTCACCCATAGCGTGGGCGCGGCGAGCTATGCCACGCGCGTGCTCTTCCTCAAGGACGGACGGGTCTACCGTCAGATTCGACGCGGCGAGCATACTCCCGAGGAGCTCTATGCGGCCGTCTCGCGTGCGCTTGCCGCGACGGTCGGTCGCGCCTCTGGTCGTGGGTCCGATCGTCCTCGGCGAGATCGGCCGTCCAATGCGTAGCCGCTTTTTGTATGCAAGGCTTGCGGCGCAATCCTTCCGCCTCAATGCCCGCTCCTACCTACCATACCTGCTTTCCTGCATGGTTGTTGTCGCGCTCCATTACGACATACAGTTCCTCAACATGAACCACGGCATGGAACAGCTTCCGGGCTCCTCGTCCGTACATGGTCTGTTGTCGGTCGTCGTGCTGGCGGTCGACCTCTTCTCGGTCTTTCTCTTCTTCTATACCAACAGCTTCCTCATGAAGCGCCGGCACCATGAGCTTGGCCTCTACCGCATCCTCGGTATGGAGCGGCGCCATCTGAGGAAGCTACTTCGTCGGGAGGCGGCCTTCGTCGGTGTGATTGCCATCGGTGGCGGTCTGGTGCTGGGAATCGGACTCTCGCGACTCTTCAGCGCCCTCTTTTGCGCCGTCGTGCAGGCGGATGTTTCGCTCGGCTTTGAGGTGCCTCGGATTGCGGTTCTCTACACAGTCTTTGTCTACGGGTTCATACTCCTGCTGACGCTTCTGAGCAATCTCGGCCGCGTGAGCCTCGTGCGGCCCATCGAGCTGTTGCACGGCACTGACGTCGGCGATCGCGAGCCGCGAACCTCGCGGCTTGTCGCCGTCTTGGGTTTTGTGCTCCTGGCAACCGGTTACTTCATCTCGATCTTTACCAATCCGCTTCAGAGCCTCGGCAGGTTTCTCGCGGCCGTGCTGCTGGTCATCGTGGCGACCTACTGCTTGTTCTCCTCAGCGAGCATCGCGGTGCTCAAGCGGCTTCGTGCCGACAAGGAGTATTACTATCGGCCCCAGCACTTCTTTGCCGTGGCGAGCATGCTTCACCGCATGAGGCGTAACGCCGCCGGGCTCGCTACCATATGCGTCCTCTCCACGATGGCGCTCGTGACCGCCTCGACTACGCTCTGCATGTACGTCGGGGCAGTTTCGGACGCGATGCGGGAGGGCGCTCCAGAAGTCCGTTCGCTCATGAGTGCCTACTTCTTCGTAGGCCTCTTTCTGAGCATCCTCTTCCTCATGGTGGTGACCCTGATCATCTACTACAAGCAGGTGTCGGAGGGATACGAGGATGCCCGAGCCTTTGCCATCATGCGACAGGTCGGAATGTCGGAGGACGAGGTCGCGATGGCAGTTCGCGGCCAAATCTCCCTGGTGTTCCTGCCGCCACTCGCGCTGGCGGCATGCCACCTATGTGCGGCCCTGCCCATGACGAGCAAAATCTTGATGGTCTTTGGCATCACTGATTTGGGCTTCGTCGTGACGTGTGCCGTGCTCACCCTGCTCGCGTACGGGACGCTCTACCTCTTGGTCTATCTTCTCACCTCGCGCACGTACTATCGCATCGTAGCGTCGGCCGACAACGGTGACCTTGCTTCGCGCAGGCAGTGGTGAGCGGCTAGGGTGTTGTGCCGCCAAAGTCGGGGAGGCTCCGCGGCGTAGCCGTTGGTCAGGCTTCCATGAGCATGTCGAGCGCAAGTCCCTGCGCTTCGTGCAGTTGCTCGAGCATGGCGCGGCAAAAGCCGACGAGCGTGCCGTTGCCATTGCGGAGTGGGGCGAAGAGGCCGGAGGTTCTACCCCTCTCCCAGACGAGTGCCTGGGAGAACCAGACCATCGAGGCGAGCGAGTAGGTGTCTTGCAAGAGCGTGAGGAGAAGCGTCCTTCCCACGTGACCGTTTCCGTCCAAGAAGGGGTGAATCCACTCGAAGAGCGCGTACCCGCAGGTGGCGCGGACTTCCAGAGCAACGGTTTTGTCTTTGAGGAAGGACAGCAGGAGCGAAAGCTCCATTTCGTAGTCGGCTGGGTCTGCGCACTGCTGCAAAACGGTCGAGGGGGAACTGCCGCTCAGAATTCTCGCCGCCTTGGTGCGAAATGCCGACGCAGGTTGGTCCTCACTCCAGAGTGGCTCGCCTTCCATGGTTCTGTCCCACATGGCAGGGAAGCCATCGGGCTCTGTGGGAATGGATAGATCGTTCACGCACGCTCGTGCATAGGTTCGCGCGACCTCGCGCACCAACCTGCGCAGCGAAGCGGTCCGTGGTGTGCGGGGAAGCTGGTAGATGGCTTGCAAGAACTCAGCGGGACTCAACGTCGCTCGTGGGGGCTCTATACCCTCTTCCTCCAAAGGAAAGACGATCTCTCGGCGACAAGCGAGGTGTACTCGAACGTCGCCGAGGTTCTTCGCCCTTTCCGTCGCAAGGGCCTCGTCCTTGCGCATGTCCTCAACAAGGGATGAGATGCTGTCGTCGTGACGCAATCTCGTGAGGATATCGTCATTCAGGAGCCTGTGCTCGGAGGAGATGCAGATGTCCGTGAGACGTGGGGCATCTGGCAAAACTGCGCTGTCGGGTGAGTCCTGCATGTTAGGGAAGCTCGGTGATGTTTGGATCGTCGGGCCAGATGATCTCTCCCGGCGAGCTCTTGCTGGCGTTCTCGTTCTCTTCGTCATTCGAGACCCTCCGCTTACGCGGACGGATAACCAGTCGACGACCCTCTTCCCTCGGCTTGAGGATTCCGCCTGCAATGTAGTCGAGCTGCTCGTCGCTCAGCGATATGCCCTCGTCTTCCATGAGCTCATGAAGCTCGTCGGGATTGTCGGACTCGATGGCTTGGCGAATCTTGTCTTCTCCAACTTGCGAAAGAATGTCCTTAATCTGCATGGTTCCCTCTTTTCGTCTTTGCCTTTCTTTGGAGCTGGCCTTGCAATCTCTTGTATGCGCAATGCGTGGGTATGTCTCAGGTCAATTAGGTGGGCGCAATGAATCTTGGCGTCTTGTGGAGTGATCTCGGGACGCTCATCCCAAGAAGTAGGCCCTGAGGTCATCCATGTGGTCGAGGCAGTCTTGATATCCCAGCCAGTAAAGCGATCCGAGCTTCTCGAGGTCACCTTCGAGGTTGGATATGCGAACCGGCTCGGAAGGCGCAATCTGCATGAGCTTTCCCTCGGCGACGAGCTGTTCGAGCTCGTCGCACTGGGCGTTGTAGGAGAAGTTGCTCACAGAGAGCCTGTGGGCAAACTCGGGATATGCGCGGTAGACCTTGAGTGCGGTAGCATCCTCCTTCGGCTCCTTCCGATACTCCCGCTCGCGGGTGCGCACTGCCAGGATCCTCTGGAAGCCTTGGTCGAGTGCCCACTGATAGGGAATCTTGCACGAGCATCCTCCGTCGAGATAAGGTGTGCCGTCGATGTCGACCATGGGTGAGATGAGCGGGATGGTGGCGGATGCGCGCGTGGCGAGCATGATGTCGCTGCACTTCCCGCGCTCGAAGTAGGTGGGCTCTCCGGTGAGGCAGTTGGTGGCGACTGCCACGAAGCGCCGCCCGGGCTGGTTGAAGCGCTCCTCGTCTAGGGGCTCAAACACGCCGCGGTCCTCGGTGAGGAATCCGACGTCGAGTGGGCTACGACTGTGGAGCAATGCCTTCGCGCCAATGTAGCGGCTGTCGTGACGATAACCGATGTTGACGCGTGCCGAGTGACCAATCTGACCGCTCACATAGCTCATGGCGCTTAACGCTCCGGCGGAGACACCGATGACGCATTGCAGATTGAGGTCGTTCAGCATCATAGCGTCGAGAAACCCCTGCGTGTACAATCCACGGAAGGCGCCGCCCTCGAGGACGAGACAGCCGTCCACGATGACGTCCGATGCGGTACCACTCGGTATCTCGTCCATCCTCGAGTAGGGCTTCACCTGCATGGGCAGATCGACATGGGGCAGACCGATGCGGGGCAATTCCACATTTGGCAACGCTACGTGCGGCAAACCAACGTGTGGCAACTCAATATTCGGTAGGTCTATGTGCGGCAACTCCATGGTCTCCTCCTGAGCTTGACGTCCTACGGCATGATAGCTGAGGGTGTCGCATGGAATGCCGCTCTTGCGAATTGCGTCGAATTCTCATCAGATGCGAAGCCACGCGCATGGCAGGTTCCGATGAGAGTCCGTACCGCGTATGATGTAGACACAGTCTTGGTAAGGGGGAAGCGATGGGTTCCATATGGCAGATATACGGCGATGACGCACATGTGATGACGATGCGCCTTCTGGAGGCGGCGCAGGCGCATGAGCTGGTGCCCGCGGGTGGCTCGGTCGCCCTCAAGCCCAATCTTGTGCTCTCGGCCGTCGCGAGCGATGGTGCCGTCACCCATCCAGGTGTGCTGAGCGGGTGCATCGAGTACTTCTTCGAGCATGGCGTGCGCGACATGAGCGTCATCGAGAGCAGCTGGGTGGGCGACAACACCATGCGTGCCATGCGCCGCGCGGGCTATGAGCAGGTGTGCAGCCGATACGACGTGCCCTTCTTTGACCTCAAGCGCGACAAGACGCGTGCCGTGCAGACCGCCATCGGACCCATCGACGTGTGCGAGCGCGCGCTGAATGCCGGGCTGCTCGTGGACCTGCCGGTGCTCAAGGGTCACTGCCAAACGAGGATGACCTGTGCCCTCAAGAACCTCAAGGGCTGCATCCCTGATCGCGAGAAGCGGCGGTTCCACACGCTCGGCCTGACGAGACCCATCGCCGCGCTCGGGGCGGCACTGCGTCCCGGACTTGTCGTCGTGGACAGCATCTGTGGTGACCTGTGCTTCGAGGAGGGCGGAACGCCCGTGCCGACGAATCGCATGTACCTATGCACCGACGCAGTGCAGGCGGATGCTTATGGACGCGCCCTCATGGGCCTCGATTCCGAAGACGTGCCCTACATCGAGTTGGCGGAGCGTTTCGGCGGGGGAGCAGCTGCGTGGGACGAGTCCGACCTCGTCATGCTCAACGAACCGACTGCGGCAGCACGCTATGTGCGACCGAAGGGCACGGTGGCGCGCCTCACGCGCGGCGTGCATGCGGACCAGGCATGCTCGGCTTGCTTTGCCAGCCTCGTGCGTGCGTTGTATGAGACGGGACGCGATGGCCGAGACATATATATAGGTCAGGGATGGCAGGGCAAGGAACTCGATGGTCTGGGCATTGGGCGCTGCTGTTCGGGTGCCGCCGAATGCGTGCCTGGGTGCCCGCCCACGGCGGAAGCCATTGCCGCGCATCTTTTGTAGCCTGAGACTGCGTTCCGCAGGTCATGGAGGTGGTCGTAACCACGCACGACGGGGAAGCGAACCGAGGTGGTACCATTTGCCGCGTGAGATGTGCAGGTTTTTCTACGGTTTAGGTAGTTTTGGAGGCAGGTTCTCCCATAGCATGAATAAAAGACCCACGTTTGCGCAGGTAGGAAGGGTGCAAATCAGACCCCGTAAATATGGATACAGAAAAACTACCTACACTGACGAAAAACATGCATTTTTCGCCGACCAAATGGTACCGACTCAAGCGATTGGGTCGGAGTGGTGGGACTGAGGCTCGAGTGCGCAATGCTGCTTGGGGTCAATCGGGACAAAACGTCCAAGCTATGCTTGACCCTGACGTTACGTCATGGTTTATGGTAGGTACGCAGGACCATGGGGCAGCCATGTGCGAAGGGTCGATGCGGGATTTGCTCGCTGGCAGGAGAACCTGGGGTTTTCGGCCGGTCGACGGGAAGGCGTGCTGGTTGACGGAAAGGAGCTGAGGTGCTGACGGTCCACGAGGTGAGCGAACTCGCCAGTGTAAGCGTGCGGACGCTTCGCTACTACGACAAGATCGGGCTGCTGCGTCCGGCCATGCGCACCGATGCGGGATACCGATTGTATGGCGACGAGGACCTGGCTCGCTTGCAGCAAATCCTACTGTTTCGTGAGCTCGAGTTCCCGCTCAAGGACATACGCCGCATCATCGATGACCCCGCCTTTGACCGGACGCGTGTGCTCGACCAGCAGATTGAGCTGCTCGAGCTTAGGCGCGAGCACATCGAGGGCCTCATAACGCTCGCACGGGACATCAAGGAGAAGGGAGCGACGACGATGGGTTTCTCGGCGTTCGACACGAGCAAGATTGACGACTACACAAGGCGCGCCAAGGAGTCATGGGGCCGAACCCCCGAGTGGGAGGAGTACGAGGTGAAGAGTGCCGGTCGCACGCACGCGGACAACAAGGCATTGGGAGATGAGCTGCTCGGCCTCTTCAAGCCGTTCGGCACGATGGCGGCGGAGGGAATGGATCCGGCGAGTGCCGACGCACAAGCTCAGGCGCGAGCGGTCCAGGCGTTTATCTCCGAGCATTACTACACGTGTTCCGACGAGGTATTCGCGCAGCTCGGCCGGGCCTACGGCAGCGGTGGGGAATTCACAAGCAACATCAACGCTGCCGCAGGCGAAGGGGCGGCTGAATTCGCTGCGCACGCCATTGAGGCTCTGCTGTCTTAGCTGTCGTGGTAGCCTTGCCTTCTGCTTACTTTTCTACAGCCGGGAATGGCATGACTGGACCTGCTATCGCGACGCGATAGCAGGTATACTAATGCGCAGAAAGCATAATGAGGCGACTGCGCCCAGAGGGAAGGGCGTTTGCCAAAAGGGTGCTTTACCCAAGGTGCGCGCAGGTGAGCGAGTGAGGAGAAGAGCATGAAGACGTTGCTCGCAAGAATCATCATCGTCTCTTTGTTCGTGTTGCCAGGCTTGGTGCTGTCTGGATGCGGCGGCAAGCAGGAGGACGTCGCCGCGGAGGAGCCCGCCGCTCAGGAGGTTGCGGAAACGCAAGAGGGTCTCTTCGAGGGGCGCGAGGCGCGCGACATCAGCGAGATGGTGCCATACAAAGAGAAGGCGCTCGAGAATGCCGAGGCGTCTCGCGCTGTTCGCTTCGAGGATAAGGAGGAAGCAGAGCTCACTGTGGAGTTTGCCGAGGACTTCGAGGAAGCCAACGCACAGTATAAAAGAGGTGACTACCGTCAGGCGCAAAAGGGATACGAGAAGATCCTCAAGGCATATCCCCAGCATTACGGCGCCAATGTGAACCTTACGCTCGCGCTGCTGCAGCAGGAGAAGAACGAGGAAGCGCTCGTGCAGGCCCTCTGCGGCCTGTCGCTCTTTCCCACGGACGACGGAATCCCCCTCAACGTGCAGACGGCGGCCGTAGCCAGCGGCTTCACGACTGACGATGCGCTGGAGGTCGCCGCTGATGTCGTCAGCGAAGCGGAGGGTGGCTCCGAGGTTGCCGACAAGCACGAACACCAACTGGCGTACAACCGCATCTGGGATCGCATCGAGACCGAGCTGTGGAAGGCCGCGCATGGCAAGGGCAGCGACAAGCAGAACCGCGAGGCGTATGAGGCGCTCCATAAGGAACTCAGCGAGATGATGGATAGCGGCGAGCTCAGTGACGACAAAGACGCGCAGGCGCTGCTCGCCTACCTCGAGGCTGCGGGAGAGCAGCTGGGGCTCTCGACGCAGGAGGCCGCCGAGGCGAAGGAGGATGCTGAGGACGAGGTTGCCAAGAAGGACGCCGCGGACGCCAAGGAGGACGAAGGCGCAAAGAGCGATGCGGCAAAGGACGCCACGGACGCCAAAGAGGCCAAGGACGCCACGGACGCCAAAGAGGCCAAGGACGCCAAGGACGCCAAGGACACCGAGGCGACCAAAAAGGCAAGCATCGACTTCTCTACCGTGGAGCCACACGTGGGGCTGCCCTACGTGGTCATGGACGACGAGTTGTGCACCATCATCTTTACGGGGTACCACATGGGAGGCGAACACCCCGTCGCTGAGTTCGCGCTGCTCAACAAGACGTCCGACAAGAGGCTACGGATGGAGGCGGAGGATGCCCGCGCAAACGGGATCGACGTCGAGGACTTCTCGGGTGCCTGGGTCTCTGCGGATCCGGGCGAGCAGGCAACTGCCTGGGGCTTGTTCTTTGGCATGGACGGCGAACACGTCGTATCGCTCGTTAAGGGCGAGCTCGAGGAGCTTACCTGCACCATTTCCGTGGCTGACGCGACCAATTGGCCGTACGAGGACTTGGGGACCTATCCCTTCTCGTGGAAGGCAGAGGAGAGCGGCGAAGGTCGGATGTCGATCGACCAAAAGAAGAAAAAGAAGGCCATCGACGAGGAGGGTGTCTACTCGCTCACCGTGACGGACGTTCGTGGCACGAGTGATGACATCGTGGGCATAGGCTACGACAGCTGGTACAAGGGAGAGGGAAGCATCTCGTTTGACTCGAAGGACGACTTTAGGGTCAACGGGGTCGACATGGAGGTTGTTGGCGCCGGCATGCCGTTCGATAACCAGAATGGCCTGTGTCACGTCTTGCTGCTCAAGGCAAAGAATCCCGGCGCACTGGGAAACGCACCGCTGGAAACCGTCGAGGGCACGCTTATCGTCAAGGACGCGGACGGCAAGGAGATTGCGTCGGGGAAGATTGAGCTGCCATAATGCAGGGGATTGAAACCAGAGTGGGATTGAAGCCAGAGTGGAAGGGTGAGACTCGCGCATGGTTCCCTTGGCAAGCATCGTAATCAACGCGCTCGTTCCGCCGCTCGCGGCCTTTGCGTGGCTGTGGATTCTGGTGGGGGCAACCGACTCGGGGGATCTTTCGCACAAAGGCATTGAGAGCCTCAAGTACTTCACGGTGCTCTCCAACCTCTTTTGCGGCGTGGTGTCTGTCATCTATCTGGTTGTTTGCGGGGGGAGTGGTCTGCAGCTTCCGCTGTGGCTCGTTACCCTCAAGCTCGTTGCTGCGACGGCAGTCATGCTCACGTTCCTGGTGACGGCGCTTCTTCTTGTGCCCATGTATGGCTGGAAGAGCCTGTATCGCGGGGGCAACTTCTGGCTGCACCTCGTCGTGCCTTTGCTTGCCGCTGCGGATTGCTGCCTCCTTTTGCCGGTGGGTGAGGTACCGCTGCGTCTGACGCTCTGGGCAATGGCGCCGACGGCGCTCTATGGGGTGTTCTATCTTGGCCGCATCTTCCTGCATGGCGCAAGGGAAGGCGACGTGGAGTACGACTTCTATGGCTTCCTGCGCTGGGGTGTGAAAGCCGTGCCGGCCGTGTTGGCGGCGATGCTGCTTTCGACCTGGGGCATCGCGCTGGCCTTGCGGCTGTTGGGACGGCTCGTGGGTGCGTGAGCCGGCCTCTGGTTCCCGAGGATGCTGCCCGTCAGTGTGTCTCATTGCTCCTCTACATACGAGAACGGGTAGGTGGCAATGGTCTTGTTGTGCTCGTCGCAGATCTCGAATGTCCCATAGAGCGCACTCACCGAATACAGGAAGTTGTGCTCTCGGCTGAACAGGGCAAAGCTCCCGCTCGCGGTCTCGCCGGGATCGATCTTGTCCATGAAGCCATGGTACGAGACGGGCATGCTCTCGAAGTATTCACCGTGGCTGTCCTCGCCCGCTGCCACCCACGGCTCCTCCCAGATGCCCGCGCCGATGGTGAGGTGCTGCGACTTGTTCTCGATAGTGAGCTCGAACTTGTATCCACCCTGCGAGAGGGTGTGCCCGTAACCGTGGTAGTCCTCCTCGTCGACCATGTACACCACGCCAGTTATCTCGATGCGGCAAAGGTTGTCGTCGGCGATGAGGTAGGGAAGCCCCTGATGTGGGGTCAGCGTGGCGGGGTCCGTCTGGTCGATGTGTGTCACACGCTCAAGCTCGTCGTCCGCGGCAGTCCTCCACTCAGAGTCCTTGAGGAAGTGGAAGGCCTGTGTGAAGAGGAAGCAGGTGAGGGCGATTCCGAGAACAAGAGACACCATGAAGATGATGCCATCGCGCAGGCTCTCGTTCGCTTGATCAGTATGCGTTGACATGGCTGCCCCTTGTCCGGTCGAAATGCCTTGAGCTCCTTCGAGGTTTTGCCACACCCTGCTTAGCGCTCAAAAGAGTCTCTTCTCACATATCGGGTCCTTCTTCCCGCCCCAAGCCTCGTGAGGGTCCCGTCATCCACGAGCTTCTTTAACGCCGACTCGACTGACGAGCTCCCTAGGTTCGGACAGCCCTCAAGCGCGTCTCTCTTCGTGAACGTTCCCACCTTCTCCAAGGAGTAGCGCCTCACGATGTCGTATGCTGTGCTTCGGACGCCCGCATCTTCGACCGTTCTTATCCGAGACTCGAGATCGCGATAGCAAGATAGAATAATAGAAAGCATATATTGAATGAATGGTTTTGGGTCATTCTCGCTGGTATGCCATCCGACATCTGCAGCAGCGAGCGCATGATAGTAAGAGTCCTTCGTGTCGGCAATTGCCTTCTCGATGCTTATATATCGGCCTATGTGGTATCCGGCACGGTATAGCAGCAACAGCGTGAGCAGCCGACTCATGCGTCCGTTGCCATCCTTGAAGGGGTGGATGCACAGAAAGTCGAGTACAAAGCACGGAATAAGGATAAGCGGGTCAACCTCGTTCTCGGCAATTGCGCTGTTATATGCGTTGCAGAGCTGTTCGATGGCTTCCGGAACCTCGCGTGGTTCAAGTGGTGTAAACACTGTGCTAGTCCCGCCGTCTGCAAGTACCGTACCTATCTCGTTTGGTGTGGACTTGAAGCTGCCTCCATAGGAATAACTCGTGTAGCGTAGCAAATCGCGATGAAGCTGCAAAACATAGCTTGGTCGTACGGGAATGTATTCGTAGCTCTCGTGGATAAGGTCGAGGACGTTTCGGTAACCCAGTATCTCTTCCTCATCCCGATTCCTGGGCGTGGTTTTGTCGGTGATGAGCTTTCGAAGCCTGGGGCCCGTGGTCCTGATTCCCTCGATGCTGTTCGATCCCTCCGTGCTTTGAATCCGTGCGATTTCGACAAGGCGGCGAAGGGCTGTGGGCTTAGCCGCGAAATAATGCTCCTGCTTGCCCTTGAACTCGTGTATTTGGGCAACATGGGACACAATCTCGTTGCTCCACGTGCGGTCTCTCAATGAGCTGTAATCAAAAGCTCGCATACGTACTTCTCCCAGCATTCATCTGTTTCTCCCAAATGTACCACTTTTTTGGGAGAAAAACAGGAGGTCTGGGAGAAGCTGGAGCGGGCTTCGGTTGCTCGATTAGGTTCATAGGCGATGTGCTCTACGGCCTCATAGGTGAGAAGCACTTACTTCTCTTGTAACAGAAGAAGTCAACATCTATACTTCTTCCTATGAAAGAGAAGTATAGGAGCTGTAATGGACATTATTGCCGAACTCGTGCGTGCGAGGCTTACCGAGGAGCTGCCTCCGGTCAACGAGCGCGACGAGATCATGGAACCCCTCGCCGAGCCCGCCCGCTTCAACCGCGTGCAGATTGTCACCGGTATGAGGCGAAGCGGAAAGACGTTCTATCTCTTTCAACAGATGCGCAAGCTCGTCGGGCAAGGCGTCCCGCGACAACATATCCTCTACTTCGATTTTTCCGATGACAGGCTTCCGCTCACGGGTCGCGTGATGGACGAGGTGCTCGACGAGTACTGGAGACAGGCCCCGAGCGCACGCATGGAGGGTGCCTACCTGTTCCTCGATGAGGTGCAGGACTGTGAGGGATGGCAGGGCACGTGCAGGCGGGTGGCCGAGACCGAGAAGGTCACCCTGACGATCACCGGATCGTCGTCGAAGGTGTCATCCGACGAGATTGCCACGACGTTCAGGGGCAGGTCGCACGCCCACGAGATGCTCCCGCTGTCGTTCGCGGAGTTCGTGCGGTTCCGCCAGGACCGGGTGCCCGCTTCTCTTCGCAACCGCAGCTTCGCGGGCGATTCCGGCCGAGAGTTCTCCCCGTCCGAGCGAACGGCGCTCGAGTCCCTCTTCGACGACTACCTCGTCGTCGGGGGCTTCCCGGCGGTGCAGCGCGACAGTGCGTCCGCGCGCGTGGAAATTCTCCAGGGGTACGTGCGCGACGTGGTGGCGCGCGACGTCGCGGATCGTCTAGCGCGACCCTCCATCCCGCTCGCCAACCAAGTTGCCCTGCTCATCCTGCGGACGACCGCGCGCGAGCTCTCCGTCAACGGCATCTGCGAGACGCTCAGGGCGTCCGGCTATAGGTTGGGGTGGGAGCGCGCCCAGGAGCTCTGCGCGCTCTTCAGGCAGGCCTACCTGTACTTCGAGCTATGGGAGCACTCGCGGCAGCCGTTGGCCGGGGGCACGAACCCGCCGAAGACCTACGCCGTCGATCCGGGTCTGGCATACGCCGTCTCAAGGGCGAGTCAAGAGGACGTGGGGCTTCGCCTCGAGACGGCGGTATACCTCGAGCTGCGCCGCCGCATGGCGGGAAGGCGCACGGACGTGATCTCTTCCTACACCGATCCCGGCCCTAGGAGACAAAAGGTGGACTTCCTCGTGGGGGAGGGGTGCGCGGGAGGGATGGAGCAGCCTGCGCCCTACGCCCTCTACCAGGTCTCGCTCTCGCTTGCCTCGGAGAAGACCCGCAAACGCGAGCTTGGCTCCCTCGAGGCTGTCATGAGAAGGACGGGCGTGGACAAGGGCACGGTAATCACGTTGCGCGAGAGCGAGGATGTAGGTCTGATGCAAGGGGCTGCGCACGTTGTTCCTGCATGGCGGTGGTTCCTTGAGCGCTAGCTCCTCCGCGTTGGGGAAGAGTTGGTCGCGCACTCGATGAGCAGGATCGTTGACGTGTTGCTTCGCCTCCAAACGGCAGCTACAGCACATGCGCGAGCGCCCAAAAGATGCCTGCGAACACCGCGCTCACGGGGATGCCGGCAGCCAGCAGCTTCCTGTACTTGGCGGGCGCGTTGGTGCGCCAGTCCTTGTAGAGATGCATCAGATCCTCAGTGCCGGGGATGTCCCACCATCCGCTCACTGCTACCCACCAGGAGTCTATAACGAGGACGTCCCAGAGCTCCATGAGCTCAAAGAGTAAGTATGTTTGCGCAAATATGCTCAGATAACTGCGCGTTCCGTTAATGAGCACGATACAGATGAAGTACATCACAAGCATGGCAAGGATGCCGGTGATGCCCGCCACCTTGTGGCGTCGCTCGATGCGCTCGTGTGTGGTGAGGCCCAACTCGCAAAAGCGGTCCTGAAGCTCCTGCGGGTACCAGAATGCGGCGTCCACCGGGCCGTTTGGCCGCGTGAAGAGCCACACGTAGAGCGGAAAGATCGCCCAGATAACGAGAATCTCGACGACTAGCTTAAGTGCCATGATAGCGCCTTTCTGTTAGATATGGCTAACTATAGCGCATTACGGACGTCTTCTTTGACACTGCAGGCCAACGTCGCGGATACGGGCTTTGGGCTTCGTGGTCCGCGTGTGTGGAACGACCGAGCAGGCGGATCGGCAGATATCTGAGTGTGAGCGACTACGACATCGACCGCCTCTTTGGAGAGGAGGGCGTAGCGATTCTGCACCTTTCCGGACTGATTGCATCCATGAGCCCAGTGACCACGTCATGCTGCTTCGCTCTTGTTCGCGCAGCAAAGGAGCACGGCACCTTGGTGTCGTTTGACCTCAACTACTGCGATTCCTTCTGGAAGGGGCGAGAGCAGGAACTGATGCAGGCGTTTACGCAGATTGCCTCCCAGGCGGATGTCCTTATTGGCGGGGTGGTGCTGTTCCCGCGTTGCCTGGGTGCCGAGGCGCCGAGAGAGGAAAGAAGCGATGCCGCTGCTGAGGGTAGCGTCTTTGCGGGGGGCGGCACAGATGCCCTGGACGGGTCCGCGAGCCGCATCGACGCCGCGCACGAGATGCTGCTTCGCGCCAAGGAGAGGTTCCCCAACGTCGAACTCCTGGGAACTACCCTGCGCGACATCGCAAGCGCAAACAAGCATCTATGGGGCGCGGCGATTCTTGCGGATGGCGCTTGGGCGGTGGAGGAGCAGCGGCCCATTGCTCGCGGTCTCCACGCTCAACGACTACGCGGAGCCTGCGGACGAGAGCCAGCTGTGGGACATCGTTGCGGGCGATGCGGACGTCCAGAGGTAGTGGCAACAAATCAACCGTGAGGTAGAGGGCAGGCGCGACATGCGGTGCCAGGCACGCCTCCTCAAGGACGCCGTCGGCTCCATCATCGAGGCGAAGGCCGAGAGCGACATCGACAGCTTCTTCGGGGGCGGCACGACGAGCTTTTTGGAGAACGACGTGGAAGGACTCGACGACTTCGAGCTCGTCTGCTTCCTGGCGGTGAGGCAAAGCGAGACGTGTGATTTGTGTCCCAAGCCTGAGTTAACATAGCATATATAACGGAATGGTCGAAGGAGGGATACGGGCACATGGCAATACTCGTCGGCATAGAGTCGCTCCTTAGTGGTCGCACGGTCGAATGGGCGCGCATCGAGTACAAGGCGACGTGGGATCCTGCCGCCTCGCTCAAGACGATCTGTGCCTTCGCCAACGACATAGACAACTGGGGCACGGGCTACCTCGTCATCGGCGTGGAGGAGGAATCTGGGCGTCCCGTCCTTCCCGTTCGCGGCATCCCCGAGGACGACGTCGACGACGTCATGAAGGACCTGCTCAACAAGTGCAAGCTCATCACCCCCGAGTACCTACCTGTAGTTGCTCCCGTGGAATACGGGGGCAAGACGCTCGTCGTCGCGCAGTGCTCGGACGGCTCGTGGAGGCCCTATAGTTGTCCTGCCCGCTTTACCCACGAAAAGGGGAAGGTGGTTCCTAGCAAGGAGCGTGCCTACTTCATCCGAAAGATGTCGAGCACGGTGTTGGCCCAAGGGCAAGAGCTTCAAGACCTCTTTGCGCTGGCGAGCCGCATCCCCTTCGACGATCGCACCAACCACGAGGCGAGCATGTCCGACCTCAACATCACCCTCATAAAGGCCTACCTCGCCGAGACGGGCAGTGCCCTTGCCGACGAGGCGGATGCCTTGCCCTTCGAGGAGCTTTGTCGAGACATGGGCATATGCACCATCACCCCCGAGTACGTCAAACCGCGCAACGTGGGGCTCATGTTCTTCTCGATGAACCCCGAGAAGTACATACCCTACGCCCAGATAGACGTCGTGCAGTTCCCCGACGGAACGGGTGGAGACAGAATCGTGGAGCGCATCTTTCGCGGGCCGCTCCACCAGCAGCTTCGGGAGGCACTGCTCTACATACGCAACAACGTGCTCGAGGAGCGCGTGCTCAAGCACCCGGATCGTGCGGAGGCGGACCGTTACTTCAACTGGCCCTATGTGGCCATCGAGGAGGCGCTGGCAAACGCCGTGTACCACAAGGGCTACGACGTTCGCGAGCCCATCGAGGTGCGCGTGGACGGTGACACATTGGAGATAGTGAGCTTTCCCGGGCCCGATCGCTCGGTGACGCTGGAGGGCCTGCGCACGTTCCGCGTGACGAACAGGCACTACCGCAACCGTCGCATAGGAGAGTTCCTAAAGGAGATTCATCTTACCGAGGGCCGCAACACGGGATTTCGCAAAATCCTGAGGGCGCTAGAGCACAACGGGTCACCGCTGCCAGAGTTCGAGACCGATGAGGAGCACAGCTACTTCATCACGCGCCTTCGCAGGCACCCGGCGTTCGGGGAGGTGGCATCCCAAGAAGCAGTTGGCAAAAGTAGCGATAATGGAAGAATCAGCGACAAAATCAGCGACATAATCAGCGACAAAGTTGCGGAGCATCGGCAGAGGGTCATGGGATTACTTTCGTTGCGTGGACATGCTCAGACCAACGAGATTGCGGAGGAGCTAGGCATCAAGCCTCCCCGTACGCGGCAACTGCTTGCCCAGATGGTCGCCGAAGGTCTCATAGAGGCCCATGGCGAGCGTAGGGGCCGCTACTATTGCCTCCCGGAGTCGAAGGACACGCCATGCTAGGATTGCCGAGCACGACCGAGGTCGGGCGTCGCCTGCCCAAGGAGGCGTCCTACCGCAACTTCAAGCTCTCGCCGCAGTAAAGTGACGCCGCATGCGGGGGATGTATCGCGTGTGCGTGGCGGACGAGGACGTCCAAATTGAACCTGCGGAGCTGCGCCGGATGCTTGCCGAGCAGATGCGACGCAGTGGCCCGTGGGACGGGCGTGCCTCGGTCAAGACAGTCTCTGAAGAGGCTCGGCGTATCACGGAGCAGCATTCGAAGATGCTTGCGTGCCTTGGAGGCAGACGGATTGATCAGGCGCGTGGGCGCAGACAAGAACGGCCGCTGGGAAGTGCTGAGAGGATAGATCATGCATCTATTGCTTAAGAGTCCCAAAATACCCCAATCCGACGCTGCGGCGCGAGAACCAGATTCGCACCAAGGAGAAGTTTCCTAACGTCGAACTCCTGGGAACTACCCTGCGCGACATCGCAAGCGCAAACAAGCATCGATGAGGCGCGGCGATTCTTGCGGATGGCGTTTGGGCGGTGGAGGAGCAGCGACCCATAGGGGTGCTCGATCGCATCGGCGGCGGCGACGGCTTTACGGGCGGCGTGCTCTATGGCGTGCTCAACGGCTGGGATGCGCAAAAGTGCCTGTGCTCGCGGTCTCCACGCTCAACGACTACGCGGAGCCTGCGGACGAGAGCCAGCTGTGGGACATCGTTGCGGGCGATGCGGACGTCCAGAGGTAGTGGCTGAGGTAGTGGCACCAAAGGATGAGGGTCACGGGCGTCTCACAGACGGCATGGCACGGGGCCAGCGGGGACATACGCGAGCTCGAACTCTTCGCACACGAGCTCGCAGCCCTCGTCGAAAGCCAAGCCCGCGATACCCAGCTCCTCGGTGAAAAACTCCATGTGGACCCGTCTCCAGTAGTCCAAGGACCTGTCTCCCTCCCCCTCCTTGAAGGCGTGCTCCGCGGTCACGCGCTCGAACGTTTCCACGTAGACCCTCGTAGTCCGGATGACGCAGACCGCGTTGCCCGCCGCGTCAAGAATCACGCTGTAGTCGCCGGGCCTGGGCATAGGTTCGCCCTCGAGGCTCATCAGCGACAGCGACGAGCAGGTGGCGGTCTTTGTCCCGCTCAGCACTAGCTTCGCCAGTTTGTCCGGTGCCCCGCCGAAGGCCCACGCCTCGTAGTCTCCGGTGAGTCCCGACTCGTTCCACAGCTCTTCGGGTGTCATGTTTGGCGGCTCCTTTGTGGGATGGGGTGTGAGGTGGGGTGGGGACGGAACCAAGATACCCTATGGCGAGGAGATCGAGGGAGGTGCGGTTGCTCATCTGGCAGGAATTCGGGAACGGCCCGGTCATGCCATACGGTAGCTTGTCAATTTGCCACCCTACACCTTGCGCAAATGCTGTGGCGAGCTTACAGTGCTTGGGTCCTTGTTTGTGTCCTCTCATACTTGCGATCACTTGCGATAATGCCTAACGCGATCCTTGCCAAACAAACGCGCGACAAACTCCTCGAAATGAAGTGGTATCTTAGAAAAGTTGGGACTATGGCTAGGTAATAAGTTAGGAAAAATGGCAAGAATATAAAAACAAGGGATGCCATGAGTACGTGCAGACTTCGGGCGGTGGTCGTGGGAGCACGGCTGATGTCTACAAATGCAAGTATTGTGGCGACACGCAGGTCTACTTCACGGATGGATGGTGATGGGCTTCTCGCGGCGAGAGCCGCGCGAGTGTTGTCTCACTTGCTTTCATTAAGACAAAAGAGACCGTCTTCTCAGCCTCGTGTTGAGTCTACAGGTTGGTCCACTTCATGTTGTGGTACTTGGACGTGTCATCGACAAACCCAACCTTGAGGTAGAGGGGGCGGCCGTCGTCGGTGGCCTTGAGCTCCACCACGGAGAGGCCCATCTCCCGCGCGTCGTCGAGCATCGCCTCCATCAGCGCCCTTGCCATGCCCCGTCTCCGCCATGCCGGCCGGGTGTACACGTTGAGCACGGTGCCCGTCCTGCCGGTGGGGAAGGCGGGGCTCATGGGCTTGTGGACGACGAGGAGGAAGGCGCAGGAGGCGATGGCTCCACCCTCCCGGACCACGTAGACGAAAAGATCCCTCCCCAGGCGCTCCAAGTAGTAGCCCGGGAGGGCCCTGGCGATGGAGTCCGCCACGTCGCGGTCCAAGGGACCGCTGTCCTCCGTGAGGTAGGCGAGCCGGAGCTCCACGAGCTCGGCGATGTCGTCTGTGGTTGCGCGCTCGACGTTCATGGTGAGTGCCTTTCGGGTGGCGGTGTGAGATAGGACAAGGGCTACTTGCCGCCCTTGCCGCGGACGAACGGAGCGATGACTCCCAAAACCTTTCTGGCTGTTCCAGCAGCACCTCCTCCGGGGAGCACGGCCATAGCAACTCCCATGGCCATGTTCAGGACCATCTTCTGGTTCTCGGGCGTATGAATCCACTTCATGCCATCGTCAAACAGCTTCTGCGCGGGTGTCTTCTCGGGCTTCCAGCGATCTCCCCAGTGCTCGTCGTTCTTGACCACGTCCGCCTGATGCACCTGTTGGTCGAGCACGTGCATCTGGTCGATGACCTCCTCTACCTCGTATCCCCGGTCCCTCATCTTCTGCGTTATGCTGCTGTCAAAGGTGACCAGGTATGCCTGCGACAGCTTGTGCTTGGGCTGGTACTGCTTGAGGGACTCAGTCGCGATGTCGATGGCGAGGTCTGCGTCGAAGCCGTTGTTGCCGGAGGCCAGCACGGGGAACGCGATGCTCTCGAACCCCATCTCGTCTGCGAGCACGAGTGCGGACGCGTAGGATTTGCAGAGGTCCTCATAGCATTTGCGCGAATTGTCCTTTCGCCATTTGGGCACGATGGTGTGCATGATGGCCTTGGAAGGAAGCGCATAAGCGTGAGTGAGGATCGACACGCCAGGCACAAGCCGCTGGTTTCGCTTCTTGGCCCCCTCAAACCTCATGGCGCACTCAGCCTTGAGCTCTTCCCGGCCAGCCGCTTCGAACAGCGCCATCGAGGCTCCCGTGCCCTCGACGAGTCTCCAGTTTGCGGGAAGCACCACAACGTCGACCTCCATCTTTGTGATGTCGTTACGTTCAACCTTGAAGTCCATGACTCCTCCTAGGGTTAATGGTTCAGACGGTATAAGCACGTTTCAGCATATCACGTGATGGCACAAGCGGTTGTCGAGCTGGGGCGAGTCGAATGTGACTTCATCGAGTACAAGAAGTCGGCACAGCAGAAGGCCTCGATCCTCAAGACGGCATGCGCCTACGCCAACAACTACATGAATCGCGAGATCGGCCTTATCATCATCGGCGTGGAGGAGATGGACGAAGACACCGGGGAGAAAGTCGTGCCGAAGCGACCTGTCATCGGCATCGATGACGCTTTGCTCGAGACAACGGAGAATGGCATCAAGAGCTTGCTTGCGGAGATACACCCTCACGCCTCCTACCATCTGCTCGATATAACGGTCGACAGGAGAACGTGCCTGGTCATTGCGGTCGAGCCCGGATCCGACGGACCATATGAGACGAGCGCGAAGGCAGAGTGGGACAAGGGCATCAGGCTCAGGGCCGGTCGCTACATTCGCGTGCGCCGAGACACGCGGCTTCCAAACAAGCGCGAGGAGTTCGAGCTGCTCAAGAAGTTCGCAGACTTCCACTTCAGCTCGGAGCTCAACGAGACGGCGACCCTTGACGATCTCAACTACGAGTGGATGCGGGAGTACTTGGTCCGTACGAATGCGGCGCAGGACGTCCGCGCACTTCCCAAGCTCGAGATGGCGCAGGCGCTCGGGCTGGTGAGCGGCAGCGAGTACGGGGGCCATCGTGCCAAGAACTTCGCCGTGCTCATGTTTGCCAATCGACCCCAGGACTTCATCCCATATGCGCGCGTGGAGATAATCCGCGAGGCCAAGGACACCGACCGCATGGAGGCGACGGTATTCGACGGACCCATATGGATGCAGGTGCTCAGGGCGATTGACTTCTTCGAGGAGGTCATCCAGCGTTCGTACACCGTGCGAAGCGAGGAGTTCGTTGGGCACCGCATGGTGTACAACTGGCCTCGCACGACCTTTGTCGAGTTGCTGACAAACGCTGTGATGCACAAGGAGTACGACAAGAAAGAGTATGTGGGCGTCTATGTGTACGAGAACTCGCTCTCGTTCATCAATCACAATCGCCCTCTGCCGCCCGTGACCATTGAAGACATGAACACGCGGGAGGAGTTCCGCGATAGGGAGTATCTGAACCCCGAGATTAAGGAGATGTTCTTCGCGCTGGGCCTCATCCAGTCTTATGGTTCGGGCATTCGTCGCGCCAAGCACGCCATGGCGGACAACGGCAACCCGCCACTGATGTTCGAGCCGCTCAACGACTCAGACGACTATACGATGGCCACGTGTCCGATCAACGAGGAGTTCGCTTTCATCCGCGACCATGAGGATGCGGCTACCAGAAAAACTTCGGAGAAAACTACCACAAACGCACAAGAAATCCCCGAAGACATAGGCAGTACTTCGGAGAAAACTTCGGAGAAAGTACTGCATTATCTCCGAAGCAACCCGAAAGCTTCAGCGAAAGAGATGGCAAATCTTTTCGGCCTATCCCAGCGTGCCATTGAGTACCAACTGCGCAGCCTCAGGCAGGAGGGATATATACGAAGAGATGGGCCGGCCAAAGGCGTCAATGGATTGTGATGAGCAAGGAGCAACACGATGGCTAGGCGCAAGAAGACGGACATCTCCGAATCGTAGATAATCAAGTATTGCCATCTCTCCGATTCCCATTAGCCAGCATTTGACTTCTAGAACGATTTGACTTCTAGAACGGAGGGGTATACTGCGCTTCGAAAGCCGCCCTCCGCTGGGGGGCACGCCAAGCAGCGGTTCACTGTTCGTCGAATCCTTCCAGACAGAGCTGGTCCCCATACGCCCCCAGAACCGGGTCGGGTACCCAGAGTCTCGAATCTTCTGGGCCCCTCCTGTGGGATATCGTTAGGTTCTTTAGGCAAGATGACAGGAGATGCGGCGATAAGAGCAAAGGACGCCGTTGCAAACCTCGCGGACGAGCATCCCCTAAAGATTGAGGAAGTCATCGAGGCTGCCAGCCGTGTGCCAGGCGTACGGATTGACCATGACAGCTACTTGGTTGGCACGCTAAATGTCCACACCACCCAAGAGATGGCCATTGAGGCTGTTCAGACAAGCCCAGCCGAAGCGGGCATGCCCGAGGACCTAATTGACAAATACACCCGGCTTGAGACAGAAGACTTCGATGGGGTCGAAGACCTCATGGCGGCCATCCTTTCGATGGGCATAGACCTGCAGCGCAAACGCGGGTTCGAGCGTGGCTACTCTGTGGTCAGGGAGGACATCCTCGGCGTCCGGGGTAGGATTGACGCCCGCTCGACGGCGAGGCTCGCCGCAAGGAACTCAAGCAGGGTCGCCTGCGAGTGGGACGAGCTCAATGAGAACACCTACAAGAACCGGATTCTAAAGACCGTCGGAGGTTTGCTCGTCGCTTCGGACCTCGTGGATCGAAAGTGCAGGAAGGCGCTCAAGAGATTCCTGCTAGCCTTGCGGGATGTCGACAACCTCGACCCCAAGCGCATCGAATGGGGTAGGCTGCGTTATCACCGCAACAATGGTTCGTACCAGCTTCTGATGAACGTGTGCTACATGGTCGTGGAGTCCATGCTGCTCACGCAAGATGAAGGCGAAACAAAGCTGGCAGCATTCAAAGACTCACAAAAGCTCTTCGCGCTCTATGAGGCGTTCGTCCTGGCATGGTTCGAAAGGCATCATCCTGAGTTGCGACCGTCGGCCAAGGAAGTGAAACGTTCTGTTGCTGGTGACGACCCCGGATTCCTTCCGAGGCTTTACACAGACGTTACGCTTGTCGGCAAGGATGCCACGCTCATCGTCGACTGTAAGTGCTACGGGCGTATCCTCAAGACCCATCACGAGCGCGAGATTGCCTCGCCCGCCAACATGAACCAGATTTTCTCCTACGTCCTTCACGAGGAGTACGCTTCGGGCAGACCCGTATCGGGCATGCTGCTGTATGCGCTCACCGCCAGGGAGGAGGACCGTCAGTCGCACTGGAACGAGACCGGGCGCGACTTCTACCTTTGGACACTCGACCTCGGGCAGGAGTTTGGGGCGATCACGGATAGGCTCGAGGAAATAACGGGGCTGCTCAAATCACCAGAACGCTTCCTGGGCAATATGCGTGTGGGTGGTAGGGCACTCATCGAATCGATCAGTACTCTAGTGGAGCGACGATGATCACTCACTCGTCTCGGTTTCCTCTTCGACAATCCTTTCCGCTTCCTCGACGACTGCGTCGGTGTCGACATCAGATACTTCTTCCACCACCTCATAGAACGGGGTGCCCTCAGCGAGGCTGCGCACTCGCAACTCTTTCTCCAAGATGAAGCGCTTGTGATAAAACACTTCCGCAAAGTCGAGCATGCGACCCATCACACCCGAGTCGAAGAGGGCCCCGATAACGCCGCCGACAATGGGCACTGCGCCTTTGATGGCGCTCTGAGTTAGCCTCTTTCCGATTTGGGTGAAGACGCTCGCAAACACGCTCTTTTCTAATCCTTGCTCGCCTGCGTTTACCAAGGCCTTCCTAGCCGAAGCGTGCGCAAGAGCCCGCATCTGCGTGAGGAGGAGTGTGACACCGCCACGGCTCGCCATTGCGGTCCACCCTTTACCAACAACCTGCTTCGCCACCTCAGCCTCGCTTATCGCCATTATCTTGCCGACGTAGCCTGCTGCGACAGAGCCGTTGGGTCCCTGTTCTCCCGCCCCATACGCGGCCATGATGACCTCACCCGCTACCACCATCTCGTCGGGATTGCCTTTGACGTCGTAGCCGTAAAACATCGCCATTGACTGAACGGCGCGGAAGAACAGGAATGTCGACAGCACCAGATTGAAAGGTATGCCCGCAAAACCAGGCGCGCCGGTAGCCGCACCTTCGACAAACGCGAGACTGAGGTGTCCCGCACGCTCTGCCCCAGCAACCCGAGCGACATCGTTGGACCTCAGGAGGCATATCTCCTCGATGCTCGATACTTTCTGTTCCTGCTTGCCCCTGTTAATTTGATTGACAACGTAATCTGAACTCACGGATGCACTGGCGGCTTGCTTCTCGATTGCTCCAAACCCTTCTGCGACAATCTTCATGGCAGATTTGAATAGTTCGGCACTCGATATCGTCTCTCCAGCGTTATCAAAAGCATCCTTCACGAAGTCCGGCATGACCTGACCTAATGCGTCGCCTGCACGAACAATGAGACCCGGCTTGTTGAGCTTGTCGTAACGCTTAGTCAACACATCGAGCTCGTGTGACTCCTCATCGTTTATTACGGGCTCCGGAAGGAGGTAAGAGCCGTCCTTGAGTTTGAGGTTGTCTCCCTGCTCGATGCCAACAGATCCCCCGAATGAAGAGTAAAGGTCAGAGGTGGCAGTGCTCACAGTGGTGCCAATAGCATCCGCTGCTGCGCCAGCAGCACCACCGACTGCACCGGCGACGGTCGTAGCCGCCTCTCCAACCGTACTTGCTGCAGCACCGAGGCCTTCCGCGATTCCTCCAAGAGCGTCTTCAAAAAAGCCCATTTCTGCTCCTTCCTAAGAACATCGTGCCAGCATCTGCCGCTTTGGGAATTGACTGGCAACGGGGGAGGACCCAATCAGGTGCACGCTGCCATGCATCATCCTGCCTCTACCCACTGCGCTTCAGCATATCACTCAAATGATTACTGTGATGCAGCTAATGGATGAGATATGCTCCGTGCGTCCTTGGGAGGCTGACTGTGGGGGCGGACCTTGATAGGTGATCTGCTGGCGCTGACTCTTGTGTTCCGGGAGAGCAAGTGGATATCCGATGGCGAAACCTGAGGACGCACCACCTCGTAGGAAACGGATGCTCGATAGTTGTTCAGACACTGTCTCGCCCGTCCATTACTTGTTCAACCTCGCAGCAGGCAGAAGTGCTCGCCCCAGCTGGTGGCGAGCATCTCGTCCACGGCGGCCTTGATGATTGAGCTGTGCCGGGGCTGGATGACGAAGAGGTAGTACCGCTGGGACGTGGGCGTGAACTTAAGCGCGAGTCCCTCCGCGTCCGGGAAGAGCTGGCCGTGCACCAGCTCGCGGTGCTGCCTGACGTAGAACTCGTCTTTCCGCCTTGCCTTGTGCTGGTAGTAGATCACGCTGGAGCCCCGGGCGTAGTAGCCGGCGAGTTCCTCGGGGAGCACGTATTTGTTCTCCTTCGGCCTCCCAGCGGCCGAGGGAACGACGAGGCCGTTGTCCGGGTCGACGAGGACGACGTCCCGGCCAGACAGCTTGGCAAGGGACCGGTTGTACCATGCCTCCCGGAACTCCGCCCTCTCCGCTTTCCGCATGCCCGTGAAGTCGAGGCACTCCGAGAAGAACGTCGCCTCCAGGATGTCGTCGCTCTCCAGCAGGCGTACCTCCCTTTTCCCGCTGTCGAGGATACCCTTCAGCTCCAGTGCGAGGGGTCGATCGCACCTGAGGAACTCCTCCTGTGAGAGGTACTTAGTGTGGCCGCCGTCATTGTTGTGCGTCTCGTCCGGGGTGAGGTACCAGTTGAGGCCGATGGACAATCCCGCGGCACGTAGCACCCGCAGCAGCCCGAGCTTGCTGAAGTCACCTATGTCGCCCGTGTACCTGTTCTGCATGTTTGAGTCTCCCTCGTGTTCTCGATGCGATGTCCGGGTGCTGTTGCCTATATTGTAGTCTTCGAGACAGAGAAGAGCCTGAGGGGATGGCATCTGTGGTTGTCATCGAGACGTTCACGTTGCCCCTAGAGCGTTCCGACTGTGGCATAGTAGGCGCCAGGCCGCACTGACAGACGATACTCTGCCCTCATGTGCTGAGCGAATGCACATTGGTGATGTGGTGGCCTTCAACGAGATCCTGCGGCGCGAGGCTGAGGAGAAGGACAGCGAGGCGGAGGTGGCGGCGATTCGCCGCGAGCGCGACCGCATGCGCATACATAGCAGTCAGAGGTGCTGGGAATGCGGGTTCAAAAACCAGACGCGAGCGCAGGGCTACTGGATGAACGCCTCGTCCTCCGGCAGCTTGCCGTTGAGCATGTACGACTTGTAGACCGCATACAGCAGTCGGCAAACGATTCGAGGGAGCGGGTTGCCCGTTCCCTTGAACTCTATCTTGTCTGCGCCGCACAGATCGTCCACCACAATGCCGCCGTCCCGTAAGTGGTCGTGAAGGCTGGGGAAGTGGGTGATGACCTTCTGTTCGATGACCCTTCGCCCGTTGGGCTTGCGCACGCGCCTCACGTGGACCTCGGGCTCTTCCAAGGCGTCCTTGCGTATCGTGAAGGATCCGGCGATCGACTCCAGTCTGTCCCAGTCGTCGCGCGGTAGGTTGGCGTTCGTTCCCGTGTACGAGTAGACGGCGGCCTCGCCGTCCTCGGCCTCCAAATGGCACCTGCCCAAGTATCCCAGCCCCATGCCTGTCCCATCGCATCGCGTAAACAGCAGCATCGTATCACGCGTTAGGTCTAGTTTGTGACGCGCGGGCATCGGCGTGCACCCCTCCACCTTCTACCACTGACTGAAGGAGGGTGAGGACGCCAAGGGCGGAGTGAAGCGCGCATTATACGAAGAGATAAAAAAAGCCGAGGTCTACTACAAGAAATCCCTGCTCACGACCATCAAGGACGCGGCGAGGCGTCGCTAGGTGCCTTCTCTTTTTCGAGGAGCACTCCGCGAATAAGACCATGCCGGCGGATACGCAGACACGGGAGAGATCGTGGTCGATTCTCTCACCTATGCGGACGACGCCAACGGCGAGCCCTACCCATGACCAGATCGTTTTCCGATGACACGCATGACTCGAAGGTGCAGATGAAAGTCTGGAGGCGCGAGCTCGGGATTCGCGTCCACGCGGGCAGGAATGCTGGGATAAAGCACTTGTCCTATGAGTGGCTGGGCGGCTCGCGCGAAATCGTTATCGACCCCAACAGGTGCCCCCTGACCTTCTCCGAGTTCACGTTGAAGGAAATCGAGCGCGGCAGGGAGAGTAACAAGATTGATGACATACCGGACGGGAACGATCACAGCAATGATGCGGTCAGAAATGCCATGCTTGACGACGTGCTGAGGGTTGATCCATCGACTAACGGGGAGAAGAGTCTATGTGTAGCAACGCTTTCATGTAGCCTTCCAAGACTATCCCCGCCGACTCTACTAACTCGAGATCACGTATGAAGGTGGGGTCTTTTGAACCATGAAATAGGTTACAGCGCACTTGGTACAGAGTTAGAAGGAGACACTCAACCCGCTTGAGCCCACTGCCCAAGCTAGTCACCCCCCAGAGCTCGGCTGGTGTCATCTCATAGGGCTTCTTAGTACGGTCATATGGCAAGTGTGGCCCCCCTCGCCATTCCGGAAAACGTTTCCCCTTTACGACGGGAAGCTCGATGAGTGTTTCTGTGGCTTCGCGGTCTTCGACGAACGGGTTGTATATTGTGAGATCGCGATACTTGTCATGACAGAGTAGAGATATACGCTCCCTCTCAGAATTCCACTCACCTTCATCGTCCTTTTTACGGTACTCGCCGTACATGAAGTTGAAGGCGATCCAATTCATCATGAATCTGGCAACCGAGTCATCGCCAGTCCTAAGGGCGTATTCGTACCATTTAAGAGCGTTATCGTTAATGTACATGGCTGTCTTCTTTCCGTGCGATAGTTTGGTGCCTCTGACGAATGGTGCCTGCGCAAATGTGCACTTCAGACTATCGGCTAACTGATTGGTTCAGGCAATTGGTTTTCGGCGGGCATGTATTGGCGCGCGGGATCGTGACGGGGAATGATGGTGGAAGACGTTATCATCATCGGCAAATCAAAGGCCTTATCGCCATGAGCAATTGCGGGTCGGATGAGCATTGTGTGCCGAAGCATTGAGAGAATTATCTGCAGTTCTGTTTCGACAACTCAGCTCTCAGCGCAACATCAGTCGGCGTGAGAACAGTCTGAAGGGCTCGATCGTTTCGATAGCTAGGGCGGTCATGCACGCATCGCAATCCATCGGCGAGGGCATCCCCGACGAGGGCGAGATTCATGTCCAATTTGATGACAGCATCGTCTAGGACGCGGCCCAGAGAAGGAGCAGGACATGCGCGAGGTGGGCGTCACCAGGGGCGCCTGAAATGAGGACACCATGAGCACCGCGACCGCCACAGCCTTCAAGCTCCCCGACCTGGACACCGTCTACCACTGCGAGGGGCTCGGCACCATGACCCTGGGCCAGATGCTCGACGGCGTCGACCCCGATCTCGTCCCCTCCGACCAGACCATGCTGGAGGACCTGCTGTGGGCCTTCGGGGCGTGGGAGAGCCTGGAGGAGATGAACGCGGCGATGGCCACGAGGGTGTACGCCACGGGCCCCGACGGCAGGGTTGGCTTCAAGCTGGTCAAGTAGCCGGCGCCGGCACAACCGAATACGCGATCACCTGGGGGCGGCCTGCGGGTCGCCCCTGTTGCGTTGCGGCCACGGCAGATGAACTCGACAACGCGACGGACACGATCTGGCTGGGCTACAGTAATGAGTGAGTCCGTCTGACTGATTGCGTTCTTACGCCGCCTTAACCAAGACCGCCGACTGGTGGGAATCGCTTGGGTGGTAGAATTATTAGATTGTACTGTACGTGACTATTCGACTTGATTGGAGTGACTTCCGAGCCATGCACAACGACCTAACGACACTGTACCGGCGTGCGCTGCCGTCGTTCCGCTCGGGTGTCTTCTTCAATACCTACGCATATCCAACCAAGATAGCCCCTGAATCGATTGCGGTCTACATCGCTGCGCACACCAATCCTGGCGATACTGTACTCGACTCATTCTCGGGAAGCGGTGCAACTGGGCTGGCCGCCCAAATGTGCGAGCACCCTACTCCAAGCATGTTGAGTATTGCAGAGAAGCTTGGCGTAGAACCCGAATGGGGACCAAGGAATGCCGTACTCTATGACATAAGCACTTACGGCACATTTGCAGCACGCGTTATGACTTGCCCTCCCTCGTCGAACCTCTTCGTCAAGGCGGCTGAAAAGCTCTTACGAGACGTGAATGCCGAGCTTGGCGATCTGTACCAGGCCGTAGATGACCAAGGGCGTATCGGTACCATTCGTCATGTAATCTGGTCAAGCGTTCTCACTTGTCAGCAATGCGGCTGTGACTTCACGTTTTATGAAGGCATGGTCAACTGGGATCCTCTAAGAATCAATTCGAATGGTAATTGTCCTCACTGCGGCACAGCCGTATCGACGGGCGACAACGCATTCTCGGTGGAAGAGAAATACGATGATTTGCTCGGCGAAAGCATAAGCAGCCGTCGGAGGGTGCCGGTTCTTGTTTACGGCGAGACCGCTGGGAGAAACTGGCGACGTGTCGCTGATACAGCAGATTTCGATGATGTCGCCCGAATCGAAGCCCTTGCTTATCCGGAGGATACAAAGCCCCAGCCAATCGAATGGGGCGAGCTACACAGGGCCGGTTATCACAAGGGAATATCACATCTGCACCACTTCTATACGAAGCGCAACTTTCTCATTATCGAGGCGCTATGGAAGAAGACTGAAGCTTACGAGAAAGACATTCGTGACGCGCTACGCCTCCTAATACTCAGCTACAACGCTACGCACGCAACGCTCATGACGAGGGTGGTCGCCAAGCACAACTCGTCAGATTTCGTACTGACAGGCGCCCAAAGTGGTGTGCTTTACGTTAGCAACCTACCCGTAGAAAAGAACATCCTCAAGGGATTGCAGCGAAAGATAAAGCCCTTCGCAAGAGCCTTCTCGTACGTAAACGGCTGTACTGGGCATGTCGATGTAGTCAACCAAAGCAGCGGTAGACTACGGGAGGGCGACGGGACAATCTCGTACGTTTTCACCGATCCGCCATTTGGCGACTTCATCCCATACGCTGAGGTAAATCAAATCAACGAGCTGTGGCTGGATGCGACCACTGACCGCTCTGATGAAGCGATCATCAGCCCTTCACAAGACAAAGATGCTGATACGTACGGTCACATGATCATGACTTCTCTGGCCGAAGCCAAGCGCGTTCTCAAAGACGAAGGACTCATGACGCTCGTATTCCACTCGTCAAAAGCAGACGTGTGGCAAGCTCTCGCTTCGGCAATAGAAGACGCGGGGCTCGACGTGGTTACAACCACGCATCTCGCGAAGTCCCAAGAGAGCTTCAAACAGGTGGTCTCCTCAGGTGGCGTAAAAGGTGACTCTCTTATCCTGCTTGGCAAGACTGAACACAAACCAAGCAAACCTATCGGAAGCGAGGCTGAACTCGACACTCCCGCACAACCCAACGGCCCGCGAGAAGCATATGCCGCTTACGTTAATCACTGCCTCGAAAACGGAATACGCGTGGAGCTTGACGCCCGAGATGCCTACGAGAAATTTGCGACATCCGGGGCAATAACATGAGCAATAAGGAAATCGGTCAGTTCTTCTCTGGTCCCAAAGTAGCCAACCTTCTTGTACTCGCCGCAGATCTCGCTGATATCGATTCGATTCACGCCATCGACCCGATGGTCGGCCAGGCAGACATGCTCATAGCCCTGCAGGGTCGCGGAGCGCATGAAGAAAGGCTTTACGGCATCGATATTGATGGCGAGGCAGTTGAAGCTGCAATGTCAAGGCTAGAATGCAGTCATTTCCTTAAGTGCGACGCATTGAGCAAGGCGGCTACCGATCTTTACAACAAGCAAGAATGGGACCTGGTCATAACGAATCCTCCGTATGTCAGATATCAGGGCCTCGACGCTCTTTACGGCAAGAACGCAGTTGAGGCGATACGCGAGCGCCTCATCGGAACCATTGAGGTGCTCAATATCTCAGGTTCAAAACTTCCGTATCTCGAAGGAGCCAAATCGTACTCGGGGCTATCCGACCTTGCAGTGCCTTGCTGGATTCTTTGCGCCTGCCTAGTTAAGCCCGGCGGCAAGTTGGCAATGGTGCTGCCCGATGCTTGGCTGAAAAGAGAGTACGCCAGCGTTATCTATGACATTCTGAACGCTGATTTCACGGTCGACCGGATTATCGTCGACGAAAGCCGTACGTGGTTCCAGGACGCTCAGGTCAAGACAAACCTCCTGATTGCCACCAAGCGCGACGGCAAGGACACGAAGCCGGATAACACGCACGTGCACCACATAGGCCTGTCGAAGTGGGCGGCCAACACACGCTCTTTAGCAGGCGTATTAACATACGACGGACGGACCGGCGACGAGGCGTTTACCAGTCTATGCCAAAGCGGAGCGGACTATTCAGACGGCCAAGTTTGGGCACGACACGAAGACCTTAGTTGTGTCAATCATGCATCGCGCGTGCATATCGAATGTAGAACGGCCACGCTTGGCGACTGGGGGCTTAACGTTGGGCAAGGGCTGCGAACCGGTGCCAACGGGTTCTTCTATCTGACGGAGGACGGAGACGGACGGGCCAGCAATGACATCTGGGCGGATTGCGCCAGATTGGAACCCGCCAACGCGTGCTGTCTGCCTCTTTTGCCTGCGCTGCGCTACCAGGACGAAATCGAAGATGCGTACACCATCGCGACGCGAAAGACTGGATACCGGCTTCTGTTCATCGACAGGCCAATCGAAGACAGCTCCGTCATTCCGGAACGGGAATTGATGAGCCTGAGGCAATACATCAGCTATTGCGAGGAACATGAAGTTATCCAGAATGGACGGCGCCAGCATATACCGAGCCTTTCTGCTGTTCGGACAAACGGGCCTCTCAGCAGCGTGCCTGGCAAAGACCGGTACTGGTACATGCTGCCTGCGCTCAAGGACAGGCATTTGCCAAACCTTGTGATCCCACGCATCAACGGCGGCGTCGTACGGGCCTACCAACTCGTTGGCGACAGACGTATCGTGGCAGACGCCAACTTCTCCACAATTTGGGTTAATGACACGAATCTGAAGGCATCACATGCTGCGCTTGCGCTGCTGAACTCGACCTACGTCAGGCTCGAGCTGGAGCGAAATTGCAGCGTGTTGGGCGGCGGCGCTCTGAAATGCGAGGCCGTATCGTTGCGCAAGTTGGAGCTTCCCGGACCAAAGGGCGAACTGAGAGAAGCGCTGAGCCGGTACGGGGCCGAGCTCGCCGATGCAAGATCCATCAATGAGGCGGCTGCGACCCAGAACAGTGTCGACAACGTAATTTCGAAGGCGATAGCCGGAAGCGAACGAGCTGACGAACTGTTAGCGCGTTGGAGGGATGAGCTCGACATTAGGCTTAAACTAAGGAGCGAGTGACGAATATGGATATGGAAGACTACGAGCTACGCGCGGAGCTAGACTACGAAGCCGCCAGGGACTTCTTCACGCAGGCAGGGCGTGACATACAGGACAATTCAAAGGAAGACCCTCTGCGCTACCTTTTCTGTACGCGACTGCCGATGATGTTCCCCAGTAAGCCATGGTGGATTGACGAGCACGCCAGAAAAGCCGAAGCAAACGAAACGTACAGCGTTGACAATACGCGAAGAAGCGGGTTTGCGGACGTTCTGATTGGGCACACCGCTGTCGAGTACGAAAAGAACCTAACTCAGGGTGCCATATTCGACCACGGATACGAGCAGGTCGAAGACTATTGTGCAGGACTCCTTAACAAAAACGTCGATCGCGACAACATCGTTGGCATCCTCTCCGACACGGTGCATTGGTACGCATACCGAGTTGACATCGAATACGATGGTAGGCCTATGGCCGAAAACGGCCTGTGGGGACGAGACGACCTGGAGCTTTGCGAGATCGACCGGCTCGACATGACCGACACATCCGATGAGAACCTGGGAAGATTCGAGAGGTTTATCAACAAGTACTACGGACGCATTGGCTCGAAACAGCTCACCCCGAAAGCGCTCGTGTCCGATTTCGGCCTGTACAGCGGAAGCACTAAGGTCAGGACGAATACAATACGCGATTTAGTCATTGATGCCTGTGAAAAGAATCCGGGATATGCCAGGCTCGTAGAGGGCCTCTGGTCGAATTTCGTTGAAGGAGTTACCGGGGCAGGCTCGGGATTCACCGAGGACTACTCGCATGAGCTGTACATCATCACTCTTGCAAAGCTCATAGCGGCAAACATACTTGATGGCAGCGCGCCCGAGAGAAGCTCTGAGCAAATCCGAGACATCCTCGATGGTACTTACTTCGTGACCCTGGGGATCGAAAACCTTGTTGAATATGACTATTTCGGCTGGCTCAATGCCGAACCTTATATCGATGAACTTGTCGATTGCGCTATAGAGCTGCAGCGCGACCTCATGGTCTACGATTTCGCGAACGTGGCAACAACGGACCTGTTTGGCGGGCTTATCTCACAGATGGCGGGAATCGACAAGAAAATCCTGCTCGGGCAGGCGCCCACCCCGCAACCCATAGCGGCAAAAATGGTGAGAAAGGCGATTAGGGATCTCGAAGGGTGTAAGCCACATCTCGTGGATATGTGCTGTGGTTCGGGCATCTTTATTGTCGAGACGCTTTCCCAGCTCATCGAGGGAATGGGCAACCCGACGAGCTTGGGAGACGACGAGATTGCAATGCTAAGCGAGTCAATCTACGGTTTCGATGTCGATCCACTCGCCGTCATCCTATCGAAAGTCAACTGGGTGCTCGTCATGAAGAAGTACCTGGGTTTCTTCACTGGATCTGTGCATATCCCTGTGTATCACGCAGACTCCCTATTCACGCGTACGCCCGTGAGTACGCATGACGCCATTGGCGGCAACGAACTCGTCGCACATCTACATGACAGAACGATATCGATCCCACAATTCCTCATTAGCAGACCATACAGGCAACTGTTTGACGAGATGATGGTCAAAGCCGATGTCATCGCCGCAGACTACGCCACTGATGGGGTTGATGTTGATGACGAGACGACCGATAGGCTGTTCTCCGACCTGGTGACGCGCATGGGCATCGAACTCGATGAAAGCAGTAATCGTGCTGCTACGTCAGCATTTGCGGACCTCATCGAAGTGCTGAGCGACTTGCGTAGCCGTGACAGGAACGGCATCTGGCCTTTTGTTTTGAGCAACTCCTTCAAGCCTGCATTCGCCACGGAGTTCTTCAATGGAATCGTATCCAATCCGCCATGGCTCGCACTCAGCAGGCTGCGTGGAAACCCCTATCATGACGCGCTTGTGAAACTCGCAAACTCACATGGCATCATGCCACGCGGCAGCTCCTTTCCACACGTTGAGCTCGCGACCATATTCCTCGTTGCGTCAATACGGCGCTACGTCTCGGATGGCGGGGTAATAGCATGCATCATGCCTCACTCCATGCTTAACGGCAGGCATGAGGAGCCTTTTAGGACAGGTGGTTATCTTCGTTCGGGGCTATCAACTGAATTCAAGCTCACCGAAATCTGGGAGCTGCCTAAAGAGGCCTTCAACAACCGCGCAGCGGTCATTTTCGCCAAGAAGGAGCACACTGACTCCGCAAGCAGAGAAGTGGCAGGTGTTGTGTTCGACGGCAACCTCGAGGGAACACGGGTCACGTACAAATTGATCACCAATGGAAAGGCGACGGCCTTTTCTTACAACACCCAAAGCGTCGAGAAGGCGCTTGATACCGTCAACTTCAATCAAGGCTTCGATGGCATGCCGAGAACGGCGGTTGTCTTCAAATGTGAACAACAACCAAATCGACTATGGACAGTTAGCTCAATACCGACGAATGGTGATCCGCTGTCTTTCGCCGTAAAGGACGGTAAGAAGTGTAAGACCTTTAGCGTTGGTACCGTTACGAATATTGACGGCAGCTTGCTATACGATATGGTCACTTCCAACCAGGTCATGCCCTTTGCGCCGGTCCATCCAGTTAGGGCTTTCCTGCCTGTGAAGTATGTCCCCGGACAAGGCGCCGTCGAGCTAATAGATCGAGACCTCGCCTTACTTGGGAGAAGCAACAAGGTGCTTGCTGATAAGGTCAAGCACTGTGCCGAGGGCGGCGTTGAGTTTTACCAGGAAAAGGGCGGCTATCTCGCCTATCTAGACACGAGAAGCAAGCTTTCGCATACACTGCACGACACCTCGAAATGGCGTGTTTTGTATGGTGCCGGCGGAAGCAACATAAGCGCATCGGCAATTAATTGCGACGAAATCAGCCAGCCGCATAAGCTGGCCATTGACCAGACCCTCTACTGGCGTGGTGCGGACAGCGAAGACGAAGCGCTCTACTACGTTGGCCTCCTCAATAGCGATGCGATAAACGACGCGATAAAGGAATTCCAACCCGAGGGCAACTTTGGGAAGCGCCACATCCACACCTTGCCCCTCAGCCTAATTAGCGAATACGACCCGAATGACGAAAGGCACACAAGAGTCGTAGAAGCAACGAAGCTGCTACAGGCCAGAATCAAGAGGGCTTGCACCGAGGATCAACGTCTTGCCTCCTACCTGAACCCGGCAAACGGCGCGCTTAGCAGTCGCCGGAGAAGATTCCAGCAGTTCTACAGGGCACTTCCGGAATTCGAACGTCTTAATGCGGCATGTCTGGAGGCTATTTAATGCGGGATGATCGAACGCTACAGGATGAACGATGATTACAAGCATACGACTGCCATTAAGAACGCCCTTCGGTCACGAACAAGTAAAGATTGATGGTCTCGACCGTGTATGCTTTTTCTTCGGGCCAAACGGATCAGGCAAGACGACAATAAGCCAGCTTATAGCCGACGAGTCCTCCTTGCCCGATTCGAGCGCAATTCAGTGGGATGGTGGCAACCCAGTTCGGGTGTACGTGTATAACCGAAACTTCATAACGGCGAACTTCGCCAACAAAGCCTCCGTGCCCGGCGTGTTCACCATGGGCAAAGGGATGGTTGACGCCCAGAGGAAGATTGATGAGCTAACCGAGACCATCGAAAGGGACAAGGGCAAGAAGGAAGCCGCACAGGGCAACTTGGAGCAAGCAAGGACTGAGCTTCAAGCTGCCCAGACCCAAATCGTCGAAGCTTGCTGGAGCACAAAAAGTGCCATACCGGCAGAACTTCAGAAACAGATGCCGGGACACAACACAAAGGCGCGATTCAAAGATGGCCTGCTCGAACATGTTGCCGCTGTCAAAGACGATGACGCCAAACCTGATATGGCTGAAATCGAGAAGCGCGCTGCTATCGTTTTTGACGACACCGTGACTACCGCGAGCGGCCTCCCGCAGATTGACTTCCAGAGGCTCATTATCTGTGAAGGTGCAGATATTTTCGGCAAGGCTATCGTCGGCAAAGAAGACATCCCCATCGCCGCCCTCATAACAAGGCTTGGCATAAGCGACTGGGTTGAGCAGGGCCAAAAGTACATCGAGGGCGACGTATGCCCCTTCTGCCAGGAACACACGATAACGGACAAGCTCAAGGCTGACTTCGAGTCATTCTTCGACGAAACATATCAAAAGGACAAGGATGACCTCAAGGCTGCAGCCCAGAGTTACGCAGATGAGGCCGACGGCATCATTGCCGTTCTCAAAGGGATTCTCACGACACATGCAGATTTCCTGGACGTCCCCTCTCTGGAAGCACGAATAGCGGAGCTTGATAGCAACGTTAAGAGCAACAATGCCCTGCTGCACCAAAAGCAGAACGAACCGAGTCGCACAGTAACCCTTGTTAGCGCCAAGGGCATCTGCGATGCAATACAACAGTTGCTCGATAACGCTACAATAGCAATAAGCAACCACAACGACATGATTCAGCATCGTGCCGAGCAGAAAGCAGATGTTGTAGCTGACCTTTGGCGATATGCGGCGATTGCTGCTCGGCCGAGCGTTATTCCACTACAGAAAAACGAGACCACAGCGAACAACAAGATCGCCGGACTGACAAACAGCATCAGCAAAATCGACGGCAGAATCAGGCAGAACACAGAAGAGCTACGAAAGGCGGAAGCCGGCCTCACGAATGTGAAAGAAACCGCCGATGCCATCAACGTGCTTCTCGGTAGGTTTGGCTTTACGAGTTTCAAGATCGTGGTTGCCGAGGACGATAAATCCTATCGGATCGAGAGGAAGGACGGGACTCCTGTCGAGGACACGCTCAGCGAGGGTGAGGCCAGCTTCCTGACGTTCCTGTACTTCTACTACCTCATGAATGGCAGCCTCGAAAGCAGCGGCACCACCGATAGGCGCGTAGTAGTTGTCGACGACCCTATCACGAGTATGGATGCGGACGTGCTTTTCGTAACGAGTTCGCTCGTGCGCCAGCTTGCAAAAGAGGCGCGTGACGGCAACGGGAATACCGAGCAATTAATCGTTCTCACACACAACATAACGTTCCATCGTGAGGTCACCTATGTGCGCAAAAAGGAAGGCAATTCAGTAACATCGTATTATCTGGTTCGCAAGAGCGGGGATCATTCGGTTGTTGAACATTGCGAAAAGAACCCGGTAATCAGCACTTACGAGCTTCTTTGGAAAGATTTTCTCCGTGAAGATTGCAATCCCCTAACCGCTCAGAATATCGCCAGACGCATAACAGAAACCTTCTTCAAGCTCATTGGGGACCCTGACCTCGACGGCGTCATCACCAGCATGGCAAGCCCGGACCGTGAGATTGCGCGGTCGTACCTGGCATGGGCTAACGCGGGATCTCACAGTCCCTTTGACGATGAGACCTTCCAAAACACTGGTGAGAGCATTGATGTCTACAGAAGGGTACTGAAAACCATATTTGAAAGCGCTGGTTACATACAGCACTACGAAGACATGATTGGACGCTATGCCGCCATGGCACCGTAGCACAACCCTTTTCAGTCAAGACAAAACCCATCTTTCCGACAACTTGTGACAGCCCACTAACCTCATCGAAGGTTGGTGGGCTGCCTTCATGTTGGCCGCCCAAGGTAACGTGAAAGCTCCTGTCGAGCTCGTCGACGTCGTATACTTTGTCATCCTCAGCGTCAGAGACGAGCTCGAAAAGAGAAGGGAGAAGCTTAACGAGTCTCCGTGTGCCCATTGACTCCTGAGACGCTGACTCATGCAGGCAAATGTATTGACGGCATAGAGCGGCCAAAAGTGTTATTTCTTGAAATGGTTTTTTATCCCTTTGGTAAGCGGAATCTTGTCACCTAATAGTACGGCTCCGCCAACTGTGATTATTGTACTTCCCACTGCAATGGCACCCTCCCTGAGTCTTTTCGCGATGCGATAGCGACACGCATCACAATACGGGAGTTTCCAACCGTCCGGTATCTCGTTGTTGCAGCCTTTAGTCTTACAAATCCGTGCCATTAATGTCATCCTTCTCAGTATCTGTCTAGCTATCTTTTGGAAGAGCTATCAACTCATCTTCCGGGACGGAGAATGCTGAGATTCTCTTTTGCAGTTCTACAAAGCCGTGTATGAGTTGTCCCTGATTTGCTGTGTTGAATTGGCTAAGCATGACAAGAGTATTCCTGTCATTAAGTCTGTTATTCTCAATGAAGTCAGAGAATTGCCGCAAGCTCTCACGTGCCGCCTCGCGTTCGTCTACGAGACAGTAAGCTGTTGCTTCGACCTGCACCGCCCTCGTCAGTGCTGCTAGCGTTTGGAACTGGACACGGCTACGTTTGTCAGCTTCTTTCTGCGCTTTTGTATCCATGACCATCGAAATCAGATTCTTCTCGCCGCTGCGAGAACTGAAAAAAACCATCCCTTCAACGAATGAGTACATTAACATTTCCTTCGCCTCGGTGGCTCTTGATGTTATGTGTAACAACTTTGCTTCTCGAAGCCTTGAATCGGTGATAAGTGAGGCTTGCTGTAGCTGCTGCAGTACGGCATTTACTCGAGCTAAACGATCATTATGCAGAGATGTTGTCACCTCTTTAACGGCTTCATGAACCTCTCGGACTTCGTGCAGAATCTCTGCCAACGCAGCTTGCTGCTGCAGGTCAACAACTGCCCTACCGAGCTCGGGTGTCGTTTTCAGCTCTTCGAGGCGTACTTGCTTGAACATTCTTCCGTCCCTAAAGATGGTGGGGAGGATCTCGCCGTTCTTATCTGTTACAAATTTGACTACGCCTTGGTCAAGTAGTTTCTGTACCTCTCCAGGAATCTTTGCTGCTACGATTGTATCCGGTATCATCTCTTTAACTGCATTATAAAGTGCGGGGGCGACCGTCGCTAGAGTCTCGGCGTTAGTAAAAAGACTGTCGAAACGTGTCTTCTGCACAGAACTAATTGGCAATACAGAATCGAATTCTTCAGTGAACGATGCGTCTGCCCACGCACGAGATTGAATTGCTAGTTTTTCCCTCACTGCAAGAGCGGTGCTCTTGTTTCCCTTGAAACCGCAATGCGGGCATGCGTCCGCATATTCCGATATAGTCCCCTCTTGCAGAGAGTTGATATTTCGCGATTCCGCACGCCCGCCTCGGGTAGAATGGTCGCGAGGGCTTGACCACCATACGAGAGCGCGGTGGTG
>CADBYM010000005.1 GCA_902798915.1 uncultured Coriobacteriaceae bacterium | reverse complement strand
TCGAGGTGGAGGTCGTGAGCGGGCGCGACTGCCCCGACGCCATCCGCCCCGTGGTCGGCCCTGCCGACTACGACTCGGCCGACGTCTTCTTCTGCCGGAAGCGGGGGTAGGGCGACCACGCAAGGTGCTCCGTCTCGCGGGAAACGCGCCGGAGGCGTCCTTTGGATGCTTGTCTCGGAGCCATTGAGAAATGCTGCACTCGTGGAGGCAAAACCTTTCGGTGTCGACATACGTTCTATTCGAGTCCAGCAAATGCCAACCAAGACCCATGTCGATTCGCCGCAGACGTGGATTCTCATGCACATTGCCGATTGTTGCTTTAGTGCATGCATGTAGTGTGGGAATACTCTAGCGTAGAAATACTACGGCGATTTCGTAAGAAAACTACGGACTGTTCATCAACACAGGCCAATGGGCTGCGATTGGCCCTGTCTGCATTCTCGGGGGGTTGCATGCTTAAGAGTTTTTCCGTGACCAATTTTAAAAACTTTAAAAATAGCTTATCATTCGTTTTGGACAATCCAGCCAATTATGGGTTCAATACCGAGGCCGTACGCGGAGGCGTAAAGACGAAGGGGCTCATTTACGGCATCAATGGCAGTGGCAAGTCAAATCTTGGATTGGCGCTGTTCGACATCGTTGTCCACCTTACCGACAAGGAGAGAATCCTGCAGAAGTATCGCCCCTACCTTAACTTGGATTCAAAAAAACCTGCTGCCGAGTTCGAATACGTATTCGAGTTTAACGACCGGGAGGTTGTCTACCAATATGAAAAAACAAGTGCGACCGATCTCGTGCGCGAGAAGCTGACGATAGGTGGTGCAGAGGTATTGAGTTACGATTTTGCGCGCAAGAGCGGACACGTAGAGCTTGTCGGCGCGGAATCGCTGCAGATTACCTCGTCGCTGCCCGGAACAACGGACGTGCTGTCTCGCGTGAAGTTCGTTAGGAACAACGCCATCCTGCAAGACAACGAGACGAATCGTGCTTTTGCGTCCTTCATGTCATTCGTGGACAGTATGCTGATGTTCTACTCGCTCGACCAGAATGGCTACCAAGGCCTTTCTGTTGGCTCGGATGGCATTACGCAAGGCATTATCAGGGCGAATAAGGTCGATGAATTCAGGCGATTCCTCTCTGACCAGGGCATCGATTACGATTTGGTGCCCATGGATGTTGATGGACAGAAGGAGCTGTACTGCCGGTATGGGAACGCGAGCGTGCCCTTCATGTCCGTTGCCTCGACTGGTACAAGATCCCTTGCACTCTTCTACTACTGGTATGTAAGAATGGCAACTGCCTCATTTGTGTTCATCGACGAGTTCGATGCCTTCTATCATTTTGAGCTCGCAGAGCAGATAGTATTGATGCTCAGGGGGCTAAAGGGACCCCAAGTGTTCCTGACGACCCACAACACCGATTTACTGTCGAACGAATTGCTCCGCCCCGATGTTTATTTCTACCTTCGTGGTGAATTGCTCGATAGTCTCGATCACCTTTCCGAGAAGGAATTGAGGAGTGCGCACAACCTGCAAAAGATGTTCAAGGCGGGGTCATTTGATGCGTGAGCCTATCACCCTCTTCATTGTTGAAGGAGAGAAGCGCGACTATCGCTTTGCTAAGGAGATGGAGCGCTGCTTCTTTGTGAGGGGGCGGCACAAGATTACCGTCATCAGTGTGCCTGCATCCCAGAACGTGTACATGCTTTATGAGCAGCTGCGCGAGGATGACTTCGATACGGATGTTGTTGAGATCCTGCGAGAACGTGTTCCAGACGCGCGTGCCAAGCTTGAAGGGGTATCGCGTCATTCGATTGATCAAATCTACCTGTTCTTCGATTTTGATCCGCATCAAGACAATCTTACGGAAAACGGTGTCGCCTCGCTTGACGCTATCGATACGATGCTACAGGTGTTCGACAATGAGACTGAACATGGAAAACTCTTCATAAGCTATCCGATGGTTGAGGCACTCTATGATTACAGGCGCGATTGCTGCCAAGCGTTTTCTGGGTGCTTTATCCCAATTGATGATGTGCCGGATTATAAGAGGATGGCCGGTGACGGGAACGACAATGCGAGCGAGCATATGGAACACAATCAATGGAAAGAAGTCATTGAGGTGTTCGCATTGAGGGTCAAATGCCTACTTGGGCTCAGTAGCATGAGTTATGAATTGTATCGGAAGAAGGTCACCCCGCTTGTATTGTTCCAAGCACAGCGCAAGGTATATGAACTGCGTGAACGCGTATTCGTGTTGAGCGCGTTCCCCGAGTTTCTGTTGGACTACTTTAAGCGCGACTTCTGGAACAGTCACGTAAAGAGAACGAGGTACTCATTCGAACGTTGCGAGAAGGAGGAGATGGGCGGGGCAGGGAATTGATGTCTTGACGAAAGACGGGTTGAAGTGATTGAGACGTCACCCTTGCCGCGAGGTGGTGGGGAAGGCACCAGACTGTTTCGTGGCACGTACTGAGTCCCTGTGTGCCGTGGGGTACGATCCCAACATCCGTATGATCGACCACCATGAGTTCTTCTGGCGTGCGGCGGGTCGGATTGTGTGCGTCCAGGATTTGCACGCGTACACATACCATTGCCACAACTGGTTTGACTGGCGCTATCGCCCGTATCGTTCCGACTACCAAGAGGATTTGAAGTACATTCGCGCGAAGCATGCTGCACGCTAGGTGTGCCCATCACTCGTACAAACGCATACACGCGCCTGAATGCCGAGGTGCCTGCTCGTCTGTTTCGGCATCCTGCAGGAACTCCATCTGTCAGTGCTTGTCGCATCAGCGTTCGCTCGGCTTGCGTGGTGGCGCAGGACTCCTGTATCATTGTCGGCCAAAGGTGAGGAGGCAGCGATGTCGATTGATACGTTGACCAGGGTCAAGATCGCTGGTTTCAAGTCCATAAAGAGCTGTGACGTCGAACTCGGTAAGACTAACGTCCTCATAGGAGCCAACGGCGTAGGCAAGACGAACTTCATCTCTGCGTTCTCGTTCCTTCAGGCCATACTCTCAAAGAACCTGCAGATAAGCGTTGCCAGAGCGGGCGTCTCTACGTTGCTGTTTGATGGTCGCAAAACAACTGACGAAATCTCCCTTGAGTTTGACTTCGGACAGAACGGATACGGGGTCTGCTTAGTCCCAACTGACGACAACAGCCTGCTCATACGTAAGGAGTACCTCACGTACGATGGTTCCTGGCGGAACGAGAGCAACATTTCTCGTGCTGTTCGGGAGTCGCAGTGGGACAGCGGCGTGGGCAATGGGATTGATTTGTATGCGCTGCCAGTCCTGAAGCGCCAGAGCTGGCGTGTGTACCATTTTCACGACACCAGTCGAGGCTCTCGCGTCAAGCAGGAGCAGCTGCTTGCATACAACACCGCTCTTGCCGGTGACGCCTCGAACCTTGCGGCATTCCTTTACATGCTCAAGGGGGCGTACCCTCAAAACTATCGCCGCATAGTTGAGGCGATTCGGCTCGCTGCGCCGTTCTTTTCTGACTTCGTGCTGATTCCCAGTGCGGGCAATGGTGAATACATATCCTTGCGTTGGAGGCAGGTTGGATGCGAAGATGTGTTTGGGCCGTCGCAATTCTCGGATGGCACGTTGAGATTCGCCTGCCTGGCGACGTTGTTTCTGCAGCCTACAGAGCTACAGCCCGCGACTATTATTGTGGACGAGCCAGAGCTGGGTTTGCATCCCTACGCCATCGGGCTTTTGGCCGAAATGATACGTGCCCTGCCGAGAGGAAGACAGTCCATAGTGTCGACCCAGTCTGTGGAACTGTTGAACGAATTTGATGTCGGGGACGTGCTGGTCGCCGACCGCGATGAGGGCGGATCGAGGTTCAGCCGGGTCGATGGGGAGTCGCTGCGTGACTGGGTTGACGACTACTCGTTGGGCGAGCTGTGGAAGATGAACCTGATTGGGGGTCGGCCTCGGCGATGACTAACAATGTCTACATCTATTGCGAAGGCCAGTCGGAGGAATCCTTCGTCAACGAGCTGCTCTACCCATATTTGCTCGGCATGAACATCTTTGCGATGCCCATCATTGCGTCGACAAAACGAACCGCCAACAAGAAGTATAGAGGCGGCATCGTTGGTTACGAAAAGTCGAAGTCCGAGCTTTTGAGGATCTGCAAAGGCCATAAGCACGAGCTTGTGACTACCCTGATTGACTATTATGCCCTTCCTGCGGAGACGCCGGGCATGAAGCTGGCGGCCGGTTGCGGAGAGATGCACGTGCGTGACATTGAGGCTGCGGTGAACGAAGACATCGGTGAGCCGAACCTTCGCTTTCATCTTCAACTTCATGAGTTCGAAGCGCTTCTATTCTCTGAGCCGCAAGCGTTTGGGGCCATCACGGAAAGCGAAGAGGTGCTGGCAAAGATTAGGCGGGTTCGAGACGCCTTCCCAACACCTGAAGACATTAATAATTCGCCGGCTACCGCGCCTTCCAAGAGGATCTTGCGGCTGATTCCCGGATACAAGAAGGTGCTTGACGGCTCTTCCGTTGCCCGAGCGGCTGGAATTGACGTGATGCTGCGGGAGTGCCCTCACTTTGACGGATGGGTCAACGAGATCGTTCACTACTTCGCTTGAGGGGTTTTGTGCGCGTGCCGCACGCGATGTTGGGCGTGGGGCGCGTCCGGTCAGGGAGGTATTTCACATTGTTTATATGGCAGTTGACGATGGCGGACAATTCGAGAGGTTTTTTTGTTATCGCTCAATTCCTATGGATTTTCCGCCGCATGTGCTATTATTCCTCCCAATATAACATTTGCCCAGTGATGTGGGCGGTTCGAGAGGAGCGTAGCATGAGCGAGAATCAAGCGAAGTCTTCCGATGTGCGTGAGGAAGCCAACGAAGTGGGTGGCGAGGAGCTGCTTCTGGACGATTTGCAGGACGTCGCGGGTGGCGTCAATGTAGCTGACTGCGTAATCCCCAGGTGGAAGAAGCCTTCCCCGTTCAACCCGAAGCCTTCCCCGTTCGACCCGAAGGAAATCCTGCGCTAAGTCGCATCGCGTGACCTTGTACGTTGCCGAGAGTGGGTGCGCTGCCTTCTAGCGGCGCACCCACTCGCGCATAGGCACAAGAACGGCTGTGCTCGAACGCCCCGCATCGGAGCCATGTCCAATGTGGGGCGTACGTATGGTTTGCGTTCTGTGCTGGTTGCCTGTGCTACCATACCGTGTGCCTCGGGGGACGGTAGCTCGTGCAAGGGAGGTTCGCATGCTGACCGCAGATCAACAGTTCGTGTTGAGCCTTTTGCGCGTGAGCTTGACCGATGCCGAGCGCCCCGTTGTGTCCCAGGGGCTCGATGTGCGCGCGATGGGCTCTGCAATACGACGCAACGGCATTCTTCCTACGGTGTACCAATCGCTGGGCATCTTCCCTGACTTGCAGCAACGTCTTCGGATGTATTATTACGCGTCCGTCGGTCAGTCCGTGAACCAAGGGCATTCCGGTCAACAAGTGCTCAAGGCCCTTGGGGAGGCGGGGCTGCGATGCGTTCCGCTCAAGGGGTGGGAGATGCGCAAGCTGTATCCAAACCCGACGATGCGCGAGATGACAGATCTGGACTTACTCGTACGGCCATACAAGTACGATGACGTCGAGGAGATAATGCGCTCCCTTGGTTTTGTGCCTGAGGGAGGGGAATCCTCCGAGAAGCATGATGTGTACCGTATGGGGATGGTAACTGTTGAGGTGCACAAACGGCTTACGGACGATGGTGGCGCCATCCGTGCTTGGGAGGCGCGTATGTGGGATCGCGTGTCGGCCGATTCCGACGGGTACGTTCACATGTCTGACGAGGATCAGTATGTGTTCCACTTTGTGCACATGCATCACGACTTTGGCAATGGGTGGTTTGGTTTGCGGCGCATAGTGGACACGTGGCTTCTCGACCAACGGTGGGACCAGATTGATGCCGAGTACGTGATGCGAGAACTGGACTCAATGGGGTTTGCCGACTTCCATGCAAGGATGACCCGGCTTGGTCGAGTCTGCATGGGGGAGGAGCCTCTTGACGAAGACGCGGAACTCTTGCTGCAACATGCCTATGACTGTGGGATCTACGGCAACGGCACATCATACAAGGCAGGTCGCATTGCCACGCTTACGAATGGGGGTGCGGCAACCGGTAAGGTGTGCTCCATCATTGCTGCGCTCTTTATGCCGTATGGCCGTATGAAGGCGTATTACCCCATCTTGGAAAAGTGGCCTGTGTTGTTGCCTGCGTTCTGGGCCAAGCGCATCGCGTCGTTCCTCAGGAGCGGCAGGTTCAGGCAGTATGAGTCCATGCTCGATTACCGTGGGATAACTGACGAAGACGTTGCCCACGCGCGTAAGGTATTGCGTGCTGGTGGGTATTGAGGTTGGTGCTCGACGCTTCACGCCATGTGCGCGGGTGGTTTGCGCATTGTCTTAATGCGTGAGTGCGCGAAGCATGCGAGTGCATAGATGCCATAGCCGAGCAGGGCGCCGCAGATGTTCTCCACGATGTCGGCCAGTTCGAAGGTGCCTATCGAGAAGGCGAGCTGCAAGCACTCAATCGCGACGACGAGGCACAAGGCGACAACCGCGATGCGCTTGGTGCCGCATTTCATGATGATGGGCAGGAGCAGACCAAGCGGCACGAGCATCACTGCGTTTAGGATTACCTCATACTTCGCTCCGCTGCCCGGCGCGAGTCGCGCCGCGATTGTGGCAAAGACGTACAGATTATATGGCTGTTCAAGGTCGTGGTGGGAACGCGCAAATACGGTAAAGGCCGTGACGACCGTCAGATAGCATCCAAGGAGTGCTGCCGCGACGACATCAGCCTTGAGGAGTCGTTTGTGGTGCCTTGTGGTGCGACACACGATTCCACAAATGATGCCAACGGCGATGGAGGCCGCCCACCACTGCCAACCGAGATGCGCGGCGAACTGTCCTACGAGTCGTATGAGACCGAGAACATCCAAATCGTCATCCCTCTTATTGGAGCGCAATCCGGGTGTTGTGATGGCGGGTCGTGCGCTCGGTTGCCGTCCTTGCAGAATGCTCATTCTACCCGATTGATGCATGTTCGATGTGATGTGCGCAAACATGCGTGAGACGTGCGTGGCACATCATCGAAGGGGACTAGGCGCGATTGCCGCCTACACCTCCTGCGCCACACCGCCTTCGGTGAAGTGAACCACGCGGTCGCACACGTCGAGCGCGGCGCTGCGATGCGTGACGATCACCACGGTGCGGTCAGTCAGGCTGCGCAAGTTCTCCAGCAGCCTTCGTTCGGTCTGCTCGTCGAGCGCGCTTGTCGACTCGTCCAGCAGCAGGATGGGCGCGTCAGAGAAGATCGCACGCGCAAGGGCGACGCGCTGCATCTGTCCCTCAGAAAGCCCGCTGCCGCGCTCGCCCAGTACCAGGTCGAGGTCATCGACGAACTCGTCGGCGCAGGCGATGGCAAGCGCTTCTCGAATGCGCGCGTCGTCGTTGGCCGCTGTCGGGGCGCCGAACGTTACCACCTCGCGGATCGAGCCGTTGACGAGGGCGTTTCCCTGCGGTACGTAGGCGAAGAGCCGCCGATAGCGGGCGGTGAGTGGCTCGTCGTCCACGTAGCGCTCGCCTCCGGTGAGTGGATACATGCTCATGAGCAGCTTGAGCACGGTGGACTTGCCGCAGCCACTGTGTCCGGTGAAGGCTACGTAGTCGCCTTTGTGTACCTCGAGCGTGAGGCCGTCAAGCACTATGGGCATCTCTTCCTCGCCGGTGGGGCGGTACGAGAAGCCCGCATCGCGTAGACCGAGCCGCTCGAACTCGTCCTCGTAGTAGGCGCGCGCGAATTCGGCCGGGGCGACCTCGCCGTCATCCTCGTAGGACTCCACCTCCATGAGTCGCTCGGCGCTCGCCACCAGTGAGTAGTACCAGGGGACGAATGACGAGATGCCCGAGAGTGGTCCCTGCACCTGCCCAACGAGTTGCATCACTGCGGTGAGGGTGCCATAGCTCACGGAGCCGCTCATGATGCCGCGCGCGCAGTAGACGATGGCCGCTAGATACATGCCCTGCATGGCAAGGCCATAGCCTACGCCACAGAAGTTGGCGAAGGCATTGCGACGCAGACGTGCGGCCTGGTGGTCGGCCATGCGCTCCTCGGCCTCGCGGACCGTCTGGCCCTCCGCCGCGAATGACTTTATCATCATGAGGTTGCCGAGATGCTCCTGCAGGTACACGCGCAGGCGGCCGTCGCTCTCGCGGATGTCCTTGTAGAGGCGCTTGAGCACGCGGCGAAAGAGAAACGCGAGCACTCCCATAACGATGCCACCTGGTACCAGGATGGTGGCGAACACGGGGTCAAGGCTCACGATCATGACCAGCGCCGTGGCGAAGCGTACGACGGTGCCAACGAGGTTGGGGACGATGCCCACGCAGCCGTTGGCGACTGCTGAGGTGTCGTCGGTGATGCGGTTGAGCCATTCCGCACTGTGGATGGCACTTACTGTGGCGTAGTCCTTGCGCAGGATGTTGTCTACGAGGCGCTGCTTGAGCACGTTCTCCAAGTCGCTGCGGGCGAGTTCGTTAAGTCGACGGAGTACCGCGCCGAGTGCGATTTGGACAAGTACGAGGACGATGATTTGGGTGACGTATAAGCGAAAGGCAGTGTCGTCACCGGCCACTGCGCTGTCTACGATGTCGCGCATGAGAAGGGCATACGCCACGCCCACGCATCCGCCGATGCCCCTGAGCACGGCAAGCGCCACAATGTAGGCTCCCTTTGACTTGGAGACTTGGTAAAGCCAGCGCAGCGTGCCCTCTTGCTGCGCGCCCTTCTCGCGTATGCGTGTCCACTGGGTGCTTCCCACGCTTTGCCTCCACTGAGATTGACGTCCTTGGGGGACGTGCCCCGCGCCGGGTCGTTCGAACACGATGCACCCTAACTGAGCCGAGGGCGGCTGTCAAGGAGAGCAACGTCGGGGAGGGCCTGTCGACAGCCTGTTGGCGTCCCCCTCTGCGGTCCAAGGCGGCCATTCGTGATATAACAGTAGTCCACACTCAAATGCACCCCACTCCGACGAAAGAGGCAGTCGCATGTTTGGCAGAAAAAAGCACCGCGCCGCAGCCGCGCCGAGCATCCCGCAGGAGCCCAGGCAGGAGGAGAAGCCCACCCCGGCATACCTGCGCGATGACTATCCGTACAAGGCGATGGGCGACCCGCTGACCCAGGAGCAAATTGACGCGCTCGAGAACGTTGGTACCGTCTACGAGATTTGGTGCCCCACCTGCCAGATGGCGATTCGCTCACAGGGTGCGAACATCCGCGACACGTACGCGCGTCTGACGGGGGGCAGCGGCTGCATCGGTTGCGGCAACAAGGAGCTCGTGGTGCGGATGGTGGACATGAGCGCCGCTCCGCAGCCGCCGCGCGAAGAGTCCGCCGCCGCGCCCGACGACCCCGCTCGCGAGGCGTAACGATGGGCTACTCTGAGCTCACCTTCCCCGAGGATGCGACCTTCCTCGTGACGGGCGGCGCCGGCTTCATCGGCTCCAACCTGTGCGAGGCGATTCTCGGGCTCGGACAAGGACAGCGGGTGCGCTGTCTGGACGACTTCTCCACCGGGAAGCGCGCCAACGTGGAGGCGTTTTTGTCCGACTCGCGCTTCGAGCTCGTGGAGGGCGACGTCAAGGACCTCGACGTCTGCGTGGCGGCTTGCGAGGGCGTCGACTTCGTCATGCACGAGGCAGCGTGGGGCTCGGTGCCGCGCTCGATCGAGATGCCGCTCTTCTACTGTGCGAACAACATAACGGGAACGCTCAACATGCTCGAGGCCTCGCGCCGATGTGGGGTGCGTCGCTTCGTGTATGCCTCGAGCAGCTCGGTGTACGGGGACGAGCCCAACCTGCCCAAGGTTGAGGGCCGCGAGGGGAACCTCCTGAGCCCGTACGCGGTGACGAAGCGCGCCGACGAGGAGTGGGCGAAGCAGTACACGCGCCACTACGGCCTGCCGACCGTCGGTCTGCGCTACTTCAACGTGTTTGGCCGCAGGCAGGATCCCGAGGGCGCCTACGCCGCCGTCATACCGCGCTGGATTCGCCTGCTTCTCGCCGGCGGGCGTCCTACCATCAATGGGGACGGGCACCAGAGCCGCGACTTCACGTATGTGGAGAACGTCGTCGAGGCCAACCTGCGTGCTTGTCTGGCGCCCGACGAGGCCGCCGGGGAGGCGTTCAACGTGGCGTACGGCGGGCGCGAGTACCTCATCGATGTGTACGAGGGCCTGTGCGCGGCGCTCGGCATGGACGTGGAACCCGTCTTCGGTCCGCCGCGCGCTGGAGACATCCGCCACTCGAACGCCGACATCAGCAAGGCGCGCGAGCTGCTCGGATACGACCCCGACTGGAGCTTCGAGCGGGGTATCGTGGCCGCCATCGAGTGGTACAGGCAGAATCTGTGGCCCTCGGCCAATCTCGCGAATTGAGAAAAACTGGGCTAGAATAGACCCACTGTGCCGGACGCTGTGCGCCGCTACGTGTCAGCGTACCACGGCAAGGGAGGAATCGTGGCGGAGCAACAACAACAAAAGCTCTTTCGCGAGAAGAGTCTAGAGTCCATCGAGTCGCCCGAGGCGCTCAATGAATACTTGCGAGTCACCTCGCCAGGGGTGTGGCTCGTTCTGGCGACTATCGCCATACTGCTGGTGGGTGCCATCGTCTGGGGTGTGTTTGGTCGCATCGAGACCACGAGGTCACTAGCGGTGCAGGCTCTTGATGGCACGGCGACATGCTTCATTCCAAGCGACATCCTCGAAACGGTGGTCGAACAGGGTGCCGTGAGCATCGGTGGCCAATCGTATCGTCTTAGGGCGAACAGCAACGTTCGTGTGACTGTCGTCAATGACAACATCAACCCCATCGTCGCCCTTGTCGGTAACCTCAAGCCGGGAGACATGGCGGTGGAGGTCCCCCTCGACGCCAGGCTAACGGACGGCGTGTATGAGGGCGTCGTGGTTACCGAAAGCCTGCAGCCCGTCACATTGCTGCTGCGGTAGTGTAGGTGACTACATTGGGTAAGAAGATTCCTCGGCCAGTTACAAAGGGCGTCGCGCACGTGCCGATGGTCATGCAAATGGAAGCGCTGGAGTGCGGCGCCGCGTGTCTCACCATGGTCATGCATTACTATCGCAAATTCATCCCGCTCGAGCAGGTGCGCGTGGACTGCGGCGTCTCGATGGATGGTGCCACCGCGCGCAATATCATGATCGCGGCCGAGAGTTATGGCATGAAGGTTGATGCGTGGCTCATCGAGCCCGAGGACCTGCCGGAGGAGGGCTCATTCCCCTGCGTCATCCATTGGGGGTTCAAGCACTTTGTGGTATTGTGCGGATTCAAAGGCCGTCGCGCCGTTATCAACGATCCAGCACATGGCCATATCATCGTGGACTGGGAGGAGTTTGATCGCGAATTCACCGGCGTCTGCATGAACTTTGAGCCGAACGAGGGTTTTGAGCCGTCGGGCAAGCCCAAATCGGTGCTCTCCTACGCCCGCGAGCGCCTGCATGGCTCGGGTGTGGCCGTTGCCTTCGTGGTCCTCACCACTACTGTCAGCTCGCTTATCGGTATCATCACCCCCGTGTTCAGCCGCGTCTTCCTGGATCGCCTCCTCACGGGGAAGAACCCCGATTGGCTCGCTCCCTTTATGGCGGGCTTTTGTGCGCTCATCGTCGTCAGCATTACGGTGGCTTGGATTAACGCCATCTACTCGTTGCGCATCCAGGGGAAGCTCGCCTCCTACGGGAGCGCCTCTTACCTGTGGAAGGTCCTACGCCTGCCCATGCAGTTCTTCAACCAGCGTCTCTCGGCCGACATCGTCGACAGGCAATCCACCAACGCCTCCATTGCCGACACCTTGGTGAAGAGCTTCGCACCCCTCGCGCTGCAGGCCGCGCTGGCGATCTTCTACTTGGTGGTGATGGTGCGCTATAGTCCGCTGCTTTCGGCAGTGGGCGTGGGTGCCATCGCGCTCAACATGGTTATTTCGGCCCTGATTAGCGCCAAACGCATCAACATCACGCGCGTGCAGCAACGCGATGCGGCCATTCTCTCCAGCGCCACCATGAGCGGAATCACCATGATCGAGACCATCAAGGCCAGTGGCGCCGAAAACGGGTTCTTTGGCCGGTGGAGTGGGTATCAGGCCAACGTTAACACGCACAAGGTGCGCTTCACTCGCCTGAACCTCTTCCTCGGCAGCCTACCGACGGCCATCACGAACGTCGCCAACGTCGCCGTGCTCGGTCTTGGCGTCATGCTCGTCTCGCGCGGACAGTTCACCGTCGGTATGGTGATGGCGTTCCAAGGCTTCTTGAGTGCGTTCATGCAACCTGCGACCTCACTCGTCTCGGTCGGGCAGTCACTGCAAGAGACGATTGCCCAAATCGAGCGCGTCGATGACGTCATGAGCTATCGCGAGGATCCGTGCTTCGCACCACGACCGAAGACGTCTGGGTACGAGAAGCTCACGGGTGTCATCGAGCTCGAACACGTGACCTTTGGCTACTCGCGTTTGGGCAAGCCGCAGGTCGAGGATTTCTCGATGAGCGTAAGGCCTGGTCAAAGGATCGCCCTCGTAGGACGCACTGGCTGCGGTAAGTCCACCTTGGTCAAGCTCATCAGCGGCCTGTATCAGCCTTGGAGTGGCAGCATCACCTTTGACGGCGTTCCTCAGGACCAGATTGACCGCAACGTGTTCTGCGGCTCTGTGAGCGTCATTGACCAAGACGTTACGCTCTTCGAGGACACCATCGCACAGAACATCAAGATGTGGGACGACTCCATCGAGGACTTCGAGGTCATCCTCGCCGCGCATGATGCCAGTCTCTACGATGACATCCTCACGCGCGATGGGGGCTTTGAACATCGGCTGCTTGACGGGGGGCGTGACCTTTCGGGGGGCCAACGCCAACGCATAGAGATTGCGCGGGCCCTCGCTCAAGATCCCACCATCTGCATCATGGACGAGGCGACCTCTGCGCTCGACGCGCAGACCGAGCATGAGGTGATCCAGTCCATCAACGATCGAGGCATCACGTGCATCATCATCGCACATCGGCTCTCCACCATCCGAGATTGCGATCAGATCATCGTGCTCGAGAAGGGCCGTGTTGTGGAGCATGGTACGCATGATGAGCTGTTTGCGCTGAACGGCTACTATGCGAGTCTCGTAAGCAATGATTAGGGGAGAGGCTCGTGGGCTGGTTTGACGATCAAATCGAGTATCGCAAGAAGTACGAACGCGAACTGCTCGGTGACTCCTTTGAGGACATCGCGCGTTCGGTGACGGGCCGACGCATCACGGGGAGGCTGCGCAACGAGGCCGACGTGACCGATGCCGTGAGCCAGCTCCTCAAGCATCTTGGAGTCAAGGAACGCGAGGTGCCTGCCGAGATAAGCGGCCTGCGGGACCGCTTGGATTATCTGCTCGCGCCGTCGGGCGTGCTGTACCGCGAGGTCCTTCTCTCCAAGGGTTGGCATAACGATGCAATGGGTGCCATGATCTGCACGCTGCGCGATGGGGACACGGTGGTGGCGGTGCTCCCGTCGCATAGGGGAGGCTACGAGTACAAGGACCCGGTTTCGGGCAAGCACGTGCGCGTGACCGGTCGCGTCGAGCGGCAGATAGGTGACGAGGCGCTGTGCTTCTATCGCCCCCTGCCCTTGCGCGAGCTTGCCCCGCGTGACCTGGTCCGCTACATGTGGAGCTGCCTCACGATGTGGGACCTGGCGGCGTTTGGCGTGGCCACAGCCGCCATCGTGTTGGTGGGCATGCTCATTCCAAAGCTCAATTACGTCCTTATGGACAAGGTGGCCACGACGGGGAGCACCCAGCTGCTGAGCGCAGTGGTCCTGTTCATGCTGTTCGTGACGGTCGGCAAGGTGTTGCTCACCATTATCCAGTCACTGCTGCTCGAGCGCATCCGCACCAAGCTGAATGTCAACGTTGGCTCGGCCACCATGATGCGGCTGCTTTCCATGCCGGCGTCGTACTTCAAGCAATATTCGGCCGGCGAGCTCAACCAATATGTTGGATACATGGACACGCTTTGTACGACCGTTGTGGATGCGGTGTTCTCGACGGCGGTGACGGGGTCCTTCTCGCTTGTGTACCTCACGCAGATTCTCTCGTATGCGCCCAGCCTCGTGGTTCCCAGCCTCTTGGTAACGCTTCTCACGATGGTGGTGAGCGTGCTCTCTGCTGTCGTGCAGATGCGCGTCGACGAAGAGAAGATGCGCTGGACCGCCAAGGAGTGGGGTCTGGTGTACGCGCTCATTACGGGCATCCAGAAGATTCGCCTCTCGGGCGCCGAGAATCGCGCGTTCCACAAGTGGTCGCGCCTCTACACGAAGGGCGCCACGCTTACGTTCAACCCGCCTGCCATCATTCGGCTGTCGTCGGTGCTCACTACGACTATAAGCCTTGTGGGAACGGCCGTCATGTACGGCGTGGCCGTGCGCTACGGCGTGAGTGTGGCCGAGTACTATGCGTTCAACTCGGCGTATGCCTATGTCAGCGGCGCCTTTACCTCGTTTGCTTCCATGGCGCTTTCGGCCGCGTCGATTAGGCCTGTCATCAAGCTGGTGCGACCGCTGCTTGAGGCGCGGCCCGAGGGCGTCGACGCCAAAGAGGTCGTTACACAGTTGAAGGGCAGCATAGGCATCTCGCACATCACCTTCGGGTACGATTCCGATGCAAAGCCTCTCTTTGAGGACTTCAGTCTAACCATTCGCCCGCGTCAATACGTGGCTATCGTGGGTAGGAGCGGCTGCGGGAAGTCGACGCTCGTGCGCTTGTTGCTGGGGTTCGAGACACCCACACGTGGGATGATAAGCTACGACCGAAAGGACATGCAGCGCTTGGACTTGCGGTCACTGCGACGCCACATCGGCGTGGTCATGCAGGATGGGAAGCTGCTCACCGGAACCATCTTCGATAACATCACGATAAGTGCGCCCACGCTCAAGTTGGCCGACGCTTGGGAGGCGGCAGAGATTGCGGGCATCGCCGAAGACATTCGCGAGATGCCCATGGGCATGAACACGATGCTACAAGAGGGTGGCGGCACGATTTCGGGCGGGCAGCGACAGCGCCTGATGATAGCACGGGCTATCGCGCCAAAGCCGAATGTTCTGATTCTTGACGAAGCGACTTCGGCGCTCGACAACATTACTCAGAAGCGTGTGAGCGATGCGCTCGACAACATGAGGTGCACGCGCCTCGTCATAGCACATCGGCTTTCGACGATCAAGCACTGCGACCGGATCGTGGTCATCGACGGTGGGCGCATCGCGGAGGACGGTACCTATGAGCAGCTCATCGAGAAAGACGGCATCTTTGCCGAGCTGGTGGCGAGACAGCAGTTGGGCGGCAGGGGCGAGAGTGACAAAGCGTCGCATTGATGTGTCTTGTTTTGCGCCGCAGCCTCAGTCCCAAATGAATGTATGTCACGGGAGTATGAATACCCAACTGTATAATAAACGTGTGCAAACATGTATATACAGTTATAAAGTATGAAGAGATGACCAAAACAAGTATCATAGTATTGTTGATATTTGCTCGAATAAGAGAGGGAGCTAATATGGCGGTTGAGTTCATCGAGGAGATTCCTGGCAGGCGTGGCGTATCCACGCGTGGACGCGTTCCTTATCCAGCCAAGGAGATTGACACCTTCCTGGAGGCGAAGGACCAGCGCTATGCGAAGGTGACCATCGAGGGCAAGCTGCCCAAGAACATGGCGCAGTCCTTCCGACTGTACCTAAAGAAGCATCCTGATGTTGCAGAGAAGGTTGCGGTGCACCTCATCGATGGCGAGCTGTACCTAGAGCGCCGGGAGCTTGCGGAATAGTGAGGGAGCGACGCGTCGAGTGGGCTCCTGCCTCGAAGGGTACGGTGGAGTCGCAGGACCCGGCTGGGACGCATGCGCCGGGCATGATGCTCACGGCTGCGCTGGCGATTGTGTGCTGTGCGCTGTGGGGCAGCGCGTTCGCGTTCGTCAAGCTGGGATATGAGCTCTTTGAGGTGTCGTCCGACGCCCCCGCCCAGCAGGTCCTCTTTGCGGGGATGCGCTTCGCCTTGGCGGGGGTGTACGTGCTTCTGGGGACGGCCATCGTGCGCAGGCGTCTTCCGCTCCCTACGCGTCGCGACCTTGTGCCCATCGCGCTTTTGGCGCTCCTGCAGACGACGTTGCAGTACGCGCCCTTCTACATAGGGCTCGCCAACGCCTCGGGCACGAACTCCGCGCTCGTGCAGGGGACCTCGGCGTTCGTGCAGATCGTGCTCGCCACGCTCGTCTTTCGGCAGGAGCACCTGACGGCACGCAAGCTCGTTGGGTGTCTGCTGGGTTTGGGAGGCGTTGCGCTCGTCACCTTGCGGGCCGGTGGCATGATCGGTTCGTGGTCCGTCCAGGGCGAGGGTCTTGTCCTCGCGTCGGTGATCGCGGGCGGGTGCGCTGCGTGCCTGATGCGGCGTTACGGTGTGAGCGGTGACCCGTTCATGCTCACGGGCTGGCAGTTCGTATGCGGCGGCGTTGCGCTCATGGGCATCGGCGGGGCTCTCGGTGGAAGCATCGGCACGTGCTCGGCGCCCGCGCTGGGAGTGCTCGCCTACCTAGGCGCCCTCTCTGCGGTCGCGTTCTCGGTGTGGTCGTGGCTGCTCAAGCACAATCCCGTCTCGCGTGTGGCGATGTACCGGTTCTTCATCCCGCTGTGCGGCGTGCTCTTCTCCGTCGCCTTCTTGGGTGAGGTGGTGCCATCGGCGCAGTTGCCGGCGCTCGTGGGTGCGCTGACGCTCATCGCCGTCGGCACAGTATTGGTCAATACGGAGTGAGCGCGCAGGATTGCCCTGCGTCCGTCTGCGGGGGCGTGCGAGGGGTTGTTCCCGGTGTTCGAGGGGCCACCGGCGGCTTACCTCCGGTGGCCTTCTTTGGCGCGCAGTCTTACTACGTTATTGGTATCATTAGCATTGATGAGGAGGACGAATGACTGCTTCTTATGAACTTGCGCGCAGCTTCGGACGCGCGGAGGATGCGATGCGCCCCGTGACGCTGACGCGCAAGGTGCTCAAGAACGCCGCTGGCTCGTGCATGGTCGAGTTTGGCGACACACGCGTGTTGTGTGCGGCGACGGTGGAGGACGTGCTCCCGCGCTGGCGTCGTGGCGGTCATGAGGGGTGGGTGACGGCGGAGTATGCGATGCTTCCCGCTTCGACCAACCGGCGTTCGCCGCGCGAGTACAAGGGGCGCAAAGGTCGCTCCATGGAGATTGAGCGTCTTATCGGTCGCAGCCTGCGTACCGTGGTCGACCTGCGTGCGTTGGGCGAGCGTACCATCACGGTGGATTGCGACGTAATCCAAGCCGATGGCGGCACGCGCACCGCATCAGTGACGGGTGCATGGGTGGCTTTGCACGATGCTCTGCGGGGGCTTGCCCAGGCGGGCGAGCTGCCGCGCATCCCGCTAACCGGTCAGGTGGCGGCTGTCTCCATGGGGGTGATCGACGGTCGCGTGCTGCTCGATCTCGACTATAGCGAGGACAGCCATGCCCAGGTGGACATGAACCTCGTGGGCACGGCGGATGGGCGCATCATCGAGTTGCAGGGTACGGGCGAGCAGACACCGTTCGACCGCGAACAACTCGATGCGCTGCTCGAAGTGGGACAGGCGGGCATCGAGAAGCTCGTTGCCCTGCAACGCAAGGTGACGAATTGGGGCGCGTAGCCGGCCGCATGGGGCGCAGTGCGCAGGGAGGAACGAATATGGACGAGAAGCACACGGTAGTGGTGGCGACCGGCAATGCGCACAAGCTTGCCGAGATAGAGGCCATCTTGGGGGCGGCCCCGGCGATGGCGGGCATGCGCTTCGTGGCACTCGGCGATTTGGGCGACTTTGCCGATCCGGTGGAGGATGGCGAGACCTTTACGGCAAACGCCCTCATAAAGGCGCGTGCGGCACTTGACGAGACGGGTCTCGCCATGGCGGTGGCCGACGATTCCGGGTTGGTGGTGGATGCGCTCGACGGTGCGCCGGGAATCTTCTCGGCACGCTGGGCCGGTTCGCACGGCGACGATGCGGCCAACAATCAGAAGATGCTCCGCGAGATGGCCGGCATTCCCGATGCAGAGCGCACGGCGCGCTTCCACTCGTCGGTGGTGCTGGTCACGCGCGATGAGGACGGCGAGGAGGTTCTCGTGGGTGAGGGCGACTGCGAAGGCACCATCGCGCATGACCTGCGTGGCACCAACGGCTTTGGATACGACCCCCTCTTTGAGCTTGTCGACGTCCCCGGCAAGCGTATGGCCGAGCTCGAGCCGGCAGAGAAGAACGCGATTAGTCACCGTCGTCGTGCGCTCGACGACTTGGTGGGTAAGTTGGTATAGCGGCGCGCCGCGCCGTAGGAATGCGGGGAAAGGACTGAGGTTATGCGCATTATTCGTTGCAAGGACTACGCCGACATGAGTCGCAAGACGGCCAACATCATCTCGGCACAGGTCATTCTGAAGCCCAACTGCAAGCTGGGCCTCGCCACCGGCACCACGCCCATCGGCGCCTACGAGCAGCTCATCAAGTGGTACGAGAAGGGCGACGTTGACTTCAGCGAGGTTAGCACCTACAACCTGGACGAGTACCTGGGGCTTGGTGGCGACCATCCGCAGAGCTATCGCTACTTCATGAACGACACCTTCTTCGATCACATCAACATCGACAAGACTCGTACGCACGTGCCCGACGGCTCCAACTTGGATGCCGAGGCCGCTTGCGCCGCCTATGACGAGCTGATGGCCGCTGCCGGTCCGCTTGACCTACAGCTTCTGGGCATCGGTCGCAATGGACATGTGGGCTTCAACGAGCCGGGCGAGAGCTTCTCGAAGGGAACGCATTGCGTCGAGCTTGCCCAGAGCACCATCGAGGCAAACAGCCGCCTCTTCGACAGCATCGACGACGTGCCGCGCAAGGCTTACTCCATGGGTGTGCAGAACATCATGAGCGCAAAGACGATTCTCGTCGCAGCATCGGGCGCAGACAAGGCCCAGGCGGTGCACGACATGATTTACGGGCCGGTGAGCCCGCGGTGCACGGCCTCCATCCTGCAGTTGCATGCCGACTGCTTCGTGGTGGCGGACGAGGCGGCACTCAGCCTGTGCTAGAAGCATAAAGCCGCTCACGTTGGGGGTAGCTCCGTTCGGGTAGACCGCACTCGAAAGCAGCTACCCCTTGCGCATAAAAAGAGGGTATACTCTTTTGGTCTATGACTAAAGACTGCAAAGGACCTTACCCGTGGAGAGAGCCGTGATGTACATGGATAACGAGGTTCCGCCGGTCAACCGCGTGGATCTTATTCGGACTGAGATATCCAACCTCGAAGGAGATCGCATTAGGGTGCGGGCAAACATGGGCCGCTCACGCATCGTGGAGCGCTCGGGAATTGTGGTGGCGGCGCATCCGTCGCTGTTTGTGGTGGAGGTCGAGGAGCGGCGTGGGCGCAAAGCGCGTCAGTCGTATCAGTATGTGGACGTCTTGACGGGGACGGTAGAGATTTACAACATCGATACCGGCGAGCGTCTGCTTCACTTTGCCGTGGAAGAGTAGCGTGTCGGCTCCCATAACAATTCCTGCGCCCGCAAAGCTCAATCTGCATCTGGGAATACATCCCGGCGTGGACGCCGATGGCTACCATCGCGCCGACTCGCTGATGGTTGCGCTCGGCATCGCCGACGAGGTTGTGGTGCGGCCGCTTGCGCCCGGCATGGCATTGCAGGTGCGTTGCGACCCGCCCATGGATTTGCCTCAAGAGAAGAACACCGTGTACCGCGCTGCGGTGGCGTTGGCCGAGGCCTTTGGACGTGAGTCGGCGGTGGAGGTGTTGCTCCGCAAGCGCGTCCCCAGCCAGGCAGGCTTGGGTGGCGCGTCTTCCGATGCGGCGAGCGTGTTGATGGCGCTGTGCGAGGCGTGGGGCATCGATGCACAGGATGCGCGTGTGGCACAAGTGGCACGCTCGGTCGGTGCCGATGTTGCCTTCTTCCTCGATCCGGTGCCCACGTTGCTCGTCGGTCGGGGTGACGTGGTGGCCGAGAAGCTTCCGTCGTTGGTGGAGCCGGTTCCGGTCGTGCTCGTGCGGCCAGCGGGCAAGGGCGTGAGCACTCCGGCGGCCTATCGGAAGTTCGACGAGTGCCACGACGAGCCGGGCGATCCCGAGCCGCTGTGCGCGCTGCTGCGCACCGGGGTGGCGACGCCGGCGCAGGTCGCGCAGTTGCTGAGCAATAACCTCGATCCGGTGGCATGCCGTCTGTTGCCGCAGGTGGCGCAGGTGCGCGACTGGCTGCGCGGGCACGAGCGGGTGCTGGGCGCACAGGTGAGCGGCTCGGGCAGCTGCGTGTTTGGCATCTGCGCGTCTCTGGCGGACGCCGAGGTGACGGCGCGGGCGGCGGTCGAGGCGTTCGGTCCTGGTACGTGGGCCTGCGTCAGCTCTTTTGCATGATTTTTGCTCTTTGGGTGGCATTCTCGACAAAGACCTGCTATCATACTTACTCGCGCTTCGGGACGTGGCGCAGTTTGGTAGCGCGCACGGTTCGGGACCGTGAGGCCGCTGGTTCGAATCCAGTCGTCCCGACCACGAATCTGATGAGGTCGTCGGCACAGTGCCGGCGACCTTTTTCGCTGCGCGATCATCGCAATCTGCCCAATGGCCCTCCTGGGATGGTCTTTTTGAACTCAAACGCCCTCGATGCTATCAACGTCGAATAATCGATAGTGCTTGCATCGAATATTCGACGGTGATAGCATCGAGACGTTGAGAGGCCTGAGGGGGAGGACCATATGGCGTTGCCCGTCAGTATCGACAGACTCGTTCGTGGCGGAGTCGTCGAATCTACGAGAATCGAATTCAAAGGCGGGTTCAACCCCAACCCCATCATGCACAGCATCTGTGCCTTTGCGAACGACATCGACAACATCGGCGGGGGCTACCTCGTCATAGGGATCGACGAGGACAACGGGCAGCCCGTCTTGCCTCCTCGTGGTATAAGCCAGGCGGAAGTAGACCGGACGCTCAAGCGACTTCTCGACCTCTGCCGCCTCATCGAGCCCCTCTACCAGCCCATAGTTGAGCCGGTTCGGCTGGATGGCGCTTGGGTCATCGTCATCTGGGCGCCTGGTGGGCATGGACGCCCGTATAAGGTTCCGAAGAACGTGCTCGGCAAGGACAAGTCGAACAAGCGCTACTACATTCGCAAGTTCTCGTGCACGGTCGTGGCGTCCCCCGACGAGGAGCGCGAGCTCTTTTACGCATCGCAGACCGTGCCCTTTGACGACCAGCCAAACCTCGCCGCATCCGTGGAAGACCTGAGCAGGCCGCTCCTGCGTGACTACCTCAGCGAGGTGGGCAGCTCGCTCTATGGCATCTCGGAGTCCATGGAGACCGCCGACATCGCGCGCAGCATGCAGCTGCTTGCTGGTCCTCCGGAGGACCAGCATCCGCGCAGCGTGGGCATCCTCATGTTCAGCGAGCGGATAGAGCGCTACTTCCCCTATGCGCGCATCGAGGTCGTTGACCTTCCCGACCCATCAGGCGAGGGCATGACGGAGCGCGTCTTCCGAGGTGCACTGCAACACCAGCTCTCTGCGGCCCTCTCCTACATCGACAGCTATGTCATCCAGAAGCGCACCTTCAAGCACGAGGGGACGCCCATCGCCGAGGTGGTCGCCAACTATCCCTATGCTGCCGTCGAGGAGATACTCTCCAATGCGATCTACCATCGCTCGTACCAGTTGCCCGAGCCAACTACCGTGCGCATTACACCCGAGGCCATGGAGATCACGAGCTTCCCGGGCTTCGACCGCAGCATCACGCAGGAGATGATCGAGTCCTACGACCTGCGCTGCGACCGCTACCGCAACCGCAGGATCGGAGACTTCCTCAAGGAGCTAGGCCTCTGCGAGGGGAGGAACACCGGCTTTCCCAAGGCGCTTGCAGCGCTTGACGCCAACGGGTCGTCGCGGCCTACCTTCCGCATGGACGAGGCTCGCGGGTTTCTCACCGTGCGTCTTGCCGTGCATCCCGCCTTTGCGCCAGAGCCCACAGGCCCGACACCGAAGGAGCTTGCGTACCGGGAGAGGATTGCCGAGGCGCTTGCAGGAGGCCCCTTGTCCCTATCCGAGCTGTCCCGCGCTATGGGCTACAAGTCCATACCCAAGCGACTCTCCAGGGCCGTCGAGGCCATGGCATCTGAGGGGTCCGTGGCAAAGGTTGCCACGGGAGGACTGCGCACCAAGATTGCGCTTGTAGTCCGGCAATAGGCTGCGGCTTAGATGCCGAATGGCAACCTTGCAGGTAACGTACCGGAGGCACCGTGTGCAATTGGTATCAAAGAACCCCGTCGTTTCGACCGCGTGAAGCCGTTAACGTGCTGACCGAGACGGCCTTCGCGTTCCTGCCTGCCATCATCTGCTGGTCCGCCTACAAGGTCTTTGGCGGTATGCCGGTTATCGGCCTGGTGATAGGCCTCGTGCTTGTGTCGCCGCCGCTGCCCAACTTGCTTTGTGGTCGCCGCCGAAACAGTGGCCACAAAGCGCAGTCCCGATTGGCCACAAACACCCATCCAGTGACGGAAGGGACAATACTCGACGAAATCGTTTGATGTTGACAAAACCGGTGCAGGTCTGCCGTCGAGCGTGACCTCGACCTCGATGGGCTTGTGCGCCTCGATATTGGATAGCGACACGGTCGCCCTGTAGCGGGCGTTCGGCTCGAGCTCCTCGTGTGCGATCGTGCAGACGAGGTGGACGTCTCCGTCCCCGCACGCCTCCTGCCCTCCGTCTGCCGTGGCGAGAGTCGCCCTCAATCGCGGGGTGTAAGTACTATCGGGCGTGCCTGACGCGGGCGCGACCCAGGCGAAGGTGGTAGCGAGCGTCGCGAGTGCCAGGATCGCCGGCAACGCGAAGGAGAAGACGGCTCTGGCTCTGCTCTGGATGTGTGCATGGTGGTGTTTCGGCGTGGGGTACCTCCCGGTCCCCGTTCCCTTTCGTCGTCTCGCGCCGCGTTCGGGTGGAGATTCCCGTGCGGTGCGTATGTCTGCCTACATTAAAGCGTTTGCGAGGCTCGTTGCGAAGGGGAGCGTCAGTTGACCAGTTTCGGGACTGGCCTTGGCAGGTTGGCGAGTGATCACGAGAGGTACATGAGCAGGGTGAGCTACGTTACCTACGTGAGCCGCATAAGCTATAGAACGCGTATGGGCTGTGTGACCGACATGAGCGACGCGATGCTGCGGGGTCATATGAGCGGTCGCCGAAGGTGGGTGTACGTGGGCCGTTATCGCAATGTGCCATGCGCTCGGTAACGTGACGGGAAAGGTTGCTGCGGACACCTCCCGTGGTGCCGTGGGGTATACTGGTTTCTCCACGATGCGGATTCGCGAAAGAATCCCAAATCCTCGCTAGGAGCGCCGCATGCAGGGGTTCAATCTGGACAAATTCGACTCGTACCGCGAGGACAACCGCCTCGAGGTGAAGAAGGCCCGCGGCGGTCTGCCCGACTCGCTGTGGGAGACCTACTCGGCCATGGCGAACACCGCGGGCGGCGTCATTGTGTGCGGAGTGGGCGAGCGGAGGGACGGGTCGTGGTACACGACCGGCCTCGAGGATGCGCGCAAGTTGAAGAAGGAGCTCTGGGACACGGCGAACAACCCGCGCAAGGTGAGCGCCAACCTGCTGGTGGAGTACGACATCGAGGACTTCGAGGTCGGCGGTGACACCGTGATCGTCGTCACTGTGCCCCGTGCCCCGCGCGAGCTTCGTCCGGTGTACGTCAACGGCGACCTCATGCGCGGCTCCTACAAGCGAAACTGGGAGGGCGACTACCACTGCGCCCCGCGCGAGGTCAGGGCGATGCTGCGCGACACGGGCGAGGAGAGCCCGGATGCCAAGGAGCTGGGCGCGCCCCACACCGTGGCCGAGCTCGATGTCGACTCCGTGAGGGAGTACAGGTTCCGCCACGACGCGAGGCGCCCGTCGTCGGCGTGGTCGTCGCTGGACGACGCCTCCTTCCTCGTGCGTGTCGGCGCCGCCTGGGAGGACGCCGACGGCGCGGTCCGCCCCACGCAGGCAGGCCTCCTCATGTTCGGCCAGGAGTGGCGCATCTCGCACGAGTTCCCGGAGTTCTTCCTGGACTACCGCGAGCACATGGACCCGAGCATCCGCTGGACGGACCGCATACAGTCACAGTCGGGGGACTGGAGCGGCAATGTGTTCGACTTCTTTACGCGCGTCTATGCAAGGCTTACTCGCGGGCTTAAGGTGCCGTTCCGTCTCGAGGGCATGGTGCGTCAGGACGAGACCCCGGCCCACAAGGCGGTCCGTGAGGCGTTGGCGAACTGCCTCGTCAACGCCGACTATCGCCAGGCGCAGAGCGTCGTCGTGGAGCAGTGGCCTGACAGGCTCGTGCTCGCTAACCCCGGCACGATTATCTGCGGTAGGGAGCAGATGCTTCGGGGCGGCCTCTCCCAGCCCAGGAACGCAGGCCTCTTCAAGATGTTCAACCTCATAGGCGTCGGCGAGCACGCGGGCTCCGGGGTGCCGGACATCCTCGCCGCCTGGGACGAAGAGGGATACGACGCGCCCACCGTGGAGGAGCGCTTCGGTGCTGACGTGCCGGACCGCACGACGCTCACCCTGCCGCTGGTGGCGAGCTTAGGCACCAGCTTAGGCACCAGCTTAGGCACCAGTGAACAAGATGGTGACCAGGCCGAGCGACTCCTCGAGTTCTGCTCCGAGCCGCGCAGCAAGGGTGAGATTCAACGACATTTGGGAATCAGCTCCGAGCGCTATGTGAGGCAAGAACTGATAAGGCCCCTCCTCGATGACGGTCGTCTCGTCCAGACCATCCCTGACAAGCCGAGAAGCCCCAACCAGCGCTACGTCAGGGCCTGATCACCGCAGCGGAAATACTGAGCGTATCGTCGGAAGGATGACCACATGTACGTCTCCGAGCTGAGGCTCTACGACTTCAGGCAGTTCAAGTCGGTCGACGGGAAGCCCGGTCTGGAAGTTCGCTTCCATCCGGGGCTGAACGCCCTCGTTGGGGAGAACGGCTCGGGCAAGACCACGGTCGTCGACGCGATGAGGTACGTGCTGCTCACGTAGAGCGGCGAGTTCGTCAGGCCGACGGAGGATGACTTCAACGTCCGGGCGGACGGGACCTCCGCGCGTGAGCTCAGGATAGAGTGCGTCATCGCCGGCCTGGGCGCCAACGAGGCGAAGAACTTCATCGAGTACCTCACGGTCGAGGGACAAGGCGAAGAGGCATGCTACTGCCTAAAGCGGCAGGTTTCTCTGTCCAAAGGAACCTGCCGCTTTAGGACAAGCTGCTGGACGGGTCGTGGAAATGGGCTAGCGGAAATGAACGTAGTAAGGTGGCGTATGCGCCCGCGTCCCCGCCCTGCGGCACCGTGAGGGTGGCGATGTCGGTCCATTCCGAGGTGCCCAGGCAGAGCGTGGTGACGGCCGAGGCGGCGCCCTCGTTCGCGACGCTCTTCCTCTGAGCGAGTCCGATGGTCGTTTCCATCGTTGGTTCCTTTCCGTCGCTGGGGTGGAGATTCCCCCTCGCCGCACGCGCAACGACGGCGCGTGCGGCACATGTGTGCTACCATTTCGTCCCAGAGGCGAGCCTTCTGGTCCGTCCTTTTCGTCGCTCCGCCCGTGGCCGGGACGTCGGCATGGAGATCCGCGCAAGCGGTGCCGGCTCCCTTGGTGGCCATGGGCGGCCTTTTCCCTCCTACGGCGGCATCGCCAGCACCATCGACACACCTCCCTATCCCAAGAGCTCGAGTGCGGACGACGCCTCCTGCGGCCCGGGCGTCGAGCGCACGTCGGCCTCGACGAGCCACTCCGCCACCTCGGCCGCGTCGAGGTCCCTGAACGTCAGTCCTCCGTCTTCGGTCGCGCCTGCTTCAGAGGTAGACGGTGGTTGCGCAGTTGCCGCGTATGGTCGCCGCTTCCTCCTTGCCGTAGACCTCCTCCAGCTGCGATGCGTTCTGCAGCATGATGGCCACGTCGATGTTGCGGCTGTGCACCACGGCGACGGTCTGGACGAACGAGCCAGTCTTGCCTATGTTCTTGAACTCGTCGAAGACGAGGGGGATCGGCCTGGGTAGCTTGCCCGAGTTTCGGGTGTCGGCCGTGGACATGGGCAGGTAGATGGCCTGCCACATCATGATCGAGAGCAGGGCGCTGAGGTTGTCGTTGAAGTCAGGTTGTCATTGAAGTCCGAGCTCACAACGAAGATGACGCGTGGCCGGAGCGCGCCCCCACTCGTCCTCCACCTGGCCCAGGCCTCGAGGTGGATCTCGTGCGGTACCCTCCGCGTGTCGGAGGAGCGAGGTGATTCTGCGCTCAGGCCCTCCGATAGTGGCCTTGTCTGCCCCTGACGGCAGACATTCGTCGCTTGATGCCCGATGGTATGGGCGCGAGCTACGAACCGGTCGTGCCCAAAGACGGGCTCCCGCACCGTGGTCCTGCCGAAGCATGGCGTGCCTGCCAACGACACGCCTTTCGAGTTTCGCTCCAGCGACGAATATGACTCGCAAAGCATGTTCCAGACGCATAGGTGATTGCAAGAAGGTCACTAGTGGTCGACCAGGACGAACTGCTTGAAGAACGGGTCGCGGGCTATGCGCCAGTCGGACCCCACCTTCGTGGCCCTGATGTCGCCGGCGGCGCACATCTTGCGGAGCATGCGGGCGCTCGCGACGCCCGTACCCTCCGCCTGCCTCACGGTGAGCATGGGAGGCAGCAGGGTGACGACACCTCTGCAGGCGGGCTGTAGTCGATCTTCTCGCTTTGCATGAAACGTCACTCCCTGAGCCGTTACGCCGACCTCGCGATACCTCATCCCTTGGAAAAAGCCAAGAGGCGTGGTGAGAGAAAGGCCAGCTAGATTGCAATAAAACTTGTGGGACCAAGGGTAGCACAGGCGGCACATGCCGTCCTACGGTGCCTCTGACGGCACCTTATAGATTTGAAATGTGATGCAATTCAGCCAGAACGCTTGGTTCGGGTCTTAGGACGGGGACACGTGGGGACACAGGGGGACGCGTGGGGACAGCCGACGGCCTTGACCATGGCGTGTGGAGAAGACATGAAGTCGCGTGGTAAAGATGCGGTGAGGGCCGCATCGACCTGAAAACAGTCCCTATGGGACAAGGAACCGGACCGCCAGCCAGAGCGTGGGAGGTCCGGCGTCTAGGTGGCTCTGATGCCGACGTACGTTTCGCGATGCGCTGTGCGCTGACGGTGGTGACCTAATTGAATCCATCCAAGGATTGCCGCCCTCGGGGTTTGGACGACTGCTGGCGTATGACGCGCATGGGACGGGTTGCGAATCAGTTGCCTGGACCAACCCACGACAGTGACGTCGGGTTCCACTCGCATGCGTCGGGCAACTCGTCGCCGAGCACCGCGTCGACGCAGGTCCGGACGAGCGATTCCGCCCCGTCGACGCGTTGGAGGTGTGCGGGAAGGGCGGTTCTCCCGGCCAACCGCGCGTAGAGCGACTCATGGACGGCATTTCGCCATGCGTCGGGCACCGAGAAGCCCCGAGAGAGATCGAGCCCGTGGAGCGCCCGCCGTCTCCAGCCGCAGCCTCTCCCGCAGGTCGGACATGGCGAAGCGCTCCCTGGTGAGGTACACGGCGAGGTCAACGAGGTCCTTCACGCGCGATGACGGCCTGCCGTCGTGGACTTCCATGACGCCGGAGACCTTGTCGGCCACGGCGCTCGCAACCGGGTAGACGAGGTAGTCGAACACGGGGACGCCCGCGATGTCGAGCCTGTCGGCGGGAGACACCCTGTCCGGGGTGCCGCACGGTATGGTGTCCGCGACGAGGTCGACGGACACGCGCTGCATGGGGCGGCCACCCAGCAGCGGCACGAAGGTGACCTTGTGCCCGCTGCGGTATCCGTCGTCCAGCCGGATCCTCTCGGCTCCCTCGAAGCGGAACGTCACGAAGTCGCCCAGGTCGATCGCCGCGAGCCTCCTCAGGTTCTCGACCGCCTCCTCGGCCGAGAGCGCGCCGGTGGAGAGGTCTATGTCGCGCGTGGAGCGAGCGTCGGGAACCCTCGCGAGCATTCCGAGGCCGCCCTTGAGCACGAAGCGCGGCTCCGGATCGCTGAACACGCGGCAGAGCAGTCGATGGAAGTAGAAGCCCGCTATGGCCCTGTTCGTGTCCTGCGGGGACGCCTTGGCCGCGTCCCGCACGGCCATCTCGAGCGCCGCCGCCGTCCTGTACTTCATGCTCATCCTCCCAAGACTTCCAACGTCGTGATGTCCACACCTGCATCGGCCGCGAGCACAGCCAGCGTCCCCGCCGGCGCGCCCCACCTGCCTGTGCTCCCCGCGAAGAGCTCCGCGAGTCGCGTGTGGTCGAAGTCCGTCCTCGGCAGGCGTCTATCCGCGTCCGCGAGGACGTCGGCTACGAGCGAGGGGTCCTCGCCGTCGAGCACGAGGTCCAGCACGGTGCGTTCCGCCCTCGTGACGGGCATGCCCAGCCTGAACGAGACGTCGCGCTCGTCCACGCGCCTTACGGCGGCCGACATGCCGGGAAGTTTGGAGCGTATGAGTCGTGGTGCGTACATTCTGCACGGGTAGGGGTGCAGGTCTCCGATTCCCAGCGCGAAGGCTGCCGTCGCGCCGCCCAGGACGATGCCGTCCCACCTGCCCACACGTTCGTGGGAGAAGGCCGCAGGCGCGGTGAGCTTCCAGAGCGCCGTAGCGAGGTCGAGCTCGCTTGGCGCCGTTCCGACGAACCGGTAGGCCCCGCGCACGACGCGCTCGAGCCTGCCCGCGCGCACGGCGTGGGAGAGCGCGTCCCTGGGGACGCCGAGCCTCGCGGCCTGGGCGGCGGTGAAGATGCCGCCCTCAGACTGTGCGAGTTCAGCGATGATGGGTATGTGGCTTTCTCTTGACATGACAATATTGTATGAAACAATCATGCAAAGTCAACATAACAAGAGAGCTTGGTCGCATCGGATGGTCCTACGCCGGCATGCGGAAGTGCTTGCCCCTCGGAGCCTCGCCGGTGTTCTGGAACACGATCGAGTCCATGCGCTCCATCTCCGAGCGCTTCGCGTCGGCCAGGGCGGTAGCATAGACGTTGAGCGTGGTGGTGGCGTCTCGGTGACCGAGGGCCTTGGCGAGCACCATGACGTCCATGTGCCGGTGATGGCCAATGTCGCAAAGGCATGGCACGAATCGTGGGAACGAACTGGGAGACCCTGAGTGCCCTTCGAGCCCTCGGGCTTCACGAGCTCGACCACTCCTTGCCGAGGGTCTCCGGGTTCTTGAAGGAGCGGTCGGGCGAGCTGATCGCGTAGAGCGAGTCGTCCCACTCGCCGCCGAGCGACTCGACCTTGTCGCGCATTGCCTCCATCCGCTGGCACAGCAGGGTCGCGAGGCCTCGACCGAACACAGCTCACCTTTTCGTCGGCCAACTGGGCCTCTAGCTTCTTAACGGCCTCGAGCGCCTTCGCGCCGCTCTCCGCCCTGCCGTTGGCCGGCTCGTTGCCGTCTGGTTCGTTCGCGGGCCCGTTCTGGTTTTGCATGCCGTACCCCTTTCTCGGGCGTTTGTCTGCGCGGTTCTCTCCGCGTGTCCGGGAGGCCTTCTGCGCTGGCCGTGCGTGGGGCTAATGTCTCGCAGGCGTCGCCGGGAACCTCGGCATGAAAAAAGGCCACCCCGTGGAGCGGCCCCTCTTTGCCTTGCTGCGTCGCGCAACGACTAAGCTACCGCGCCGTCTGGGAGGCCGTAGTTGCCCAGCTTGCCCATGTCTTGCGGCTTACCGGACTCTATGCAGTCGATGGTCTCCTGCCGGTGCGGCTCCAACTCGTCATCCCACTCTACCGCGAAGTCCTCGCCGAACATTCTTAAATAGATGCGGTCAATCTCGTCCGTGCCCATCTTGTCGTAGTCGTGTTTCATCTCAGGATCGCCTCCATGATTTCACCCACTATGCCGTCTCGTCTGGGAAGAGCTCGCGTATGAGCGCGGCCTCCTTAGGGTTCGTGACCAACGCCGCGCTGTAGTCCGCCCATGTTTCCAACACGCGGTGGCGTTCGTGTCCCGGTAGCCGGCGTCGGTGGTGGTGCCAAGCCTGCGCTTGAGGTCGCGCCACGCCGTCATCCTGCCCCTGCGGTTGACGGCTCCAGGAGGGCATGCCGGATGAGGGCGGTGCTTTGCTCACGGTCAGACTGTCCCGACCAGACTCTTCGCAGGCTGGGGGTTGTTCCTCTGGCCTGTTTTGTCGTTTGTGGTTCGCTCCTGGCCCATGGACGATGCCCTTCGCTTAGAGTTGCGGCCCGGTCGAGGTGGCATTGACGTGATGGCAGGCGTGGCACCGAGTCCACGGTGACAACTGCTCAACATACCGCTCGGATAATTCGTCACCGTTCGGCAAGGCGGGCCATCTGCAGGTTCGTATAATCGAATCACGATAGCGCCTCAAAGAAGGAGATCCGGCATGCTCCATTCGTTCACGAGAAACTACAGCGATCATTCTACCGATGCGGGTTTTCAGTTTGAGTTCTTTTGTGACAACTGTGGCAACGGCTACAAGTCATCCTTCGTGGAGTCTACCACGTATGATTCTCGCAAGAAGAGCGAGAGGTTGAGTCGCGGGGTTGGCCTGCTAGGTGGTCTATTTGGGGGGATTGCAGGTGACCTCGGTGCGGCGGCAGAGCGAGGACTCGACGCGCTTGGGTCGAGGTTCGAGAACCAAAGCCCGAAGTGGCGCCAGGAACAAGAGCAGGCGTTTGATGCCGCGCAAAGTGAGGTGCGACCGCATTTTCGGAAGTGCCCCTCATGCAGCAACTGGGTATGTGACGACTGCTGGAACGAGGACGAGGGCCTGTGCATAACCTGTGCGCCACGCGAGAGCGCCTATGTCGCCCAAGCTCGCAACAGGGCCATGCGCAACAACATTGACGCCGCTGCCGAAACCGCGCAGGTATGGCATGGCGAGCTGGAGACCCGTACGACCATTTGCCCGCAATGTGGCAAACCTGCCGGCATGGGGAAGTTCTGCAACAACTGCGGGGCCCCTCTCGCTCAGAACAAATGCCCCAACTGCGGTGCCCCTGTGGCACCGGGACTCAAGTTCTGCGGCGAGTGCGGGTCTCCCATAACGAGCAAGAAGGTGTGTCCCAACTGCGGAGCGGAGAATGATCCCGGCATGAAGTTCTGCGGCGAGTGTGGAACGAAGCTCTAGGCCATGAGCACATACAAATGCGTGGCCTCGATAGCCGGACACACCGGAGAGGCGACGGTCGGCATTGGAAGCGAGGCCGTGACCATAGCGGGCATGGGTGATGGGCGCATGGTTCTGTCCTTTGCCGACATCGTGGACATGCGCCTGCTCAACTACCGCGTGCACGTGCGTTTGGCCAAAGGCGAGGCGGTTTTCTCGAAGCTGGGCTACCAGACCGAGAGCTTCTTCGAGAAGCTGTGGCTTGCCTTCGCGGGCATGAGCGAGCGGTCGTTGTTCATCGAGGGGACGCGCATCATGTCCTGCGAGGGCGACTATGCCTATGAGGAGCTCGTCGCGCAGGCATCCAGCATTGCAAAGCTCACGCTCTATTCCGACTGTCTTTCCATCGTCCCTCACGACGCGGGGGCCAGACGTGTGCCCCTGTGCTTTGTGGAGTCGCTTGAGCGCGACGGCTTTGCGATGAACATGCGGCTCGACACGGGAGAACGCTATCGCATAGCCCGTCTGGGGCGCGACACCGACCCCTTCTTCAAGCGCCTGGCAGAGCTTCGCGAGCAGGTTGGCGCCAACTGGCGCAAGGCGCATCGCGAGCTCGAACGAGACCTTCAATCGCGCCTTGGTGATGCAGCTGAGGCGCATCAGGCGTTTTGCGCGTTGCCGGCTACCGTCGTCCGGGGTTTGTTCTCTGCGCATGACGAAGCGTTCTGGTTCGCTGCCGTGTCCGATGGCCGTGCGGCGGTGGAGCTCGTTACGGACGAACAGTCGGCAACGTACCTGTACGGCTTCGACACCGAGCCTGCCGCGTTCGTCGCCGCACTGCGTCATGCCATGGAGGCGGTGAAGACGAATCGTCGCTTGATCTTCATGCCTCAAGACGACTTGGAGACGGTGCCCCTCTACCGTATGGCGCTCGAGCGCAGCGCCCACACGCGCTTCTTGCGCGCATGCAGCTCCGGACGTGTCGTGCATACGGCGAGCTGGAGGAAGAGGCTCGAAGAGTTCTTCGCATAAATGATACATGCCCTCGCCCCTTTGCGGGGGTTCCAAAGCAGTTGGGGGTGGTCCGCGAGTGGACCACCCCTTTTGGGCAATCCGCTTGGATTGGCCCTTAGCTGACCTCGGTCCACGTGTGGCCGCACTTGTTGCAGTACCATACCTTGACGGTGCGGCCGAGGCCATCCTTGTACGTCTCCTTGCAGACCACGTCCTCGCTGCCGCACTGCGGACAATCCGGCTCGGCCAGCCATTCGTCCAAGCTTGCGCCACCCATCACGTCGTTTGCCATGGTTCCCCCTCGGTTGCGTGCCCATGCAGTAGGATGCTCACAGCTTACCATGCCACGAGAGTGTTGTTTCCCTTCTTGCGGGGTTCCTCTGGGCGTTCGGGAATCACGCGCACGTGTGCGAACTCGGCTGCGAAGGCCTTCTCGGTTGCACGCAGGACCTTCGCGCCAGTTCCCTCAAGTGGCGTGCGGACGTTTCCTATGTAGAGGCCGCCCGGGAGCAGGTGCGTGCGAATCGCCCGTGCGCCCTCGGTGGTAGAGAGTCGGCCGAGGGGTCGGTTTCCGCCGAACGCGTCGTTCACGATGAGGTCGAAGCCCTGCTCGTCAGCGAGAAGGCAGTCCCAGGCATCGCCGGTCCGAAGCGAGAGCCGCCCGTTCTGCTCGGTGTGGAACTCCTCGACGAGCTGATCGAGGAAGAACTGCTCGCGGGCGATCTGCTCGATGGCGGGGTCTATCTCTACCACCTCGCAGGAGAAGTCGGGTCGATATGCGACGAGCCACTTGGGGAAGGAGTATCCGCCGCCGCCCATGACGAGCGCGCGCCGCGAGGGGGTGGCGGACACCTCGGGAGCGCCGAACCTGCGTCGCACCTCCTTCCCCCACGTGCGGTGATACGCACACACCGGCATCCAGAGCAGCTCCTTGTCTACGTAGCACACGCTTTGGTACGTTCCGTTCACGTTGAGCAGGCGAACCGTGGTGCCGTCCTCGTCGGCGGAGTCAAAGACGAGCGCCGGACCGAAGCGCGTGTGCCAGCGGAACCACACGCCGCGCCAGGCGAGCACGCGCGGTAGGAGCAGGCGCACCAGCAGGGCAACTACGGCGCATGCGATCGAATAGAGAGCGAGACTTCGAAACACGGCATCCTCCTGCGCCATGGGGCAGCCTCCGGTGGCGCAGGCATGGCGTGGTCCTAGCATAGCAATTGGAAAGTAGAGATTGTGTGTTGGGCACATTTGTGCAGACCTCGGCTATACTAACGGATGCGACATTGCGCCAGACGCATGTCGATACCGAACACAAGGGGAGGCATCCATGATTCTAGGACTTGGCGGACCAGAGCTCATCGTTATCTTGCTGGTCGTTCTTGTCATCTTTGGGCCCAAGAACCTTCCCAAGCTCGGCTCCGCTCTTGGCAAGACGGTCAAGAACGTGCGCGAGGGCATGGAAGGCGATGACGACGATGCTGACGAGGCGGAAGACGCTGGCGCGGCCAAGACGGACGATAAGTCCGAGTAGCAGGTAAGAGGCCCACGGACCTAAATCGAACCAGAGCGAGGAGCACATGGCGACCAACAATACCATCCTTACCCCAGAGGGATACGCGAAGCTAGAGCAGGAGCTCAAGGACCTTGAGCAGCAGAAGCTCGACATCGCCGACCAGTTGCGCATCGCGCGCGAGTTCGGCGACCTTTCCGAGAACGCCGAGTACGATGCCGCGCGAGAGGCTCAGGCGCAGAACGAGGCGCGCATTAACGAGGTGCGCCATATTCTGAACACCGCCCAGGTCGCCGATGACGAGGTCGTGGGCGAGCGTGGCACGATGGTTTCGGTGGGCAGTACGGTGGAGCTGGTTGACGCAGCGGGCAAGTTGGTGAAGTTCACCATCGTGGGCACGACCGAGACGAATTCGCTTGCCCACCGCATCTCAAACGAGTCCCCGGCGGGTGCGGCGCTGGTCGGCCATGTGGTGGGCGACCAAATCGCCTTTTCCACGCCGTCGGGCAAGCAGCGCACCTTCACCATCAAGGCCATCACGCGCTAGCAAGCAAGTACACAAGGGCACCACGGGGATGGTTCGTGGCGCACGGGGCACCGTGGGGACCATCCCCGTGGTGCCCTACATATATGTAGACAAGGAGCATTCATGGCAGAACAAGAAAAGGTGGCGTCCAACGACGAGCGAGCGATGCGCCGCGCGAAGCGGCAAGCCCTCATCGACGCAGGCGTCGACCCCTATCCCATAGCGTCCACCGTCTCCATCCATGTTGCCGACCTCGCCGCGCGCTATGCGGACCTCGAGGCGGGCGGCGTCGCAGACCAGGACGGCGCGTACTATCTGGCCGGTCGCATCCGTGCCAAGCGTGGTCACGGAAAGCTGCTCTTCATTGACCTCGAGGACAGCACGGGCAAGATTCAGCTCTTCTGCCGCGTGAACAACCTCGACGCGCAGACGTGGGAGCTCGCGGGGCAGTTCGACGTGGGCGACATCGTGGAGGCCGAGGGAAGCGCCATGCGCACCAAGCGTGGCGAGCTCTCGCTGATGGTCGCGGGCTTAAGGCTCCTCTCCAAGTCCCTGCGCCCCCTGCCCGAGAAGTTCCACGGCCTTTCCGACCGCGAGATGCGCTACCGCCAGCGCTACGTGGACCTCATCATGAACCCCGAGGTCAAGCAGACGTTCGTCAATCGCTCGAGGCTCGTCTCGGCGATTCGTCGCTACATGGAGGACCAAGGATACCTTGAGGTGGAGACGCCCATCCTGCAAGAGACGCTTGGTGGCGCCAACGCCCGTCCCTTCACCACGCACTTCAACGTGCTCGACCAGGACTGCTACCTGCGCATCGCCACCGAGCTGCACCTCAAGAGGTGCATCGTCGGTGGTATGGAGCGTGTCTTTGAGGTAGGCCGGCAATTCCGCAACGAGGGCATGGACCTCACGCACAATCCCGAGTTTACGTCCATGGAGGCGTACTGCGCCTACGGCGACCTCTCCACGATGAAGGAGCTCACCGAGGGGCTCTTCCATGCGTGTGCGGTGGCCGTTGGCAAGGGCGACACCCTGGAGTACCAGGGCCAGACGATCAGCATCGCGAGCCCGTGGCGCTCCGCCCCCATGAGCGAGCTTGTCAGTGAGGTGCTGGGCGAGGAGCTGAGCATCGACACGCCCGTCGAGCGGCTGCGCGAGCTGCTCACGGCCAACGGGCTCGAGTGGGAGTCGAGCTGGGGCGCGGGCAAGCTCATCTTCGAGCTCTACGACGAGCTGGTCGAGAAGACCATCGTCGATCCGACCTTCGTGTGCGACTATCCCGTCGAGGTGAGTCCCTTGGCCAAACGTCGCGCCGATGACCCGCGCCTTACCGATCGCTTCGAGTTGGTCATTTGTGGCAAGGAATACGCCAACGCGTTCAGCGAGCTCAACGATCCGGTGGACCAGGAGGACCGCTTCGCCGCACAGGTGGAGGCCAAGGCTGCTGGCGACGAGGAGGCCATGGAGTACGACTACGACTACGTGCGCGCGCTGGAGTATGGCATGCCGCCGGCGGGTGGCATCGGATACGGCATCGACCGCATGGTGATGCTCTTCTGCGACCAGCCTGCCATCCGTGACGTGTTGCTCTTCCCGCACCTGCGTCCTGAGCGTCGCGAGCAGCCTGCCCGCGGGGCGGCCGAGGCTCCCGCTCCTGTGGCGGCTGCCGATGGCGCCGCTTCGGCAGGGGAGGCTCCCGCGGTGGCCGAGGCTCCCGCACCCGAGGACGGTGCGCTCAATGCGGGCATCACGCGCGAGCAGGCGTACGACCTTCTGTGCGCGCACAACAAGGATGCCTTCCACATCAAGCACGGCGAGACGCTCGAGGCCCTCATGCGCTACTACGCCGAGAAGTACGATCCTGCCAACGTCGAGTTCTGGGGCATCGTGGGTCTGCTGCACGACCTCGACTGGGAGGAATGGAACGACTCGTCCGTCCACACGCTCAAGACGGCTGAGCTTCTGGCCGAGGCGGGCGCCAATCCTGCGGTCGCTCATGCCATCCAGACCCACAACTCGGATCACATCCCCGAGCTGCCTAAGCCGGAACATCAGATGGAGAAGGTGCTCTGGGCGTGTGACGAGCTCTCTGGCCTCATCCAGGCGGCCATTCTTATGCGGCCCAGCAAGTCCGTGATGGACTTCAACGTGAAGTCGCTGCGCAAGAAGTACAAGGACAAGCGCTTTGCGGCCGGTTGCGATCGCGCAATCATCGCGAAGGGCGCCGAGCTCATGGGCATGGAGCTGGGCGAGCTCTTTGGCAGCGTGATCGAGGCCATGCAAGCTACCGCTCCCGACCGAGACACCTTCGGCAAGTAGCCGCAGGCAACCTCATAGCCGCAGGGCAACCATAGCGGTCAATACAATCAAGAGGGCAGCCCCATCTGGTCGATGGGGCTGCCCTCTGTGACTTCTCCTCCGCGATTGGAGGTTGTTGGCGTTCAAATGGCGTTACCTGCGCTTGTTTCCAAAGATCTCTTGTATCCATGTGGGTCGCTTATCGTTAATGCGCTGCGTAGAGTAACCGCCGTGCTGATTCGGGAGGTTCTTCCTTGCGTATTTAATGGCCTCCTGCTTGTCGGTGAATCGGGCGACAACGTCACCCTTTCCGTCTTTTACCTCATAGCGCTCGCCACCGTATTTGCGGTTGTCATATATGTAGCCGCCGGCAATTTCGACGAGCTCCTCCTTGTTCAGCTCCGCTCCGTCTGCGATGAGTCCCTGCTCTTGGACCATCTCTTCTGTCATGGTCGGTACCTTTCTATTGGGGTGGCTTTCTCAATCGTTGGCTGTAATACGCTGGAGATGTGCCCGCCGTCTCAAAGGATTTCTTGGCCGCAAAAGATTGTGGCCGCTGCTCCCGACGGGTGGCTCCGGTGGTGTCCCTGATGGTCACTTCTTGTGGCGTGGTCTGATATTCTCTTATCTAAGAGTGAACATTCTGGACGTTGGGGGGTGCGTGATGTTCTGTACGGAGTGTGGAACCAGATTGCCAGACGGGGCGACGGTGTGTCCAATATGCGGTACGCCTGTTGAGATTTCGGCGAGGGGAGGAATGGCACCTGTGCCGGAACCGGTGGCACCCGCGCCCGAGCCAGTACCGGCGGCAGTTCCCGCGCCCGAGCCCGAGCCGACGCCCGAGCCGACGCCAGCCCCCGAGCCAACGCCCGCCCCCGACCCCGAGCCCAAGCCGACCCCAGGACCCACCCCTTCCGGGTCGTCCAACAATTCGTCTAAAAAGGGTGGTGCGGTAGCCGTTACGAGCGTCATCGTCCTTATCTGCGCCATCCTGCGCCTATGCCTCGGCATGGCTCGTTGCTCGAACGCGTTTAGCGGCACCTCGACTTCCCGCACATACACCCGCACCGAGAGGCCTCGCGTCGTGGTGAGCGATCCTCCGACGACCGACCCCGAGCCCACTCCCGACCCCGAGCCCACTCCCGATCCCGAGCCCACTCCCGATCCTGCTCCCAAATCTGTGATGCTGGAGCATATCCCTCACGAGGAGCTTTCCATCGACGACATGGAGCATCCACCGTCGGGCTCCTTCAAGGGTGCGTGCGACTCCACCTGCCACGGCTTCCTGATCATAAAGAACAACACCAAGTCCTTGTTGGACATAAGAGCGGACTTTACCTACAAAGACGCTAATGGTAGGGAGCTGGAAACAAGCTACGATGGCGCCACGGCGGTTTCTCCTGGGGACTCGGTGGTGCTTGTCTCGAGCTACTTCAACGGGAGGGAAACTCTCGCCGAGACCGCGTACGAGATTACGTGCGAAAACACGAACACGTCGCGGTACTCGTCGCTCAAGGACAACTTTACGATCGAGGCAGTTTCGGCGGACGAAGAGGAACTGGTCGTGCGCTTCACAAATACGGGGAAAGATCCCCAGGAGCTCTTCCACGCGCTTTGGCTGGGCACGGATGAGACCGGGTACATGCAGGGGTGCACGTGCTACATCACGGGTCTGCCGGACATGACGTTGAAGCCGGGCGAGAGCTATGACATGGCATTCTCGGCGATTTACCTCTTCGACAGGAATGCCTTCACCGCGTGGGATGACTACAAGGATTGGGCATGTTACATCTGCGGATACGGCTTGGTGAGCGACTCTGACTAAGCAATGCTCTAAAGTGGGGATATGCGGGGTCCGTGAGGGGTTTCCCTTGTGGGCCCCGTTTGGGCCATCTTCGGAAGGCCCATCGCGTGTCTCGCGCTCTTTTCCAAGCGCGATGTATGAACCGAGACGCGTTTGGGTACACAACAATTCGTTATCCTGAACACAGACGAGGTCGGCGCTTGGCGCGGCCAAGGGGAAGAGAGACCCATATGTTCGAGAAGTTCACCGACAAGGCGCGGCGGGTTATGAACCTTGCGCAGGACGAGGCACGTAACCTTGGCCGCATGTTCGTGGGCACGGAGCACCTCCTGCTCGCGCTTATAAAGGAGGGTGAGGGCATCGCGGCCCAGGCTCTCGCGAAGCTCGATGTTACCTACGACGAGACCATCGCGACCGTGCGCGGCCTCTCCAAGGACGATGGCGAGCCTACGCCCGGCGGGCACATTCCCTTCACGCCGCGCGCGAAGCGCGTGCTCGAGGGTTCGTATCGCGAGATGATAAGCCACGGCCAGACCTACATTGCCACCGAGCACCTGTTGCTTGGAATCGTCAACGAGGGCAACGGTCGCGCCATGGAAACGCTCGGTCGCATGGGTGTGTCGGGCGACGCCGTACGCAACTCCGTGGACGAGCTCATCTCCACCGGCCAGAGCACGCAGGAGTCCCGTGCGCCGCGCCAAGCGGCCGGCGTGGGCGACGTGCGTAACGCGAGCAACCCGTTCATGGGCGGACAGCAGGGCATGCAGGGCGATGATGACTCGCTGCTCGAGCGCTTCGGGCGCAATCTCACAAAGATTGCCACCGAGGGCAAGCTCGATCCTGTTATCGGTCGCGACCGCGAGGTCGAGCGCGTCATGCAGGTCATGGCCCGCCGCCAAAAGAACAACCCGCTCATCCTGGGCGATCCCGGCGTGGGCAAGACGGCTGTGGTCGAGGGGCTTGCGCAGCTCATCGCGGGCGGCAACGTGCCCGACATCCTGCGCGACAAGCAGATCTGGACGCTCGACATCGCGTCGCTCGTCGCAGGCTCGAAGTACCGCGGCGAGTTCGAGGAGCGTCTGAAGAAGGTAATCGCAGAGGTCATGGAGTCAAAGAACGCCATCCTCTTCATCGACGAGATGCACACCATCATGGGCGCCGGATCGGCCGAGGGCTCCATCGATGCCGCGAGCATCCTCAAGCCACCCCTCTCGCGTGGCGAGATTCAGGTGATTGGTGCCACGACGGCCGACGAGTATCGCAAGCACATCGAGAAGGACTCGGCACTCGAGCGACGCTTCCAGCCCGTCAATATCGGCGAGCCCTCACCTGAGGACACGCTCGAGATTCTCAAGGGCCTGCAGTCCGCCTACGAGGAGCATCATCACGTGCGCTACACCGATGAGGCCGTTGCGGCTGCGGTGACGCTCTCGAACCGCTACGTGCAGGACCGCTTCCTGCCCGACAAGGCCATCGACTTGCTCGATGAGGCCGGCGCACGTACCCGCGTGCACAAGATGTCCCTGCCGCCCGAGCTCGCGGCGGTAGACGAGCAGCTTGCGCGCGTACGTCAGCAGAAGTCGGACGCCGCGGCCGCTCAGGAGTTTGAGGAGGCGGCGCGCCTACGCGACGAGGAGCGTGCGCTCAATGCAAAGAAGACCGAGCTCGAGCAGGCATGGCGCGACGAGATGGACGCCAACGTGGTGGTCGTCACAGAGGCCGATATCGCTGACGTGGTCTCGTCGATTTCGGGTGTGCCCGTGAGCAACCTCACCGAGGGCGAGGCATCCAAGCTGCTGCGCTGCGAAGAGGTGCTGCACCAGCGCGTCATCGGTCAAGACGAGGCGGTTGGGGCCGTGAGCCGTGCGATTCGGCGCAGTCGCTCACCGCTCAAGGACCCGCGTCGTCCCGGTGGATCGTTCATCTTCCTTGGCCCCTCGGGCGTGGGCAAGACGGAGCTGGCCAAGGCGCTTGCGGAGTTTCTCTTTGGCAGCGAGGATGCGCTCATCAGCTTCGACATGTCGGAGTTCATGGAGAAGCATGCCGTGAGCAAGCTCGTTGGTGCCCCTCCGGGATACGTGGGCTATGACGAGGGCGGCGAGCTGACCAAGGCCGTGCGTCGTCGTCCCTACTCGGTGGTTCTCTTCGACGAGATCGAGAAGGCCCACCCGGACGTCTTCAACATCTTGTTGCAGATTCTTGACGAGGGTCGCCTTACCGACGGGCAGGGACGTACCGTGGACTTCTCGAACACGGTTGTCATCATGACGAGCAACATCGGCGCGCGCGACATCGCCCACACCACCACGATGGGCTTCGGCGGCTCGTCGAGCGGCCTTTCTGACGCCGAGATCAACTCCCGCGTGATGAGCGAGCTCAAGAAGCTCTTCCGACCTGAGTTTCTCAACCGCGTGGATGAGGTCGTGGTCTTCAAGTCGCTCACTGGCGAGCAGCTGCGCGGCATCGTGGACCTCATGGTCTCTGACCTGCGACGTCGTCTGTACGGGCAAGGCATGTCCATCGAGCTTACCGACGCGGCGCGTGACTTCGTGGCCAAGCGTGGCACCGACAAAATCTACGGTGCCCGTCCGCTGCGTCGTGCGATTCAGACCCTCATCGAGGACCCGCTGGCCGAGGAGATGCTCCAGGGCAAGTGGGTGGCAGGCGACATCATCTACGTGGACGTGACCGAAGACGGCGAGGGACTCTCGTTTGCGAAGGGCGCCGGCGAGATTGCCGCACCCGAGGAGCGCGTGCACATGGCGCTGCCCAAGGCGCACTCGCGCTGGACGAGCGCTCGCACTCCCGCACCTGACTCCACCTCCGTCGAGTAGCGCAAGCGGGACGGCGTTGGCCAGGGAGGGGCCGCTACCAGTCGGAGGCGGCCCCTCTCTGGTAAACGGCTCTTGACCGTTGCGAATGCGTGCCGCTATTTCGAATGTTCTTCGCGTATACTTAGGCTTCCGCAACACAATATAGGGGGAGGCGAGGCTTAGCAATGCTGGATAAACACACCACAAACGAATCCGACCGCCGCATTGACGAGGCGATTCGCATGACTGCGCCGGGCACGGCGCTTCGTCACGCGCTCGACATGATCATCGCGGGTCACATGGGCGCGCTTATCTGTGTTGGGGACGAAGACAACGTGATTGCTGCGGGCAACGATGGGTTCCCGCTGAACATTTCCTTTACCGCAAACCGACTGTTTGAGCTCTCGAAGATGGACGGCGCCATCGTCATCGATGGGCGACTCAACCTGATTCTGCGGGCGAACTATCACCTCAACCCCGATCCGGGCTTGCCTACGAGCGAGACGGGCATGCGGCATCGCACGGCGGCGCGCATGAGCCTGCTCACGAAGGCGTTGGTGATTTCGGTCTCGGAGCGCCGGCAGGTGGTGAACATCTTCATCGATGGCAAGGGCATCCAGCTCAAGACCGTCACCGAGCTCATGAGCTCGGTCAACCAGCTGGTCGTGGCGATGCAGTCGACGCGCCAGACGCTTGACTCGCGCCTGCGTCGCCTGACTACCCTGGAGCTAGAGAATCAAGTGACCTTGGCCGACCTAACCGAGATCTTCTATCTCTTTGAGGTGCTCACCACAGCCGGCGAGGAGCTGGATCGAATCATCATGGAGCTGGGCAGCGAGGGACGCACGGTGTACATGCAGCGTGAGGAGTTCCTCGGCGACCTCGACGACGAGTACACGCTCATGATTCGCGACTATGCCTCCGACAGCTCGGAAGAGAACGCCGCGGCGATTCGTCGCGCCCTCGACGACACAGCGAACTCGCAGGTACACAAGGCGGCGAACATCGCGCGTCTGCTGGGCTACGATGACTGCCGCGAGGACACCGTAATGACGCCGCTGGGCCTGCGCACGCTCTCTAACGTAAGCGTCGTGCGCGAGGGCGTGGCCGACAGGATCGTGGACGAGTACGGTTCGCTGCAAGACCTCATCGACGACATCGGCGAGAATCCCGAGCGTTTGGAAGAGACGGGCGTGCGCAATCCGTCAATTCTCGCGGACAGTCTGTATCGCATGTGGGGCAAGCGCTCATGAGCGAGGCGTGTGCCTGTGCCTGCGCCGAGCGGGCTGGCGTGGCCGAGGTCGGTTTCGATGCGTGTGCGATCATCCTTGCGGGCGGTTCCGGAGAGCGTTTTGGCGATTCGCGCGGTAAGCAGTTTGTTGGGTTGGCGGGTCTGCCGCTGGTGGCATGGTCGATTCTGGCATTCGATCGGGCGTCGAGCGTTGACGCGCTCGTGGTGGTGTGCGCGGCGGAGCGCATGGACGAGATGCGCCATGACGTGCTCGATTGCCTTGATTTGCTGCATGAGGTAACGCTCGCGCCGGGCGGTCAGACGCGGCAGGACTCGGTCCTTTCGGGGCTGATGGCAGTGCCCGAGAGATGTGGTCTCGTTGCCATCCATGACGGCGCGCGTCCGCTCATCGAGCAGGAGGCCATTGAGCGTTGCTTGGCGGCAGTGCGCGAGGATGTGCGCGTTGCGGGGGCGATTTGCGCTGCCCGTGTGACCGATACGATCAAAGTCGCGGACGAGAACGGCGTGATTGGGGCAACGCCCGATCGCTCGCGGCTGTGGGCTGCGCAGACGCCGCAGGTGTTCCGGCGTGCGGAGATCCTCGCGGCGCATGAGGCTGCCTTGCTCGAGGGGTACGTGGGGACTGATGACGCGAGCTTGGTGGAGCGTCGCGGTGGGCGCGTGTTGGTGGTGGAGACCCCGCGCGACAACCTCAAGGTGACGTTGCCCGAGGACCTGGGCATGGCCGAGGCCATTCTGGCGGCGCGACTCGGCATCGCATAGGTACACAAAGGGGTCGGCCTCTTTGTGGCGCGAGAGGAGCGGACATGTTGCGCATAGGGCACGGATACGACGTTCATCAGTTTGCCGAGGGTAGACGCTGCATCCTTGGCGGCGTTGACGTGCCGAGCGAGCGCGGCCTTCTGGGTCATTCCGATGCCGACGTGCTGGCGCACGCCGTGGCCGATGCCGTGCTTGGCGCGACGCGACTGGGCGACATCGGGAAGCTCTTCCCCGATGACGACCCTGCCTACGAGGGCGCCGATTCGCTGGTGCTGCTCGCGCGCGTGGCCGAGCTCGCACGTTCGCACGGCTTCGAGATCGTAGACGTGGACAGTACGGTGGCTGCGCAGGTGCCCAAACTGGCACCGTATCGCGAGCAGATGCGCGAGAACCTCGCCCGCGCCTTGGGTGTATCGATTGACAACGTGGGCGTGAAGGCTACCACTACCGAGCGCCTGGGCTTCGTCGGCCGAGAAGAGGGCATCGCTGCCTGGGCTGTTGCCCTGCTCAAGAAGTAGTCGCGTTTTACGCCCAAACGCCCTTCGGGGAGGGCATTCCATTAAGCGGCGTGCGCTAGAATCGAATGTTGTATTTATAAATCATGTGAGAAGAAAGGCGCCATCATGCAGTGTCCTCATTGTGGTGCGTCGGTTCAAGGTGACGGTAGGTTCTGCCCTCAGTGTGGCAAACCCTTTGCCAACGTGATGACGGATGAACCTCCGCGCGTGCCTCCGCGCAAGCGCCACGTAGTGCGTTGGGTCTTCGCGACCTTCGTGGTCGTGGCAATCGCCGCCTTCGCGCTTGCGGCGGTCGGCGTCATACCACGATTCTGGACCTTCGTGTTTCCCAGCGGCGAGAGCGCCAAGCAAGCCGCGCATGATCAGTGGGAGGTAGCTGACGAGGAGTCGGGTATACAGGTGCCTGACGGAGACCTGACTGGCGTGGATCCCGAGTCGGTACGGCGCACGCTCGAGGAGGCTGGCTTCACTGACGTCGAGATCGAGTGGCGCTATGCGTTCGACGTCTACGGCGACGAGGAGCGCGACGGACGCGTGGATCGTACGGTGGTCAAGGATGGCACCGACCTCGAGGTCGGCGAGCACCTCAAGGAGTCGACACCCATCATCATCACGGCGTTGAGGGCCCCTTCCAAGGATGGTGTTCACGACCGGATGGGCGATGCGACCAACATCCAGACGAGGCTGAGTGATGATCCAACGTGGTTCGACGGCACGTGGCGCGGAACGCAGGTCGAGGCAGCCAATACCGACTTCAACACCTCGAAGTGCGATGCGGACACCCGAAGCGACATGATGCCTGAGGTCGTAATCTCGGACGCCAACGGCACGGCGCTCACCCTGCGAGCAAACGTGAAGGCGCTGATGCATTATCACAACAACGACAAGCCACGTACCTACGATTCAGATGACGACGAATTCGAGGACGTCGGGCGGCTCAACGGGTCGGGGACCATCGTCATGGGACATGGAGAGGCGTATCATCGCAAGGTGCTGTATCAGGAACTGACCGACATCACACGCCAGGAGACTGACGAGGAGGGGAACAAAAACGAGGTGAAGCACAATGTCTCCCTCTACCTTGCACTCAACTCCGACCTGAACGGTGACATGAGCGATGAGGAGATTGCCGACATCCTTGACGAGATCTTGGGCGATGACGTGTCGAAGGAGTTCGAAGACGAGGAGGAGGCCCTCGACGCGTTTCAGACCGCCCTGGAGAAGAGCGACCACATATGGATGATGCTTGCGGTGCTGCAGAATCATGGCGATGTATGGGGCGGAGACGTCGTGGAGGGATATCGTCTTCAGAAGGAGTCATCCACCACGTCGACGGCAGCGGAAGAGTGAGGCGTGCCATGCAATGTCCGAATTGTGGCGAGCTGGTAGCCGATGGCGCGGCATTCTGTCCCAACTGCGGTACGCCACTTGTCGCGTCTAACGGCGGCGCGCAGCTTGGTATGTCCAACAGCGCGCAAGGAAGAGGGGTCCGCGGGGTCGAGGTTCGTGCCGAGAACCTCACTCGCTACCGGGGCATCTTCCCTAAGCGGCGTCGGACGAATGACAACATCTCGCTTTGCATCGAACCCGGTGAGTTCGTCGCGATCATCGGTGGTTCGGGCTCCGGGAAGTCCACGCTACTCAACGAGCTCAATGGACGCGAGCCGGCCGACGAGGGGCGCGTCTACATCAATGGGGTAGACCTGTATGCGAACTTCGAGGCTCTTCGTGGCTCCATCGGTTTCGTTCCGCAGCAGGACATCATTCACGACGACCTCACGCTGGCCGATACGCTTGCCTATGCGGCACGCATGCGCATGCCACACGACACGTCCGACGAAGCGCGCCAAGAGAGAATCACCGACGTTCTTAAGGAGGTGCACCTCGAGGAGGAAACCTCCAACATGATCAGGAACCTCTCGGGTGGCCAAAAGAAGCGTGCGTCCATCGCGGTCGAACTTCTTTCCAAGCCGCAGCTGCTCTTTCTCGATGAGCCCACCAGTGGCCTCGACCCGAGTCTTGAGCAGGACTTCATGAAGAGACTGCGCAGCATGTCGGGCCCGGAGGGGGGACGGACCATCGTCATCGTCACGCATACCCCGGCCAACATCGGCCTGTGCGATAAGCTCGTGGTCCTTGGAAGGGGCGGGCGCCTCTGCTACTTTGGGACCCCTGCGGACGTGACCCGCTTCTTCGAGGTCGACGACATCGTCGACGTGTACAAGCGGATTGCGTCTGAGGAAGGGTCTGTCGAGTGGCAGGGCAAGTACCTTAGTATGCTTGACGGCTCCGAGCACGTTGCGGCCCCTGCCACACAGATGACGGCACCGGTAGCCGAGGTAGAGAAGGTCCCGGTTGGCCGACAGCTCGGGACGCTCGTCCGGCGCTATGCGAAGCTCATTCTCAATGACCCCTTCCGCATGGCGCTGCTCATCGGCCAGGCACTTCTGCTCGCCTGTCTCATTGCCTTCGTGACGGGTGACGGCTGCTTCAAGGTTTACGAAAACACCAAGTCGTGTCTCTTTGCGCTCTCGTGCGCTGCGTTCTGGATAGGCATCCTGGACTCGATTCAGGAGGTCTGCAAGGAGCGGCCCATCTTTGAGCGAGAGACGGACAGTGGCATCAGAATTCCCTCGTACCTGCTTTCGAAGCTGGTGGTGCTTGGCGTGCTGTGCCTTGTGCAAGCGGCGCTCTTTACGATTACGTTCGCCTGCTCCATGGGGGTCTTCGGATACGCACCGAGCGAGCCGTGGTTTGTGCCCCTGTCGGTTCAGCTCTTTGCCACCTCGGCGTTTATCATGCTCTCCGCCATGTGCTTGGGACTGCTCGTCTCGTCGATATTCAAGAATCCCGATCGCGCGATTGCCTGTGCGCCGCTGCTCATCATGCCGCAAATCCTCTTTGCGGGCGTTGTGGTGGAGCTCGAGGGCGTTGTCGAGACGATTTCCTACTTCGTTACCTGCCGTTGGGGAATGAGCGGGTATGGTACGGCGGCAGGACTGACCATGCTTCAGAAGGCGCTTGTTGGCAAGGTCGTCAATGGGACCGAGGTCAAGGCGAGCTGGGACCTTTCGGCACTATCGCCGGCTGCGGACGAGGCGATGTACGGGCAGGGGGTCTTTGGGATTCTGAGTGCGTGGTCGGTGATGATCGTCACGAGCGCCCTGTTTGTGGGGCTGTGCATGCTCCTGCTCAGAATCGGTGTACGAAAGAAGCGATAGGCATGTGTTGATGCTCGCGACCGCGAGTGCTGGACCTTGTGGTGTGCGTCCGTCGCGGGAGTTTGTAGGCGAGGCAGCGGCTTTGCGAGGTCACAGATGCACGGTGAGGGGCTGTCTCGCTTCGGATTGTTGTATATTACCAACAACTCTATTGAAGGTGGCCTGAAGCGTGGGCGTTCAGGCCTGAGCAGGGGAGGAAAGACATGAAGGGAAGCATCGGGGCGTGGCGGTCAGCCGTCGCAGCGGGGCTGAGCGTTGTGATGGCGCTTGGCGGTGTTCCTGCGTTAGCGCTCGAGGAGGAGCCCGCAGGGGATGAAGTTGCGGTCGTGGAGGAGGATGCGACCTTCGGAGCCATCGACGGCGTGGAGGACGTGGCGGCCGTGGACGAGGATGGCCGTGTCGGGGCCGATGTGGGCGCCGTGACCGTTGCCGACGGCGAGGGTGCGGACGCCGACGACGTTGCCGACGGCGAGGGGGCCGATGCAGATGTCGTGGCTGTCAGCGAGGAAGAGGTGCCCGTCGAGGCTGAGGCCGTAGAGGCGGTAGGCGACGCGGCGCCCGCGCTCGATGTCGTCGACGCCGCGTCCGAGGGGCTCGCCGCACAGTCCGAGGGCCTCGAGGCTCAAGCGTCCAGGAAGAGCATCGCTAGGGCGAAGGTCGCCAAGGTCACCAAGAAGGCCTATACCGGCAAGGTCATCAAGCCCAGGCCAAAGGTGACGTACGGAGGTAGAACCCTCAAACTGGGTCGCGACTACACGCTCAGCTACAAGAGCAATAAGAAGTTCGGCAAGGCCACGATCACCGTGAGGGGCAAGGGGAGCTTCTACGGAACCAAGAAGGTGTCGTTCCGCATCGTCGCCCCGACGGTCTCCTATGGCGTGCACGTGCAGGGCATAGGCGACCAGGCCGCGCGCAAGAACGGCACCGTTGCCGGTACGTCGGGTGAGGCCAAGCGCCTCGAGGCGATTCGGATCAAGGTCGGCAAGGGCTTCCCCGTATCGGGCGGCATCAAGTATCGTACCCACATCCAGGGCATCGGCTGGCAGGGCTGGAAGAAGAACGGCGCCATGTCCGGCACCGCTGGCCAGAGCAGGAGGCTCGAGGCCATACAGGTCAAGCTCACCGGCACGATGGCCAAGAGGTACGACGTCTGGTACCGCGTCCACGCGCAGCACTTCGGCTGGATGGGCTGGGCCAAGAACGGCCAGGAGTCTGGCACAGCGGGCTATGCCTATCGTCTGGAGGCTATTCAGATCGTGCTGAAGCCCAAGGGTTCCAAGGCCCCGGCAGCGAGCTACAAAGGCGCCAGGCGTGCCACGAAGGCGAAGTTCAAGAAGTACGTGAACCCCGTGACCACTGCCTACGCCGCGAATCCCATCTCCATCAACGTCAGCAAGTCCGAGTACAAGGAATTCACTGGCACAATTCAGCTCAAGCAGGGTCCCGACCACTACGATCCCGCTACGGGCTCTTCTGCGCCCGGCACGTATCAGTACGTACTCGTGATACCAGAGGCCGTGCGATACACCAGCTATTCATCCCCGACGAACGTGCTGGGACTCATTAGGGACGGCTCGCCGACCTCTTCGTACTTTGCCCCCTACCTGAACAAGGTGGTTACCGTTGGGGCGAAATGGAGCTGGGGGGCGCAGGGATTAGCCGCGCCTGTCGCAGGTATGAACGCGACGGTGGTCAGGGAGTTCTAGGCCGACGGCCGAAGCCCATGCCAAATCTGTGGCGGGTCTTGACGCGTTCCACGGCCCGCCCTGCGGCTCGGTCCGCCGCACTTCCCTTCTGAGCGCCATGGGTGCGTATCACCTCAAGAATCAGAGGTGATACGCACTTTTTTGTTGCGCGGTGCCCAGCGCTGTGGGTAAAAACAACATTGCGCGCCGCGCCGAGGCAACTTCGACTCGAGTGGCTTCGGCACGGCACGCACCACCACGTGCGCTCCGACGCACATCATCAGGCGCTTCGGCGCACGACCTGAGGGGTGAGTGCTTCTGATCTAGGCTCCGACTTTCGATTCGTTTGGACACACGCGCGACGTTGCGACTGGGTTGCGACGTTCCCTGAAGCTATCGGTCCCCTGAAGCTGTCGGAAGTACGGAGGTGCCTCATGAAGAACCACTCCACGTTCGGCCTGGAATCACCACGCATGGCCAAGGAGATCTGGGAGTTGCCGTTGCCATCGGCGGCCCTCCCTCGCCTCGTCATCGATCGTCTGGCAAGCGCGTCGGGTCTGGGCGGGGGCACGGGCGAGCATGCTCGCAATCGGTGTCACGCAACAGTTGCGAAGTAGTTTCGACCCGTTGATATAGTCATTGTCGCGCGACGGAGCTCGGCGGCTGCACAGGCGAAGAGAAGGGAAGCCACATGAGCAAGCTCTACACCTACCCCACGCCCCACATCATCCGCGAGAGCTCGCGGGGGCTCGAGCTGATCGACATTCGAGACGAGATGCTCGCCAACCGCGAGGTGGAGTGCGTGGGCGTCATCGACGACGACATGACCTACTCACTCTGTCAGCAGCTTCGCTACCTGAGCAAGGACGACCCGCGCGAGCGCATCACCATGTACTTCAACAGCCCGGGCGGAGAGGTGCAAAGTGGGCTGGCCATCTACGACGTGATGCAGGCCATCGCCTGCCCGGTGCGGACGGTGTGCCTGGGCATGGCCGCATCCATGGCGGCGCTCCTCTTCGTGGCGGGAGACGAGCGCGAGATGTTGCCACACGCCAGCCTGATGATTCACGACCCGCTCATCGGCAACGCGGGTGGCTCCGCCCTCGAGCTCAAGACGATCGCGGACAACCTCCTGCGGACGCGACAGATCACGGCCGAGGTGCTCTCGCGTCACACGGGCCACTCCGTGGAGGAGGTTCTCGCGGTCACGAAGCGCGACACGTACTTCGAGGCTCCGGAAGCCGTGACCTGGGGCCTTGCCGACCGCGTGATCGACCAACTGTAGGCAACGACGAAGGGAGTAAGCTTGCACGACTCATGCAATCGCGACCCAACGGACCGCTTGGTACGGTGCTGACGTTTTTGGGCGTGGAACGCGAGGCGGGCGGTCGGCTCTCGCGGGAGGACCTTGTGTTCTCGGAGCTGTATGTGGAAGAGGCATGGGGAATCGAGCTGTGTCTCGAGCCTCACGACAACGACCTGTTTTGCAAGATGGACGCGCTGTGGGTGGCCACACGGGGAGAGTTGCCGACGGCGCTCGACCCCCCTGAGTTCCTGGAGGCCGTCCGTTCCTCGGAGCGCGTTCGCAGGATGCGCGAGGAGTTTGAGGAGGGCCGCAGGGTTGCGCGCCACGCCGACGAGGAGGAGTACCTGCGCACCCTGACGAGCGTAGATCGCGCGACGTGCCTGACCTGCGCGAAGAGATTCTTCGGTATCTGTGGGAGGGCTATAGGGAGTACAAGCAGGGGCGTCGCGAGACCTGCCTGTTGCTCGACTACCTGCGCGATGAGTGCGCGCGGACGTTTCGCATAGCCGTTAAGCGCGGGTATTATGGGTGGCTGCGCGCAGAAGGTCGCGATCGAGTCGAGCGTGCGGGCGAGCTGTTGCTGCTACTCGTGGACGCCCTGCTCAACGACGATCGTCTGAAGGGCAAGGCGGGAAAGTGCGAGCCGATGTGCGAGCAAGGCGAGCTCGCGCCGCTGGTCGCGTTGGGACTCAGAGGGCGGCCGACTGCCTCCTGCTCGGAAGGGCGGAGCAGTTCTTGGGCAATGCAGGACTCTCGGAGCCAGAGGGGCCGAAGCCGGAGGGCGAGGAGCTCGATGCGGATGCGCGGTTGGGCGATGGTGGGCCGACGCGGCTCGTGCCTCGGACGCGTGACGTGCCCGTACGCCTCGTGGATCGCTATCTGCGTGAGCGGGGGAAGCTGAGCCGCGGGGCGCTTCCGTTGGCCTCGGAGTGCTTGGACCTCTTTGATGCGATGGCTTCCTCCCCCGATGATGACGCGTACGGTAGCGTGCGCGAGGGATCGTTTTGGACGTCGTACCGAGGGGCTGGCATACCCGTTCCGGATGGTTGTCCGGAGGCGTTTCGCGCATACTTCGCGCCTAGTGAGGTTGAGGTTCAGGCGTTTCTCCTGCGCCCCTTGAGCTTGGATGACTTTGGCGAGGACCTTCAGGACAGCGACCAAGCAGTGGTGCCGTGGCGCTTGGCCGAGTACTTCGAATCCGAAGGGCAGTCCGTGGGTGAGGTTCGTGACGAGGCGGCAGTGAGAGCGGGCAAGGCGCTCGTCTCGCACGAGGAGGCGAGGACATGCATGCATAGGTACGAGGCTTGGGACAAGTGGCACATGCTGGGCGGCGCCTACGTCGTCGCGAATGGAAGGCGCTCGCAGAAGGTATGGGACGAGGTCGTGCGTGCGGGGCTTGCCAACGCGAGCTTTCTCCGTTGGTGTCTGGAGGGCAGTCGCGTTCGCCGATGCAGTTGCGGTACCCGGGGCCGCGATCCTCTGGGTCGCACTCCCCACAGTCGCACTCCTCTCAACGGGAAGGCGGACAGTAGCTCCTCTTGGCCAACCTCGACCCACGTCCCTAACGGGAACGGACCTTGCGGCACGCCGGGGGAGCCCCTCCTAACGGGAACGGACCTTGCGGCACGCCGGGGGAGCCCCTCCTAACGGGAACGGGCCTTGCGGTACGCCGGGGGAGCCCCTCCTAACGGGAACGGACCTTGCGGCACTGCCTCTAATGAAAACCGACATTGCGGCACTGTTTCTAATGAAAGCGGGCCTTGTGGCATGTCACAACCTCCCTTTTCGTTAGACCCCTTGCCACAACCTCGATTCCCGTTAGGCGACCCCCGGCCCCCTTGCCACAATCGCTTGCATGAAGCGCCGCAACTGTTGCGGACGCCATTTCGGCGGTCGCTATTCTCAATATCGCGCACGGCAGCGCCACACCGCAATCGGCACGGCAGCCAGGCGCGCGCACCTTGAAAACCGAATAGCACTGCCCGAGCCACTAACCATTCACCGATTGGACATCCATTGGATTTTGCGTAAGCACAAGAGAGAGGAGACCGCATGACAGACATCAGCCGCGCCGCTTACCAGTCCGAATCCATCCTTGCGGAGGGTGTGACGCTCTCCAACGACAGCTGGACCTCCGGCATCAACTGCAACCAGTTGGTCCTGGGGCCGTCGGGTGCCGGGAAGACGCGCAACTTCCTCAAGCCCAACCTGCTTCAGGCAAACGCGAGCTACTTGGTGCTCGACACCAAGGGCCTGCTCTACCGTGAGGTAGGGCCGACGCTCGCCGCCGCCGGCTATGACGTGCAGAACGTCAACTTTGCCGACGTGGCGGGCACCGTGGGCTACGACCCGCTCGATCACGTCCGCCGCGATTCCGTCACCGGAGCGCCCAGGCAGCGCGACATCATCTCCGTCGCAAACGCGCTCTGTCCCACGGAGAATGACCTCGAGCCCTTCTGGGACCATGCCGCCGCCAACTACCTCTCGGCCTACATCGCGTACGTGCTCGAGAACTACCCCCGCAAGCTGCAGACCTTCGATCGCGTGATCGAGCTCTTCGAGAAGAACTCCTCGAGAGACGACTTGGAGTCGCTCTTCGAGTCGCTCGACGCGACCAACCCCCAGAGCTTTGCGCTTGCGGTGTACCGCCGCACAAAGAAGACCATGGGTGCCGATCGCATGCACTCCTCCATCATGGGAATCATCGCCGAGAAGCTCATGTGCCTGGGCTTCGAGGAGGCGACGGCGCTCTTCCGCGCTCCCCGGCACGTGGACTTCGCCCGCATGGGGCGCGAACGGGTGGCCCTCTTCGTGAGCGTCTCGGACGTGGACTACTCGCTCGAACCTCTCACGAACCTCTTCGTGAGTCAGGCCATCCAGGGGCTCATCCAAGAGGCAGACGCCCAACCGGGAGGCAGGATGCCCGTCCCCGTGCGCCTGTTCTTGGACGACTTCTCGAACCTGCGCATCCCCGACTTCGGCAGGATCATCTCGGTGACACGCAGCCGAGAGATCTGGTGCACCGTGCTATGCCAGTCGGTGGCACAGTTGCAGGAGAGCTACGGCGTCGCGGGCGCCGAGACTATCATGGGCAATTGCGACGTCCAACTGGTCCTGGCGTTCCAAGACAACGCCACCACGGACGCCTATGCGCGCCGCGCCGGTAAGACACCCGATACGTTGCTCGCGACGCCCATCGATCAGAGCTGGCTCTTCGTGCGTGGCGAGCAGCCGCGCAAGGTGCGCAAGTACGACGTCGTGCGGCACGGGGTAGCATTGGACGGCCGACTCGGAAGGGAGGGGCGCGATGACGCGACGCTGTGCTAGGCAGAAGAAGTACCCCGACGCACCGGGCCTATGCTGCCTGTGGGAGATGATCCTCGTGGTGAATCGCCATGAGCCGGGAGGTGGACGGGAGAGGTGGGCCAGATTTCTCTGGCCCTCCGTGCGTCAGGCACTTGCAGATGCACGGCGGCGCTGGCGCGTGGGCGAATCCCTCTACAACCCTGCGAACGCATTCAACGAGGAGCTGTTCGATAGTGTGATGCAGGATCCCGTGACGGGTGAGACATACGTTAGCGAGACCTCGCACTTAGGCAAGATGGAGGACGTGGACTACGCCATGCTGCTTCGCTCCGTCGAGAACCTCGCGTCGTACTGGCATGGGGAGGAAATCTCAAACGTGCGCGAGATGAGCACGCTCCTCGGATCGCTCGTTCTCAAGGGGGAGCTCGCCGAGGACTACCTGCGTGCCAAGGAGTATCTGCGCAAGCTGGAAAACAGTGCGAAGAAGCTGCCCATGGAGGCCGACGGACCGGAGTGCGAGGACTTGCTCGACGGGCTCCGGCAGCTCTTTGCGCCCCCACCGCTGCATAACCCGCTCTTTGGCGACGTCCCCGAGGACAAGCTGGATGATGCCGAGTTTGTCTCGCGGAAGTACTGGCAACATCGGAGTTGCTGTAAGCGAGAGGAGCTGCTGGGACGTCTGCTGCTCGAGGATGACTTCGGCCGGGCGGACTTGCGACTCATCAAGCCATTGGCTGATCTGATGCGCCCGCGTCCGACGATGACGGACGGCGATTACGAGGACCTCATATAGAACGGGGCGAGCTTGTCTGCCCCGCATCACTCGCGAGCGCTGCGGGTGCGAAGCTTGCCGACAACCTGAATACGATCGTGACCGTCAAGGCCAAGTGGATACGTGGTGTCCAAGGATCCAATTCCGGTGCAACTGCGATGAACGGTAAAGTGACCGCGGTTTTCTAACGTTGACGGTATTTTGGCGGTGGCGCAGGTGGGTTCATGGTTGCGCTTCAGATCTCGGGCGAGGTCTCGTCGTTTTGTCGCACGGGCATCTCTGCGCCGGGGAGGGGTGCGAGGTTGCCAGAGTCATGTCCACATCCGACGCCCGCGAGCAGTTGGGAGAGCGAGACGTGGAATCCTCCGGCAATCTTTGCCATGCTTTGGAGGGTTACGTTGCGAACACCCGTCTCGATTGACGCATAGTATGAGCGGTCCATGCCGATAAGGGTGGCGAACTCCAGCTGACTCACGCCCGCGGCATGACGGAGCGTTCTGCAACGGTTGCCGAACTGGATGCGAAGGGAGTGTATGTCATCATTGTTATTCATTGGCTCAACTGTTGTCGAGCGCGCGTAGTCGGGCAACGGACTATGTACAACATCACGTACAACATCACGAGCTTGAAACCATCGCAAAGCAAGCGGAAATGAACCTTAATGCTTATAGGTATTCTTCGGACGCTGAGAGGGGGACGGACGCAGCGGAAAAGAATTCGTTCAGCATTCTCGTGGGGTCTGCCTAGCGTGAGCACGCAATCCAAGTGAGGATAGCCGCTCGCACACACGGTTCTACGAGGAGGCCGTTCGTGCTCTGCTCAATCACATCAAAAAACTGAGGCGATACGCGCGGCGTTGCGGGGAATCGGCGGCGCATTGCGGGTATCATGCGTAGCAGTCAAGCAAACGGTAAAGGAGGGGACATGTAGGATATCTCCCGCGAGCAATGTGATTCGATCTGGTGCGTCTCCAAGGCTGGCAGTATGCCTCGGAGGGTTGGCACAATGGCGGTTGGGCATCACAGGCTCGTGGGAATTGACCCCAAAAGAGACCCGGGTACGGCCCCCCGGGAGCGAGCAGTCCAGGCGTGGCGTCGTGGCAACAAGCATCGACCGTATCAATCGTCTGTTCTCACGTCGAAAGGGGTTCTCATGTCCACCAAGGCAACCAACATCTCCCGCATCGCAGACGCCGAGCTCGTCAAGGCCTTGCGGGCCGCGAAGATTAAGAAGCGCCGCGAGAGTACGGGTGCCTCGAAGAAATCCGGGTTCTCGCTTGCCGAGGCCGTCGGGCGCTCCGCGCGCTACCTCGTTACCTACAACGACCGTACTCTGGCAGCTTTTGCCCGCGAGGACGATGCCCTGCTCTTTGAGGCTGAGCTGGCCGACCTCGACCGTGCCAGGGGCATTACGGCGGCGCACTGTGAGGTGCTCGACCGCAAGGGTCGCCGGGTCGGCGGCTTCGTCATTACCGCGGGCAGGATGCTCGCCTTCGTGCGCGAACGCGGCTCCGAGCGGCGCTATACCCGCAGAAGCAGCCGCTAGGCAGAGGACCCACGGAGGTCATCTCCGGTGGCTTCGTCAGCACTACCGCGCTGGCGATTGGTCCGCGCGTCTGGAGAATCCCGTCAACTTTGGGCTGCGCCCCTCCTGGGGCTGCGCCCCTCTCCTGGCCCCTGCGGGGGCCTTGCATGCGGGCGCATCCTTCTCCATACCGTGCGCACGGGGCTTGCGCTATTATGTCTTGCGAAACCGACGGAGCGTACAACACCGACGTATAGGAGTCCGCATGCTCGTTTACAACAGCCAAGTCCATCGCAAGCAGGAGCTCGAGCCCATCGAGCCCGGCAAGATTCGCATGTATGTGTGCGGACCCACCGTGTACGACCAAATCCACATCGGCAACGGTCGCACGTTCCTGAGCTTCGACGTCATCCGCCGCTACCTCATGTACAAGGGGTACGAGGTCACCTTCGCGCAGAACCTCACCGACGTGGACGACAAGATCATCAATCGCGCGAACGAGCAGGGCCGCACGGCCGCCGAGGTCGCCGAGGAGTTCAGCGAGAAGTTCATCGAGCAGATGCACCGCTTCGGCATCCTCGACCCCGACATCCGTCCGCGTGCCACGCGCGAGATCGAGGCCATGCAGGAGATGATCCAGTTGCTCATCGAGCAGGGCAACGCCTATCCGGTGCCGAGTGGCGACGTGTACTTCTCGGTGCGCAGCGACAAGGCGTATGGCATCCTGAGTGGGCGCGACCTCGATCAGCTGCGTGCGGGCGAGCGCGTGGAGGTCAACGACGAGAAGCGCGATCCCTTCGACTTCGCCCTGTGGAAGGCGGCCAAGCCCGGTGAGCCCAGCTGGCCCAGTCCGTGGGGAGACGGTCGTCCCGGTTGGCATACCGAGTGCTGTGCGATGATCCACCGTTATTTGGGAACGCCCATCGACATACACGGCGGTGGCGCGGACCTCGTCTTCCCGCATCACGAGAACGAGACGGCGCAGGCCATGTGCGCTTGGCATGCTCCGCTCGCGAACGTCTGGATGCACACGGGCATGTTGCAGATTAACGAAGAGAAGATGTCCAAGAGCTTGGGCAACTTCTATACCCTCAAGGAAGTTCTCGACCGCTATCCGGCCAATGCCGTGCGCATCCTCATGCTGCAGACGCACTATCGTGCCCCGCTGGACTTCTCGTTCGATCGGCTCGACGGTGCCGTGAGCTCGCTTGAGCGGCTTGTCGGCTGCGTGAAGAACCTGCGGTGGGCGGCAGAGGCCGCACCGCAGGATGGACACCTCACCGAAGGCGACCGTGTGCTGGGCGCGGCAATCGACGCCGCCGAGCGCGAGTTCGTGGCGGCGATGGATGACGACTTCAACACGGCCGGTGGCATCGCAGCGATCTTTGGCCTCGTGACGACTGCCAACAAATACCTCGCCGAGGCGGCTGGATCGATCGAAACGTCCGTCACGCTGCGGGCGGCCAGTACGCTCGTAGAGCTGTGCAGTGTGCTGGGGATTGACCTCTCCAAGGATACGGCCCAGAGCGAACTGCCGGCCGAGCTGGTGCAGCTTGCGGCGGAGCGCGCGGGATACGCAGGCACGAGTCCCGAGGAGGCGGCCCAAGCGCTGATCGATGCGCGCCAGGAGGCCCGTGCCGCACGCGACTGGGGCACGGCCGATGCCATCCGCGACGGCATTACGGCGCTCGGTCTCGTGCTGGAAGACACCGCCGCCGGTGCCCGCCTGCGTCGCAAGTAGCGCGGCCGGGGTGGTCGTTGGGGTGCCCCGAAGGGCCACTGGAAAGGATTCCCATGGCAAAGAACCAGTCGAGAAAACCCGGACGAGACGTGCGTGGCGGCACGGGCAAGCGCCAGCGGCCCGTCTCCCCTCGCGGGAGCGCCTATCGTGGCAAGGGCGCGCCACATAAGGGTGCCCCGCGTCCTCGGCCGGCCAAGCCGCGCGGGGGTAAGGTTCAGGGCGACTGCATTGAGGGACGTCGTGCATGTGCTGAGGCGCTCGAGGCGCGCGTGCCGCTACGTCGGGCGCTCGTGGCGGCAACGACGGGCGAACGCGATCGGGCCCTCGAAGAGTTGGTGGTGCGCCTTGAGCAGGCTGACGTGCCCATTGAGTACGTGGCGCGCGACCGGCTGGATGCGCGCTCGTCTCATGGGGCGCATCAGGGCATCATGCTTGAGGTCGCGCCGTTCTCGTATGCAGAGCTTGCAGACGTCATCGCCGCAGCGGGAGAAGGCGACGCGCTCGTCATTCTGCTCGACCACGTCACCGACGAAGGCAACTTTGGGGCCATCGTGCGCACGGCGGAAGTCGTGGGCGCTGCCGGCGTGGTAGTCGCCAACGCACGCGCTGCGCGGGTGGGCACTGCTGCGTACAAGACGTCTGCTGGAGCCGTTCTGCATGTACCCATTGCGCAGGTGCCCAACCTCGCGACAGCCGCAGAGCTGCTCAAGGAGGCTGGCTTCTGGGTAGGTGCCGCTACCGAGCATGCGCGCGACGACGTATGGCATGCCCCTCTCGATGGCCGCATCTGTTTGGTGATGGGCTCGGAGGGCTCGGGCGTCTCGGCGCTGATGCGCAAGAAGTGCGACTTTGAATGCAAGCTGCCCCAACGTGGCCGGGTGGAGTCGCTCAACGTTGCCCAGGCGACGACGGCGGTGTGTTACGAATGGCTGAGGCGCACCATGGCGCGTGAGGAGGCCGCTCCCGTCGTGGCCGTCCCCGAGGTTGACGCATGAGACGCGCGGACATGCCGCTGCTCGTCGTTGACGGCTACAACGTGATTGGCGCGACGCCCCGCTACCAGGCGCTCATCGACGAGCATGCCGGTGCGGGCGCCTTGGCCGATGTGGCCTCGCTCTCACGCGACCCGTACGGGCACGATCCCTTCGAGTCTGCGCGCGCCACGCTCATGAGTGACGTTGCCACCTATGCGCAGGGTCGTTACGACGCGGTGGTCGTCTTTGACGCGGCGGGCAATCTCTCGGATGATCGGCCGTCGTTTGCGCCGGGTGGCGTGCGGATGGTCTTCTCGCGCACCGGTGAGTCGGCCGATACGGTGATCGAGCGGCACGTGGTACGGGCACGTGAGCGGGGTCGCGACGTGCTGCTCGTCACCTCCGACAACGCCATCCGTGCGACGGTTGGTGGCATCCCCGTTACCACCGTCTCGAGCCAGTTGCTTGCGCAGGACATGCAGGTGACCAACGAAGAGGTTGCCATCGAGCATGATGACCGGGCGCACATGCGCATGACGGTGGAAGACCGCCTCTCACCCGAAGCGCGCGAGAAGCTCTGGGAGCTCATCGGTCGATAGCCGGGTTTGGCGCGCCCTGCCCGCATGCGCGGTCGCATCACCTCTCCGGAGCTTGTTGGTCGATCGCGCCCACGGATTGTGGCCCGGTTTGATGGGGTTCTGGCACCGTGCTGGACGACAGCGTGCCGATTAGGCGCAGCAGCTCGGGTCGGTACCATTCCGTGCCTGAGATTTGCAGCTTTTTGGTCGATATAGGTAGTTTTTGAGTCTGTTTCGGCCGTAGGGGGAATCCGACACCCGCATTTGCCGAGGTAGATGGCTTGATTTTCGGACCCCGTTTTTCGGCTGCCTCAGAAACTACCTACAACGCGAAAAAATCTGCAGTTTTGACACTCCAAATGGTACCGACCTCGCGCGAGACGTCGCTCTGCTCGGTGTTCGGCGCCTTTATCGCAGCAGGCATGCACGTAGTGCCTCTCGCTTCTTCTGAACTGTGGTGTCGTCCTTGTAGAATCGTTTGCACAGCTTGCGTGCCACCAATCGCGCCACCTCATGGAAAGCCTCTGCGTCGTTTACCGTGTCGTACGTCATGGCAATTACATCGACGTTCATCGCCCGCAACGCCAACGTGCGACGCGCTCCCGCGCGCAGGCTTTCGGGATTGGCGTGGAACTCGTCGCTGTCGTACTCCATATCGAGCATCGCTGCGGGCCAATAGAGGTCGGGCACGAGCGTATGCGCAAACGTGAACGCCCCCGCATGCTCATTGACTGCGCGCTTTGCGTTGAGTATGGGGCGAGGAAGTCCGTAGCCTCCAATATGGCGCGGAAGACACAGAAGCGAATAGAGAACGGTTTCCATGGGTGAGGCGGAATTTGCCTCCACGTACTTGCATGCCCTTCTTGCTTTGAGCTTACCGGGGAAGCTCTCCGCGCGCTCAATCAGGCCCGCAATCTTGCGCGGCGACGTGAGCGGGTCGCAGTCGTAGGCGGTCGATTGCGAGTGGAGCAGGTCGGAGGTCGTGGCTCCGGCCATTCGATATCGCCCACATAGTTCCATGCCGACAGCTATGAGTTCTTCTACGCTCAGGTGTTGCGCCAGCAGCAAGAAGGTCAGCTCCGGGCTGGGGACGAGGACCTGGCTGCCAAGCCACCGCAAGGAATTGCTTGGAACCATGTGCGTGCAGGCACGCTGGCGGACGTTGCGAACTCGCCTCTTTGCGTCACGATCGGGTACGAGGATGAATAGCGGCGATGCCTGGCACGGGGGACAGATGCCGAGCTTTTCGTAAGGCAAGCGCTTAAGGTCTTGCGATCTTGAGGCGCAGCCGGAGAGCTGCCTTGCGCGAGATCGCGTGAGTGGCATGAGCTCACGCCGCCCCCACCCTTCTTGGCCTTCCCGTTCGCTTTGGTACTCCTCGGCAAAGGCGCGATGCCCAAAGGCGCTCTCGGCCGCGAGCGTGGCGGCAACGTCTTCGTCGGTAATCCAGTCAGCTTCCTCTAGGTAATAATCGTCGGGCGTGTCTTCGCCTTCTTCGTCCTTCGTGATCGCGGAACGATCTCGGTACAGGGCGAGCGCAGACGGACCGTCCAGCGCAATGACGGGCGGTGTGGTATCGGGGATATTCTGTGCAATCATGGTACGCCCCTGTTGTATGCCTGCTGGTCTGTTGCGCACGGCATGGTACCACGCGCCCATTCATTTCTGCATCGATTCTGGCGATTTAGGTGGTTTTGGAATATCGCTCTGGATGGGGCAAGTGCTACGCAGGCTTTTACCTGCGCAAACGAGAGGCTCGTATTCCTACGGTGAGGGAGTGTGCCTCAAAAACTACCTATACCGCGAGAAAAGATGCAAATATCGATATCCGAATGGTACCGGCCCCTCCAAGCGGTCGGCGAAGACCGGCACGGTGGGGGATGTCCGGCGGGCGCCAATCTGTTGCTCTTCTCACGCCGTGCGACGCGAATCTATGGTAGGATAGACTCCGTTCGCCAGAGTGGCTCAATGGTAGAGCACCGGCCTTGTAATCCGGCGGTTATGGGTTCGATTCCCATCTCTGGCTCCAGACATTCGCGCAGGTAGATGCATGTATTTGCACTACCTGCTTTTGTTTAGGGATTCTTTTGCATCACACAAATGCACCACAATTTGCACCACATTGGCGTTTTGTGGTGCAAAGCGGGTGCAAACGTCGGCTTGGTTCCTTGCCGCTTGGTGGAAGATGCTCAACGTTCATGTGTCCGTTGTGTGGTGCAACGCTGTGGTGCAAGCATGTGGTGCAAGCGTCGCGAACGCTTGCGTTTCCGTATCACGCCTTGCGCTGTGAGTGTCCGCCTGGCGGCTATCGGTTATTGAGATAGCAATACTAGCAGAATAAGCGATAGCATGGACAAGAACGCATGCCGTACCCCATCGCGTGCCGTGTCGCACCAAATCGAGCCGCTGTAAGCGTATCTAACGGCTTTAAAAGAAGGCAAACGACTAAAAACCCATTGAGACACAAACATGCCCATAGAAGCGCCCACAGCGCCGCAGACGGCATTTGCGCAGATAAAAGCGTTGCAGGAATGAAGGTACCCCCCCCCATACGTTGCGCGCAGGGGGGAGTCTTCGGGGACCGCAGCTTGCACTTAGATTTAATCGCGCGCGATGTATTTTTGAAAAAGTGAATTTTGCGGGCGAAGCGTCATGTTCTGCGTGCGTTTGGCATGGAACGGAACATTACGCGCTTCTGCCCGCCTGCATCAGCCTCGGTACGCCCACAGCGTCAAGCCCAGCGGGCGCGCTGTCGATGATTCCTTGCACGAGGCTTTCGGGGTAGTGCATTTGCTCGGCGATGAAGGATGCCTCGCAGCCCACACAGTAGTGAAGCTCAAGCACCTTGCCAGCCGTCTCGCTCACAAGCGCGGCAGCGCCTCGGCACAGCGCGCGCCCGTCCTCAACGTCTTGCAAGCACGCCTCGCGCTCGGCCTCCAAGGGCGCTATAGCGTCTAGCAAATTGTCGACGTTTCTCATCGGATCGAGTGCGCCGCTAATCCGTACCACGTCGTAGCCGTGGCCTTGTGGCCCAAGGTGGGCGCGCCTCACCTCCAGCTCACGCTCGATTCCTCGCGCCCTGTTCCTCGCCTCCAAGGCGCGCGCTAAAACATCTATCGCCCTCATGTAAGCCTTACCCTTTTGGCAAGGCTCGGGCGCTCCTGCATCACGCGACGCAGCAGCAGGGAAGCGTAGGCGCGCGCGTTCGCCATGTCGCGCGCAGCGTCCGGCCCTGCCGTCGAGATCGTCCCATTCTGGTAGCGCGCGGCAAGCATTGCGATGTGCATAACGTCTTGTGGTGTTGTGTCTAGCCCGTCAAGCGCGCGTCGAGCGACAACTTTTGTAACTGCCGCAATGTCTGCGCGTGCGCCCATCGCCGCCGCCCTCGCCCTGCCGCTCTCGGGTGTCCTGTATCCGCTCATCGTCTGCCGCCCTTCCGTCGCGCGAAGTCGATCGGCGTGCTTGCCTCGCCCCTGCCCTTCCAGTAGAGCGTTCGCCTCGTTTGCCTGTCGCGCACGTGACGGACACGGCCCGTCCTGCGCCTCATCTGGCGTACCCCACATAGTTTTCTTGCCACCTGCAGCAAATCAACTTGTCGTTATCGAGGATTGTGCAGTGATACGATGGGCTGTCGAGCAAGTAACCTGCCAACGCGAAACGGCCTCCAAGTCTCTCCATGTAGTCGACGTGCATCCGCCTCAGCGTCTCCATCACGCGGCGCACCTCCGCGGCCACCTGCCGCAGCTCATCGCACGTCGGCTCTCCGAACCAACCTTGTGGTGTGCGCCTCCGCTCGGGCAGCGTGTCGGCAACGTCGATGCCGTGCTCCTTGGCAAGCGCGACAGCCGCCTTATGGAGACTGCGCAAGTCTTCGTCGCCGTCGCTCAGCTCAAAATAGCGCGTGCGGTTCCTTCCGGTTCCAAGCCATTGCCGAAACGAATAGCGCGACAAGTCATTATGAAATTGATACATCATGCTCCCTTCGTGATGCCAAGCCGCATCATCAAGTCTTGCTTGTCCACCCGCCATGCGCCGCGTTCGGGCGCAACGCGCGTTGCGCGGACGAACCGCAATTGAATCCATCGGCGAATAGTCGCCTCGCTCACGTCGGCGAGTGTCGCGGCCTCGCCAACAGAACATGTTTCCTTGTGCATGTCGCCTCCTAACGTGTGTAATGATGTGAGATATTATATCATTATGGTATATGATATTCAGTTAAAAAGCATTATATGCGCAGGTAAAGGCGTATGTAAACATTGGGCGTCACGGCTTGTACCTCCGCGACGCCCAACACTCACGCTACGTTTGTGCTGCCAGAAGTGTTACAGCTTCGGGAACTCCCCATGCTGCTGAAGGAAATGGAAAGCCTCATCAACATTGTTGAGCTGCGCGTTGAAATTGTGGCGGTTCAGCGCGTTGAACGCCTTTCGGAACTTTTCGAGGCATTCCCGAAACTCAGCGTTGCCGCGCTTAACCTTGCCTCGGGCGATCGTCCTAAGAGCTTTGTTCCACTTCGGGCGGAAATACTCCAGCAGCTCATCCATGCTGCTGATTGCCCTTGCATTGCTGTAGTCCATTGTGGCCTCGTTCACCTCCGCCTCCAGAAACTCTTCCCGCGTCTGGCAGTCGGGGCAAATGAAGCACGTGGGCACGCCCGTGTCAAAAGCCACATTCCACAGCTTGGCGTTGCCCACGAACTCAGGCTTGCCGCAGCGCGCGCACTTTATCATGCTGGTAGGCGTCAACTCTGAAAGATTCATCCTGCCTCCCCTTCGCCTAGCGCGACTCTTCCCACTGCTTGCGGAAGTCCGCCTCAAACTCTTTCAAAAGGGTGGGGAGGCGGTAGTCGTTGAAGTACGACAGCGCATCACTTTGGAAACGCTCGCGCTCATCGTTCATTGCCTCTTGCTTGTCTTCCTCATGCGTATCGTTGCTGCTACACAGCATGTCGACATCTTCGTCGTACTCTTCTTCGAAACGCTCCATGTGCGCTTCCGTTGCTTCGGGAAGCTCCACCTCACGGAAATGCACAAGCACGTCTTCCGAGTACAAGTCGAGCGCCTTGTCCAAGGCCGCATTGAAGTCGCTCGCGCTTGGGGTTATGTGCCTCAGTCCGTTCTCGTCGCAGCCATCGAGCATGCGACGTTCGAACTCCCTACGTAGTATGTCAGCGAACTCATCAGAGATGTCGTCTTCGATATCCGACCCGCAAACAAAGAAGGCCATATTAAACTTATTTCGCGCCTTCTCAACGAACGCCTCGCGTTCGTCCTCGCTCATGTCCCACGGATCAGGAAGTGCGTCCGCAGCAGCCATGACGGAACCCACTACGTCAAGCACACGCACCTTCGGTATTCGCTTAACGTACTGCTTGAAGAATCTGTTCATTGCCTCGTCTTCACCAGCTATATAGGTGAAATCAATCCAACGGCCCATAGTGTGATACTCTTTCTACTAGCGTTGGCGCGCATCATAATGCGGCCATCCTGTCATTCGGGCGACGTGCGATGTTTGGCGACTACTCACGTTGCCCCTTCTTCTTCTCGCGCTCCACGTCCTCCCTCACCAGACGCTTGAGGTAGGTGCTTTTCCTCTCCTCCCTCTCGATCCTCTCCACAAGCTCGGGTTCGGTCTTCCGGTTGAACGCCACCCGCACGGGTACGATGTTCTCCATCTCGTACTTGCGGTTTGCCGGATAGTACGGCATCTCTCATCACCTCCAATCGGGTACCAATCTAGCATTGGTAACCTCATAGCACAAGCAGGGGTTTTATTGAATTTGCAACTCAGAAAGGAAGTTGTAGAAGTGATAGAGAAGAGAATCAATGATTGATGTTAGGAACCATGTCCCTTGTTTAAGGGCGGCCATCGGCGTTTCTGCGATGCGCGAAAGCGGCCCGTCCAGTCGCACGTTGGCGAAGTCAGGTTTGTGAAGGCTTTGTGAAGGCCTTCACAAGAGCAAAACGTCTTGGCCGAAACGCTTTCGCCAAGGGCACAAGAGCATATCCGAGACGCATCCCCAAGCGGCACGCCGTCCGCGTCCATGTCGTCGCGTGCGACGTGCTCCATGAGCGCAACGCCGCACTTGAGGGAACGCACCTTGCGCTGGTTCCTGCGTGACTCGCCCGAAGCCTTGCCCGCCTTGCCCTGCGACGTGCGTGGCTTCTAGTCTTGGACTTAATACGTACATGTCCAAGTATTTGTCCGCACTCCCTGACAGGCGGTGAAACGGGTTGCTACTCAGCTAATGATCCAGCGATACTGGATTTCCTTTCGTGGAGGACAAAGCAATGCCGACTTGTTGTGACTGGTATTAGTCATTCTCCAGTTGTTCTAACTCAGTGGAAATCAGGTCGGCAGTCTCCTCGTAATCTTTGAGAAGTTCGGATGCTTCATGGATCATCCAACTAACGTCGTCTAATTCGTCATCGTATTTGAGGGCATCGGCGACCAAAGCCGCGCTCTGACCGAGTTCGCCCGCTGCCTTAATATACAGCTTGTGCAGCGTGGCGCATTCTGCGGGTGGAGTTACATTGTGCATATCTTTGATTGCTTTGAGTGGGTTTGTATTGTATTGATATAAGCTTTCGTAATCCTCAGCATTTATAAGGCTTGTGCTGTCTTCCAGATAGCCGTAAATAAGCGTCTGGATTTTCTCAACTTCGCTTGACGAGAGATATGCCTCTACTTCTTGCCTCTTCGCCTCTTGTGTCTCCACTTCCTGTGTTTTGGTGCTTGCCTGGTTGGCTTCCGTGCCGTTGGTATTTCCACACGCGGTGACGGCAAAGGTAAAAGCCGATATTATTAAGATTGTTGCCAGACGTACCTACGTGCCCATATCCACTCCTGTATGTCGTATCTTAAAACATGGCTAATTTAAGCAGCATGCTTCTTGATGGCTGAAAAAAAGTATCTGGGTCTCGATATTACTTGGCGCTATACGTGACCTGTAAGCCGTGGTCTGGGTGATAAGTCCAATAAACCTCAAGGCCATCTTTGGAATACGTCTGCGTTCCATCCAGTGCACGAGTGGAACCCATCCTACTCCACACTGATTCGGGGAGATTTAGCACCTTGTTGACATTCTGAATTGCCTCGTATGCATCGGAGTTTGTGTAGTCATCCAAATCATGCGGGTTGGTGTCAATGGTAAGATAGGTTCCGTCTGATGCGAGCTCCGCATAAAGTGGCGAACAGCACATGTCATAAGCACCCCTCAGATTTGGCTTACGTACACAGCTGAAGAATGCGAACAACGCGATGACCACAACCAATGCTATGAGCAATGCGGATTTGGGATCCTTCTTAGTAGTTTTAGAGTCATTCTTCACATCTGATTGTTCCATACTTGCAGAGTCACTAATTGCTTTAGTCTGACCTTGGGATTCATTCGCTGGATTGTTGTTAATCCCTGATTCACTTGCCGGACGGATGTATTTCACGGGTCTGCCCAAGTCCCTCTCTATCATCTCGGCAACGCGCTTGCAAGTCTCTGCTGTGCTTTCGTTCTCCGGCTTGATGAATGACTCGTATGGTATGTTCTTGTCCCCATCGTAGATTTGAGATGCCAGCCTTCCATCTACCCATTCAAATCTGACCGTGAGTGGGGTAGTGTCTTGTTGTGAAGTGACGGCCTTTGCTTTTGAATAATCATCCTCGTCTTCTTTACTGTGTTGTGCTGTCGATTCGTCGGAGGGACTAGTCCCATTTCCAACTTCTTCTGCCGTTGTGCTGCGCTTTGTCTCCTCTGATTCAATGTTGAGTAAGCTGTCCTTTATCCCTTCGAATTCTTCTTGAGAGATTGCTCCAGCATCGAGCAGCTGCTGGTATTTGAGCAGCGTGTTGGCATTCTCGTCGAGACGTCTGATCTTCTCGTCCATAACGGATATCTCCTGTTTAACGATAGCTTGCTTGGCGTAAAGCCAATTACAAATGTGGGTGGACTAATAGATTATGCCACTCATAATGCATGCAGCCATACGCTGAGTCTATGAGCGTAGAATTTAGGACACATAAAAGTGAACTTGGTGCGACTATCCGTCGTATTCGCGAGAGCAAGGGTTTGCCCACTCGGAAATTCTCTGAAATGGTTGGAATGTCACGCAGAAATCTTGCGCTTATTGAGTCTGGCTCCATAAGTCCAAAGGTTACAATGCTTGAACGAATAGCCGCTGGTCTTGAGACAAGCGTTTCTCAGCTAACGGATTTCAAGACGGATGGTGATAGCTACTTATAATTCTTGCGAACGCTTATAACGTTCATTTGAATTATTACTTGCGAATTGCATTGCAAATTCCCGTGGGGAAGAACCGCCCCACGGGAATAAAGCAATAGGGTTCAAAGCGGTTATCCGTCTCGCTTTAGCTTTCTCGGCACGACGAACGCGCGCCTCGGCGACTTCTGGAAAATGTCCAGTAAGTCGGATTCATCAACGTATCCCCTCAGCGTCGTGGATGAAATGCCCTCGCCCAACTCATCCGTGCATATCCGCACGGCATCGGCGATTGTCATTCCATCTTCGCCCGTGTCCTCCGCGTACATGCTCGCGATTATCGCGGCTACGCACTTCGCGGCTCTCGCCTCGCCCTTGAGCCTTCGAACGTCGCCCGATACCTTCCCCGCCTTCTGCTGTGAACTCTTCGGCTTCCAGCCCGATGTAATGCCGTCAACATCAAGCCTGTGAAGCGGATATCTAAAGATCACGTGCATAGGCTCCATGGAAGGGAACTCGCGTAAGCCGCTATCCTCAAGCACGAAAGCGCGCTCGCCCTTTTGCAGGTAGTCGGCAACCTCGCCGCTCGGCGGGAATATCTCAGTGAGGCTCAGCGGCGCGTCTGGCGCATCGCCCCAAACGCTCGAACCTCTCGAACGCTCTATAGCGTCCCTGTCTCCAGCCGCGCCCTTGCCCATGTGGTGCGTGAGAAGAACCGCGCCTCCCGTCAATTCAGCTATCTTCAAGCATGTGTTTGTGAACCGCCTTACGTCCTTGGATGCGTTCTCGTCTCCCGCAAGAAGCGCGCTACAGCTATCAACAACAACCAATGCGAACTCTTCCAAGTCGCCGTCTTCGCGAAGCTGCTTCAAGTCGCCAACCACGTCCGCGATAGTCGGCGCGCTTCCGTCGCGCTTCGTCGCGCCTCGAAGGCTCCACCTAACTATGCCCTTCTCAGCCTCGCGCGCGTCAACTCCAAGTGCCTCACATACGACATGAAATCTGTTGTCCAAAGAGCGTTCGTCCAGCTCGGGATCGACGTACAAAACGCGCCCTTGTGCGCACTCCCTCCCAAGCCATGTGATGCCACACGCGACGCATACGCTCAAATTAAGCGCCAACCAAGATTTTCCGCTCTTCGCCTTGCCCGATATGAGCGCAACGTGCCCGCGCCGCAGGATGCTAGCAACCAACGTCGGCCTACGCCTCGGCGGTTCAGACGCGCGCACCTGCTGCCAGCGCGGAAGGGCGAAGCTGCTGCTAGATTCAAGAAGCCGTTGGCGCTCTTCAATCTCGAATGTGTTCATGTTTTGCTCTCCAAAAGAAAAGACGCCCACAACCTGCATGAAGCTGTGGGCGGCAATCGGTTACATGCCTGCTCTACGCGCGAACCTTCATCTTGAGCAGCTCAAGCATCGCTGCCGTGATGTGAACAAGCGCGCTCGTCTCGCTCATGCCAGCCTCGCCGCTGCCCACACGCGGGCGAAGCTGCTCGCTCGCCTCGGCCAGCTCATCGAACGCACGCGCGATGCCTTCGCGGTATTCGTTCGCCACTTCCTCGCGGATGCTCTCGCACAGCTCGTCAAGCGCGGGCTGCAAGGCGGTTCCGATGTGCTCTCCCAGCGCATGCGCGATGTTCTCGCGCAGCTCATCCAATGCGGGCTGCAAGGCGTCGGCGACATGCTCTCCCAGCTCGTGCGCGTTGTCCTCGGCCAGCTCGCAGCGGTTCAGTCTGCCCACAAGCTCGCGCAACTGATTTCGTGTGCTGTAACCGACGCATGCAAAGTCAATTGCGCACTCGTTACTCTGCTTACTCTCGTCATCGAGCACGACGGACATAGCATCAATAATGGCATTAATAGCGTCGACAATCTCATTCTTAGTGATGGTAGCCATGTGTTGCTTTCCTCCCTAACGGCTGCCAATGGCAGCGACATACTTGTTCATGTCCAGCAAGTCGAACATCGATCCGCGAAACTTCATGTGTGCGGCTACGTTCGGGTTCTCTGCGGCGAGAATCCGCAGGAAAAAGCCTATGTGGTTGTTGTTGAGATCGAATTCCTGGCCGGTGGAATGGTTAATGAAATTATGGTTCTTCACGTACCCGAAAGCCGCATGCGCCTCAATCCTGCGCCCCTTGCTCGCGCAATCCTCGCAATAGCGACGCACTGCCTGCAACATCTCGGGACACTCCGCGATGCGTTCCATTGCCTCGTCGGCACGCTTGCGCGCCAGCTCGTAGCGCGGATCGGTAGTGTTAAAATCGTTCGCAGAGTCCGTGAACAAGCACATCTGTTCGCCGCTCTCGCCATGCCCGCAACGCGCGCCCTCGCCAAAGTGCCCAGCGTTGCGGGTGCTGTTCTTCGTGCCCATGGTTGCCCACCCTAAAAGTCCAGCGCCTGCGGCCTGTGCCAGCCCGCATCGAAGAGCGACGCCTTGAGCTGCATAAGCTCGCGCTCTGCCCGCTCCGCGCGTTTGCAAGCCTCTTCGTACGCGCAACCGCACTGCGCGAGTTCGCGCTCCAGATCGTCAATCTGCATGTCCAGCTTGCGAAGCGCGGCACATGCCTCGGCATCGTTCACGTCGATGAAGGGCGTGACAATGTTCGCGATTGTCTCAAGATTGAAAGTAGCCATCCTATGCCTCCAAAAGTCCGATGCCCTGCAGGAAAGCGTCGCGCGGGATGCGCCATGCCGTCCCCAGACGGATGCCGTGAAGCTCGCCCGCGGCAAGCAGGTTGCGGATGTGCTTGCGGCTAACGCCCGCAACCTGTGCAGCCTGCTCGCACGACAACATGACGGGAAGCCCCTCGATGCTCGTTGCCGCCCTCGTCGGCTCGTAGTCTGTGCGGTTCCCCGCCTTGCTCGTGTTGTGGCCCATGCCACCACCTCCTTAATCGGAGACTTAACGTGTCGCTCTTTGGGAACCTGCATCCCTTGGAACTATTAGACAGTAACACGGGAACGTAGGGGTTTACCTGCTAAAAAATAAAGCGGACAGCCTGTGTCCGCTTTATTCGAGGTTAGTTGTTTGGTATCAAATACTTATTCAAGCGAACGGCTTTTCGCCCTCTCGATTCGCTCTTCCGTCCGCGCAAGGAATGCGTCCTTGTCCTTCTCTGCCATCTGTGCGGGCGTTGCTGCCTCGCCAGCTTGCACAGTCTTCGCAAGCCTCACGATGCCCTCGCGCTGTGATGGTGTCGAAAACTCGTAATAGTCGAGCAAGTCCCGCGCTTCGTCGCTCATGAGTCCCAGCAGCCAGTCGGAAGGAACGCCCGTAATCATCGAGACTATGCGCAGCGTAGCAACGTCTGGCTGCTTCTCGCCGCTCTCGTACCTGCGAAGCGTGCGCTCTGAAATCCCTAGCGCGCTCGCGAAATCCTCTTGCGTGTATCCCGCGCTCTCGCGTGCCGTCGCGATGTTCCTTCCCAATGTGTTTTCACTTCGCCAGAAGTCTGTCGCAACCTTCGCAACCTCGGGATGTGCGAACAACGCGCCTTCCCGCACTCGCTGGGCTCGTATCTCTTCCTGCGGAAACTGCAGTGGCGGCGCGGCACCCACTTGCAAATCAGCGTGCGCGCCAGCCTTGTTTGCGCTGCCCTTGAGCCTTGCCATAGTCGCCCCATCCTGTGGCGGGCAGTCTGCTAAACTCGTATGTGCGGGTACACCACAACCACACGCCCGCACCACACAGAGACGCACGCAGCCCGCCACGGCCTCCGCGTGCGTCTCGCTTCCTGTCTACTTCTCTTCCTGCTTTTGCTTGCGCAGCCATTCCTTGTAGAGCCGCGCCAACTCGCGCACCATTTGCTCGTGCATTGCCTTCGACTCACTCTCTGCCATCCTGCTTCCCTCCATGCCTCGGTTGCCGTTCCGTGAGGAATGCCCGCCCACACTCGCGCATGGGCGGGAACCTGCTTGCTACTCTGCAAGTGCGGCGAACGGCTTCACGTCGCCCTGTGATTGTATGCCGTAGCCAACCAACGCAACCGCGCGCCGCTTGGATTCCTTGTCCGCATCGGCGTACACATTCAACGTCACGTGTGCGTCGCTGTGTCCAAGCACAGCGGCAACGGCTTTAACATCTGCGCCCTCCGCAATGGCGCGAGTCGCGAACGAATGCCGCAAATCGTGAAAAGTCACGCGCCGCCCTTGCGTGCCAGTAAGACTAAAGGCTTCTGCCAGCGTCTTCCACGAACGGGAAAGCACGGTTATGTCGAGATACTTCCCTTCAACGGTTCCGCAGATGTACAGCTCACCGAATGCCGCATCGTCAAACGGGATGCCATACTCTTGCATCATCGCAACCATGACATCATAGCGACGGGAAAGCATCGAGGCCAAGGCGGGATGTACCGGAATGTCACGCTTGCCCGCTTCTGTTTTCGGCGTTGTCTCATACTTCTTGCCGCCAGCTTTAGCTATGGCTTTTACGACGTGGATAACGCCCGCCTCCCTGTCGTATTGCTTCCATTGCAAACCGCAAATCTCGCCTTCGCGCATGCCCGTGAAGAGCGCCAGTGTTGCAGCCGTGACAACAGGTGAAGCATCCATCGCCGCAAGTGTCGCGTTGAGGCGCGCGTGCTGTTCAGCCGTCAAGCTGTTGGGCGATGGCGCGACGCGCTTAGGCTTCTTGACTGCCGCGCATGGATTCCAGTCAAGATCCCGAACGTTCATAGCATGCTTACACACGCTATTCAGCAAACGATGGTACTTGAGCACGGTGTTAACGCCCTTGCCAGACTTGAGAAGTTTCGCCTCCCATCGTTGGATGATGGCGGGCGTGAGATCACGCAAGACAACATTTCCGATACCTTCCGTAATGCGCTTGCAGCTTGTGCGATAGTCGCTTATGGCAGAAGGGCGAACCGTACCAGCCGCTTCCAGTGTGTCGATGTAGTCTTTCACGTATTCGCCTACGGTTGTCTTCGCGCTTGGCAGTTCGTCGCGTGCTGCCTCGGCGTTCAACTCTTCGCGCCATGCCTCAAGCGCATTTGCGATGTTGGTTTCCGTCTGCTTCTGTGCGTTGCGCCCCTTGCCCTTGGGAACCTCAAGATAGGTACCTGTCTGCTTCCAGACTTCGCGCCGCTTCTGTGCGGCTGTGCGCGTGTCCTTGCCTTCTGGCTTTTCAACGAACGCAGGGTTAGGAACGCGGTATTTCGCCACGGCACGGAACCTAATCACGGTTACGTCTTTGCCGTTAACCTTGCGTGCGACTTCCTTCTTGTCCCTTGCGAATGCGCTTTCGTACTTCTCTGTTGCCATTGTCTGTGCCTCCTTTTGCACCACGAACTTGCACCACACTTGCACCACAAGAACAATGTACCACATTCCCGACATTCGCGTGTTTCACGTATTCCCTGTTAAACACATGTGCGATTCCCAGCATTCCAGCGGTTTACCTGCGGTTTTACGGATTAACCGAACTTGTAATCCGGCGGTTATGGGTTCGATTCCCATCTCTGGCTCCAGACATTCGCGCAGGTCAACCGATTGGTTCGGTTGACCTGTTTTGCGCTTGGCGGGTTTTGGCGCTGTACGCATGGTACTATGCTCCATGACCCCGTTCCGCGACCAGAGTTGAAGGTTATCATGAAGAAGCTCCTCTACGTCATGCGCCATTGCGAGACGCTCTTTAACGTGCAGCACAAGAGTCAGGGCTGGTGTGACTCGCCCATCACCCCGCGCGGAAGGGAGCAGTGTCGCATTGCCGGAAGGGAGCTTGCCAAACGTGGCGTCACCTTCGACCACTTCTATTCCAGTACGTCGGAGCGTTGCTGCGACACGATGGAGCTGGTGTGTCAGGAGGCCTTCGGTTGCGTGATGCCCTACGTGCGCAAGAAGGGTCTGCGCGAGTGTGGCTTCGGCATCTTTGAGGGCAAGGACGACTTCTGCGAGCCGGACTTTGGCCCCGGGCTCTCCGACGTGCGCAGCCTCGTGATGTCGGCTGGTGGCGGGGAGACCGACGAGCAGGTAAACGAGCGAATCTGCGCCTGTATGGGCGAGATCATGGCCGACCCGCAAGCGCGCAACGTGCTGGTGATCAGCTCGGGTGGCTCCATCGGCCACTTTTACCAGGTGGTCGCGGGCCCCGGCGCGAGGCGCCCCATGCCCAACACGAACTGCATGACCTATGTATACGAGTGGGAGGACGGGGCCTTTGCCTGCGTGGACATCTATCGTCCGGACTTCGCGGGCATCGACTGTGGTGGTATGGACGGGTCCGGTGTTCCAAATCGTTGGAGGATGGACCTCGACCATGCTCGCGAGTTGCTTGGGAATTGACGGGTTCCACAGGCGATGTCGGGACGATTTCCAGATGGCATATAATGGGCGCATCGGTTGACGTGCAGGACGGTGGTCTCTTTTGTCAGAGAACAGATCCATCTTCAGCGAAAGCGCGACGGAGAAGCTGCGTAGCCCTGATGACTTGGAAAAGTACGTGCGGGTTACTACGCCGAGCGTGTGGGTCGTCGTCTCTGCCTGCATAGCCCTCTTCGCGGGACTCTTTGCTTGGGGACTCTTTGGTACGGTCTCCACGAACGTATCTGCCACGGGCGCCGTGATCAACGGCAAGCCTCTGTGCTTCCTATCCGCCTCAGACGTCACGTCCATCAAGGAGGGGGACGGCGTGAGCTTTAGTGGGGTGCACATGCAGGTCGCGACGATTGACGCCGTGCCACTATCGCGTGAGGAGGCGAAGGACGTGTTGCAGAGCGACTACCTCGTCAGCTCCCTCATAGCTGGCGACTGGGGGTATCGGGTGGTCTTTGAGGGCGACGTGAGCACGCTCTCTTCGGATGTACCCCTGGCGGTGAGCATCACGACCGAACGCATTGCGCCGATATCGCTCATCCTGGAGAACAGGGGGTAGTCCTGTGGCGTCTCGCGTGCGGAACGTTCCGCAGGTCATGCAGATGGAGTCGCTCGAATGTGGCGCTGCCTGCCTGACGATGATACTTGCCTACTACGGCAGGTGGGTACCCCTTGAGCAGGTGCGCGCGGACTGTGGCGTCTCGCGCGATGGATCTAAGGCCGTGAATGTCCTCAAGGCCGCTCGCTCGTATGGTCTGAAGGCAAAGGGCATTACGTGCTCCGTGAAGGCGCTACGCGAGCGGGCACCGTATCCCTGCATTTTGTTTTGGAACTTCTGTCACTACGTGGTCCTCACGGGCTTTGGGCGCAACTGCGCGTATCTCAACGATCCGGCGCGCGGTGAGGTGAAGGTTTCTCTCGAGGAGTTCGAGAGTTCCTTCACGGGCATCGTCCTCGTCTTCGAGAAGACCGACGCGTTCGTCGAGGGTGGCGAGAAGCCGGACGTCAAGGGTTTCGTGTTCGATCGACTGAACGGCCTGTATGTGCCCGTCGTGTTCGTCATGCTGACTGCCGCCTTGGTCTCACTTGCGACCATCATATCCACTTCGCTCGGCCAGGTGTTCGTGGATCGCATCCTCGGTGGCGAAGATGTTGACTGGCTGTATCCGCTTCTGGGCATCATGTTGGGCGTCGCCTTTGTCTCGGGCGTGGCGTCCGTACTCAACGCCGTGTTTCTCGCGCGTATCCAGGGCAAGGCCGCCGTGGTGTCTTCGTCGCGGTTCATGCGGCATCTGCTCCACCTTCCCGTGGGCTTCTATTCCCAACGTATGGTCGGCGAGCTTCAACAACGCCAGTCCTCAAACGAGCGGATTGCCTACACCTTGGTGAACAGGCTCGCGCCCGTTTTTATAGATGCCGTGATGCTCGTGCTCTATTTTTTCGTCATGTTGCACAAGAGCTTGCTCCTCACGCTGGTGGGCGTCTCGACTGTCGTTTTGAATGCGCTGGTCGCTCAGTACATCTCGCACAAGCGTGTCAACGTGTCGCGCTCGATGACTATGGACAACGGAAAGCTCTACTCGACCACCATTGGCGGCATCGAAATGATCGAGACCATCAAGTCGGCAGGTGCCGAGAACGGCTTCTTTAGCAGGTGGGCTGGATTCCAAGCGTCTGTCAACGAAGGCAAAGCTCGCATGGCGACGATAAACGAGTACCTGGGTATGATTCCCCTGATGATCACGCAGCTTGCGAACATCGCGGTCCTCGTGCTGGGAATCTGGCTCATCGTTGCGCGTGGGTTTACGCCCGGTGCCTTGCTCGTGTTTCAGGGGTTGCTCGCGGAGTTCATGACGCCCGTTATGGAAATCATTAACTTGGGGCAGGTCGTTCAGGAGATGCAGACGCAGATGGAGCGCGTCGAGGACGTCATGCGTTATGAGTCCGACGTTCCTGAAGAGCCCGTGGACCCTGACGAGGTCCGCAGTCTGCCTCGCGAAAAGCTTTCCGGCCAAGTTGATCTCGAGCACGTGACGTTTGGTTACTCGTCCCTAGAGGAACCCCTCATAAGGGACTTCAGCCTGCATTTGAAGCCTGGTCAATGGGTGGCGCTCGTGGGTGGTTCAGGCTGTGGCAAGTCGACCATCGCGCGCCTAGTGAGTGGTCTGTACGAGCCGTGGACCGGTGAGGTGTGCTTCGACGGGATGCCGATCAGCGAGGTTTCGCGTCCGTTGCTGCGCAGCTCGCTCGCGGTGGTCGACCAGGATGTCGTGATGTTCGACGGCACGGTATCGGATAACGTCAAGCTGTGGGACGAGTCCATTGAGGACTATGACGTGATTCTGGCCTGCCGTGACGCGAGCATCCACGGCGAGATTATTGGTCGAGATGGCGGCTATGGCTGCAGCGTCCTTCCTGGCGGGCGAAACTTCAGCGGTGGGCAGCTGCAGCGTCTGGAGATAGCGCGCGCGTTGGCTCAAGACCCTACGGTGATCATTCTTGACGAGGCGACGAGTGCGCTTGACGCGCAGACCGAAGCGGAAGTCATACGGCGCATCCGCGAGCGCGGGATAACCTGCATCGTGGTGGCGCACCGTCTTTCTACCATTCGTGACTGTGATGAGATTATCGTGCTCGACGATGGCCGTGTGTCCGAACGCGGGACGCATGAGGGGCTCTTGGCGGCAGATGGCACGTATGCCAAGTTGGTGAGGAGCGACTAGCATGATGCTTCCTGACTCACAGACCTATACGCGTGCGAAGCTTGATGCCTTGGCCAATGAGCGGGCCTACGCAGAGCTTGCCGCAAGCGTGAGCGACCCGAAGCGTGCACCGAGGGTGAGCGTCGACGATCTTGAGCAGGCGTTTGGTGCCACAAAGACGTGCCTGCGGTACTGCGGTGTGGAGCCCGGTCTCGTGCCCGATGGTGTGAACGATCTTGGTCAGGCAATGGACTTCTTGTGCCGTCCCTCAGGGACGATGCGCCGCAAGGTGAGGCTCGACGGCGATTGGTACCGGCGTGCGTTCGGGGCCATGGTGGCACGCTTGGATACGGGCGAGTCCGTTGCACTGTTGCCTCGTGGCTTGCATGGCTACAAATACCTGGACGCTGGCACGGGTCGCATGCGTAGGGTTAGCAAGTCGGTGGCCGCCCACGTCGAGCCCGAGGCACTGTTCTTCTACCGCCCTCTGCCGAAGGGCAAGCTCAGCATCCGCGATCTGGTGAGGTTCGTCTTTTCCGTCTTTGACCGCGGAGACTATGCGGTCGTACTTGTGGCGGCCTTGGCAGCCACGTTGGTAGGGCTCTTTCCCGCGTGGGCAAACAACGTTGCCTTCAAGCTGGTTGTGCCATCTGGCTACGCGAACCTCATTGTGCCCATAGCGGCGTTACTCGTGGGAGTCGCCCTCTCTACCATCCTCATCGGTGCGTGCCGCAACCTGGTGATGACACGCATCTCGCTCAAGCTCGACGTGTCTACCGAGGCGGCGACGTTTGCTCGCGTCTTGACGCTTCCCACCTCGTTCTTCAAGGAGTATGCGGCAGGCGACCTGGGCATGCGCATGGCGCAGGTGTCCACACTCGTGCAGCAGATCTCGTCATTGCTGTTGGGAAGCGCCCTCACGTGTCTGCTCTCGCTCGTGTATGTCGTGCAAATCGGGCTGTACACGCCTGCGCTTGCCGTTCCTGCGCTCATGGTGGTGATGCTGCAGGGCATCTTCATCTTGCTGGGCATGGTCGTCACTGCCCGCTATGAGCGCGCCACCATGGATTTGGAGGCGCGACTCTCCGGTAAGGTCACGGCGCTGCTCAACGGCATACAGAAGGTTAAGCTCGCCGGAGCTGAGGAGCGTGCCTTTGCTCAATGGGCGAACGGCTACGCGGAATACGCACGCAGTGCCTACAATCGTCCGACCATAGTTCGCGCGCTTGCGCCCATTTCGGGCATCATAGGAATGCTGGGCACCGTCATCATCTATCACTATGCGGGTTCGGCCGGGATTTCTGTGGCGGACTTCATGTCGTTCAACGTCGCGTACGGGCAGATGACCGCCGCGATAACGGCGCTCACGGGTGTTGCCTCCCAGTTTGCGCAGATTGGTCCCATGCTCGAGTTGGTGAAGCCCATCTTGGAGGCAGAGCCGGAGGTAAGGGACTACAAGCCATCGGTCGCAACGATTACCGGGGGCGTGACGGTCTCGGATGTGAGCTTCCGCTATAACGAGGACGCACCCTACGTGCTCAAGGACATCTCGTTTCAGATCAAGCCGGGTGAGTACGTGGCACTGGTGGGCAAGTCGGGATGTGGGAAGTCAACAATCGTTCGCCTGCTGTTGGGCTTCGAGAAGCCCGAGCATGGCGCCATCTACTACGGCAGCCATGACGTGTCGCGCGTCGAGCTGCAATCGCTTCGCAGCCACATTGGCGTGGTGATGCAGGGCGGGAGTCTCTTCATGGGCGACCTCGCGAGCAACATCACCATCAGCGCACCCAACGCGACGCTTGACGATGCCTGGGGCGCGGCCGAGCTCGCCGGCATCGCTGACGACATCCGAAAGATGCCCATGGGCATGCGGACCATAATCACGCAGGGTGGAGGAAGCATCTCGGGCGGGCAGCGGCAGCGTATAATGATCGCCCGCGCCATCTGTGGGAAGAAGCGCATCCTCATCCTTGATGAGGCGACGAGCGCTCTCGACAACATCACACAGAAGCACGTCAGCGAGTCCCTTGAGTCTCTCAACTGCACGCGCATCGTCATTGCCCATCGGCTCTCTACCGTGCGCCATTGCGACCGGATTCTGGTGGTCGATGACGGGCGCATCGTGGAAGAGGGGACGTACGATGAGCTTGTCGAGAAGGGCGGCGTATTCGCGGAGCTCGTTGTCCGACAACGCCTCGAGACGGAGGTGTAGCCTGTAGTGGCGAGGGAACGGTGGCAAATGTGCAGGTTTCGTGTGGTAGATACGCCCGGCTGGGTGTAAGGCGTTGACAAGAGTTTGGAAGGTGCGTACTATACATCCTGCTTGACGGAGAACTTCATCCGACGAGTGCTTGAAAACGGAAAATGGGGATGTGGCACAGCGGCAACTGCGGCGGACTGTAAATCCGCTCCCTCTGGGTTCCCTGGTTCGAGTCCAGGCATCCCCACCCAACCGCCCGTGTAGCTCAGTCGGTAGAGCACCTCGTTGGTAACGAGGAGGCCACCAGTTCAAGTCTGGTCGCGGGCTCCATTTTTCAAGCAATGCACCTGCCGGTGTAGCTCAGTTGGTTAGAGCACGCGGCTCATACCCGCGATGTCACTGGTTCGAGTCCAGTCACCGGTACCAGAGTTTACGCGGCGCTTCGGCGCCGCTGAACATATGTAGGCACTTACTTATGTAGGCACTTACTGGCCGTAATGGTTGTTTGTTTAAGGAGGACGGCAATGGCCAAAGAGAAGTTCGAACGCAGTAAGCCGCATGTAAACATCGGTACGATTGGTCACGTCGACCACGGCAAGACCACTCTGACCGCCGCCATCACCAAGGTTCTCTCCGAGACCCCTGGCTGCAAGGCTGACTTCACGGCGTTCGACCAGATCGACAAGGCTCCCGAAGAGCGTCAGCGCGGCATCACGATCTCCGTTGCTCACGTCGAGTACGAGACTGAGGCTCGTCACTACGCACACGTTGACTGCCCGGGCCACGCTGACTACATCAAGAACATGATTTCCGGTGCTGCCCAGATGGACGGCGCAATCCTCGTCATCGCCGCCACCGACGGCCCGATGGCCCAGACCCGCGAGCACATTCTGCTTGCACGTCAGGTTGGCGTTCCTTACATCATCGTCTTCCTGAACAAGTGCGACATGGTTGACGACGAGGAGCTCATTGAGCTCGTCGAGATGGAGACCCGTGAGCTCCTCGACGAGTACGACTTCCCCGGCGACGACCTGCCCATCGTCAAGGGTTCCGCTCTTAAGGCTCTCGAGGGCGACGAGGAGTACTACGAGGCCATCCGTGAGCTCATGCACGAGGTCGACACCTACATCCCGACCCCCGCTCGCGACAACGAGAAGCCGTTCCTGATGGCTATCGAGGACGTCATGACCATCTCCGGTCGTGGTACCGTTGCTACCGGTCGTGTCGAGCGCGGCCAGCTCAACCTCAACACCCCCGTCGAGATCGTCGGCATCAAGGAGACCCAGAAGTCCACTGCCACCGGCATCGAGATGTTCCGTAAGTCCATGGACTACTGCGAGGCTGGCGACAACGTGGGTATCCTACTGCGTGGCATCAAGCGCGAGCAGATTGAGCGCGGCCAGGTCATCTGCGCTCCCGGCTCCGTTACCCCGCACGCCAAATTCACCGGCGAGATCTACGTCCTCACCAAGGAGGAGGGTGGCCGTCACACGCCGTTCTTCTCTGGCTATCGTCCGCAGTTCTACTTCCGCACCACCGACGTCACGGGCGACATCCAGCAGCTCACCGACGCCAACGGCGGCAAGGTCGAGATGGCCATGCCTGGCGACCACGTCACCATCACCGCTGAGCTCATTCACCCGATCGCCATGGAGCAGGGCCTCAAGTTCGCTATCCGCGAGGGTGGCCACACGGTAGGCGACGGCCGCGTTTCTACCATCATCGAGTAGACGCACATACAGCACCTGTAGACCCGGCGCCCTCGTGGCGCCGGGTTTTTTGTGGAATGGCGATTTTTCGCAATTGCTATTGACACGCGTACCTACCTGATGGTAATGTTTTCCATCGCGTCACGTTTGAGGAGGAGATATGCGAACTCTAGTTACCCTTGCATGCACTGAGTGCAAGCGTCGCAACTACACGATAAAGAAGAACAAGGCCAACAATCCCGAGCGCCTAGAAATGAAGAAATATTGTCGGTGGTGCAAGAAGCACACTGCGCACAGGGAAACGCGCTAAAATAGGTTTTTGACACACGCCAGTAGTTCAATTGGTAGAGCAGCGGTCTCCAAAACCGCGTGTTGAGGGTTCGAGTCCTTCCTGGCGTGCCAGCAATTCCACCGGCTTTCCCTTCGGGGTTAGCCGGTTTCTATGATACGAGCCATTATTGTGGAAGGACGGGCTATGGCCAAGAGGGAGCGCAACAAGAGGGCAGCGCGTAAGGCACGCCAAGAGGAGCGGATTCGCAAGGAGGCAGCACAAGCTGCTGCCGCACCAGCAAAGAGCGAGTCTCGGTCACTGTTTAAGGGCAAGTCAGACGCGACCTCGAAGTCTTCTACCAAGGCCAACGCGATTGCGAAGGCAGATCGCAAGGGCCTGCAGAAGGTGACGGGGTACTTTGCGGATGTGCGTTCCGAGCTGCGTAAGGTTACGTGGCCTACCGCCGGCGAGCTCCGTAGCTATTCCTTTGCGGTAATCGCTACGCTCATCGTGTTCGGCATCGTCATCTGGCTCGCGGATACCGGCATCGTGGCTGGCCTTGTGCAGTACACGAGCCTGAGGGGCTAACGATGGCAAAGCGTTGGTACGTCGTGCACACTTACTCCGGGTACGAGAACAAGGTCAAGACCGACCTTGAGCATCGTATCGAGACCTTCGGTGCCGAGAACCTCATCGTGGACATTCAGATTCCCACGGAGGAAGTCATCGAGATTAAAGATGGCGGCAAGCGCGACACCAAGGAAGCCAAGGTCTTCCCGGGTTACGTTCTTGTTCGCATGGAGATGAACGACGATACGTGGACTATCGTACGTAATACCGCTGGAGTGACGGGCTTCGTGGGCGTCGACGGTAAGCCATCCCCGCTTCGTCGTAGTGAGTACAACAAGATCATGCACACGGAAGTCCGTGGCGGTACGCCCAACGTTCCCAAACGGACGGCAACCAACCTCGAGGTCGGGCAGTCGGTGCGTGTCATTAGCGGACCGCTTGCGGACTTCGACGGGCAGATCTCGGAAGTCAATCCCGAGGCAAACAAAGTCAAGGTCATGGTGAGTATCTTCGGGCGCGACACCCCAGTCGAGCTCACCATCGATCAGGTATCGGTCATCGGATAACGGCAAATCTGCCAGGTACGGTATCGGTGAGGATAGCTTCTCGGACCTGGCGAGGCGAAGTAAAGCAAACGCCACCAAACAAAGGGGAAGTATCATGGCCAAGCAGGTCACACATTTCATCAAGCTCCAGATTCCGGCGGGCCAGGCAAATCCTGCGCCTCCTGTCGGTCCCGCCCTTGGTGCCGCGCAGGTCAACATCATGCAGTTCTGCACGGCCTTCAATAACGCAACCAAGGACAAGGCCGGCGACATCATTCCCGTCGAGATTACGGTCTATGAGGATCGCACGTTCGACTTCGTCACCAAGACGCCGCCTGCGGCTCAGCTCATCAAGAAGGAGCTTGGTCTTAAGAGCGGTTCTGGCGTCCCCCAGCGCGATAAGGTCGGGCAGCTCACCGATGAGCAGCTCACCAAGATCGCCGAGATTAAGATGCCGGACCTCAACGCCAACGACATTGAGGCCGCGAAGAAGATCGTCGCCGGCACGGCCCGTTCCATGGGCGTGACGATTGCTCAGTAACTGGTAAGGAGCCTCCCTCGGGAGGATCGAAGTGGGAGGGCTCGGCAGCCCGCATACCACAGGAGGTAGAAACATGCCTAAGCACGGAAAGAAGTACAAGGATCAACTCGCCAAGATTGATCGCACCAAGCTGCACACGCCCAAGGCGGGTCTGCAGCTCGTGAAGGACGTTGCCGCCGCAAAGTTTGACGAGACCGTCGAGGTCTCCATTCGCTTGGGCGTCGACACCCGTAAGGCCGACCAGAACGTTCGTGGCTCCATCTCGCTGCCCCATGGCACCGGCAAGAGCGTCCGCGTGGCTGTGTTTGCTGAAGGCGAGAAGGCCCGTGAGGCGGAGGCCGCAGGCGCAGACGTCATCGGCTCCGACGACCTCGTTGCTCAGGTCCAGGCTGGCGAGCTCAACTTCGACGCCGCCATCGCCACGCCCAACATGATGGGCAAGGTTGGTCGTCTCGGCCGCATCCTCGGACCCCGCGGTCTCATGCCCAACCCCAAGCTGGGCACTGTCACCATGGACGTCGCAAAGATGGTTGCCGAGCTCAAGGCCGGTCGCGTTGAGTACCGTGCCGACCGTTACGGCATCTGCCATGTGCCTCTGGGCAAGGTCTCCTTCCCGGTCGAGAAGCTGGCGGAGAACTACGGCACGCTCTTCACCGAGTTGCTGCGCGTCAAGCCGTCGAGCGCCAAGGGTCGTTACGTCAAGTCCGTCGTCGTCTCGTCCTCGATGGGTCCCGGCGTCCGCATCGATCCCATGATCACGCGTGACTTCCTGCAGTAAGCGCAATCATAGAGCATGAAGGCTGCGGCCCCCAGGACGCTGAAGCGTCTTGGGGGCTTGCTCTTGGGGTGCTGAGCGGGGTGCTGAGCGCGCAACAACGTCGCGCATGCTTTGTGAAGCCACTTGACACGTGTACTGCCGACTGCCACAATAGCGCGATGTACATAGCACGAATCGCTGCCAAAGACAGCCGGTGCCGCAAGGCTTAATGGGGTTTCCCGCCTGCCGAGGTGGTCTTAAGGATAGACTTCCTTCAGGTCCCGTCTGGCTGCGCCATGCGGGGCTTTTTGTAGTGGCTCGTGCCCGACTGCAACGAAGGAGGTGTGTTTTATGCCAAACAAGAGCAATGTGGAGATGTTGGAGAACGTCAAGAATTCGCTCGCGAATTCGAAGGGCTTCTTTGTCATCGACTACCGTGGCCTTACCGTCAAGGAGTCACAGGAGCTTCGTCGCGCACTGCGCGAGGCCAACTCCGAGATGAAGGTCTACAAGAACAACATCGTGAGGATTGCGCTCAAGGAGGAGGGTCTGCCCGACATCGGAGAGAACCTCGTGGGCACTTGTGCCTACGTCTTCTTTGAGAACGACCCCGTCGATGCCGCCAAGGCCATCAAGACCAAGGCTGACGCGCTCAAGAAGATTGAGTTCGTCGCAGGCATCGCCGATGGCAAGGGCCTCAATGCCGAGGAAGCAAAGGCCTACGCCGATCTCGCAAGCCGCGAGGAGCTCATGGCTCAGCTCGTGTACGTCATGGCAAGCCCGTTGCGTGGTATCGCATCGGTCTGCGCCGGTCCCGCACGCGGCCTGGCCACCGTGCTCAAGGCTGCGGCCGAGAAGCTTGAAGAGGCTGCCTAGCAGCCGGCCGCGTACGCGGCACCCAGTACGTAAATAGCGAAGGGGTGACGACCGTCACCCAGATTTGAAGGAGAAATACAAATGGCTGTCACCAAAGACGAGATTATTGAGGCCCTCAAGGGCATGACCGCACTCGAGCTCTCTGAGCTCGTCCACGAGCTGGAGGACGTCTTCGGCGTCTCCGCTGCCGCTCCCGTTGCCATGGCCGCTGCTCCCGCGGCTGCTGCCGAGGAAGTTGAGGAGAAGACCAACTTCGACGTCGAGCTCACCGCGTTCGGCGACAAGAAGATCGCCGTCATCAAGGTCGTCCGCAAGCTCACCGGTCTTGGCCTCAAGGAGGCCAAGGAGGCCGTCGAGAAGGCCCCGAACGTAATCATGGAGGGTGTCAAGAAGGAGGACGCCGAGGCCGCCAAGAAGGAGCTCGAGGAAGCCGGTGCCGCCGTTACCCTGAAGTAGTCATTGCTTCTAGGATAGATGCACTGAGGCCGGGCCCCTTGGGGTCCGGCCTTTCTGCGTAATCGTGCCGTCCGAAGATGCGAAGAGGCCCACAGGGGAGCCTTCCCCGTGGGCCTCTTCGATTCTCTCAATGCGTCAAGCGAATTAGGCTAGCACACTTTCTACATAAATGCCAATAGAGTTTTCGCAGGTAGAAACGCTAATGAGGAAACATAATCCAAATCAGGCGAATTGTCAAGAGCCAATTGTTGACCTCGTTCAGCCGTTCCGATAAATTATTAGATTGCGACAAAAGCCGCTTTCTCGTCCGTTTGTAAGGAGGAACTGCCTGGTGAGTACCGCAACGCATTCCACCAATGTACACCAAGGGGAGCGCGAGCGCGTTAGTTTTTCGAAAATCGCGCCTGCAATGGAGCTTCCCAACCTCATCTCAGTGCAGAAGGAGTCTTTCGAGCGCTTCATGACCGATGGCCTCGCCGAGTCGTTCGCCGAGTTCTCGCCCATAGAGAACAACGCGGGCACCATGGAGGTCACGTTCGGTGAGCACCAGTTTGGCGACCCTGCTCACAGCATCGCCGAATGCCGAGCCAAGGACATCTCGTATCAGGCTCCGTTGTTCGTCGACGTTCGCTTCGTCAACAAGGAGACAGGCGAGATCAAGGAGCAGCTCGTCTTCATGGGCGACTTCCCCCTCATGACGTCACGCGGCACCTTTGTCATCAACGGTACCGAGCGCGTCGTGGTTTCGCAGCTCGTGCGTTCACCCGGTGTGTACTTCGCGCAAGAGGTGGACAACGGCGTGGAGGTCCAGCGCGTGCAGTTCATCCCTGCGCGCGGTGCGTGGCTCGAGTTTGAGGTCGACAAGAAGGGTCATCTCTCCGTCTCCATCGACCGTAAGCGTCGCCAGAGCGCAACGCTGTTCCTACGCGCGTTGGGCATGGTCGAGACGGACGATGACATCTACGACCTCCTAGGTGACTCCGACGTGGTCCGCTCCACCGTCGAGCGCGACATCGCGACCACGCGCGAGGACGCTCTCATCGAGATTTACCGCAAGCAGCGCCCCGGCGAGCCGCCCACGGTGGAGTCCGCGCACTCGTTGCTTGACGGCCTCTACTTCAACAATCAGCGCTACGACCTCGCACGTGTCGGTCGCTTCAAGATCAACAAGAAGCTCAACTTCAGCGACGACGTCACCGATCGCGTCATCACGCAGGACGACATCGTGGCCGCGCTTCGCTACCTCCTGCGCCTGCACGAGCTCTCTGAGCGCAACGAGAAGGACGGCGCCTATAGCTTCGACGACATCGACCACTTTGGCAACCGTCGCGTGCGTACGGTGGGCGAGCTCGTCCAGAATCAGTTCCGCATCGGCATGAGCCGCATGGAGCGCGTCGTGCGCGAGCGCATGGCTTCGCAAGATGCGGACGACATCACGCCGCAGTCCCTTATCAACATCCGTCCCATCGTGGCGGCCATCAAGGAGTTCTTTGGATCCTCGCAGCTCTCGCAGTTCATGGACCAGAACAACCCGCTCTCCGGCCTCACGCACAAGCGTCGTCTTTCGGCCCTTGGACCGGGCGGTCTTGCCGGTCACAAGTCGGGCTCGAGCCGCCGTACCAACGTGCCGACGGCCGTCCGTGACGTTCACAACTCGCACTACTCGCGCATGTGCCCCATCGAGACCCCCGAAGGCCCCAACATCGGCCTCATTGGCTCGCTGGCGCTCTACAGCCATGTCAATGGCTATGGCTTCATCGAGTCGCCCTATCGCAAGGTCATCGATGGGCGCGTTACGGACGAGATCGTGTGGATGACGGCCGACGAGGAGGAGCGTCACAACATCGCGCCCGCCAACGTGCCGTACGACCCCAAGACGGGCGAGTTCGTCGAGGTCGATTCTGAGGGTCGCATCGTGCACCCGGATCGCATCATCGCCCGCACTACCGACTTCGACGGCTCCTTCGGTGCTCCTGCGCAGGTGCTCGTGGAGGACGTTGACTTCATGGACGTATCGCCGCGCCAGCTCCTCTCGGTCGCCGCGAACCTCATTCCGTTCCTCGAGCATGACGACGCAAAGCGTACGCTCATGGGCGCGAACATGCAGCGTCAGGCGGTGCCCCTGATTCAGACGCACGCCCCGCTTGTGGGAACGGGCATGGAGCGTCGCGCTGCCCTCGATTCCGGTGAGCTCGTCTGCGCCGAGACCGAGGGAACGGTGGTGAAGGTGGACGCGAGCCGTGTGGTTCTGGCGACCTCCCGCGGGCTGAAGACCTACGATCTGCCCAAGTACCAGCGCTCCAACCAGAGCACGTGCATCAACCACCGTCCCATCGTGCATGTGGGCGACAAGGTCGTCCCCGGCCAGCCCTTGGCGGATGGCACCTCGATCGACCACACCGAGCTTGCGCTTGGCCAGAACCTCACCGTGGCATACATGCCGTGGGAGGGCTACAACTACGAGGACGGCATCATCGTGAGCGAGCGCGTGGTGCAGCAGGATCTGCTCACCAGCGTCAACATCAGCCGCCACGAGATTGATGCCCGCGACACCAAGCTTGGTCCGGAGGAGATCACGCGCGAGATTCCCAATCTCGGCGAGGACATGCTGGCCAACCTCGACGACGACGGCATCATCCGCATCGGTGCCGAGGTCGGTCCGGGAGACATTCTGGTGGGCAAGGTCACGCCCAAGGGCGAGACGGCCCTTACCGCCGAGGAGCGCCTGCTGCGCGCCATCTTTGGCGCCAAGGCTCACGACGTGCGCGACACCTCGCTCAAGATGCCGCACGGTGCATATGGCCGCGTGGTGGATGTGGTGCGCTTCAGCCGCGACGCGGGCGACGACCTGCCGCCCGGAGTCAACGAGCTGGTGCGTGTCTTCGTCGCGCAGCGCCGCAAGATTCAGCAGGGCGACAAGATTTCCGGCCGTCACGGCAACAAGGGCGTCGTGTGCCGCATCCTGCCCACGGAGGACATGCCCTACCTGGCAGACGGCACGCCCATCGACGTCATCCTCGACCCGCTCGGCGTCCCCTCACGTATGAACGTGGGCCAGCTCATGGAGTGCCATCTCGGCTGGGCCGCGAGCAACGGCTGGGATACCGAGTCCGCAGACTCCGATCGCTATGTTCCTGGCCACATGCACGTCGCGACGCCCGTCTTTGACGGTGCGACAGACGTCGAGGTCGCCGAGGTCCTGCGCCGTTCCAACACCAACCTCATGAACAAGGCCAAGTTGGAGTACGGCGACCACATGATGGAGGAGTTCGTCCCGCAGCTTACGGCCACCGGCAAGGCAACGCTGTACGACGGCCGCACGGGCGAGGCGTACCACAGCCCCATCACGGTGGGTACGTCTTACATCCTCAAGCTCGGCCACATGGTGGACGACAAGATTCACGCCCGCTCGACTGGCCCATACAGTTTGGTTACGCAGCAGCCTCTTGGTGGCAAGGCACAGTTCGGTGGTCAGCGCTTCGGCGAGATGGAGGTGTGGGCGCTGTATGCCTACGGCGCCTCCAACGTGCTGCAAGAGATTCTCACCGTCAAGTCCGACGATACCAACGGGCGCGTCAAGACGTACGAGGCCATCGTGAAGGGCGAGAACGTTCCCACCTCGGGCATCCCCGAGTCCTTCAAGGTGCTTGTAAAGGAGATTCGCTCCCTGGCGCTCGACATCGAGCCGCTTACCTACCGCAAGTTCGAGGCCACGCCCAAGGTGCAGGAGAGCACTGAGGCGCCTGACGTGATTAGCGCCTTTACGGACACCGAGCGCATGAGCGACCTCGTAGGCGGCTTTGACAACGACATCATCCAGGATGAGGACGATGCAGAGGTTCTCATCGGCGGAGCTTTGGACGATAAGGAGTAGCGAACGTGGCAGACTTCGAGACCACAGACTTTGATGCCATTCGGATCTCGCTTGCGGCTGCGGACAAGATTCGCGGTTGGAGCCATGGCGAGGTAAAGAAGCCGGAGACGATCAACTATCGAACCCTCAAGCCCGAGAAGGACGGCCTCTTCTGCGAGAAGATCTTTGGGCCGGTGAAGGACTGGGAGTGCTCCTGCGGCAAGTACAAGGGCATCCGCTACAAGGGCATCACCTGCGAGCGTTGCGGCGTGGAGGTGACGAGCGCCAAGGTGCGTCGTGACCGCATGGGCCACATCGAGCTGGCGGCGCCCGTAAGCCACATCTGGTACTTCAAGAGCCCCACGAGCTTCCCGCTCGCGCGCCTGCTCGACATCAAGAGCAAGGATCTGGAGAAGGTCCTCTACTTCGCGAGCTACATCATCACGAGCATCGATGACGACGCGCGCAAGGCGGACGAGCCCGAGCTCAAGGACGAGCTGATTGCCGACCTTGAGGAGAAGGACGCCGAGCTCGCGGAGGAGATCGAGCGTCTGCGCGAGGAGTACGAGGAGTCCCAGGCGGCCGAGGAGGCTGGCGAGGAGTTCTCGGACATCGAGCCGATGAGCGCCGAGGAGCTGCGCGCCTCCATCGCTGACCTCGAGGAGGAGTACGCCGAGGAGAAGCAGCTGCGCAGCGAGGCATACGACAAGTTCATGTCCCTCGAGGAGCGCGAGCTGGTCTCGGACGAGCTGCTCTTCTCGGAGATGCGCCGCTACTACTCTCCGTACTTCAAGGGCGGCATGGGCGCCGAGGCCATCCGCGAGCTGCTGCGTGCGGTGGACCTCGAGGCGGAGGCGGAGCACCTGCGCTCCATCATCGCGAACGAGGAGTCCCAAAAGCAGAAGCGCGACACCGCAGTCAAGCGCCTCGAGGTGGTCGACGCCTTCCTCAAGGGCGGCAATGATCCTGCGAACATGATCCTTGAGGTCATTCCCGTCATTCCGCCTGATCTGCGCCCCATGGTGCAGCTCGACGGTGGTCGCTTTGCGGCATCGGACCTCAACGACCTATATCGTCGCGTCATCAACCGCAACAACCGCCTCAAGCGGCTGCTCGACCTCGATGCGCCTGCCATCATCGTCAACAACGAGAAGCGCATGCTTCAGGAGTCCGTGGACGCCCTCTTCGACAACGGTCGTCGTGGCCGTCCCGTCACCGGTCGTGGTGGACGCCCGCTCAAGTCTCTGGCCGAGGCGCTCAAGGGCAAGCAGGGTCGCTTCCGTCAGAACCTGCTGGGCAAGCGTGTCGACTACTCCGGTCGTTCGGTTATCGTCGTCGACCCGCAGCTCAAGCTGCACCAGTGTGGCCTGCCTTCTGCGATGGCGCTCGAGCTCTTCAAGCCGTTTGTCATGCACCGCTTGGTTGAGCTGGGCAAAGTCGAGAACATCAAGGGTGCGAAGCGTGCCATCGATCGTAGCGCCCCCATCGTGTGGGACGTCCTCGACGAGGTCATCAAGAACCGCCTCGTCCTGCTCAACCGCGCTCCGACTCTGCACCGCCTGTCCATCCAGGCGTTCGAGCCGGTGCTGACGGAGGGCAAGGCCATCCACCTTCACCCGTTGGTATGCGCCCCCTTCAACGCCGACTTCGATGGCGACCAGATGTCCGTGCACGTGCCGCTCTCCACACAGGCCCAGACCGAGGCCCGCGTGCTCATGCTCTCGTCGAACAACCTGCGTTCGCCGGCGTCGGGCAAGGTGCTTACGGTGCCGTCGCAGGACATGGTCTTTGGCACGTACTTCCTCACTACCGAGAAGCCCGGTGCCGAGGGCGAGGGCCGCATATTCAAGGACTTCGATGACGTGGTGTGCGCATACGACAACCGCGATCACCTGGACATTCAGGCGAAGGTCACGGTGCGCGTCGGCGCAACGGATGCAAACGAGTTCGCTGATGGCAGGAAGCTCTTCTGCGTGCACGAGGCAAACGGCGAGGTCGTCAAGCACGACGTGACCGAGCACCCGGTGCGTATCGAGACCACCGTCGGCCGCATCATCTTCAACCATCAGTGCCTCCCGGCGGACTACCCCTTCATCAACTTCAAGATGAGCAAGGGTGACGTGAGCACACTGGTCAACGACTGCTGCGACCGCTACTCAACCTCTGATGTTGAGCCCATTTTGGACAACATCAAGCACACGGGCTTCCACTATGCGACCCGCGCGGGCTTGACGGTCTCCGTCTGGGATGCGGTCATTCCGTCCGACAAGCAGGAGATGCTTGACGAGACGCAAGAGAAGGTCGACACCATCAACGAGTACTACGAGGACGGCTTCCTCAGCGAGCGCGAGCGTCATGCCGAGGTCATTAAGGCGTGGACCGACTGCACCGACGAGCTGGGCTCGAAGATGCTGAACGGCTTTGCCGAAGACAACCCCATCTACATGATGGCCGACTCCGGTGCTCGTGGATCAAAGACGCAGCTGCGCCAGCTGGCAGGCATGCGTGGCCTCATGGCCGACATGTCGGGTGATACCATCGACCTCCCGATTAAGGCAAACTTCCGTGAGGGCCTCGAGCCGCTCGAGTACTTCATCTCCACGTATGGTGCCCGCAAGGGTCTGGTCGACACGGCCTCCCACACGTCGGACTCCGGTTACCTCACCCGTCGACTCGTCGACGTGGCGCAAGACGTCATCGTGCGTGAGGAGGACTGCGGCACGGACGAGTGCATCACCTACGACCTCATCAAGCCGGGCGAGAGCAGCGTGGACACCGACCTCATCGGTCGCTGCACGCTCAATGACGTGCTTTCTCCCGAAGGCGAGGTGCTCATCCCCGCGGGTGGCTACATCGAGACCCGTGCGGACCTCCAGCGCCTGGTCGACGCCGGTCTTAAGAAGGTGCCGCTGCGTGCGCTCATTACCTGCAAGAGCAAGTATGGCGTGTGCCAGCGCTGCTACGGCTGGGACCTTTCCACCCGTCGTCCTGTCAACATCGGCACGGCGGTCGGCATCATCGCGGCCCAGTCCATCGGCGAGCCGGGCACCCAGCTCACGATGCGTACGATTCACTCCGGTGGCGTTGCAGGTGCCGAGGACATCACGCAGGGTCTCCCGACGGTTGCCCGCATGTTTGACGTCGTCAGCAACGTAAACGAGAAGATTCTCGGTCGCGAGGCCGACCTGGCGTCCGTCACGGGCATGCTCAACATCTACAGTGAGCAGAACGAATACGTCCTGCAGATTCTTGACGAGGACGACCTCTCGCGCGTCATCACCGAGAAGCGCGTGCCCGTCTCTGTGCGCTTCATGCCGGGCTTTGAGCAGGCGCTCGAGCGTCCTGTGCCTGTACGCGCCGGTGACCAGCTCACCTACGGCTTCGTGGACTTCCGCAAGCTGCGCACCCTCACCGACATCGAGTCGACGATGCACACCTTCGTCAAGTCCGTCAAGGACGTCTACACCTCACAGGGCGTAAGCCTCAATGACAAGCACGTCGAGGTCATCGCGCGTCAGATGCTGCGTCGCGTCCAGGTGACGAATCCTGGCGATTCGACCTACCTGCTCGGTCAGTACGTGGATCGCTACATCTTTGCCGATACCGTACGCAACATCACGCTTGCAGGTGGTACCCCGCCCGAGGCCGAGCCCGTCATTCTGGGTACCCTCAAGGTCGCGAGCTCCATTGACTCATGGCTTTCGAGTGCGTCGTTCATCCGTACGGCGGGCGTGCTTACCGAGGCGGCCATCGAGGGCGACACCGACCACCTTCTTGACCTCAAGTCCAACGTCATCGTGGGCAAGAAGATTCCCGCGGGCACGGGTCTCAAGGCATACGAGGAGGTTGCGCTCACCTACCATGGCCAGCGTATCGATGGGCCGACCAGCCCGCTCGCGAAGACGCTGCCCGAGTGGGCGCCCGATACGCTCAAGAGCATCGAGGAGCAGTTGCCCAAGCAACTCGACTGGGTGGGCGATGACTTCGTCGCGGGATTCTCGCGCAACGGTCGCACGCTCTCCAGCGAGGATGCCAAGCTGTACCTCTTTGACGACCTCGGCGTCTCGCAGCGTTGGACCAACAAGTTCAGCGAGGTGGGCATCGAGACCGTAGGTGACCTCATCGGCAAGACCGAGGATGACCTCTTCCGCATCGACGGCATCGGCGCCAAGGCTATCGAGGAGCTTCGCGAGGGGTTGGAGAAGCGAGGGCTACTCTACATCTTGGAGGCTGACGAGGACGAGGCAGACAACGAGGACCTCTCGCAGCTGCTCAACATGGTCTTCTCGCCGGACTCCGACGATGTGATGCTGGGTACTGCGGCGCCTGCCACGCATCACTACGACGAGACCGAGTTTATTGGCGGCGGAACGACGACGTCCGACAACGTAATCAACGAGGACCTAACCTCACTTGACGATCTGCTTGGCAGCTTCAAGCGCCAGGAGGATACCATCGAGTAGGTGGATCCGTAGTACAAGGCACACATCAGGGGACGGCCCCTCCGCGGTAGGTACCGCGGAGGGGCCGTCCCCTGATGTGTGCCTTCCTGCTACGCAATCACACGCCGAGCTGAAGGCGTACCTGCCATAGGATGAGCATGTGCACGGGGTAGAACGCATAGAACACGAACTTGAGCACGGGTCCCTTGATGAACCCACGCGTGCCGTTGTAGAGGTTGATGGGGATGAAGGCTAGACCTGCGCGCCATGTTGCAGATGTGACGCAGCAGCCAAGCGCGGCCTTTGCGACTGCATGCTGCCGCAGCAGATACAGGATGAGGATGAGCGCGTAACCGCTTGCGCCATAATCGCACAGCAACACCGAAGAGAGAATTGCTAGTCCAACGACGCAGACGGTCTGCAGGGCAAGTCGGTCCGATAGGTATTCCAATGCGCACAAACCAAGGTATCCGATGAAGAGCGTGAAGAAGACGTTCTGATAGGTTGGGTCCCAGGGCTTCAGCGAGCGTGCGAGGTCGAAGGGTACCTCGGATGCGATGGCAAAGAGTGCCAGGTTCCTTCCGTAGGACTTGCGGTTTCGCGTGTGCACGAAACCTTCCACGAGGAGGAAGCAGAAGATGGGAAAGGCAAGGCGTCCAACGGTCCTAAGTATGAAGCGCCAATGCACATCCGTGGTGTTGACGGTAAAGAGCACCTCATTGAATTCCGGATAGAAGCCGATGATGAGCGCGGTGACATGGTCTACCAACATAGTGATGACGGCAATCACCTTGAGCGCGCTGCCACTGAGCAATCGGTATCGCTCGGGCGCGAGCACTGCGGTCGGTTCCGGCATGGTTGACCTCCTTTTGAAGAACGCACTGAATGCGTTCGTTGCTTGGCGACAACAAAATACACCATTGCACATGGAGAAACGAGTGGTATAGTAATGATGAACACATGAGCAACTGCACATATATAGGAGGTCCGATGACTGACAAACACCTTGCCGAGTTGCTGGCAAACGATGCGGTGGTCTATGGGGCCACGCAGATATTCGACGCGCTCTCGGACTTTACACGATTCCAGATTCTCTCGGCCTTGCTCGAGGGAAGCAAAAGCGTCTCGGAATTGCAGGAGATATGCCACGTGTCCCAGTCGGCAATCTCGCATCAGCTGAGGTTGCTGCGCGACAGAAGCCTGGTTTCGTCGCGTCGTTCGGGGCAGCGTGTCATCTATTCGCTTTCTGATGACCATGTGGGCTTGCTCATCGGCATCGGCCTGGAGCATGCCGCCGAGCCCGAGGAGGGGGAATAAGCCATGGCGCACGATCACCACGACCACGAGCACGACCACGACCACGGGCACTGCGAGTGCGGGCACGACCACAGCCATGAGCACCATCACCACCATCACGAAGACATGCCTACGCGCGAGCTCTCTGCAGAGCCGACCTTCTCGCATGTCATCATCGGTTTAGACTGTCCCAACTGCGCTCTTGGGGTGCAGCGTGCGGTGTGTGCGCTCAGCGAGGTCGAGGACGCGCGAGTGGTGTATGCAACGGCGACTCTCGAAGTCGTTGCGGCCGAAAACGTCGACGTCAGGGATTGCAAGCGAGCCGTTCTGGATTGCGTGCGATCATGCGGGGAAGACCTCCAGATGAGTTCGCAGGAGCTTGAGGAACTCGAGGCGGAGCGCTCGTGGTTTGAGGAGAATCGAGAGAAGATTCTGATGAGCCTCTCGGCGTTCATGCTGGTGGCGGGGCTTGTCTCCGATCACGTGCTGGGTGACGAGCAGCAGGCCGTTCCCTTCTATGTCATGGCCGCCGTGGCCGGACTGGTCTTCATTGCCCCTATGGCCTTTGCGTCGCTGCGCCGTCGCACCGCGGACATGAACGTCCTTATGGGCATCGCCGTCATCGGTGCCCTTGTCATTGGCTTTACGGGAGATCCTTCGGTATTTGGCGATGCGGCCATCGTCATCTTCCTCGACCAGGTGGGGGAGTGGCTCGAAGGCTGGTCCATGCGCAAGACGGCTGGGTCGGTGCGCGAGCTCATGGAACTCGCTCCGTCGGTGGCGCACGTCGTCTCTCCGGAGGGGTCGACGGTGGACGTACAGACCTCGGGCGTCGAGGAAGGCTATACCATTCGCGTGCTGCCTGGTGAGCGTGTGCCGCTTGACGGCGTTATCACCCATGGGAGCAGCTCGTTCAACGAGGCGCCTGTTACGGGTGAGTCGGTCCCGCAAGACAAGGGAGAAGGAGCCGAGGTGTATGCGGGCACGCTCAACACGTCGGGTGTGGTCGATGTGCTGGTAACGGCCGACGAGGACTGCAGCACCTTGGCACGCATCGTGAGCGAAGTGCAGGGCGCCCAGGCCGAGAAGGCGCCGTACGAGAGCTTTGTGAACCGCTTCGCTGCGGCGTATACGCCCGTCGTGATTGTGGGCGCGTTGGTGCTGGGCATCGCGGTGCCCCTCTTCTTGGGCATGCGTCAGGGTGGCATCTCCCTCGAGCTCTGGCACGAGTGGGGATACCGCGCCTGCTCGCTCTTGGTGGTCGCGTGTCCCTGCGCGCTCGTGATCTCGACGCCGGTCTCGTTCGTCTCGGCGCTCACACGTGCCGCCCGTATGGGTGTGCTCGTGAAGGGGGGCGCCTACTTCGACATCGCGACTCACGTCCAGAGGATTGCCTTCGACAAGACTGGCACCCTTACGACCGGCAATCCCTCAGTGTGCGAGGTGGTCGCATTCGGTCCCGCCCTCAAGGCGGACGTGCTCTCCGTTGCCGCGGCACTGGAATCAGGCTCGACGCATCCGCTGGCCCGTGCCATCACCGAGGAGGCGACCGCAACTGGGGCACCGCACCTCGAGGCAGACGGCATTGAAGAGATTGCAGCCCATGGCATGCTCGGCGTGGTGGTCGGGGAGGTCTGCTCCGTGGGCAAACTCGCCTTCGCTCAGGAGAACGCAGCGATACCGCCCGAGGTCTGCGGGATTGTTGAGTCCATGAGCCAGAACGGCTCGACGGCGCTGGTGGTGACGCGTGCGGGCAAGCCGTTTGGCGTCGTGGCCGTGGCAGACGCCCCGCGCGAGGAGGCGCGCTCTACCATGGAGGCCCTTGCAAAAGAGAAGATCACGCCCGAGATGCTTACGGGCGACAATGCTCAGGTGGCTGCAAGCATTGCGCTCGAGCTCGGAATTGACGAGGTCTCTGCCGAGCTGTTGCCCCAAGACAAGTTGCGGCGCATAGGCGAGCTTCAGGAGTCTGGGTTGCGTGTCGCCATGGTGGGTGACGGCATCAACGATGCACCCGCGTTGGCCAAGGCGGATATTGGCATCACGATGGGTGCTGCCGCATCCGACACGGCGCTCGAAGTCGCGGATGTAGCGCTTCTCTCCAATAGCCTTGGCGAGCTGCCGCAGTTCTTCGCGCTCGCGCACCGTACGATGAACGTCGTGCGGGAGAACATCGCCTTTGCCTTGGGCGTGAAGGGTGTGGTGTTCGTGCTTGTCTCGTGCGGCCTTGCAGGTATGGGCGCAGCCGTGTTCGCCGATACGGGCGTTGCCCTGCTCGTGGTGCTCAACGGCATGCGCCTGATGAGGCCTTCGCACCTACGCTGGTAGGGTTGTTGCGCAACGCTCGAACGGGGCATTTGGGGAGCGTCTCCGAATGCCCCGTTCGAGACAGTAGAGAGCGGCGATCGCAAGCGCTACCGCATTCGTCCTTAGATGACGGGGCTTCGATCGTGGCTTCGGCTCGGGCTCGGCGACCTCGATCTTGTTGGTCATCGATCCGTTGTCGCAGACGAATGGCACTGCGGTGCGGTGCCATTGCGCATAGAGCGTGACGGTTCCCGACTCGGCGAGGTTGTGGACGATCTCGCCAGGCCGAAAGCTCTCTCCCGATCCGTCCTTCTTTGTGTTCCATGCCACGAAGTCCATGCTGGGACAGGTGGGAGCATCCTCGGAGAGGCGCACTTCCTCGTCGTAGGTGGCATCAATGGCTTCGGGCATGCCGGATGCGGGGTAGTCGTTCTCGTCGAACTCAATGCGGTAGGGATTTGCCTCCCACACCACCGACATGGTCGCGCCGGCAAGGTTGGTGCCGTAGATGGTTCCCTCGCTTCCGCCGTTGGTCGAGAAGTACATGCGTCCGTCGAGGGTCGAGGCGGACTCGACCTCGGAGGTGATGTCGATGCGCTGCGTGCCGCGCGGCTCGCCCTCCAGCGTGAAGATGGCCAGTCGTTGCTTCGAGCCCGATTCGTGTTCGCCGAAGTTCACCAAGATGGAATAGAGGAAGCTCCCGTCACATACCATGCCCTGCCCCGAGAAGCCCTGTAGGGAGTAGTCGACGGTGTGTGTCTCGAGGAGGTTGAGGTCCTCGTCAAGCACGATGAGGTCGCTCGTCTCGCCATTGGGGTTGCCGCGGGCAAAGCTGTCACCGTCCACGTTGCCAATGCAGTAGAAGCGTCCGTCGGAGTACGAGATGTTCCACAGATGGCTCGTGCCCTCTGGCGTGAGGCTGCGCACCTCGTTGAGATTCTCGTCCAGCTCCACCACGCCGTCCGGGAATCCCTCGTTGATGCCGCCCTGCACCACGTAGAAATGCCCGTTGTCCGGACGGTAGGCGATATCATTGGCGTGTTCGAGCATGATTCCACGCGCGCTCTTGAGCTCCTCGCCCGTGTTGAGGTTCACGACCTTGATGATGGAGTCGTAGTCCTCTAGCGATCCCTTCGAGTAGGCTGAGTTGCTAAAGTAGAAGGCCATCGCCGCGCAAAGCGACCCGTCCTTCCCCTCGAAGACTACCGAGCCTTGGCACGACCAGTGGCCGTCCTTCCCCTCGTCGGGTGGGTTGGCGCTTATGGTCGCCAGCTCCCACGACTGGGTGTCTGTTTGGGATTCAAAGTTGGTTCCCATCTCGCCGAACTCGTGCGTGGTTCCGTTTTGGTCGACCCAGCGTAGCGGCTTGTAGCCCTTTCGCTCGAACTCACACTGCTTGAGCTCTAGTGGGGCATCGTGTACCGCGAGTTGCGAATGCATGGTGCCCGTTACCGCGGACTCCGCCTTGTCGGGAACGCCTGAGGTGTAGCGGACGACGTAGATTTGGGAACCCCACTGCGCGTAGACGGTGAGTCCGTTGTCGGAGAGCAGGTCGCGTACGTCAACGGCATCGGCGAGCCGTGTGCCCGATCCGTCCGCGTTGGTGTTCCATCCCTCGAAGGTATACCCGGCGCGCGTGAAGGTGCAGCGAGCGAGCTTCGCCTCGTTGCCTTCGATAAAGACGCTGTCGTCCATGGAGCCCTCGCCGCCGTTGGCGTCATAGTGCACCACGTACTCCTTGGGTGGCGGGGGTTCCTTCTTCTTCTTTTTGGTTGCTTGTGCGTCCGTGCCTTCACTGGGGGTGCCCTCGTCGGAGGCGCCCTCGCTGGGGGTCCCTTCATTGGGGACGCCTGCATCAGAGGCGCCTTCTGCCGGGGTGCCCTCGTCCGGGGCGTCCTCGACGATGACCTCGGTGCCTTCGTCGGGGACGAAATCTACGGTAGGTTCCACTATCTCGTAGTATTGTTCTTCCTCCGCCCGGGCGTGCAATGGCGCAAATGCCAGTGCCAACGTGAAGCCGACGAGCGCGAGGGTGACGATGTGTGTGAGCCTCCTCATGGAGGATCCTCCTTGGGTGCGATTCTCGTGCGTCTGAGCATACGATTCTACCACGTCACGCATAAGCGAGGGCGATTTGGTGGGTAGTACAGGGTTTCGAGTCGTCTGAGCGTGCGGTCAGCGCCGATGTTCCAAGCACATTGTCGTGAGCGGCAGTAGGCGTTAGGGAAATAGTGCAGAAAATCGTCGAAGGCAGTCATTGCCAACAGGGATTCTACCGATTTTGATAACGATTTTCCACACTGGCTAAAATAGCCAGTGTGGAAAATCGTTATCAAAAGTGGTAAAACCGCAGATGGCAACGCTCAGGCTCAACGATTTTTCGCACTAATGCACAAAGGTGATGGAGCATTCCTGTCTTGTACGTCGCAGTTGCCACGTCTGACGGCTCAAAATCTCCGTCTTCTGGTCTGCGCCCCGCGCATCTGGTACCAAAACTTCGTTCATGCTGGGGTATTCGCTCGTATGCGCTAATGTGCCGGGCCCAAAGCGAGGGGGCCATGAATCAAGCGTTATGATGAAGTCACTACGCCAAAGAGAAGGGAGCGAATATGGGCAATCGAAGGCGTTGGTGGATGGTGCTCGTTGCGCTATTCGCGCTGGTTGGGGTGCTTGGCCTCACGGCGTGCGGGTCTGGGGGTGGTGCCGACTCGACGCGCTCAAAGAAGTCAAGCTTCGAGGAGACGACCGAATACGAGGTAACCGACGAGGATGAGTCTGAAGTTGCTGCTGAGGATGAGTCCGAAGCCAGTGCCAAGGATGACGCGGACCAAGGGACCCAGTCGGCAATCGATGAGGACGGAACCTATACCTCGAAGGAGGACGTGGCACTCTACCTACATGAATACGGACATCTGCCCAGCAACTTTGTGACGAAGGACGAGGCGGAGGACGCAGGATGGAAGACCGAGGGCCTGAGTCTTGACGAGGCGTGTCCGGGCATGTCCATCGGTGGGGATCGCTTTGGAAATCGAGAAAAACGGCTTCCCACGGCGAAGGGGCGCACGTGGTATGAATGCGACATAGACTTTACGGGACGCTCGCGGGGTGCAAAACGCATCGTGTACTCGAGCGATGGGCTTATCTATTACACGGAAGACCACTATAAGACATTCGAACAGTTGTATTAGGAGGTGTGCGATGCCACGTCCACGTAAGGTGACGCTTCGCGAGGCGGAGCTGACAACGCCCGAAGAGGTGCACGAGAGGCTAGCGCGCAAGCTTGACTTTCCCGAATACTATGGTCACAACCTCGATGCGCTTGAGGACTGCCTGGGCGACATTGACGAGCCAACACGCATCGTGGTGGTGCGGGCCGACGAGAAGACCGCTTGGTTCAACGGCTTCGTCGAGGTGATCCGCGAGAGTGCCCAGCGTAGCTGCTTCCTCGGTTGTTCGATTCGCTCGTAGGGACGTCGATACCGAACGACCTGCGGGAATTCGCGAGCGGCCCATGAGGGGTACCCCTCATGGGCCGCTCGCGAATCGTTTGCGGGTTGCTTGTTCCTACGCGCGGTCGCCGTCGAGGGCGGTGATGTGGTGCGGCACGCCGCCTTGGTAGGTTGACGAGATTTCGCCCTCGATGAGAGGTCTCGCGTAGCGTTCGAAGGCTGCGGTAACGCCCATGCCGTCATTGGCGATGAACTCGCGTGGTACCTTGCGGGCTTTGTTGGCGACCTCTCGGATGGGCGTGAGCGTGGTGTCGTAGAGGTAGGGCTTGTCAAAAATGCGTTTGATGGCACTCATCATGGCAGTTTGCCCCTCGCTCGCGGCCAGTACGCCGGCGCCGCCGAGCGAGTATGCCTCGGCGAGGTCGGTGGCGCTGGCCACGTGGCTGGCGCATCGCTGCAGGGTGGAGAGCTCGATGGCGCGCGTCTTGCAACCAAGCGCGGCACGCGTCGCGCTCGCGAGGTAGCGACCGGTGCCAGAGAGCGATGCTACGTGCCCGAAAGCGTCGAGGCGCGTGCCGTCCGCCGCCTCGGCGCCCGCGTCGCACAGGAGCGTGCCGTCGCGATGGCGCACGCCCTCGCTTACCGCGACAACCACGCTGTTCTTGCGACCCAAGAGCAGGGAGAGGCGGTCGAGCAAGGACTCTTGGTTGAGGGGAACCTCGGGCAGGAGCACGAGGTCAGGGCAGGGGTTGCCTGTGGCACCAGCGAGGCAGGCGGAGCCGGCGAGCCATCCAGCGTCGCGTCCCATGATCTCGACGAAGGTGACGCTCTTGAGGTCGTACACGCTCGAGTCGCGAGCAATCTCGCGCATGCTGGTTGCGATGAACTTCGCCGCGCTGCCGTAGCCGGGGGTGTGGTCGGTGCCCACGAGGTCGTTGTCGATGGTCTTGGGGATTCCGATGAGCCGCACCGCGCTACCATGCTCTTCCCCCCATCGACTGAGTTTGTCGATGGTGTCCATGGAGTCATTGCCACCGATGTAGAGTACAGCACCGACGTTTGCGGCCTCAAACTTGGCGAAGGCATCCTCATAGAATGCGGGGTCGTCCTCGGGTTCGGGCAGCTTGAAGCGGCAGCTGCCAAGGAAGCTTGCCGGCGTCCGTCGGAGCAGCTCCACGTCCATGGGGTCGCCCAGCACACGGTCGAGGTGAACAATGCGGCCCGCAAGAAATCCCTCGATGCCGTAGCGCATGCCCAACACATGGGCTCCGAGGTCCCGTGCGGTGTCGAACGCTCCCGCCAAGCTTGCGTTGATGGCTGCGGTCGGACCTCCCGATTGGCCTATCAGCACATTTGTGTTCCACGCCATGTTTGCTCCTCTCGTCGCGTTATCACCATGCTAGCACGGAGCGCATGCGGATGTCGCAGTTGCCCATCGCGGGGGCATGGGGTTGCTCCTGCGGGCAATGACTCCTTGGGCTGTTCTTCGAGGGTGGCACATGGGTTGGTTGTGCCATACTCTATCGAAATACTGGCCCCAGCGAGAGGCTTCCCATGCGCAATCTTACGTATAGACACCTGACGATGCCGGGACTGGTATGCGTTCTCTTCGCGGTGCTGGTGGTGCTGGGTGAAGTGCCGTCGGCGGCTGCTCGTGCCGAGGGTGTCGAGAAACTGTTCGAGATGCCCGAGGGCGCAGAATGCGAGCCTGGGGAGGTCATCGTTCGCGTCCGTTCGGGGGCAGATGTCGCTGAGGTCGAGGACCTGCTCGAGGATTCGCCGTTGGTGTCGGCACAGGGTGATGCAACGGAGGAGATCTCGGCGGGGGTCCTCAAGGTGGAGCTGCAGCCGGGGGCCGACGTCGAGGATGCGGTGAATGACCTTCTCGGCGAGGCGTCGCCTGCCATGGAGTCTGTCCAACCTAACTACGTGTACTATCTTGCGGACGAGGTCGACGAGGATTCGCCATCTCCCGACGAGGCGCTGTCGGCAGCGGAGGAGCCCTTGACGGTCGAGGAGCCAGTCGTGGAAGACGCCGCCGGGGATGCGATTGCAAAGGACGATGTCCTGCCGTTCGAGGACGCGACTGAGACCGTCGAGGATGCATCCCCGGCCCCGGTCGTCGAAGAGGTTTCCGTCGTCGGGCCGCAGTCCGACGAGCCTTCCGTTGAGGAAGGGCCCGTCATGTCTGCTCAAGAGGATGCCGGAGCAGATCCCACGACCATAGACGACCCGTATGTTGACGAGCTCTGGGGCCTCGAGAGCATGCGTACCTTCGATGCATGGAACCTGGCGCGTTGCGAAGGACAGGTGTCCGTTGCCGTCATCGACGAGAGCTTCGACGTGAATCACGAGGACCTCGCTCCCAACATCGTCGCCGGGAGTGCATACAATGCCTACGCAGATCGCATGGGCATCGCTGACCGGATTCATGACGTGTCGTCTCTCAATGGCGCTCGGAATCATGGTACTCACGTGGCGGGCATCATCAGTGCGGTCGCAAACAACGAGTTGGGCGTAGCCGGTGCGTCGTACAATGCTAGCATCGTGCCCGTCAAGGTGTTTGACGACTCCGTCAAACCACAGACAACCTCGGCGGACATTATCAAGGCATACGACTACATCATGTCGGTCGCGGAGGAATATCACATCCGCGTGGTCAACCTCAGCGTCGGAACTGCCGTCCCAGAGGGCTTCGAGGACGACGGGCTCCTTGCAAAGATCGAAGAGGCGTTAGAGGAGGGCATCGTAACCGTCGCGGCTGCCTGCAACGCCAACGCGAGTGCGTCCGGCGTTCCCTTCTATGCCTATCCCGGTGACTCGGCCTCTGTCGTGAGTGTCATCAACCTCCGGCATGCTACCGCCAGCACGACGGGAAATGACGCCTCGGGCAAGTTCAATGTGGCGCGAGACAGTACCTCGAACTATAACGTGGCTGGTCAGGGCGGCACGAACAAGAACGACGGGAAGAACATCTCTGCACCAGGTACGGGCATCCTCAGCACGGCGTACGACAATCAATACATGACCGATACCGGAACCTCCATGGCAACGCCTTACGTGGCGGGAGTCTTGGCGCTCGAGTTTGCCGCCAATCCGGAGCTCACGGCAGGCGAGGCCGTGAACGTCCTGTATGCGAGCGCACATGACTTGGGCGATGAGGGCTGGGATGAGCAATACGGCTATGGCGAGGCAGATGCCCTCGAAGCCGTTGAGTTCGCCAAAGGAGTGACAGAGACCACGATTGATGGTGTGGGCACGGTTGGCATCCGCCTCATGCTTCCGACGGGCGGCTATGAGTTCGATTGGATGCCCAAGGAGCCTGATGTCGAGGTGGTTCTGGAGGTAAAAGGAGCGACGAGAGCGCTGGTACGAAACATCGACTACTCTGTGGCGTATGACCATAACGTGGATGCGGGCACGGCAACGGTGATGGTGTCGGGTATGGGAGACTTCGCGGGGCAGTTTGCCAAGGACCTGCATTTCGCCATTGTCGCACGTCGGTTGTCGGGGGTTCGAATTGCGCTTGCCGCCGATGAGTTTGCTTACACGGGGCTACAAATCAGGCCGGGAGTTACCCGCGTGCTCGATGGGGACGTGCGCCTCATCGAGGGCGTGGACTTCTTGAGCGAGATTACCTATGCCAACAACTACAGAGTTGGGACGGCCACCGCGACCATCACGGGCGTGGGGAATTATCAGGGTACGGCGACCGCTGAGTTCCGGATTGTGTGCGCCGAGGTGGCGGTGCCCAAGGCAAAGGCGCCCGCGTACACCGGGAAGGCGCAGGTCGGTGTTGCTGAAGGCGAGGGCTATGAGCTTTCCGGCACCTTCAAGGCCACAAAAGCTGGCTCCTATACGGCCTACGCGACACTCGACGCCAACCACTGCTGGCCAGGAGGCTCGACCGCGCGGAAGATGGTCAAATGGAAAATCGCACGTGCCGAGGTGGTGGTGCCCAAGACAAAGGCACTCACGTACACCGGGAAGGCGCAGGTCGGCGTCGTGGCGGGTACGGGATACGCGCTCTCCGGCACCACGAAGGCCACAGCCGCCGGATCCTACGTCGCCTACGCCACGCCGGACGCCAACCACTGCTGGCCGGGCGGATCCACCGCGCGGAAGAAGCTCTCGTGGAAGATTGCGCGTGCGAGCATCGCGAAGGCGAAGATCGCAGCCATTACCGTCCAGCCCTACACAGGCAAGGCCATCAAGCCCAAGCCAAAAGTGACGTTGGGTGGCCGTTCGCTCAAGGCGGGCTCCGACTACGCGTTTTCGTATGCCTCCAACGTGAAGGCCGGTACCGCGACCGTTACGGTCAAGGGCACAGGTTGCTATGCGGGTACGAAGAAGGTGACCTTCCGCATCGTCGCACCCACGGTGCGCTACCTCTCTCATTGTCAGACCTATGGCTGGGGAACGTCGTGGGTCTCGGATGGCAAGGTGAGCGGCACGACGGGCAAGTCGAGGCGACTCGAGGCCGTTCGCATCAAGCTTGGCACGGGATTTCCAGTCTCGGGCGGCATCGAGTACCTCTCGCATCTGGAGAAGCTAGGGTGGGCAAGTTCGTGGACCCCTGATGGCAAGGTCTCGGGCACCACGGGTCAGGCGCGCCGTATGGAGGCAATCCGAATCCGCCTGACGGGCAACATGGCAAAGAAGTACGACGTGTGGTACCGCGCGCACGTGCAGCGCATCGGTTGGATGGGGTGGAAGAAGAACGGCCAGGTTGCAGGTACCACGGGCCGTGCGCTGCGCCTCGAGGCCCTTCAGATTGTGCTTGTGCCCAAGGGTATGCCAGCGCCCTGAGTGTGGCCGACCGCAGGGGGTGCCTTGAACCTAAGGGGCACGATTCTTTTTGGAGAAGTCCTCTTCGCATGCCTGCATGTGCGATACTTATAAATACTACCCGCATGCGCAAGATGAGGATGGAACGAGATGCGGAAGAGAATCTACCCCCTACTAATAGGTATCTTCGTAATCCTTGTGGGCTTGGCGCTTGCATGGGAGGTGCCTGTCCCTGCGCCGAGCCCTCACGTCGTGCCGGCGACCACTGAGGTCGAACGGCAGCAGAGTGAAGTGCCGGAAGCACGTGCCTCCGTACCATCGCAGTCTTCCAAGTCCGACCGCAAAGCCGCCGCTGGAAAGGCGGAGGACAGGAACGTCACCGCAGAGCCGGGGGCAGATGATGCCGCCGGGGAAGCGGAGACAAGTGCTGGCGCAACTGAGGGCTCCGATGATTCGCACGTGGTTGTAGATGCTGCCGTCACGTCGACTGACGGTACTACCGCGGATGCGCTCGAAGGCGCGTCGGCAGGGGCTGCGCGCAAGGACGCCAAGGCGGCCAGCTCCGCGAGCGAGGATGGTGTGAGCCTTGCGTCGGCCAGCGCGAAGGTTGCGGCGAAGGCTGAGGAGAAGGATTCCAAACGAGCATCTATCGGTGACGCACAGCCCGGCGATGAGCGGACCGGCGATGAGGGCACGTCGCCAAGCGTTGGGGAAGCACGAGATGCCGAGGATGCGGAATCTGCGCCGGAATCGCTTGGTGACGAGGAGGGTTTGGATGCGGAGAAACCCGATGTCTCCGAGCAGGATGAGCCGCTCACCATCCCCGACGACGTTGAGTACGAGCCTGAGGAAGTGGTCGTTCGCGTCGATCCTGCTGCGTCTGTCGACGAGGTCGAGAAGGCGTTGGCGCGCATACCGGGAATCGTCGCGCAGTCGGTGAGTGCCGAGGATGTGGCCTCGGGCGTGGTCGTCGTGCCGCTCGAACCCGGCGTGACGGTGGAAGATACCGTCAATGAGCTGAACAACGTGGATTCGTCCACGCTGGTTGGGTCGCAGCCGAACTACGTGTACTACTTGGCAGAAGAGTCGGATTCGTCCGAGGGGGAGTCCGCGGCTGTTGACGAGGAGCCGCTTGTGGGCGACGTGGTTGCCGAGCCGAGCGTCATGGAGGACGAGACCGGTGATCCTGCCGCCGACGTGATTCCCGTAGAAGCGGAATCCACGGAGGCCATGCCCAGCGAGGCCTCTAACGATGTGGAGCCCGTAGAAGAGGGCGTAGACTCAACGACCGCTTTGATGTTGAGCGAGGACGAGCCGACCGACCAGACGGAGCCGACCGAACCCCCCGCACCAAGCGATCCGGACACCGTGGAGGTCAACGATCCGAAGGTGGGCGAGCAGTGGGGGCTCAAGAGCGTGCGTGCCGCTGAGGCTTGGTCAGTCTCGAAGTGCGACGGCGAGGTCGCTGTCGCCGTCTTTGACAATGGCTTCGATTTGGGTCACGAGGACCTTGCGACCAACGTGATTCCGGGTAGTGCCTACAACTCGTATGCGGCGTCGGTGGGCGAGACCAATGTTGCTGATGTCTCGCCAAACCTTGCGAACGTCAATCATGGGACCCATGTGGCAGGCATCATCGGGGCCGTGGCAAATAACGGGATTGGCATCGCAGGGGTATCCCATAACGCAAAGATAGTTCCCGTCAAGGTCTTCAGTCACGAGACGGCGCCGAAGGCTACGACAGGCAGCGTCGTTAAGGCATACGACTATGTGATGGGCCTGGCGGACGAGTACAACATTCGCGTCGTGAACTTTAGCGTCGGGGGCAAAGCTGGTGCGGACTTCAAAGATGATGCGCTTGTCAATAAGACCAAAGAGGCGTTCGAGCACGGCATCGTGACCGTTGGCGCGGCAATTAACGTAAACAGCTCAACGGGTGCGGCACCCTTCTATGCGTATCCGTCAGATTCGGAATACTTCGTGAGTGTCATGAACTTGGCCAAGGTCACGGGAGAGGCGAACGACGCATCGGGTTCCTATGCAGTGAATCTTAACAGCAGCTCGAACTACAACGTCGATGGGCAGGGCGGTGTGGACACGCGCCGCGGCAAGAACATCTGCGCACCGGGTACGAGCATCCTGAGTACCATGCCGAGCAATTCCTATGGGAATAGCTCGGGCACCTCCATGGCTACGCCCTGTGTTGCGGGTGTCCTTGCGCTCGAGTTTGCCGCAAATCCCTCGCTCACTGCCGACGATGCCGTGGGTGCGCTGTACGCATCGGCGCACGACTTGGGAGATGCCGGCTGGGATCAGCGCTTTGGCCATGGCGAGGTTGACGCACGCGCGGCGGTGGATGCGGCCCTCAGTGTCCTGAGTGTGGACGCGCGACTTGTCGTACCTGCTGACGGGTATGTCTACGACGGCAGTGCCAAAGAGCCCGGGGTCGAGGTGACGGTGGTTGACAGCAGCGGTACGTCGATTCCGCTCGTTCGCGACGTGGACTTCTCGGTCTTCTATAGCAGCAACGTCAATGCCGGTGAGGGGCATGTCGCCCTCGTAGGCATCGGTGCTTACGAGGGCAGGTTCGTACGCGACCTCAGCTTTAGCATCGCTGCACGCGCTCTGACCGAAGAAATGGTCAGCGTATCGAAGGGGCCTTGGTACTACGATGCGCGGGCGCTCTTACCACAGGTCAAAGTGAAGGATGGCGACGTGACCTGTGCGTCAGGTACGGATTATAAGGTGGCTTACGCGAACAATACCGACGCGGGCTTTGGTGCCGTTACGGTGACGGGCAAAGGCAACTACGCGGGTACCGCGGTCAAAGAGTTCGAGATCCTTCCGCGCAGCATAGATGCCTCGAACGAGAGAATCCTTGTGGAGCCCGAGCGGCTTGACTACACATATTCGGGCGAGGTGCAAGCGCCGAGCGCCACAATTACCCACGAGATGGTGAAGAACGGCGAGGTCGTGGGGACGCGCACGCTCGAGGAGGGCAAGGACTACCGCTTCGTGACCGACGGCGTCGACCTCGAGAACGCCGGCGAGGTGACGCTGGGAATCGAGGGAATCGGCAACTACGCGGGCTCGCGCGAGCTGGGGTGCAAGATAAGCCCCCTGCCCATAGAGAGCGATGAGGTGTCTGTGAACTTCGAGGTGTTGGGTTTGGGTGATGACGGACCTTTGTGCTCGCTTGTGGTGGAACATGCTGGAAAGGCGCTGGTTGAGGGCATCGACTACGCCGTAACATACGACTTGAGCGAATACGACATCCTTGCGGGCGGAGAAGTGACCGTCGTTGTGAGCGGCAAGGGAAACTACGCTGGCGAGGTCTCTACCCGGGGCTTTAAGATGGCGGATCCTGTTGTTGTTCATTCGCTGCAAGACGCTGGTATTCGTTTCGAAGATTATGCCACGCATATATATGACGGTATCGCATTCGAGCCGAAGGTCACCATCTCGTTTGACGGTGAGGAGCTTGAGGAGGGCGTCGATTATTCGCTGAGCTACCAAAACAATGTGGATGCAGGGACAGCCGAAGTAATTGCGACCGGCATGGGGGTTTATGTAGGAACGGCGACAGCGACCTTTACGATTGAGCGCGCGCCCGTCTGTGACCCGGTGGTGAACAACCGGGAGTACACAGGCGAGGAGCAGGTCGGCGTGGCGGAGGGCGCGGGCTATACGCTCTCGGGCACCGCGAGGGCCACGGCCGCGGGATCCTACGAGGCGGCGGCGACCCTCGACGCGAACCACTGCTGGCCGGGCGGCTCCACGGAGCCCAAGACCATCAGGTGGGCCATCGCGCGCGCCGAGGTCGCCGTGCCGAAGGCCAAGGCTCCCACCTACAGCGGCGAGGAGCAGGTCGGCGTGGCGGAGGGCGCGGGCTATGCGCTCTCCGGCACCGCGAGGGCCACGGCTGCGGGCTCCTACGTCGCCTACGCCACGCCGGACGCCAACCACTGCTGGCCGGGCGGCTCCACCGACCGCGAGAAGATAGAGTGGCGAATCGCACCTGCGAGCGTGGCGGACGCAAAGGTGGCCGACATCGCCGCCATGACCTACACGGGCAGGGCGATCGCGCCCAGCCCGGCGGTGGCCCTTGGGGGCAGGACGCTCAGGGCCGACGTCGACTATGCGCTGAGCTACAAGAACAACGTGGCGGCCGGGACGGCGACCGTCGTGGTGACGGGCAGGGGGAACTACCAGGGCTCGAAGTCCGTGGACTACAAAATCTCCCGCGCCGAGGTCGCCGTGCCGAAGGCCAAGGCGCCCACCTACAGCGGCGGGGCCCAGGTCGGCGTGGCTGCGGGAACGGGCTATGCGCTCTCCGGCACCGCGAGGGCCACGGCCGCCGGCTCCTACGTCGCCTACGCCACGCCGGACGCCAACCACTGCTGGCCGGGCGGCTCCACTGTGCAGAAGACTATTTCTTGGAGTATCGCTAAGGCCGCATCGACCATCAAGATCGCTGCCCAAACAAAGACCTATACGGGCAAGGCCATCGCTTATGCCGGCAAGGTGACCAAGTCTGGCTCAACCGGCAAGGTGACGTATAGGTACTACAGCGATGAGGCCTGCACCAAGGGCGTAGCGGCCGCTAACGTCAAGGGGGCCGGCACCTATTGGGTGAAGGCCACCCTCGCTGCCGACGCGAATTACAAGGCTGCGACCAGCGCAGCCGTCAAACTCACGATTGCCAAGGCCGCAAACCCATTGACCGTCAAAGCCGTTGCTCGCAGCGCGAGCCTCAAGACCCTTAAGTCCAAGTCAGTTATCGTAGCCCGTCCGATGACGGTTTCCAAAGCCCAGGGCAAGGTGACCTACACGAAGGTTGCGAGCGGAAGCTCCAAGTACCTCACAGTCAACAAGACCACCGGCAAGGTCACCGTCAAGAAGGGGACCAAGAAGGGCATCTACAGAATCAAGGTCAAGGTCACTGCGGTCGGCAACGTCAACTACAAGGCTGGCGCCAAGACCGTTATCTGCAGCGTTACCGTGAAGTAGCGCAAAAGGGTGACGCAAAGGGGACGCCCCCGTGTGGCAGAGTGCCACACGGGGGCGTCCCCTTTGCGCTGAGGCCGGGTGCTATGACTCGCTGATATCGCCCTCGACGTGGACGTTGTGATTGACAGCTGCGTCGTAGGTGTTGGCACGCATGACCTCACGCATGTCTACGCCGGTTGCGTCGCTCATGGTGTCGAAGACCTGCTTGATGACGACGGGCATGGCGGCCGACACGCGAGAGACGCCAGCCTCGCCGTTGCCTGAACCAGCATCGTAGACGCTCACGTTGCCGATGCTCGAGAGTGGTTGGGCCACGGCAGCTGCGACCTCGGGCAGCACCTTGATCATCATCTCTGCCATACCGGCCTGATTCATTTTCTGCAGTGCCTCGGCGCGCTTCTCGAGGGCGGCTGCCTCGGCCTCGCCCTTGGCGCGGATGGCCTCTGCCTCGGCGACGCCCTTGGCACGGATGGCCTCAGCCTCTGCCTCGCCGCGAAGCTTGGTGGCGCGGGCCTCCTGCTCGGCTGCGTAGACGGCCGCCTCTGCGTGGCGCTTCTCGGCCTCCATGGCCGCCTCGGCCTCTTGGATCTCCTTGTACTTCTCTGCTTCAGCGCGCTTCTTGACCTCGGCGGCAAGCTCCTGTTCGCGGACGTGGACGGTCTCGGACTTCGCGCGGGCCTCGGCCTCGAGCACCGTGCGCTGCTGCTCTTGCTCCTGAATGCGGTAGGCGGCGTCTGCCTTTGCCCGCTCGGTGTCTTCGATGGTCTTGAGCTGGGCCTTCTGGATGGCGAGCTCGTTCTGCTTCTCGGCGATGTCGCGGTCGGCGCGCACGCGGGCGTCGTTGGCCTCGCGGTCGGCCTCGGCCTGCGCCACCGCGACTTCCTTGTCGGCCTTGGCCTTGGCGATGGAGGCGTCCTTGCGGATCTTTGAGGTGTTGTCCATGCCGAGGTCGGTGATGAGCCCGTGCTCGTCGGTGACGTTCTGGATGTTGCAGGAGAGGATCTCGATGCCGAGCTTCTCCATGTCCTTGCTGGCCTTGGCCATCACTTGGTCAGAGAACGAGTCGCGGTCGGTGTTGATGGAGCGCAAGTCGAGGGTACCGATGATCTCGCGCATGTTGCCCTGCAGGGAATCCTGCAGCGATGCGGCGATGGCTTCCTCGCTCATGTTGAGGAAGTTGCGCTCGGCGAGCAGCATGCCGTCGGGGTCGTCGGTAACGCGTACCTTGGCGACGGCGTCGACCTTGACGTTGATGAAGTCGTTGGTGGGTATGTACTGGTCGGTCTTGATGTCCACGGAGATCTGCTTGAGGCAGAGGCGGTCGGTGCGCTCAAAGAAGGGAATCTTGAAGCCGGCGCGACCGGTAAGGACGCGGGGCTTGGCGTGCAGGCCCGAGATGATGAGTGCTTCGTCGGGTGATGCCTTAACATACCCCGAGAGTAGGAACGTGGCACAGATAATCACAAGTGCTACGATTAAGACGAACAACAACATGCTAGGCTCCTTTCAGCCAAACACAAAACGGTAGGGAAAACTATACCCGTGCCCAATCTGCCCATGCACGATTTCCGTGAACGGTAGGTGCTAGCTGGAACACTCCTCCAGGAAGAGTGTTCCAGCATCGCTCGCAAATGCAGTCACGGTTCCACCACATAGGGCAACGCCCGGCTCCGTGGTGTGTTGACAACTGGAATGGGGCGGCGTAATCTAATCTATCGCTGATTCAAGGTGGCGGTGCTGCGCCGCCTTTGTCGATACAGAACAAACGATAGGTACGAAGGAGAAACGCTTTGCCTACCATTAACCAGCTTGTCCGTCAGGGACGCAAGACCGTTGCGTCCAAGTCCAAGAACGCGGCACTCCAGCACAATCCTCAGAAGCGCGGCGTGTGCACCCGCGTCTTCACCACCACGCCCAAGAAGCCGAACTCCGCTCTGCGCAAGGTCGCCCGTGTGCGCCTCGTCAACGGCATCGAAGTTACGGCCTACATCCCCGGTGAGGGCCACAACCTGCAGGAGCACTCCATCGTGCTCATCCGCGGCGGCCGCGTTCGTGACCTGCCTGGCGTTCGTTACAAGATCATCCGCGGTGCATACGACTGCGCGGCCGTGCAGAACCGCAAGCGTGCCCGCTCCCGCTACGGTGCCAAGCGCCCCAAGTAAGCGGCATGGTTCACACACGCAAGAGTAAGTACTAGGTAGAGGAGATAATATGCCGCGTCGTGCAGCAGCAGTCCGTCGTGAGGTCATGCCGGACGCAAAGTTTAACAACCGTCTCGTCACGCAGCTGATCAACAAGGTCCTGCTTGACGGCAAGAAATCTGTCGCTGAGCGCATCGTCTACGATGCCTTCGACATCGTCGAGCAGCGCACCGAGCAGGATCCCCTGGCCGTCTTCAAGAAGGCCATGGACAACGTGCGTCCCACGCTCGAGGTCAAGCCCAAGCGCGTCGGTGGCGCCACCTATCAGGTGCCCATGGAGGTCAACTCCCGTCGTGCCACTACGCTCGCCATTCGCTGGATGGTCAACTTCTCGCGTGCCCGCAAGGAGAAGACCATGGCCCAGCGTCTCGCGAACGAGATCATGGACGCCGCCAACGGTGTCGGCGCCTCCGTCAAGCGTCGTGAGGACCTCTTCAAGATGGCAGAGGCCAACCGCGCCTTCTCGCACTACCGCTTCTAGGCCAGCGTGCAAAGCCACAAGGCATGATTTGGAGATTTAACTTTTATGGCAAAGGCTAAGTACAAACTCGAAAAGCTGCGCAACATTGGCATCATGGCCCACATCGACGCGGGCAAGACGACCACAACAGAGCGCATTCTTTACTATACGGGCAAGACGCACAAGATTGGCGAGGTGCATGACGGTGCTGCCACCATGGACTGGATGGTCCAGGAGCAGGAGCGCGGCGTCACCATCACCTCCGCAGCCACCACGTGCTTCTGGGGCGACTATGTCATCCAGATCATCGACACCCCGGGTCACGTAGACTTCACCGCTGAGGTCGAGCGCTGCCTGCGCGTCCTCGATGGTGCCGTGGCGGTCTTCGACGCCGTCGCCGGCGTGCAGCCCCAGTCCGAGACGGTCTGGCGCCAGGCAGGCAACTACGGCGTTCCGCGCATCGCCTTCATCAACAAGTACGACCGCGTCGGTGCGGACTTCTTCCACGCCATCGAGACCATGAAGGACCGTCTGGGCGCCAACGCCGTTGCGGCACAGATTCCGATGGGTGCCGAGTCTCAGTTCTGGGGCCTCGTTGACCTCGTCGCCATGGAGGCGTGGGACTTCAAGGAGGACGCCAAGGGCATGATCTACCCCGAGAAGCTCGACGAGATTCCCGAGGAGTTCGTAGACCTCGCCCAAGAGAAGCGCGACGAGCTGCTTGACGCCGCTTCCATGTTTGACGAGGAGCTCGAGGAGCTCGCCCTCATGGAGGAGGAGATTCCCGTCGATATGCTCAAGGCGGCCATCCGCAAGGGCGTTCTCGCCGGCGAGCTCAACCCCGTCTTCGTGGGTTCCGCCTACAAGAACAAGGGCATCCAGGAGCTGCTCGACGCCGTCGTCGACTACCTGCCCAGCCCGCTCGACGTCAAGTCCATTGACGGCGTTGACCTCAAGGGCAACGAGGATCACCGCATCGCCGACGCGAAGGAGCCCTTCAGTGCCCTCGCGTTCAAGATCATGACCGACCCCTACGTCGGCAAGCTCACCTACTTCCGCGTGTACTCCGGCCAGGCCGAGGCAGGCAGCTACGTGTACAACTCCGTCAAGGACAAGCGCGAGCGTCTGGGCCGCATCCTCGAGATGAACGCCAACGAGCGTGTTGACCGCGACAACTGCTTCGCCGGCGACATCGTCGCGTGCGTCGGCCTCAAGAACACCACCACCGGCGACACCCTCTGCGACGAGAAGCACCCCATCATCCTCGAGTCCATCGACTTCGCGGCGCCCGTCATCGACGTCGCCGTCGAGCCGAAGACCAAGGCTGAGCAGGAGAAGATGTCGGTTGGCCTTGCCAAGCTGGCCGAGGAGGACCCGACCTTCCAGGTGCGCACCGATCACGAGACCGGCCAGACCATCATCGCCGGTATGGGCGAGCTCCATCTGGAGATCATCGTCGACCGTCTGCGCCGTGAGTTCAAGGTTGAGTGCAACGTCGGTAAGCCGCAGGTCGCCTATCGCGAGACCGCCGGCAAGGCCGTCAAGCATGTGCAGGGCAAGTTCGTGCGCCAGTCCGGCGGTCGTGGCCAGTATGGCGATGCCGTCATCGACATGGAGCCGCTGCCCGCAGGCTCCGGCTACCAGTTCGTTGACGCCACCGTGGGCGGCGTCGTGCCCAAGGAGTACATCCCGTCCGTGGACAAGGGCATTCAGGAGGCCCTCAATTCCGGCGTCATCGCTGGCTATCCGGTTCAGGACATCAAGGTCACCTTGGTCGATGGCTCCTACCACGAGGTCGACTCCTCTGAGGCCGCCTTCAAGGTCGCCGGTTCCATGGCCATCAAGAAGGCCCTCAACATGAGTGATCCGGTGCTCCTCGAGCCCGTCGAGGCCGTCGAGGTCGAGACTCCCGAGCAGTACATGGGCGATGTCATGGGCAACCTCAGCTCCCGTCGCGGCAAGATTGAGGGCATGGAGGATCGCAGCACCACCAAGGTCATCAAGGCCAAGGTGCCCCTCGGCGAGATGTTCGGCTACGCGACGGACCTGCGCTCGCAGACGCAGGGTCGCGCAAGCTATACGATGCAGTTCGACTGCTACGAGCCGGTGCCCAAGTCCGTTCGTGACGACATCGTCGAAAAGCATGGCGGCAACGCCTAGTAATTGTCCGTAGCCTACGCGGGGCGAGAGGCCCCGCACTCAGGAGGTATAAAGTGCCAAACCAAAAGATCAGGATCCGCCTCAAGGGCTACGATCATGAGGTTGTTGATCAGTCCGCCAAGCTCATCGTGGACACCGCCCAGAAGACCGGCGCACGCGTGAGCGGTCCCATTCCTCTGCCCACCGAGCGCAACCTCTACACGGTCATCCGCTCGCCGCACAAGGACAAGGATTCGCGCGAGCAGTTCGAGATGCGCACCCACAAGCGCCTCATCGACATCCTCGACCCCTCGAGCTCCACGGTCGACAGCCTCATGCGCATGGACCTGCCTGCGGGCGTCGACATCGAGATTAAACTCTAGTTCGTAGACATGCGGTACCCGAAGCCCCTCGCGCCCATCAGGCGTGAGGGGCTTCGCGCACATAAGGTGGATATGTTGTGGCATAGAGGGCGGAAGCTTTGTGAGGATACAAGCTCGGCCATCGTCTTGGCGGGGGTTCGCGGATTATGGAGAAGTGATGGCAAAGCCCCTCCAGTCGCCGATGAGAGATGTGCATGCTTGAACGGTCGATGCATGCGAGTACACTATGCTCCATACTAACAGTTCGATGAAACCGAACGGAAAGAAAGGTGTGCACATGAACGAGAATCTCAAAGATTTCTTCCGCGAGCTCGCCCAGAACGAGGGGTTGCGGAGCAGGATGTCCAAGGCGGAGAGTGCCGACGAGGCGTACGCCATCGCCTCCGAGGTCGTGCCAGGCTTCGGCAAGGACGAGTTCGTCGAGGCGATGGCCGAGTTGAGCCGGGCGGACGAAAGCATCGGTCTCGATGACCTCGAGAATGTGGCCGGCGGGTATGAACTCGCCATGAGCGCGGGCGGTTCTGTTTGTGTATACACTACGGTACACGTCTGTATATGACTTCACCATGAGCGCGGGCGGTTCCCCCTCAATTGACCCGAAGATTCATGAATATTTATTCGGGTATCAGTCGTGGTATGAGTCTACCAACTTCAGAAATTGGTACACCCCCCGCTAACACGTGTTCGGATGATGCTGTCGCGACTTGAGAATAAAGCTGAAATAGTCGCATAGGTTACAGTTTGGGTGCTCCCCCTTGCGTCTGCTGGATGTGAGGGGGAGTATCGTCTACTCTCTTTATTCTATATGCGTGCTGTTGCGAGGCGGTGGGGAGGGTGCGTGGAAGAAGCCTCGTGTGATTGGCGTGTGCGCTGACGATGTGGAAGGGTTCTTCATGAAGAGGGGCAGTACCTATACGGTTTGTTTGACCAACGAGGGCGTCGATCGGATTTCTGAGGATGTCCGTGAGTTCCTAGATGCCGGGGACCTTGATCGACACGACCTCATCACGTTGTGGCTCGAGTTCGAGACCGCAATCATCCAATTCAAGGAGCGCTTTGGCGACCAGACCGAGGCGGTGGTCGTGTTCAGCCGCCTGTTTGGTACGCCGCAGCTTTTGGTGCGGGTGGCGGGAGAGCGCTACAACCCCCTCAAGATTGCTCAGCCCGATGAGTGGCAGGAAATCATCAGGAGCATTGCGGAGCGACATCCGGTCTTTGCGTATCGGGGCGGAACGAATATCTTGTCGATTGCCCAAAAGCGTCTGCGCCTCAGCTCCATAACGCAGATTCTGCTTGCCGTCGTCCTTGGCATTCTGGTCGCATGGCTTGGGGTTACCTTCTTGCCGGAGTCGACGAGAGCAATGCTCTATGAGTCGGTGTTCGACCCACTCTTTGATTTGTTCACAGGTATGCTGTCGGGGTTGGCTGGCCCGCTCGTATTCACCTCGGTCGCGTGGGGCGTGTGTGGAATCGGCAACACGGCGGCACTCGGACGTAGCGGTACCGCCTTCCTCGGTCGGTTCGCGCTCTCTGTCGTAACGAGCGCGGTGCTTACCCTGCTCGTGTGCATTCCGCTATTCCCCCCGAATGAGGGATTGGTGAGCGGAGAGTCGAACCTCCTCTCCGATTTGGTCGAGCTGGTACTGGGGCTCATCCCCATGAACATGATCAACCCGTTCGTGGAGGGAAACACGTCGCAGATCATCGTTCTGGCAATCTGCACGGGCATCGCGTCACTCGTTTTGAGCGAGAGGACCCGAAGAGTTCGCCAAGCGATCGGCGAGATTAACGAAATCATGATGTTTCTTATCGAACAGCTCTGCCGTCTTATCCCTGGCTTCGTGTTCATTGTGGTTGTCTCGCAGGCGTGGTCCGGAACCCTTGCGGACCTCGGAACCGCGTGGCTTCCCTTCGTGCTGATCGTGGTGCTGGGATTCGTGAGGGTTGCGCTGCAGTTCGTGTTCGAGAGCGTGCGTGGTCGCGTCTCACTCGCGAAGCTCGTCCGAGCGTGCCTGCCGGTGACGATTCTGGGCCTGACGACGGCATCGTCTTCGGCGTGCTTTAGCGGCATGGTGTCCACCTGCACGGACAAGCTTGGCGTTGAGAAGGAACAAGTCTCCTTTGGCATCCCCTTGGGCATCGTCCTTTGCAAGACTACCACGGTAATCGAGATTGTGGTGTTCCTGCTCTTCTGCATGCGGTATTACGGTGTGGGCGCAAATGCCGCATGGTACATTCACCTCGGCGTCGTGAGCGTTTTGTACTCCATGGTCATACCTCCGGTACCGGGGGGCGCGATTGCGTGCTTCGGACTCATCTTGGCTGAGATGGGCATACCTGCGCAAGCGCTCGCCCTGCTCACTACACTCGACATCGTCCTCGATTATGCCGTCACCTCGTGCGATGTCACCATCGGCATGCTCAACGTCCTGGGCGCGGCAAAGAGGCTCGGGAGGGTGGACGAGGCTAGGCTCAAAGACCCCAACAACGTGTAATTCGCGAATAAGTTAGATGGTCAAGGACCCAGTGGGCCAAGGGATGGCCGCTCATGGCACGCACACGGGTGTCACGAAGAACGACGGTGGTGTGGCGCGCCGGGGCGGTCCACCCGGGAGGGCGCGGGCCGGGGGCCGCATCGGTTGTGGAGAATCGGTGGCGTGGGGGTCCCCGACCGTAGGCAGGGTCAGCACGTGATTGAGCGGACCCCGCGCACGTGTATACTCTGCTGCAACAGAAGCGGTCCGACGGGGTCGGACGGGACGAAAGGCGTGGACATGAGAGAGAACTCCAAGGCATTGCTCGAGAGGCTCGCGCAGGACGAGGGGCTGCGGGACAGGATGGCCGGGGCGGCGAGCGCCGACGAGGCGTACGCCATCGCCTCAGAGGCCGTGCCCGGCCTCGGTGGGGACGAGTTCGTCGAGGCGTTGGCCGAGCTGGGCCGCGCGGACGAGGACCTCAGCCTCGACGACCTCGAGAATGTGGCCGGTGGAACGTATACGTTGAATTTAACTCCGTTCTGGATGAAGCAGAGAAATCCGGACTGTGACCCGGATGCATATCGTTGGGAAATTAGATCTAGTCCGACGTATACCATGACGTATACCATCACCATTGCCTAATCACGCTGGGGCGCCCTGCCGCGACTCGGCTGGGTGGCATAGCACGACTCTCGAAGGGCGCGCGTCGCTTGGACGCGCGCCCTTTCTCCATGGCGACGGCGCACGGCGTGCCGGGGCGGCCCACCCGGGAGGGTGCGGGCCGGGGGCCGCATCGGTTGTGGAGAATCGGTGGCGTGGGGGGTCCCCGACCGCGGGCGGGGTCAGCACGTGATTGGAGCGGACCCCGCGCACGTGTATACTCTGCTGCAACAGAAGCGGTCCGACGGGGTCGGACAGGACGAAAGGCGTGGACATGAGAGAGAACTCCAAGGCATTGCTCGAGAGGCTCGTGCAGGACGAGGGGCTGCGGGCCGGGATGGCCGGGGCGACGAGCGCCGACGAGGCGTACGCCATCGCCTCAGAGGCCGTGCCCGGCCTCGGCAGGGACGAGTTCGCCGAGGCGATCGCCGAGCTGGGCGGCGCGGACGAGGAACTCAGCCTCGACGACCTCGAGAGCGCGGCCGGTGGAGTGGCCATTGATCCGGAGGTTTTTTTGCGGGAGCTTAGCGCTAAACCGTTAGCGTATACCGTCACCTGGGCCTAATCGCGCTAATCGCGCTGGGATGCCCTGCCGCGACTCGGCTGGGCGGCATAGCACGACTCTCGAAGGGCGCGCGTCGCTTGGACGCGCGCCCTTTCTCCATGGCGACGGTGGCACGCGGCTCTGACGAGGACCCACCCGGTTGCGATGGTGCTTCATTTCCGGTGCTACCCGAAGGTCCTCAGGGCCCCGACTCTGGCGCAGGTCGCATGTGAGCCCAGGTTCGGTCCTGCCATGAAGGTTGGGATTGGCTGGGTCGGGGGGATGCCGCCTTGTGAGCGCGTCCTTTACCTGCGAAATGTGTGCAAACGTGTTCGAAGGTGACGAGACCACGTCGAGTGCAAAAACGTATACTCATTTGGCATGAGTGTGCATGCGTGACAGGTGAGGATGGGTTAATCATGAAGGCGTTGCAAAAGTGTGTTCTTGCGATGATGGCGTGGCTGGTGGTGCTGGGTTGCATGCCTGCCCCGGCGCGCGCCGAGGAGGACCTCTCGGGGTCTAACTGGATGGGCAGCGTACCGACGGGGCGATATCTTTCCGATATAAACATTCCCGGTACACACGGTTCCGCTCTTTCGCGGGTGTACCTCGATGACCAGACGACGAGCACAAAGGACGCTGCAAGCTACGTGGTCACCCAGTCCAAGACCATTCCGCAGCAGCTTGCCGATGGCGTGCGTCTCATCGAACTTACGCTTACCACGCGCAAGCCTGCGACGGGATGGTCGAACAAGGGGGATCGCCTGTGGGTCGCTTGCACCGTCAAGGCCTTTGGCAGTACTGACCTCACCTTCTACGCGCAGGATGCCAACGGTAATGCCGTCTCCTTCAAACGCGCCATCAACTACCTGCGGTCCTTTCTCAAGAAGAACCCAACGGAGACCGTCATCGTGGCGATCAATGCCGAGGGTTCCGACGCAAAAACGGTGTTTGCGCAGCTGAGTAAGGAACTCGATGACTATGCCGCGTACCTTTACCTGGGAACCACGATGCCAAGGCTCAAGGAAGCGCGCGGAAAGGTCGTCGTATGCACGACTAATCCCGAGCTCGTGGGGAACCGTGGCCTGGCGTATCCGCTATCCGGAAAGACGGCCAACGTAGGTGGTGTGAACTTCTCGGGCATCGATGCCGCAAGCTCGACGAAGGCGGCGAACGCCTCGTCCTCCGAGAAGGTCCCGACCTCTGCCGACGCGCACGCATCGGCATCCCGGTTCGTATACTCCGCTCCGGGGTTCTCTCAGCAGAGCACTCCCAAGCAAGCTGCCGCGTCGATCAATTCCGCGCTTTACGGAGCGTCCGGCGTCTTCGCGCAGCGTGGCAACCTCTACGGCTGGTCGCTCTCTGATTTTGTTGACGCCAAGGATAAGGACGCTACGCCCAAGACGCTCTGGATGGCGAATTTCACCACGCTTCGCTATGCGAACCTCACCTACAAGACGACGCTGCCTACCGAGCAGACCTGGAGGACGGATCGTGTCATAGAGCAGGGGGAGAGCATCGTTCCGTCTTACAAAGTCACGATTCCCGGCATGGTCTTTAACGGTTGGAACACCAAGCGCGACGGAAGTGGCACCACCTACCAAGAGAAGGACATCATCACGCTGGAGAGTGACCTCACGCTGTGGGCGCAGTGGCATATGTCGTGGACGAGTCTTGAGGACTACCTTGATGGTCTTGTCGAAGAGGAAAAGAAGGAAGCGACCATCGATTTGTACTCCGACGTTACGGCTGCGGACTTCGATACATGTCTGCACATTCCCAAGGGAATCAAGGTAACCATTCGCATGAATGGCCATACGCTTAACCGAGCGCGAAAGACTCCTGCGGAGGATGGCTCCGTCTTCTTTGTCATGGAGGAGGCATCGCTTGCGCTTGTGGGACCCGGTACGATTACGGGTGGCAATACGACTGGCTTTGGTGGAGGCATACGCATGGGCCCGGAGTCAGCGATCGAGCTCACCGACATTAAGATTTCGGGAAACAAGGCCAACTATGGCGGAGGCATTTCCGTGGGTGCAGGCAAATCGCTCGCAATGAGCGGTGACATGCAGATAACGGACAACTATGACTACAGCCGTCCAGGCAACGTCTATATCGGAAGCCCAAACAGAATCAAGCTGACAGGTCCGCTTGCCAAGGACGCGCGCATCGGTGTCCGCACCAACTATGTGATCACGGCACGCGATCCATACGTCCTGTCCGATGGTCTCGCCGGGCGTGGTGATGTATCCAACTTCGTGGCTGATGACGCTGGCGTGGTCATTCGTACGAACAAAGAGGGTGAGGCATACCTCACCGCGCCTTTCACCGTTACGTTCGAAACGAACGGTGGCACCACTAAGATTGATTCGCAGCTCGTCATGGAAGGCGACAAGGTGACGAAGCCCGCCGATCCCGCGCGTTACGATGCGACTCGCCTTAAGTCTGACGAGCTTAAGGGCAAGTACGAGTTCATGGGCTGGTTCAAGGACAAAGAGCTCACAAAGGCGTGGGACTTCCAGAGCGACGTCGTCACGGGAGATACGACCATCTATGCGAAGTGGGGCGTGCGCGTTCGCTTCGATACCGGAGAGGGCGCAAATCTCGAAGACAAGGTATTGGAAATCGGTTCCAAGTTGAGCGAGGCCGATTGCGCGCTTCCAAGGATTCCGGGTCGTGAGGTTGCCCGCTGGACCTACACGTCTGGAATCACGGACGACAGCGGCAAGGGTCAGCTTGTGACCCTCAAGTTCGGCGATCCAATCAAATGCAGCATGGTTCTGCGTGCGCAGTGGGTCGACAAGGACTGTGTCGTGACCTTCGACAGCAACGGTGGCAGCGCGGTGGCGAGTCAGAAGGTGGCGCGCAGCGGAAAGGTGACGGAACCGGTGCCAGAGCCCACCAAGACCGGCTATGAATTCAAGGGTTGGTTCTTTGACGAAGGCTGGAAGTTCTATCGCTGGATGTTCGGCAGCAGCATAGTCAAGGACGACATGACGTTGCATGCGCAATGGAAGGAGCGCGAGGTCACCGTCACGTTCGATGCGAATGGCGGCTCGTGGAGCGATACCGTCACCACGGCGGAGTCAAAGCTACGCTATGGCGCCAAGGTCTCCAAGCGGTCTGCTCCCACGTACGAGGGGCACATCTTCAACGGTTGGTCAACGAGTGCGTCCGAGGACCTTCCCTATGACTTCTCGCAGCCCGTCACGAGCGACCTTAGGCTCTATGCCAACTGGTTGGAGAAGCCCGTCGCCTACCTCGTGTCCTTCAATGCGACCGGTGGTGCGCCGGTTCCGAGTTCGCAGTCGGTGTCGTCGGGCGGCGTGGCCACTCAGCCGGCGACGCCTCCCGCGAAGGAGGGCCACACCTTTGAGGGGTGGTTCGTAGAAGGGACCGATACGGCCTATGGCTTCGATACGCCCGTCACGAGCGACATTGCGCTCTACGCCAAGTGGACCCCGCTGAATCGCGTCGTTCATTACCTTGTGGGCGATGCCGAACGGAAGACCGAGAACGTTCCGTATGGCAGTAGGGCACCAAAGAACGACCCGAGCGCCGAGGTGGGAGAGAAGCTCTTCTGCGGTTGGTTCACCACGGGTGAATGCGCCGTTCCCTATGACTTCAGCAAACCCGTCACTGACGAGCTGCGCCTCTATGCCAAGCTGATTGACAAGACGCCCGATCTTTACACCGTCGTCTTTGAGGCGAACGGAGGCGCACCGGTACCTGATGCGCAGACCGTCGCGTCGGGGAGCACGGTCGTGCGGCCGGACGACCCCGCGAAGGAAGGATTCTCCTTCGGAGGCTGGTATCCTACGGCGGACTGCGACACGGAGCAGTGGGACTTCGCCACGAATACCGTCAAGGGGAACATGACGCTCCATGCCAAGTGGAATGCCAACACCTACGAGGTGTCGTTTGACTCCCAGGGCGGCACCGACGTCGCTTCTCAGCAGATCTCGCACGGGCAGACGGTGATGGAGCCCGCAGATCCGACGATGGAATCGGCCGTCTTCCTTGGTTGGTACGTGCATCCGTCGGAGGGTGGCGCGGACGCGAGCCATCCCTTCGACTTCACGACTCCCGTTACGGGGTCCCTGAGGCTCTATGCGCACTGGACGAGCCTGCACCTCGTAACCTTCGATGCGAATGGTGGCGCGCCGGCTCCTGAGTCGCAGAGCATTGTGGATGGGGAGAAAGCGACTGAGCCCACGGCCCCGACGAAGGAACACTACGTGTTTGGCGGCTGGTATCAGGGCGAGAGCGAGGACGGTGGCGTGGTCGGCGATGCGTGGTCCTTCGACTCGCCCGTTACGGCTGACATCAGGCTCTATGCAAAGTGGACGCCCGAGACCTACGTGGTTACGTTCGACTCTGCGGGCGGCAGTGCCGTCGAGACGCAAGCCGTTGAGTACGGTCACTTTGCGGCCGAGCCAACGGATCCGGTGCGTGACGGATTCTTCTTTGAGGGCTGGAATGTGGGCGACGACACGCTCTATGACTTCCTCGGCAATGCGGTTACGGCTGATATTACCCTCACCGCCCAGTGGATTCCGGCTTACTATGGCGTTGCCTTCTTTGACGACCTCAAGGGAGACGCCCTGCTCCACGATCATCAAGTCGTGGACAAGGGGCAGGTTGCCGCAGTTCCCGTCGAGCCCTTCCGTGAGGGTTACTTGTTCGTGGGCTGGTATGAGCAGAACGGCGAGGGCACCCTCCTCGACGTGCCCTTCGACTTTACGACACCAATCGAGCGGGATTATCTGCTCGTTGCCAAGTGGAGCGAGCGGCCACCAACCCATACCGTCACCTTCCAGCAGGGTAACGGCACGGAGGACACGACGGCTTCGGTCGAGAGCGGAGAGCTGCTCGCGGAGCCGGTCGATCCGACCTTTGAGGGGCATATCTTCCAGGGTTGGTACATGCTGCTGCCGCAGGGCTTCATCACGGATGATGAACTGCGCAATCCGGAGGTCGCGGAGTGCGTCTGGCGTGACAGCAACGATGTGCTTGCGGCCTATGACTTCTCCTGGCGTGTTGAGGGTGACGTTACGCTCCGTGCTCGCTGGGAAGTCATGCAGCATGCGGTGACCTTCGACACGGGGGATGGCACGCCGGTCGCGGCGCAGACCATATCCCATGGCCAGAATGCAACGCGACCCCAAGATCCCGTAAGGGCGAATTACGCCTTCAAGGGATGGCTGCTTGGCGGAAAGCAGTATGACTTTGCCACCCCAGTGACGAGCGACCTCACCCTCCGAGCCCGATGGAAGAGAGAGACTACCTTCTGCAGGGTGACCTACGATTCCAACGGCGGCACCAAGGTGGCGTTCCAGAACGTGCCGTATTTGGGGAAGGCCACGAGTCCCAGGACGCCAAGGCGAAAGGGCTACACGTTTGTGGGCTGGTTTGTGCCCATTACCGATCCGGGAGTAGACGTCGACGCCCTCTACGCCCAATATCCTTGGCTCAAATCCATCACGCTCGTGGATGCCGAGCACGGCAATCAGGTGATGATGGGCTACAACTTCGCCGACCCCGTCTTTGAGGACCTCGCACTGAGGGCAATGTGGGTACGAAACGAATGCGAGGTGCGATTCCACGTCGGTGACGTCATCCTGGAGGAATACACGACGGACGTGATGAGTGGGGAGGCCGTCGAGCGGCCAGAGGACCTCTATCGCTTTGGCTCCACCTTTGCCGGCTGGCTTATCGCCCAGTCCAAGGACGGCCTGACCGCATCCGCTGATGGCGAAGAGTACTACGACTTCGCCACGCCCATCGACTCCGACATCGACCTGTACGCCTCCTTCTCGACCAACCCCTATGCTGTCACGTTCGACAGCGCTGGCGGAAGCGAGGTTGCGGCGCAGTCGGTGCCACATGGCGAGAAGGCCACGCGTCCGGACGATCCCGTATATGAAGGGCATGTCTTTACAGGGTGGTACGAGCTGGTGGCCGAAGACGTCGAATCCTCGGACTTCGATGACATGCCCAAGGCAAAGGAGTCGCTGTGGTTCGTGGATGGCGACGCATACCTTCTCTTCGACTTCGACGAGACCTTGGTCCTGAGCGACACGACGTTGCGGGCGCGTTGGGACGAAGCACGTACCGACGAGTCGGGCGAACAAGGGCAAGGCAATGGTGGTCAGGGAGTATCCAAGGCTTCGGATGCGTCGAACTCTGGCTCGGGGAATGGGACCACGGCATCGAGAACCGTCACATCGAGCGGCACTTCCGCGAAGACGCAGACGCCCAAGACGCGCGATGAGTCCCCGCTCGCCTTGCCGTTCGTCCTTGCTGTGGGTGCCGTCCTAGCGTTCGCCTCAGGTTGGAAGGCGCGTCGTAGGTCCTGATAGGCCCAAAGAGTATCGGGTGCCCCACATGGAGCACCCGAAGCGAACGGGCGCCCCAAGTGGGCGCCCGTGTTTTTTGCAAGATCGAACTCTACTCCTCGGAGGATTCGTTGGCCGCGCGGCGTCGTTCGTAGGCAAGGATTGCCGCGCCTGCCAACGCGGCTGCAGCTGACCCGACTCCCAGAGTGCCACTGTCGCCGGTATTCGCCAGCTTTGCCTTCTTTGCGGCGGTCGTCTCTGTGGTCGACCTCTGGACGACGTTGTTCTGAGGTGCGTTCGCACTTGGTGTGGTGGTGTTCGTGGTGCCTGCGTTCGCTGTATCGGCGGTGACGCTCGTGTTGTTGTTCTCGGTAACCATCGACATGGGTGCGTCGGCGAATGCCAGCTCATCGTAGTGGTATACCTCAACGGGTATGGGGTTGAGACTGGCTATGGGCTCGGGCAGGCTGAACTCGATGCCTTCCTCGACGGCGCCCTCCGCCTGTGCGGCGAGCGAACCCGCCTTCCCGACTACCGTTGTGGGTTTGCATGCGCGGAACTTGACGGTCTTTACGATGCGTTTGCCATTGGCGTCCGTGCCGCCGAGCCATGTGCTTGGTATCGTCATCGTCACCTTGTACAGGCTGATCTTGCCGGGCGCGAGCGCATAGTCCGGTTCGACCCCTTGCAGTTGGTCGGTGCCCTCTTGTGCGGGGTTGTAGGTCGACTCTTGCAGGGTGTCCTTGTTGAAGGCGAGCTGGTACGTGCCCACTACGGCACCCTCGTTCCACATCTCCACGACGCAGCCGGAGATGAAGGTGTTGCCGTCGTTGCGCAGTGCGATGAAGAAGTTTGCGTTGCGACCGGGTACCACGTACGTGGTCTCTGCAAAGGCTTCTATGGCGGCGATGGTGCGAACGAAGGGAACACGCGTACGGTAGATGTCAGCCTTGCCGCGCGTGCGGTCTGTGAGTCCGCAGACGACCACGTCAAGTGCCTGATCCGTTCCTCGCAAGCTCACGACGTTGTCGATTTCGTGCCCGAGGTCGACCATGCAGAAGGGCTCGGAGAACTTGCCATTGCGCAGGCGTGAGGCCATGAGCCATGAGCGACTGACGGGTGGCATATCCTCGAGCTCGACGTTCGTACCGCCATCCTTCTCGATCGGCTCCATATCGGCCACGCCGTCCTTGGTGCCAGGCCAATAGATGAAGTCGCCGTACGCGCCGAACGAGGACATGGAGAAGTCCTTCGGGCCGATACGTTGGAACTCCATGCCTACATTATTGCTGTCAGTATTGGTGAAGCTCACCAGGCAAAGCTCGCGGTCGATTCCGCCGTCGTTTGGATCGCCTTCGGCTTGGGCCGATGCGCCGTCTGCTCGAGTGCCGAGGAAGCGTTGCGCGCCGTTCTCGTCGCGCCAGTGGTGCAAGCACATGGTGCCGTCGTGCGCTCCCGCCAGACGGATGGCCTTGATCTTGGGGAGTCTCGTATCAGAGTACTTCTCGGCCGGGTCGAGGGCACCGGGAATGATCTGCATCACGTGATACCGACTTTGGACGGATCCGCGAAGCATGAAGACGTACTCGTTGTCCACGCGATCCCAGAAGCGCAACTCGTTGGTGGAGCTGTCCTCGATGGCACCCATCGTCTTCTCGATTGCCGCCGGGCTGTAGACTTCGGCGTAGTAACGCTCGGTCTGCCAGTGCAATGCGGAGTGGAACACGCAGAAGATCACGCCCATGCGAATGCGTGCGTTGCCCGCCTGATGGCTGAGTGCGTCCTTTGGGGCTGCTGCCGAGCGATCAAGGTAGGTGATAATTACCGTGTCGGTGAAGGACGGTACAAGTCGGTTGTTGCCAAGCGCTTCGTCAAAGTTGATTTGCAGGTTGGAGATGGAGTGATACGGCCGCTCCTTGTCCTCGCCAAATACCATGGCTCCTGGCCAGCTGAAGCTTTGCATCACTTCGAGCGGTTTGGTCTTCGCCCAGTCCGCGTTAACAGCGAAGGCAGCGATGTCGACCCAGAGCCAGGTGAGCACGAGGTCGGTCGCACACGATGCCAGCTCATCGGCGTTGTTTCCCGTGCCAAGGTCGCGCCTTCCAGAGAGAACGGCAAGGTGGAGGTAGTGACCATGCAAGTAGAATGGCTCGGTCGAGACAGCCGCGCACTCGTAATCATACAAATCGTCGCGGTTGTATCCCTCGAGCTTCTCGCTTATGTACTTTCCGTTGCTCTGCCGGATGGGACGCGCGATGTCGAATTCAAGTACGCGCGTCAACCCGACGTTCATGCCGCCGGCGATCTTTGTGATAATGACGCGCGTGCGCGGTTTGCCGTTTATGCTCACCACGCCGATGCGTAGCGAAATCATCCCGTCGCGGTATCCAACCGGGAGGACCTGCATGCGTTGGCTGCCGAAGACCGGCTTGTCGACGGGATTCAGGCGAGTGTCGTACGCCTCCGAGAGTATGATGCCGCCCTCGTCTCCGATGCCGATGACGGGCTCTGCGTCCGCCATGGCCGTGAGTCCGCTGATGGGGGACTCCCAATACTGCTCGTAGGCCCGCGGCGTGTATGCGAAGGGACTCTCGACCTCGCTGGTTGCCTGGGCTTTGAGGTCTTCATCCGAATGGGACTCGTCCTTCTCCTTTTCCTTTTCCCCGTCCGTCGGCTCGACATCTGCCTCTTCGACGGCGGCCTCGTCGTTCTGTACGTCTGACTCCTCGACCGCAGCCTCGTCTATGGAGGTGTTGGAGTCCTCAACGGCATCTTCGTCCGTTTGAATGTCTGTGTCTGCGACGTCGATCTCGTCCGTTTGAATGTCTGCGTCCTGGTCTACGAGCTCTTCTGGCAGCGAGTCCTCGGGCGCATCAAGATCATCGACGGTGACGTCTTCCGATTGCTGGCCGGCAGACGTTGCATCCATGCCGGCAGACGCTGCATCCATGTCGGCAGACGGTGCATCTTCTTGCCAGGCATCGACGGAGTCATCATCTGCGTCGGACTCACCCGTAAGCGGCAGCACAGTTGAGGTGATCTTGAGGCCGTCCTGATTGACCGACACACCATTCTTCGCTTCTTGCTCCTTGGCCTTGGCCTTGGCTTCCCGTTCCTCCTCTGCCAGGCGCGCTTCGTACTCCTGCTCCGTCTCGAAGGTGTACACCATGGCGGGAATCACGCAGCCATCCTCGGTGACGGAGGCCTCCTCGACGTAGGTGATGGTGACGACCGGTCTGGGAGGCTCGGTCGCCTCCGCCTGGGCGTTCAGACCGGTTCCCGCCTCCACCGTCTCCATCATCATGTCGTCGGTGATGGGCGACATCTTGGTGAGCATCCTGTCCATCTGCTCGCCCTTGAAGGTGTTCGTCACCTCGCCCCAGACGTCGACGTTCTCGTCGGCCATTGCGGTGAGGAAGGCCTCGTCGTCCGACTGGCCATAGAGCTTGACCTTACCGAGCTCCCACTTTTCGGGTTGCCACTGTGGGTTGTTCCAGTTGTTGAAGAAGTTCTTGTTGCTGAGGTCCACGACGGTGATGCTGTACGTGAAGAAGAACAGTTGAAAGACGAGGTCGATGGCGGCGGAGATGGACCAGATCATGTGCGGATTGCTGCGGTCCTTGCCGAGGAGCTTTTTGGGGAGGGAGACGCCAATGTAGTAGGTCATCACGATGCTTCCGCGCATCGATACCGAAGCGACACCCTTGACGCCCACGCCGAGCGAGATCCAGGGCGAGAAGGTGAAGGTGACGCTAAAGCCCGTGTTGGTGAAGTCCCAGTTCCAGTAGTCGAGGTCGCCCATGATGTCGCTCCACGACTTGACGGGTAGTCCCGCCTTGATCTTCTCGTCGCGCTTGGGATCGGTGTCGGCTACGCTGAGGCCCGCGGTCGCTTTGACGGAGGCGCTTAGCTTGAAGCCAAATTGGAAGAGTACCGGTACCGGACCCGCGAGGAAGTTGTTGCTGTAGGTGAAGTCACACGATCCGATGAGCGCGAGGCCACCGTTGCCGGAGAAGCCGGGGTTGCGCTGGGCGTTCCAATCCCACGTTTCGGCATCGAAGACGTCCCACGACACGACTCCGAAGACCATGAGCTTCAGACTGAGCTTGAGCACCTTGCTGAAGTTGATCTTGCCTCCTTGAGATTGGGGGTCGTTCTTGTGTTGTCTTGCCGTTTGATAGCTGTTGATGCCGCTCTTCCACGCATCCTTCTGCTTCTGCCACTGCTCGGCGATGGACTTGCGTGGGAACGACTTCCATCCCTGGTTGGTGTCGACGTCTGCGTGACCGGTTGGGTCTGTTGTGGTGGAAGTCGAGCCGCTGTGTTGGGTTTGATACATTTGACCGTCGTCGCCCCAGGCAAGTGACTTGCCCCACGGGTACTCGATCTGGCCAATGGTTACGGCGATGGTGGCCGAACCGCATGGGTCGACTCCTACCTTGACGAAGCCAAAATCCGGAATCCATGAACTCAGTGAGCTACCACCGCCGATGGGGATGAGCTTCGAGAGCTTTGCTGAGGCCTTGCCTGCCTTGGGGTCTCCAAGTGGCTTCAGGGGCTTCAGTGGCGCGAGGGTCTTCGGTGCGTCGAAGACGGGCGTCACGGGCTTCAGGCGGATGGGGAACTGCCAGGTCTTCTCGCCTTGCGTGAGGCGCATGCAGTAGTCAGTCTCTACGGCCAGGGCCTCTTTGTTGCCCTCCTGCAGGAAGTGATAACTGAAGCCTCCCGAGAATTCGTTGCCCGAGGGGAAGTCATCCATTGTTTGGATCACCTTGCCAGAGGCCGTCTCGGCGAGCGACAGGGTTATCTCCTCGTCACTGGAGACGTTCTTGACGGTGACGGCAAGGCGGTGGAGGATGTCGTTCTTTTTGCTGAAGGCGGGTGTGTTGTCCGTGTAGAGCACGTCCCAGTCATCAAAGGTGACACGTGCGGGGTACGGCCAGTTCTTCTCTAGCTTGCGTGTGGGGATGACGTGCGTCTGCAGACCCTCGACGATCATCTTGCCGGTGAGGAAGTCGCGATAGTCCTCGCGGGTGATTTCGACGCTCCCGATGAAGAGGTATTTCTTGAGGTCGTCGCGTGATTGGCCTTCGTCGCAGATGGCAAGATTTATGATGTCGAACATCACGGAGCCGTTTTCGTCGGTGTCGCCCTCGACGGATTCTCCCGTTTCGATGGAGGTCACCTTAACATGGGCACCTGCCACGCGGTTCTTGGTCGGATCGCCGACGGATACGTCGCACACCACAAAGGCAACCTCGGAGAGTTTGAGCGGGATGAGCTCGATTTCGTTGGTAAAGAGCATCTCCTCGCTGCCCGCCTCTTCCTCGGTCGAGAAGTCTTCCGCCAAGGCTTGTTGCGGCACGAGAGCGACCGATCCCGCGACGATGTTCGGTATGGTGATGATGGAGCCCGTCGCAATCTTGAAGAAGTCGCGCCGGGAAACACTTGAGGACATGGGTGGCTCCTTTGGTCTGTGTTGGGTGTGCGATAAATTATAGCGCACGAGAGAGCGGAAGAAGACGATTCTGGCTGCTGTCGGGCAAAAATCGCGCCCAGAAGCGATGTTGTGCCCAAGGCCGATAGCCTCTTGAGGGGGTCTGGAAGGCCCGTCGTCTGGTAGTCGTGTTCAAACGCATCAAACATTGCATGTTTTCGTCACATCGTCGGTCCTCCGGGCGGCTGGCCGCCGCTTCCGCCTCGTCGCGAGGTACATCCCTCCTGCCGCGGATCACAAAAGTGCACAATAAATAATCGAATCAGAGACAAAACCCCAGCTCAATGCGATTTGCTTTGAATGTAGATGTGATTGTTTGGCAGTCAGTAAAATAGCAGGTGTACAATGATCACTGTCGTCGTTGAGCGAAAATGTCACCCTGTACATTTATGTTATTGCACGTTAACCTCACGCCTCCCGAACGCCGCCCGACAGCCGCATCTCGCCAAG
>CADBYM010000004.1 GCA_902798915.1 uncultured Coriobacteriaceae bacterium | reverse complement strand
GCGGAGTCGCCCGCCCGCCACCAGTCCCTCACGAAGCCGGTCTTGTCCACGTAGAAGTAGCCGTTCGCGCGCAGGTCTTCGAACCCCTGTGCGCCTATGTTGATGGTGCGTGTCATGAGCGTGCCTCCCGTCTTCCACTCATCAGTGTAGCACGCGGTGTCCGGGACAACGTGGTGCCCATCCCGAGGTCCAAGAACAAGGGCCGCATCCCGGAGAACCTTAGGAGCGAGGAGGTGGAGCTCGCCGCTGACGAACTCGCACAGCTTGAGACCGCCCTCGACGGCATCATCGTCTACTGTAGAACGGCAAATTGCCGAGTGGGGCAAGCGCAGTGGAGGCGGAGCTCGGTTGCCGCCCGGACGACGGCACGCTGTGGCGCTTCGTGAGCCGCGACCGGCGAAAGGCGAAGATGCTCAGACCTCGAGAGGCAGGGACTGGTCGTTTGTGGCGAAGACTTCGCTCATGGTGCCCTGCGCCTGTCCGACAAGGCATTGCGGGCGCTGGGTGTGATTCGCTGCTGATGCCTTGCGGCTGCCGAGGCTGTCCATGCTCGGGCTGCCACGGGGAGGTCGTTGGCTACGCCGGGCCGGCGGATCCGTCGTACTCGACGACGACCCCCGAGCTCGCGTCCGTGAGCCTGTCTGCCTCGGGCTTGGGGATTAGGACGAGCTCGTAGCCGCACGCGCGCGCCACGCGCGCGTGCGTGTCGGCGCGGGGGCACGCCCCTTGCGCGAGGGAGGAGCTGATGAATGACCCCGACCTGCCGATCTCTCTCGCCACCTGCCTGCCGGACTTGCCGCTCGCCTCGATGATCAGGCGCATCGCACTGTTTGCGTCCACGGCCCGCTCCCGTCGGTCGATGTGGTCGTAACGCCAGCAAGTGTAGCGCAAGGGGCGGTCCCTATGCCAGGCGGGCATGATCTCCGCGCCTTTCGCCGCAGGCAAGCCGCTCGCCGTTGTCGGCACACTCCAGCGCAAGCGATTTGTACCCTCCTCCGATGCCAATCATGGCGAGGCCCGCGATCTTCGCAACAAGAACCTTGAGGTCTTCTCCATGTTTGCAAAACCCCTCATAGGTGCGAGCCGGAGCATCGCTCAGGATGTCCTCCACCATCTGCGCGATGGCGAGCACCCGGTCATCTCCCGTGTAGAGCCGCATCAACGCAACGATTCGCAGGTTGAGGAGGTGGTCATATGCGAGTACAGCATTGAGCAGGAGCCTGAGCGTGTGGCAGCCCATGACGGCGGTGCTCGACCTGGCCCGAACGTGGTGGACGAAGCGGTTGCCATGCGTGCGATGGCTCGGCATGGCCGAGGCTGCTCCCAAGTACCACCCCATAACGCCAATATCTCTAGCCTCCTCGCCGTGCTTCGTCCATCCTCTACCTTCAGCCTACCGCTGACTCCAGACGCCAATTGTGTCCGTCGGGAGCTGTAATATGACCCTTAATGGTTGTATTGCAGTGTCGGTCTTAGGGAGCCGAAAAGGAAGAGCAGGCGGCCAGGCCACGCTTCAAGTACCACCCAAACCTCTACGAGCTGGATAATCTCGAGCGGTTCGAGGGCACCTGCGAGTGTTGCGGCGAGGCGGGCGAGATCTTCCACCAGGGCATGTACACGAGCGAGGACGTCGACTACGTCTGCCCGTGGTGCATAGGCGGCCTTCAGGTCCAACCTGGCTGCGGCTGTTTCCGAGCTTGTGGAGAGGTGTCCCGAGGGGTACTCGCTGGAGCTGTCCACAGCCCTTGTTGGATGACGTCGGCTGTTTGTCATTGGGTATGCGTGCATTGTTGGAGCGGAGGCCGGGAGGCCTAGGCGCGGCGTGCCAGGAAGGCCCGGCCCAGTGATTGATGGCGATGGAGATGATCAACGGCAATCTGCAGGCGTTCATGGACAGCCTCGCGCTCGGCATGGAGCTCGAAGTTCTCTTGTGGGCGGGCTAGTCGTTTTCTCGGTTGTCGGCACGACTTGTCAGCCATCGACTACGATGGACGTTGGAGCCATGGCGGAAGAATCATTCCGATACGGGGCATGAGTGAGGTGGGATTCCCGTGCGAAGAGAGCATAAGACACGGCTTCGAGGAGTCGTCAGTCACTACGATAGGTGCACGGACATAGCCGTTCCGCTCGAATGGGCAGATGCACAATTGTCGTGTTGTGATGTGACGCCCCTGCTGGCCGGCGAGGAGTATCTCAGATTGTTTGCGGCGCGCTTCGAGACGGGCTATCTGCACGAGCATTTCGCAGAGGCCTTTGTGCAGACGATGCTCATGGCCATGGCGTATCACGAGGAGTGGGGGACGGACTTCTGGGCACGCATTTCCCCAGAGGTGCGCCTCCGAATCCTTGCCGAGGCGGAGGACTTCTACCGGGGATACCTGTGCTTCGAGCGGGTGCGCCTGCAGCCGATCGCCCCGGGATCGCTGGAGGACGTGGTCCGCGGGTGGGCTCGCTGCAAGTCGCCGGAGCAGGCGGTGCGTTCGGAGGCGTACGGAGAGGCCCGGAGGCTGCTCTCGGAGTTCTCGCAAGCCGAGGCGGTATGGCTTGGTGAGCCATGCGTGGGCTCAGGGGTACCGAGCGAAAGCTGGCTAGCGCTACACGATGACGCCTTCCTGCTCGTCGAATACGATTGCAGCGCCTAGCCTACCTCTCTATACACGACACGCGCTTTGCCCCAGGCCTCGTGTTGTCACGCTCCCTAGACCAGCGGCAGGAGACGGCATGATGCGTCCCAGTACAATGACATCCGAATAGGGGAGCTGGCGCACACCGGCTGAGATTGGGTCCAGCGCGACCCTGGCCTTCCAACCTGATCTGGGTAATGCGCATTACCCAACCTTGTATTTCAGCCGCAGGTAAAGCGGCTGTTTTCATGCGCAGTCCAGCCGATTCCCAAAAAACGGTCCAGCCGGCAGTGCGACGCCCATTCCGAGGAGCGGCGAATCGGCGAGCGGTCACGTCCAAGTTTCTCGGCAACGTGTTGCCTCTCTGACCGAGATTCTCGTAAAGACTTAATTTAGGGGAGCACTTTACCATATTAAGTGACTTTGCTACCCTAAACAAGTAAATAAGCAAATTCCGGAGGCGAGCAGATGGCGAAGCGCTATCGCAGGGAGCGGTATCTAGAGAAGGTCAGGCCCTTCGTCGACGACACGGGGCTCATCAAGGTGGTGACGGGAATCCGCCGCTGTGGCAAGTCGTGCCTCATGGAGACGGTGGCCGATGAGCTCCGCGAGCGCGGGGTCGTCGAGGACCGCATCGTGTACCTCGACCTCGAGCGTCGCGGGCTCAGGTCCGTCCGCACGCCCGACCAGCTAGAAGCTGCAATCGAGTCACGCCTTCCCGAGGACACGGGCGACGTCACCTACCTCTTCGTCGACGAGGTCCAGCGCGTCGAGGGCTACGAGGAGGTCGTGAACGCGTACCGGGCGGACGGCTCCTTCTCCGTGTTCATCACCGGGTCGAACTCCTACCTGCTCTCCGGCGAGCTCATGACCAACCTCACGGGGCGCTACGTGGAGGTGGAGCTCTTCACGCTCTCGTTCGAGGAGTACCTCGGGATGCGGGAGTTCCTGGGCAAGCCCGCTGAGCCCGTCGCGCGGAGCTTCCGGTCGTGGTTGCGCTTCGGCGGATTCCCCAAGGCGGTCGAGTACGATGACGAGGCCGCGAAGGCGCGCTACATACAGGATGTCGTTGGGCAGATCATCCAGAAGGACATACGGGCGCGAAGGCAGATCCGCAACCGCAGCACCTTCGAGCGCGTGATGACCTACGTCATCAACAACTTCGGCGCGCCTACCAACCTCACGGGAATCGCCGGCTACCTGCGCAACACGCAGGGCGTGGCCATCAAGCGGGAAACGCTCGCGAGCTACATCGACCTCCTCGTCGCGGCGAAGGTGCTCTACCGATGCCCGCGTTTTGACGTGAAGTCGAGGCGCTCGCTCCAGGGAGGGGAGAAGTACTACCTCGCTGACACGGGGATCTATTTCGCGCGCAACGTGGACGCGACGCTCAACTACGGGCCGCTCCTTGAGAACGTGACGTACACGTACCTTCGCTCGTGCGACTACAACGTGAGCGTTGGGTCGGTCGGCAGGCTCGAGCTCGACTTCATCGCGCGGCGCCCAAGCGACTCCTATGCCTACGTGCAGGTGTCGATGTCCGTACTGGACCCGAGCGTCGAGGAGCGGGAGTACCGGCCGTTCCGAAACGTGCGCGACAGTTGGCCCTGCTACCTGCTCACGCTGGACCCGCTCCCCGAGGGCAGGGACGGCGTCAGGCACCTCAACCTCATGGAGATGATGGCTCGGGGTGATGGCCTGGGGTGAGGCATACGGCGGCGTTTCCCCGCTGTGAGACGATTGAGATGACTGGTTGACATCCTCTTTGGGGTAATGCCAAGCGAGAGCGGGAGCGAGAGCGCAAGGATTGGTCCTCTGAGATTCCGAATTCAGTGTCTCTGCGCTACTTTTGCCTCCGCCGCCCGCGCGCCCCGCTATGCCAGGTGCCTCCCCAGGAACTCCTCGATCACGTCCCAGGGAATGACGTCGACGTCGTCGTAGAGGTCGATGTGCACGGCGCCCGGGACCACGTGGTACTCCTTGTTGTCGCCCCTCATGCGCGCGAACGCGTCGTCGCTGTAGAACTTGTTGTGCGCGTCCGCGCCGTGGACGAGGAGCACGGCGCTGTCCAGCTCGTCGAGGTAGTGCAGGATCGGGGCGTTGATGAACGACAGCGGGTAGGTGACGGTGGAGCCGCCGTTGGAGTTGAGGCTGCGCTCGTGGTAGCCGCGCTCGGTGGTGTAGTACCTCACGGCGTTCTTCACCATGTCAGGCGCGGAGTCGGGGACCTCGCTCGGCACGCCGCCGTCGTGGGCGGGCTCGCCCGAGGCGGCGTCGGCCGTGCGCTGGGCGGCGCACCTGGCGCGGATCTCGTCGCGCGCCTCCTTGCTGTCGGCCTCCCCGACGTTGCCGTTCGCGTTCATCCTCGAGATGTCGTACATGGTGGAGGTGACCGTGGCCCTCACGCGCGGGTCGATGATCGCGGCGTTGAGCGCGAAGCCGCCGTAGCGCCGATGCGGCCCGGGTCCACGTCGTCGCGCGTGGTGAGGTAGTCGACGGCCGCGCCGTAGTCCTCGGTCGCGATGTCCGGGCTCGCGACGTTGCGCGGCCAGCCCCCGGACTCGCCGGTGAAGGCGGGGTCAACGGCCACGGCGAGGTAGCCGCGCTCCGCCATCGCCTGCGCGTAGATGCCGGAGCTCTGCTCCTTCACGGCGCCGAAGGGGCCGCACACGGCGAGCGCCGCCAGGGCGCCCCGTGCCTCCTTGGGCCTGTACACGTCGGCCGCCAGCGTCATGCCGAATCGAGTTGGGAACTGGACCTTCTCGTGGTCCACCTTGTCGGACTTGGGGAACGTCTTGTCCCATTCCTGCGTCAGCTCGAGCCTCTCCATGGCTTCCTTCCTCTCTGTCGTCGGTGTTCGCGGGGTCGCGCGAAGATCCCTAGGCCTCGGCGGTGGGGCGGACGACGATGTCGCTCACGTCCACGCTGTCGGGCTGGCCCACGGCGTAGAGCACGGCGTCCGCGATGGCGCCGGCGGGTATCGCCTCGGCCGCGTAGGCCTTCCTTGCGGCCTCCTTGCCCGGGCCCTCGGCGGCGCTGTTCAGCAGCTCCGTCGCGATCTTGCCGGGGTAGATGATGGTGGTGCGGATGTTGGTCCCCTCCGTCACGGACTCGGTGCGGAAGGACGAGAGCATCGCGCGCACGAAGTGCTTGGTGCCGCAGTAGACGGCGTTGTATGGCACGAGCGTGGTGCCGGCGACCGACGAGGTCGAGATGATGTGGCCGCGCCTCTGCCCCGTGAAGTCGGGCAGGACGGCCGCCATGGCGTTGAGCACGCCCTTGACGTTGACGTCCACCTGCGCCATCCAGCCCGTATAGTCCATGGCGCTCATGGGGCCGGCCGGCATGATGCCCGCGTTGGCGAACAGCACGTCCACGCGGCCGAAGCGCTCCTTGGCGAGCGCGACGAGGGCCTGCATGTCCTCGAGCTTGGAGACGTCGCTTGCCAGGTAGGCGGCATTGTCTTCACCGAGCTCGGCGGCGAGCGACGCCAGGCGGTCCTCGCGCCGGGCGGAGAGCACGACCCTGGCGCCCTCGGCCACGAGCGAGCTCGCGGTCTGCTCGCCGATGCCCGAGCTCGCGCCGGTGATGACGACGACCTTGCCCTCGACGTTGTTCATGGTGGTTACCTCCCGTGTCCTGCTTCCTGTTGGGCTGATCCCATTCTCGCAGCTCGGGGACGGCATGTACAATGCGCGCATCGCCTCCCTCCATTCGTCGGATGCATAGCGCTGGCGACCCGTTGGCCCCGCGGCCGAGACCGAGGCGCACGACCCGACCCCATGGCTGGCTCCCGAGGCGCCGCGCGGCCCGAGCTCGCGCTCCATGCTGCCATGGTGGGCTCACGCTCCGTCGGGTTTTCGCGTTCACCCATGACGCGATGTCATGGGTGCCGGTTTCGGCGTGCGCCCCTTGCGCTGCAATGGCATCCGAGACGGGAGCTTGCGGCGAGGCAAGCTCACACGCGGAGCCGCTCCGCGGCTCTCGCGCGCGCAGGGCTCACTCACATGGGCGTCAACGCCGCGTTTGCTGAGAGGGGCACCTGTGCCCGACCGACCCAGGCCCGGGCAATGAGCATTACCCATAGAAGTAAATGAGCCGCAGGTAGAGCGGCTGTATTTTATGCGAAATCCAACACTGTCCCGAAAGGCTGTCCCGAACAGGCACAAGGGTGATCCTCACCCACTGGAGAGGGGCAAGCCGAATCGGCGGGCGGTCGGTCTGGCAGCGAAGCTCGGGAGCCCTCGGGCTGCTTGGGGGCGCTGCCTTGACCCGGGCGCCCGTGCATGCGTCTGGTGCATACCCGCCTGACGAGTGGGCATTGGACACGCGACCCTCTCCAACAGATGATGGTAACAGCAGAGAATCCTCGCACAGAAGGAGCGCACCATGGAGTACACCACCCTTTCCAACGGCGTCAGGATGCCCATGCTCGGCTACGGCGTCTTCCAGATCGGCAACGCGGAGACCGAGGAGTGCGTCTCCGAGGCCTTGCACGCCGGCTACCGCCTGATTGACACCGCGCAGTCATACGGCAACGAGGAGGGCGTCGGCGCCGCCATCGCCAGGAGCGGCGTGTCGCGCGAGGAGCTCTTCGTCGTCTCCAAGATCTGGGTCTCCAACTACCGCCACGAGGACGCCAGGCGCTCCATCGACGAGTCGCTCGAGCGCCTGGGCCTCGAGTACCTCGACCTCATGCTGCTGCACCAGTGCTACTACGACGTCTACGGCGCGTGGCGCGCGCTGGAGGAGGCCTACGAGGCCGGCAAGGTCCGCGCGATCGGCGTCTCAAACTTCGACTCCAAGCAGCTCATGGACCTCTGCGCCTTCGCCGACGTCAAGCCCATGCTCAACCAGGTGGAGACCCACGTCTTCTGGCAGGAGAGGCCCGAGCACGCCGTGATGGAGCGCCTCGGCGTGCAGCACATGGCCTGGGGCCCCTTCGCCGAGGGCGCCAACGGCTTCTTCACCAACCCGCTCTTGGCCAAGATCGGCGAGAGGTACGGCAAGGGCGTCGGTCAGGTCGCGCTGCGCTTCCTCATGGACGAGGGCGTCGTCGTCATCCCCAAGTCCAGCAAGCCCGCCCGCATGGCTGAGAACTTCGACGTCTTCGACTTCGAGCTCACCGAGGACGACCGCGAGCAGATTCGCGGGCTCGACGGTGGCAAGTCCGTCATCCTGGACCACCACAACCTCGACACCGTGCAGTTCCTGCTCGACCGCATCAAGGGCCAGATCGACGCGGCCAAGTAGCGCGCCGTTATTACTTGAACGAGGTCTTGTTATGGGGCCGCCCTCTGCTCGTAGCGGCAGGCAGCGGGCCTTCTCTTGGCTGAGGGCGATGCGGGGGAGGGACCCCTATTGGCTGCTCGCCCAGTCGTAGATGTCCTGCACGCGCTGCGGGGCGTCGGCTAGCGCCGACAGGTAGAACGTGGCGTGCGCGTCGGCGTCGCTGATGGGCACGGCGACCCGGTCGAGGCCCTCTCTGATTCCCTGCGTCACGTTGGTTATGAAGCTTACGAGTTCGGTCGTGCGCACGAGCTGCTCGAAGACGGAGCGGTCCGCCTGCTCCACGATGTTTGCGCGCGGCATGTTGCGGCGCAGCATCCCCATCCAGAAGCCCACCTCGGAGAGCACGAGGAAGCTCTCGCCGTCGAGGTCGGCGAACGACACCGTGTCCTGCGACGCGAGGCGGTGGCCTTGGGGCAGGAAGGCGTAGAGGTCCTCGACCATGATCTGCGTCGAGCGCATGGTGGGCAGGATCTGTGGCCTGAGCGTGATGGCGAGGTCGACCGAGCGGTTCATGAGGCGTCGCTCGACCTCGTCCTCGGGCAGGGTCACCGGGTTGAGCAGCGTCCCCGGGAAGCGCTCGACCGTGAGCGCCGTGAGGTGCCAGACCGGTGCCGGCGCCACCGTGCCCACGAGCAAGGTGCGTTGCCTGCGCGCGAGGTCCGCGAAGGCGTCGAGCATCATGCGCTCGTCGCGCAGGAGGTTGCGTGCGTGGTCGACGGCCAGGCGCCCGGCGTCGTTGAGCGTGGCGGAGTTGTGCGTTCGGTCGAAGAGCTCCTGGCCCAGCTCGCGCTCCAGGCGCCTGATCGAGCGCGAGAGCGCAGGCTGCGAGAGGTGCAGCTCCTCCGCCGCCGCCGAGATGGTCCCGCGCCGCGCGATCGCGTCCAGCTGCCGCATCTGTTCCAGCTCCATGGTTGCCGCCCTTCCCTTGGTATGCGTCCATGATATCCCATCACAAGGTCTTTCCCGCGCTTGCATGCGCTGGACGCATGCTCGGTTGCCGAGGGCGTTGGGTTGTAAGCTGGTAGGAGGCGATATAGTGGTAGCCAGACAGGGAAGCGAAACAAGGAGGAAGACCATGCAGTACATCACGCTCAACAACGACGTCAAGATGCCGGCCGAGGGCCTGGGGACCTTCCTGATGAGCCCCGCCGACGCGGAGATGGCCACACTCAACGCCCTGCGTGCGGGCTTCCGCCACATCGACACGGCCAACGGCTACTACAACGAGGCGGGCGTCGCCCGCGGCATCCGCCGCTCGGGCGTGCCGCGCGAGCAGGTCTTCGTCTCCACCAAGCTTTGGCCGTCGGGCTATACTCGCGCCGCCGAGCATATCGACAAGACCCTCGCACGCATGGGCCTCGGTTACATCGACATGCTCATCCTGCACCAGCCCTGCGGCGACTACCTGGCCGCCTGGAAGGACATGGAGGACGCCTACAAGGCTGGCAAGGTCCGCGCGCTCGGCCTCTCCAACTTCCCCGTTGAAAAAATCCAGGAGGTCATCGACGCCGCCGAGGTCAAGCCGCAGCTGGTCACCGTCGAGAACCATCCCTACCATCCCAACGACGCTCTGCGCGAGTACCTCTCCCAGTACGGCATCGTCATCGAGGCGTGGTACCCGCTCGGCCACGGCGACGCGAGCCTGCGCAACGAGCCCGTCTTCGCCGAGCTCGCTGCCAAGTACGGCAAGAGCCCCGTGCAGGTCATCCTGCGCTGGCACATACAGAAGGGCAACTCCATCATCCCCGGCTCCAAGAGCCCGGCGCACCTGGCCGACAACCTGGACATCTTCGACTTCGTTCTCACCGACGACGAGATGGCCCAGATCGCCGAGCTCGCCACGCCCGGCAAGACCTACTACGCCGCCGACGAGTCCGTCTATGAGAAGTACCTTTCCATTCCCGACGACTTCGACGTACAGGAGGCCAGGTACCAGGAGGAGCTCAAGGCCGAGATCCTCGCCGCCTCCGACGAGTACTGGAAGGCCCAGTTCGACCTCGACGTGGAGCGGCTCCGCAAGACCTGCGACCCCAAGGCCCCCTTCGTGCACATGGGCATCACCATGGACCGCGGCGCCGAGGAGGAGGCCATCGCGCAGAGGCACATCGTGACCGTCAAGCGCGACGACAAGCACGTCGACGTGCGGGCGCTCGTGGGCGGCAACGAGGCCATCAACCCCTTCGTGGCCACCGAGACCTACCATCGCCAGGCAGACGGCAGCTGGAAGCTCATCAGCTTCGTGTACACCCACATCCTGCCGGAGAACTATCAGTTCCGCTTCCTGAGCGAGTAGCGCAATAGAGCAAAGACACATGGAACAGCAGGGGACACGTCCACAAGCAGTGGGTGTGCCCCTTGGTCTTGTTTTCGGACAAAGAATCACGGGGAGAGGAAGGAATTGATACGCACAAGGTGGCGGCAAATACATGCGTAAACTGATGTAGTCAACGATTCGGTGCTGCGATACGGTTCGTCTGCTTTTTCCGGTGGAGGGTGTCGGCACTGTTGCCGAGGTATGGATTGACAATGCGGCGGCGTATTGGGGGTGGCAGCTGGGGTAGCGTGTCTCGTGGCTGTTGGCAAAGCCATGCGGCAGGTAGACCACAGGAAACTTGGCGGGCAGCCTAAGGTCTGGACGTCGATGAAGAGGGTGCCGACTAGGAACCTGTGTGGTGCATGGTGTCGATATGCTCGCGCGACTAGGTGACTTGCTCGGTGCGAGTCCGGATCTCCTTCTCGGTGAAGGCGCTCTTCCCCTCCTTGGCGGCGCGCATGAGCAGGCAATATGACGCGGCCTCACGTGGCCTTGGAGTACGTCGTGAGTTCAAGCCATCCCGCCAGCCTCCATCTTGGGCATGGCGCTCCATGGGTGACTGGGGAGCTAGACTCCGAAAAGAGTTAGAATATGCTAACTAATCGGATGGCTTTCTGTTCAAGGGAGGCGATGGGCGATGCAGTTCAGTGAGATGGGTCGTGAAGATGGCAAGACGTTGGTGCTGTTGCCAGGGACTGCCTGCACATGGCAGGTCAACTTCGCGCGGGTGATCGACGCTTTGGCGGAGCGCTACCACCTCATCTGCGTCAACTATGACGGCTTTGAGGGGGATCCTTATGTCTGTTTTACCAGCGTGCCCGAGGTCTGTGCCAAGATTGAGGACTACCTCATCGAGCGTCACGGCGGCTGCGTAGACGGCGCCTACGGGAGCTCGCTCGGTGGAAGCTTCTCGGCGCTGCTCGTGCAGCGTGGTCGTGTGCACGTGGACCATGCCTTCATCGGCAGCTCTGACCTCGACCAGGGGAGTCCCGTCGTGGCGCGAATCATGACCTTGATCGTGGGACCGATGCTTTCCGGTGCTGCGAAGAGCGAGAAGAAGCGCCAGAAGCTGGTAGACAAGCTGGTCAAGTCGCTCTATGCCGACGAGGACAACGACGAGATGCGCACCTTCCTCGACGGCTTCTCGCGCAGCTTCGCACGCATGCATCCTAAGACCATCTCGCGCGAGTTCTACTCGGACTACGTGACGCCACTTGACGACGACATCCACCATGATGGCACCACCATCCACGTCATCTATGCCCTGCGCATGGACCCCAAGGGGAAGTACCTCATGCGTTACCAGCAGCACTTCCGCGACCCCGACCTCATGCGCTTTGACATGCAGCACGAGGAGTGGCTCTTTGGCAGCAAGTGGACCAACACCGTGCTTTCTGCCATCGACGAGAGGATGGGAATCTCGGAAGACATGGCTGGGGAAGTGCGTCCATGACACCACCTTGGCGACATGCCCATTGCCAACGGTCGAAAGGAAACTAACGTGCTTGCCTATGTTTCGCGCTACTTCAACGTCATCGCCCCCTTGCTTCGCCGCACAATCCGCAGACGCTACGGCTATGAGCTGGCAGCCAAGGCATACAACGGCGCACGGCCCATCTATCGGCAGATGCTTGCCGACTTTCCCTCCATCGGCGCGGATAATCCCATGGCTGACAACGCCTACGAGGCGCTCGTGTTCTTTGCGATGTACCGGGCGGCTGACGGGGAGCTCACGCCCGATATGATGCGTGAGGTGGTGGGCGATCTCTTCGAGCTGCCTGCGGTGAAGGGCGCCATCGGCCTCTCCACGAACCTCAACCGTGCAGCTGACATGCGCCGGATGAACGAGTCGGTGCGCTCCCACGCCCGCTGGGTTGACGAGCATCCCGCGGAGGCTCCGTATACGTGGGACTTCAACTTTGGTGACAGCAAGGGTGACACGCGCGTTTGCTATCACTTCACCCGTTGCCCTCTGAACGACTTCTGCCGCGAGCAGGGCCTTATGGACGTGCTGCCCGTCATGTGCGAGATAGACCACATAACAGCACGTCTCGCACATGGGTGGCTCACGCGTGAGCAGACGCTGGCGCAGGGAGGTGCGGTGTGCGACTACCTCATCGAGGGTGACGAGCGTGCCCATGGGGGAGAGGCGACCAATGCGCAAGGATTTGATCCGAGGGGCCTACAAGGCGCTGGGAGGTCCGGCGACGGTCTATGATGCCATGATGACCTGCAGCACACCTCTCGGTGTGGCCATGAGCTGGGCGGTCTGGCTCATCGGGCCCCAAGGGAACGCCACAAGAGATGGCTATTCCGTCGGCTCCTGTTGCTCGGCGAAGCAATGCTCCAAGGCCCACTCGAAATGTTGGTTGAAGCGCTCGGCGGCGAGCTTGCTCTCAGGCGCGTCAGCATCGAGCATGTCAAAGGCGTGGTAAAGGCCTTGGTAGATATCAATCTCCGCATGTACTCCTGCTGCGCGCAAGGCCTCGATGTAGGACACCGTCTCATCATAGAAGGGCTCGTCAGTACAGACGAAGGTGTATGCCGGAGGGAGCCCGGAGTAGTCCATCTCCCGAGCTGGTGCGGCGTATGGTGAGACGTCCTCGGATTTTGCATCCTTTCGCAAATAGATTCGCCATGCAAAGTGGTTGGTCGCCGTATTCCATACCTTGTTGTGGTTGTCACGCGAGCTGTCGGTGTCGAGATTGTCGATCATGGGGTAGAGAGGCATCTGGTAGGCGACGTTCACCTCGTTCTTGTCGCGCGCTAGAAGACACGTGGCAATGGTGAGGCCCCCACCTGCGCTCTCGCCTCCCACCATAATCTGCGAGGGATTGACTCCCAGCTCCTCGACATGGTCACGAAGCCATAGCAGTGTTTCATAACAGTCCGAGAGGCCTCCCGGATAGGGGGTCATCCACGACAGGCGATACCCGGGTGAGACGACTACGGCCCCGTACTTTTCCACCATGTCCACCGCACGTGACATGAAGACCATCTCCTTCATGCCCGTGAGGAGCCCGCCGCCATGAATCCACAGCACGCCAGGGGCATGAGGCTTCGGGTCGAGCGGCTTGAGGACGAGCGCAGATACCGTACCTTCAGTGGTTCGAATCGCTACCTTTTCAGAGGTCAGATTTAGTCCGCGTGAAGACAGTTTGATGTCCACAGATAGCCTTCCTGATCAAGATGCCGCTCGTTTGGAGGGTTGAAGGCAACGTCCAGGCGAGCGGCAGAAGTGTTACATAGGTTTCTACTCTGGCAGCTCGAAGGGCGGTATGCCCTTGTCGATTGGATCTGTTATGTGGTAGGCGATGCCCTCGGCATCAAGCGTTTTGACAATGGCGTCCTTGTACTTCTGATCACCGACCATTTGTTGAAGCGTTGCGTACAACCGATCGCCTATCGAGAGCACCTCAAGCATCAAATGGCCTTCTGTGACGACGTCACCGGCTTCGATGTAGGGGCCATGTCGCCCCATTCCGTCCTGCCCAGATAGCTCACTTGATACGAGTCGATAACGTTGGGCCCATAGATGCCGTTCATCAGGCAGTACCTTTTCTTCTCCCAGAGGGCCGGCAAGGCTTCGACTGCCTCGATTCGGTCAAGGACTTGCTTCCAGACTTCGAGCCTTCTGCATGAACTCCTTCAGGGGAAACTCGAAACGGTAGTACACCCACTTGGTCAGCTTCGGAAAGCCAATGCCCGAGGCATAGTCGAGCATGGGTGCCGTGGCGTTTTCGGCTGCGCGCACCGCCTCGATATCAAGAGCCGTGCCATCATTGGCGGCTTCCAGGCCTTCCTTGGTGAGAAACTGCCTCTCGGCCTCAGGAATCTCATCCCCTGGAAGCCAGTGCCATCGACATGAAGCTCTACGCCATGCTTCTTGCTCAGATACAGATAAAGGACGGTCCTCACCCAGGTTCCGCGTGACAATGACTAGCTCGTCTGCCTGTCCAATGAGGCCGCATACCTGCTGAAGCCTGTCCTTCATGAAGCATTCGGCGGGGTGCTTGGTCCAGCAACCAAAACAGCCTTGGCAGGAGGCGCATTTGCCGTCTGCTGACAGCATGTGGTCGCAGCGGGCCTCCATAAGCTCGTCGTACGATGCCCCTAGGTCATGCACGATTACTTTCATGGTCAATCTCCCTTTATGCCGCTCGGGGTGTCCTGTCCCTTGACGCTCCTGCAACTGTTGAAGCTCCTCTAGCTCGCGATAAATCTGGCTGGCCTCGACTACTATCGCAAGGTGTTCACGCCAGGCCGTCACTTCTTCTCGATGAAGACGGGCTTCCCTGGCTCATCGGGTTCAAACTTGTCAGAAGCGACTCGGACTATCGCCGTACCGTACGGAGCCACTATGAATTCGGTCAGAGCGGGGTCGTAGATCAGAACAGAGTTGATAGTCCAAAGCTCAAGGTTCGCAGAGTCATTGACGTACTCCTCGGTCTCATCACCAACGCAGAAATACCACCCGCTGTCACCATCTCTCGTGGGTTCGTCACGCGTCCCATACCCAATCTTCCATCTGCCTTCGCGCACCTTTTTGGAGACGATTGCAGTCTTCGAGAGAAGTGCTCTCCGTTCGATCATGGGCTCATATGCTTCTCTGAGCGAGATAAAAAGTTCGACATCTTCCTTATCTGGCTTGCCGTCGGCTTCGAGCGAGCGGATGTCCTCATCCCATATCGTGTTGCCGTCCGCTTTGCCAGTCAGCGTTACCGCGAGGTCCAGCAGTTCCTCCGCAGTCGCGTCGATGTACCTCTCAAAGCTCATGGGCTCTGCGTGGCCTTTATCTCCATAAACATAGACGGTCAGGTTTCCGTCGGTATGGAGCATGGCTTTTGCCGCACCAAGGTTTTCCTCATCGTTGTAGAAGATGGGAAAACTGGGGAAGCGTTCGTTGACATACCAGTCAAATGCGGTGCCGTTTCTTCCGTTCATGTAGAAGATAGCACCGTCTCTTTCGAGGTCGTACGGCCATACGTCAGACAACTCCCTTTGCAGTGTCTCATGCATAATGCGTTCAACCTGTTCAAGCACCCTATTCATGACAACGCTCCATTGCCGTGTCCTATCTCTGTCTCGTTGGTAAAAAGTGTCAACACCTCCGTCCCCCTGTCAAGTGAACACTTCTCACGAAGGAGCGCGTCAACATCTCCGTTCCCGTGATGCACGTGAGTGGCCAGGTTGCGCGGCATGCATGCTCGACGGCTGAGAATGCAAGCTGAAGGAGGCCCTGTAGCAGGTACTCTGTATATCAGCGAACGAGAGACATCGAGAGAGGATGCACCCATGGAAAGGCTGCAACTTGGCAAGAGCGACCTGTACGTGAACCCCGTGGGCCTGGGCTGCATGGGCTTTTCCCATGCCTCCGGCGACCCAACGGCAGACGACGAGGCCATCGAGATGCTGCGTGCCGCCCACGAGATCGGCTACGACTTTTACGACACCGCTGAGGCCTACGTGGGCGTGAAGGCCGACGGCTCCATCTCCTACAACGAGGAGCTCGTCGGCGCTGCCATCCGCGACTTCCGCGACGAGGTCGTCGTCGCTACCAAGATGGGCGTGCACCACGACGCGAACAATAACCTCGTGCTGGACTCGCGTCCCGAGGTCATCCGCGCCAGCTGCGAGGAGAGCCTGCGCAAGCTGGGCATCGACTGCATCGACCTGTACTACCAGCACCGCATTGACCCCAAGGTTGAGCCTGAGGTCGTGGCCGAGGAGTTTGGCAAGCTCATCGCCGAGGGAAAGATCCGCGCTTGGGGCATCTCCGAGACCACTGAGGAGTACCTGCGCCGCGCCCACGCCGTCACGCCTGTCACCGCCATCGAGAACCGCTACTCCATGATGGCCCGATGGCACGAGTCCATCTTCCCCACCTGCGTCGAGCTGGGCATTTCCTACGTGGCCTTCAGCCCGATGGCCAACGGATTCCTCACCGGCGCCTACAGCCCCACCACCAAGTTCGAGGGCAAGCAGGACTTCCGCGAGGGCATGCCGCAGTACACCGAGGAGGGCTATGCCAAGGCCAAGGACCTGCTCGACATGCTGCACGCGATGGCCGACGAGAAGCAGTGCACCATGGGCCAGCTCAGCCTCGCGTGGATGATCAACAAGGACCCGCACATCATCCCCATCCCAGGCACCCGCAAGCTGCACCGCCTGCGCGAGAGCTTCGGTGCGGCGAATGTGCCCATCACGGCAGAGGAGATCGCCGCCATCGACGCCAAGCTCGACACGATGGAGTTCGACGTGTTCGGCGGTCACGCGGCCAAGTAGCTCGGACGATTAGGACGGAGGCTTCTGTCCTGCAAAGCCGGACAGAAGCCTCCGTCCTGATCGTCCGTGGCGCGCACGCTTGTGGACCCATCGAGCGTGGGTAGGCCGTTTCCGCAGCAGTTTTTCATTGCTATCCGAATGGGCGTGGGCCGGTGGCTCATCGGAAGGCGCGGGTCACCGCCTCGCGATAGCCGCGTAGCCCCTCCTCGGTGCTCCGTCCGATGAAGTCGTCGATGTATTTGAGAAGCTCGTCCTTGGCGTAGGGGATCCTGCACTGCACGTGGAACAGGTTGGAAGCGTGCTCGTTCATGAAGACGGTGTCGTTGGTGAGGCACCGAACGAGCTCGCGAACCTCCTCCAGCTTTTCGGTCTCGGTCGACTCCTCGTAGCGCCCCTTCTCCATGGCGCGGCAGAGCGGGGTGCCAGGCACGAGCGTAAGCATGGACGCGTTGACCATGCTGGGGTGCAGCCCGTCGTAGAGCTTGGCCGTGAGCTGGGCGTTGGCGAGCCCGTAGCCGTGGACGCCGGCACCTCCTAGGAAGTTTACGATGTAGGGCATCCCCGCGGCGTCGATCTTCTCTAGCACCTCGCGTGCCTGGGCTGCGGTGTAGCCCTTGTTGATGCGCCTGAGCACCGCGTCGTCGCCCGACTCAACGCCGATGTAGGGATTCTCGTAGCCCAGGTTCGCGAGTTCTCGCAACTGGTCTTGCGTCTTGTCGAAGAAGTTGTCAATGCGTGCGTACCCGCCGATGGACTCTACGGAGGGCACGTGCTCATGCAGCAGGTCTGCCACCCGGACGAGCGTGTCGTAGTCCGCGGCAAAGCCGTCTGCACCCTGGAGGAAGACCCTCTTGGGCGTGCCGAACCAGGCATGCATCTCTTGGATGTCGGCCTCTATCTCCTCGAGGGGCGACTTTGCGAACCGCTGGTCCTTGAAGTACGTGCAAAAGAGGCATTGGTTGTGCGAGCAACCCCTCGTCACCTGTAGGTAGGCGTCCGCCGTCTCGTAGGGCGGGCAGTTGATTCCGCTTGAGAAGTGCATGCCATTGCTCCTAACGTTTCGTTGACCGGTGGGGATCAGAGCGTTCCGACTCTCGACGTGCGGCGAATGCCACCCTCGCGGACGATGCTGATGCCTCGCTCCAGCGCCTCGAGCATCTGGCGTTTGCTTTCTCCCAGCCTGCCCTCGATCCTGACTGCGTCGAGCGGGTGAGCTGCCCAGAAGTAGCAGTTCGGCAGCTTCAGCAGGCGGAGGAACTCCCGCTCCTCCTCAAGGCTCTCGCGCTCGCTTGCAGGGGTGAACGTGCCGCTTTTGATGTCCTCGTCCAATTGCGTCCCTGCGAACGCGGACATGGTGTTGATCAGGACGAGCTCTACCGCTGGGCCGATGCGCAGATGCACGCAGGCAATCAGGCTGCGAATCGGTGAGCGTTCTGCTCGCCTACGACGGCAGGATGCAACGACACGGGTGAGGACAGGAACGGATGGTTTCCGAGGCAACCAGACTCTACGAGCGCCGCAGCGAGTGACTGGAGTTCGAGGCGCTGTCGCCCGACGAGCGTGCGAAGACTCTCTGTGGCAGGTTCGCGTTCAGCTACCGTGCACCGGTTTCGGGCTGGGAGGAGATCGTGGTCACGCTTGGTGAGAAGCACGATTCCTGCCACGCCAGTGATGTCGGTCAGACGGTGGACGAGTTCATCGAGCAGATCGGTGCCCTCGGTGCGTGCGGCGACCTCTGGACTGGCTTCGCGCTCGAGCCCGGAGGCTACTCGTGGCATATCTCCCGCCGCTTCGACCTCGTGTATGTGAGCTTGGAGCTGGAGCGGGGTGGGCTGCAGGGATACCTGCGATGGTTTCCGCTTCATGACATATGACGGAGTGGGATCTCGCACAGTCAAAGACGACACCTTTACTTCCTAGTTCCTCAGAAGCGAGAAGCCTTTACTTATCACCTCTGTAAGGGAATAATAAGTAAAGGTTTACAAGCGAAGAAGAGGAACAATGCTTTCATATGACGGATTCCATGAGAGGCTGAGGCAAAAGGGGATCACGAAGACCCACCTTGCCAAGGAGGTGGGCATCTCGTCCCGCACGATTGCGAAAATTGCCAAGGGAGAGCGGCTTTCCCAGAGAACGCTTCGTAAGATTGCCGACTACCTGGGATGCGACGCAGAGGAGCTCTGCAGGGAGAAGTCTGACAACGTGATTCTGCAGACGCTGCGCGAGGAGAAGGAGGCCGGCATCTCGGGAGGCCTCTACCATGAGCTCCAGGTGCGCATGGCGTACAACTCGAATCATATCGAGGGCAGCACGCTCACAGAGGACCAGACACGCATGATTTTTGAGACGAGCACCATCGATACGTCAGGTGGCGTTCCCATAGACGACATCCTCGAGACGGTCCACCATTTTCGTGCCGTGGACTATGTGATAGACGTCGCGGAGGAAGTGCTCACCGAGGACATCATCAAGCGCCTGCATTACATTCTCAAGCACGATACAAGCGATTCTGTGCTTGCCTGGTTTGCCATTGGCGACTACAAGCGCAGAGCAAGCATGGTGGGCGGCCATGAGACTGCCAAGCCTCGGGATGTGCCTGTGCGTATGAGGTCGCTTCTGTCGGCATACAACGTGCGGTGTCCGGTAACCATGGAGGACGTGGTTGCGTTCCACGCGGACTTCGAGCACATCCATCCGTTCCAGGATGGAAACGGCAAGGTCGGGCGTCTGGTCGCGCTCAAGGAGTGCCTGCGTCACGGGATTACGCCCTTCATCATCGAGGACCGCAAGAAGTATTGCTACTATCGCGGCCTTTCCGAGTGGGAGCGTGAGAGGGGTTGGCTGATGGACACATGCCTGGATGGTCAGGATACCTTTGCAAACCTGCTAGAGATGTTGGAGGTGCCGGTCGCGTAGGTCCTTCAACCTACCATCGCACTCCCGACGGCAGCTGAAAGCTCGTCAGCTTCGTGTGCACCCACATCATGCCCGAGAACTACCGATTGGCTATAGACGGACTGCTCGCCGCGCCTCGCGGACGTTGCGCACTTGGGTGATGGTCCACGTGCTTTCGCGCCACGCGCGTAGTGTTCGATATGATTCCTGTACGTGATGTATTATACAAGTAGATACCCGTACGATACTCAACGAGAGGGATATCACATGATTCACGAGGTCATCGCGAATTCGGCTGACTTCGGGCGTGCGGTGCGCTTGTCCCGCAAGGCGCGCGGCTTGTCTCAGCGCGCCCTCGCGGAGCAATGTGGATGTTCGCAGCGCTTCATCTCCGAGCTCGAGCGTGGCAAGCAGACGGCGGAGCTTGGAAAGGCCATCCACGTGCTCGCTGTCCTCGGTGTGATGCTCTGCGCAGAGATCACGGACGCACGGACCACCGCAAGCGAGGCTGTGGACGTGGTGACGAGGCGCGTCGCCAAAAGCCTCTCTGGGGCCAGGTCGCACGTATCCCTGTCTGACTATCTGTGAGGTGCCACATGAGCAACGAAGCACGGGTCATCGACGCTGCCTACAAAAGTGTTCTCGCGGAATGGGCTGCTCGAGGCATTGCGGATCGCGACCAGCTTGCTGCCGCGCTCGTAGACTATCGCGTGCGCTTTGCCTATCATTCGGGAACCATCGAGAATCCCGCAATCACCTATCACGACACCAGAGATGTGTTTGAGGACGGGCGTGTAGTCGGTTTTACGGGGGATCCTCGTACGCTCTTCGAGATTCAGAACCTCAAAGAATGCCACGAAGTCATCCTCGACTCCTTTGCGAGTCAAAGGGTTGTCGACGAGTCGTTCGTGCTAGACGTTCATCGCACACTGACGCAGGGTACCTACGACGAGCGGAGATGGGTGGCGGGGGAGCGTCCTGGTACGTACAAGGTGGGGGACTACGTGGTCGGTACAGGCGATGTTGGAGCGACGCCTGACCAGGTGCGTGCGGAGATGGCCACGCTGTTAGCCGAGGTATCTAAGGCGCCGGTAGGCAACGCGCTCACCGTTGCGGCGTACTTCCATGCAGCCTTTGAGAACATCCACCCCTTCTCCGACGGAAACGGACGCTGCGGCAGGGAGCTCATGAACTATCTGCTGCTCATGCGCAACCATCCCCCCGTCGTTGTATTTGAAAACGATCGGCGCGCATACTTCGGTGCTCTGGAGGCGTGGGATGCGGAGCGCGACCTTGAGCCCATGAAGGCCTTCCTCAAGGTCGAGGCCGTGCGGACTTGGCGGCTAGAGGCACGAGTTTTCTGTACAAGGCGATGATGACGTCGACTCGCCTGCCGACCCTGCGAGTGCGCTTGAGGCGCATGTGAACGGTGTCGACGTCGTGATGTCGGAGGGCGGTGGGCTCGCTTTGAACCCGTTTACCACCCCCCGACAGGATACTCTAGGCATCGCGGTCAGTGTTCTGACAGTCCCTCATCATCGGAATGCGAAGGGAACAGCCACCGAAAGCCCACGACACGCCACTTGCTGCGGACCACACTATAGGTGATAGGCTTGGCCGTGCAGGGCCGCCTCCAGCCACTTTGCCACACCGTCCTCGCCGATGCTGTCAACAACGTTGTCGGCTATGGCCTTCACCTCGTCCGAGGCGTTGTCGACGGCCACGAAGGTCCCGACGTAGGGACGAACGGGCAGGTCATTGCCCGAATCGCCGAAGGCTACCAGCTGGCTCTTGTCCAACCCGAGCTGGGTCATCACCCATTCGATGCCCGAACCCTTGTCGACGCCCAGAAGCGTGATCTCGATTTCCGTGGGCGTGACGACGGCGATTTGCAGGTCGCCTCGGGCATTGAGCTGGGCCACGCAGCGCTCGAGATCCTGCTCGGTATCGAAGCAGGCACCCATCTTCTCCACGAAGTTGGTCTGGTCGTCCACGAACCCGAGGGCAGGGGTGATGTCATCGACGATGAGCTTGTTCTTCTGGCTGGTGATCTCGAGTTTTAGGGCCTCGTCGGTCAGCCTGTCGCTGTGCTCCACGCGATGCACGGCTTGCGTCATGTACGAGACGAGGCGGTTCTCGAAGTAGGCACAGATGGAAGTCAGGCAGTTGAGGCCGGCGCCTTCCTTGTGGAGCCATGCCGCAAGGTCGAGGGCCTTTTGCTTGGGGATGGCCTTGGAGAGCAGATGGTTGCCCAGCGGGTCCAGGATCTGGCCTCCGTTGACGGTGATGTAGAGGTCCACGCTGCCATACTTGAGGATGTCGGGCACGATGGGAAAGTTGCGTCCCGTGCAGACGACGTTGACGCAGCCGGCGCGCGTTGTTTCCTCCATGGCGGCAATGGTGCGAGGCGAGATGTAGTCGAGGTCCAAGATGGTACCGTCTAGATCGTAGAATGCCGCGCCAATGCCGTTCGGGCACTGGGAGTTCGCAGGAAGCATAGTCTGTCTCCTTATGAGTGAGTAATCCGGTACGTGTGCTCTTTGAGGTTGGCGTCCAGCTGTGCCCAGGCGTCACCGGACGCACGGCGAATGCGGAAGGCACCGCCGTCGCCGCAGGTCACCTCGATGTCGCCCTCCACGTCGAAGGCGGGGTGGGTGTTGCGTAGCTCCATGAGGCGTAGCAGCTCGCGCACCACGGGACGCTGGACCTCGGCCGCGATTTCGTCCATGCTGTAGTAGTGACGATTGATGTTGCGGCCCTCTTTGGTGGCCTCGAGCAGCTCGAGGTCGTTCTTGCCGGCAAGCAGACCCACGTAGTAGACCATGGGGATGCCTCGGGCGAACATCTGGATGGCGCGGGCCAGGTCGTAGGCCGCGTCATCGTTGCCCAGCGCGGAGTAATAGGTGGTGTTGACCTGATAGATGTCCAAGTTGTTGTAGGCCTCGGTGTTGTAGATCTTCTTGACGTTGGCGCCCTCGCTAAACATCTTCTCCTTGACCCAGTCGGTCGCCTCGTCCGGCAGCAGGTCCTTGACGTCGACGATGCCGAGACCGTCGTGGGTGTCGAGGGTGGTGAACTGGTGCTTCGGGCTCATGTCCAGCCAACGCTTGAGGTACTGTCCGTCGCCGGAGTACAGGGCATGCAGCGTGAGCACGGGCAGCGCGAAGTCGTACACCCAGTAGCCCATCTCGGAGACCTTGAACTGCATGGTGTAGTGCTCGTGGATCTCGGGCAGCACCATGATGTCGTCACCGAGGACCTCCTGCATGGCGTCGAGCAGGTTGCTCGTGTCGGGCTGCTCGAAGAAGCAGCTGCCGCCGGCGCGCTTGCAGGCGTAGGCGAAGGCGTCGAGGCGGATGATGGAGGCGCCGTTGGCGGCCATGTTCTCGAGCGTCTCGCGGAAGAAGCGCTGGGCGCGCTCGGAGCGCACGTTGATGTCGATCTGCTCCTCGCCGAAGGTGCACCAGACCTTCTCGGTGGTGCCGTCGGCGAACTCGGCCTCCACGTAGGGGGCGCGCGGCTTGCGCTTGTAGATGGCATCGACCTGCTCGTCGGTGGGGAAGCCGCCCTCGGCCGCCCAGAAGTCCTTGTAGCGGATGAAGAAGTCCGCGAACTCCGAGCCGTCCTTCTTGGCCAGGAAGTCCTGGAAGTAGGGGCTTTGGCGGCTGATGTGGTTGATCATGAAGTCGAACATGAGGTAGCGGTCGTCGCCGATGGCCTTGACGTCGGCCCAGTCGCCGAAGTCGGGGTCGACGATGTCGTAGCGCATGGGGGCAAAGCCGCGGTCGGCCGAGCTGGGGAAGAACGGCAGGATGTGCACGCCGCCTACGGCCTTGTCGAGGTGCTTGTCGAGGACCTCCTTGAGGTCGGTGAGGTTCTTGCCCAGGCTGTCGGCGTAGGTGATGAGCATGCACTTGTTGGATAGTTTCATGTAACCTCCTCGGGTTGGGCGATGTGCCTGTAGCCATGGCGTTTCAGGTTCTTCGATCTCCCGCCTAGCGTGGGGATGGCTACCTCCTCACGCCGTACGGTCTGTCGCTGTCTCATTGGGGGATGGTCTCGTTCCAGTCGGGCATCGCGAGGTCTGGCGCGAGGCCCATCTCCCGGACAAACGCGTACTCCTTGCCCATCACGTCCTCCAAGAAGTAGTAGCGTCCACGGAACTGGCAGAGGCCGTTGGGGTCGTTCAGCCAGTTGCGGGGGGAACGGAGGTGAAGGCCGACCTCCCAGCTCTTGTTGGACATGGGTTGCCTTTCTCTTGGCGTGCACGTGCTAGGTTGAGCATATACCTAAAGATGCCTGACGGGTGGTGCGAGAACGATTTCATACTATTTTCTGGATGCGAACCTTGCTGTCGGAGAGTCTCCCTTGTTCCATCACTTCCGCTGAGCCATTCTCACGCACGAAGCGCTATGCCAATCCACGCTCGGAGAGGCGCCTATCGCTGGCGTGGACAAGAAACGCCTCGATGATGCACGTGGACGTGAGGTAGAGGAAGTAGCCTGCGATCTTAAACGAGAAGTACTTCGGTATCGGCTCCACCTCTCTTGGGAGAAGGTGGAGCCGAGGACGAGCGACTTCATCGCATGGCTCAACGAACGCCTCGCGAGCATAGATTCCATGACTGCTCCGGACATACATGACCTATCGTTCGAAGCGCACTTCAGGCTCGGGACCATTCATCCGTGGTCCGACGGGAACGGTAGGGTCGCGCGACTGGTAATGAATCTCGTTCAGATGGAGGGCGGAGTTGTTCCCACGGCCGTGCGCAGTGACCACAAGGTGCGATACATAGAGGCCCTGAGGGAATCGCAGGAAACAGGCTCGTCGGAGCGATTTTTTGACTTCATGGCCGACGAGCTTGTCGAAGCCCTCTCCCAGACGGTAGATGGGTACGCGCGTGATGCCGAAAGGGACGTCCCTTGGCTGCGTGACGATGGCTCGAACAACCCGTCCATCCCCCAAGTTACCCCCAAGTCAAAAGGCTCCTCGCCGCACTCGGCAGCAAGGGGCTCGACGCCCGTGAGCTCAGGGGCTTGCTGGGGCTCTCGGATGCAAAGAGCTTCAGGCAACACTGTCTACGCAAAGCCATTGACGCTGGCTTGGTTGAGATGACCATCCCCGACAGACCCCATAGCAGAAATCAGAGGTACCGGCTCACCAGAGGGGGGATAAAGACCAACGCGATGCTGGGGTAGAAGAAGACCCCCTCAGGCGCTGGTGAGGGCGTACAGATTGTAGATGACGTGGGTGGGGCGGGCGATGTCGGTGCTGCTGCTCATGCGCAACCATCCGCCCGTCATAGTGTTCGAGGACGATTGGACTGCCTACTTCGGTGCCCTGGAGGCGTGGGACGCGGAGCGCGACCTTGAGTCCATGAAGGCATTTCTCAAGGCCGAGGTGGTGCGGATGTGGCTGCTTGGATGACGATTGCCTCGTCGATCGACACTCAAGAGGCCCACGTTGTGGAGGGCGAGATTGCATTTCGGTTGGCGCGGTTCCATGAGACGAGGCTACCCAAAGGTGCGCAATAGGTGCCGCCAATCGTATGGTAAGCCATATGCGATACGCATTGGTACTATGTATGATATGCATTAGCTAAATGATTGTCCTTGAATTATTATGTGGTGAACAGTGAAGCGAGTTGCACCCACGCGTTCACAGTACGGGTGTTATGGCTCGCGGTGTCTCCCGGACAGAGAGGGCGATGATGGTTTTCTACTTCACGGCAACGGGCAACAGCCTCTATGCGGCACGTCAAATCGGTGGCGAGCTCGTAAGCATCGCGCAAGAGCTGCGCAGGTCGGACCGGCACTATCAGGCTGACGCCATCGGGATCGTGTGCCCTCTCTTCGAATTTGACCTGCCGGGCGTGGTGGAGAAGTTCATCATGGAATCCACGTTCGACACAGACTACTTCTTCATCGTGACCACGTACGGCATGCACCATGGCGGAATCGCCGAGCGCGTCAGTGCGCGGCTCGAGTCTGCCGGTCGGCGTGTGGACTACTTCAACACGGTGATCATGGTGGACAATGCGCTCCAGGTCTTTGACATGGCGGAACAGATGCGCATCGATCCCGAGAAGCGAGTGGACGAGCATCTTGCGGCGATTCGTGCGGACATTGAGTCTCGCAAGCGCTACATCCAGCCCGCCACCGAGGAGGAGGTCGACTTCTACGAGGGGTACATGGCGGCGCCGGCGTTCGACCTGCATCCTCGCCTCGACAACCCCCTCTACCGCCTGACCGACGCCTGCATAGGGTGCGGAACCTGCTCGCGTGTGTGCCCCATGCAATGCATCCGCATTGAGGACGGAAGGCCGACTTGGGACTACAGCGCCTGTGCCGGCTGCTACGCATGCGTTCACTCGTGCCCGAAGGCGGCCATACGCTTCGCCAAGTACACCGAGCCAAATCCCGAGGTGCATTACCGCAATCCGCACGTCACCCTTGCCGACCTCATGCGGGCTAACGGGTAGGACGATTTGCCGGGGAGCTCGAGGTGGCTCCATCTGACCTCAGCGACTCTTTGCGTTGATTACGGTCCTGATGACTTGATACACGTGGGTATAGCTAACGCTGCGCCTGAATCCACCACTGAACATAAAGCCCGAAAGCTATTGATGCAGGCCTGTCCTCGAAGTGTACATTCTGCAAGCTTCGACATTATTTGATAAGAGAAACGGCAGATAAACAGGCACATGCATATGTGTGATGCTGCAGAATGTACACTTCGTGGGTAGGCGCTGCGGATTCCGGACGGCCCCACGGCGGGTGACGTCTCTCGTCTCCTGCAAAAATCGTCAACGAGGTTACCGACGCATCGCCTTGGACGCTATTCTAAGAAGGATGCCCGCGAGTGCGAGGAAGGACGCCCCGATGGCCGAAACCTACTATTACATGGTGAAGTTCCGTGCGACCTGCGAGGATTGCGGGAAGAGCTTCGAGGGCGTTGTCGCCAAGCAGGTGCCCGTGAACGATTCGGCGCTGGCTGGCAACATTGGCAACGCCCTTGCCGACGCGGGGGACTTGGCGATACGTCGCAAGTCGCTGGAGGGCGCCGTGCGCGACAGGCGATGGGCGGATTTGGACATGGAATATGGCCTCGGTGGGCATGGCTGCCCGCACTGCGGCGCGCGGCAGTCATGGGACCCCATGCCCAAGCCCGAGGAGCCGAAGAGGACGGCCAAGGGCAAGGCGGGAAACATGGGTTGTTTCCTTCTCGCGGCATTCTTCGTTGGCGCAATCATCGCACTCATCGAATACCTTATTCAGAGCTTCGTGCTTGGCGAGGACGATCCGACCATTCTGTTCGTCGTGTGGGCGGCCTGTCTGGTGGCAGGCATCGTACTGGCCGTTCGCTCCAACAAGAAAGACGACGAGGAGGCAGACGCGACCTATCCAGAGAGGATGAAGGAGTACGAGCGTCAGATGGCTGAATATGAGGACTACCAGGCGAAGGTAGCCGCACGCGTCGTGCGCCACGAGCCGATCGTGGACTTGGCCTCAGGTGTCACGTTCAGCCGCAAGCTCGCAGTGTATGAATGGGGCAAGGCCGACATACACTGCTGTCCAAGCTGTGGCAAGAGACTCGAGGGCACGGTGCGCATGAACTCGGTCCAGGCGAATCGAGCTGCTGCGGGCGTATGCCCCTGGTGCGGGAGCGAGCTGCCGTCCAATCGGCGGATCTACTTGAAGTGAGGGTAGGGCCGTGCAGTCGATGCGCGGACGAGATAGCATTTGTTGGGTCTCACCTGTTACGTGGCAAGCCCCTTCCAAATGTGAATCCTCTTGCACGACACCCCTGCATTGAGACACGGACATGGCTGAACCGTACCAATCGATATCAGTTCAACAGGCGGCGACATGGGTATGTCGCCTACGCATAAGGCAGGGGAAGCATGGGCACTCTTTCGAAGTTCATTCGTTATCGCGGGCGTGGCAAGGAGGCAAACGTCGTCAACGTCGAGCGGTTCGGGATGCCGGCGCATTCGCTCTTCATTTCTACCAACTTCTGGTCGTTCAGGCAGATGACGAAGATAGAGGACGAGGACGGTTCTGTCGCGTACCGCGCCAAGTCCCGCGCCATTTCGCTTCATGACAAGACCGCCGTCACGGATGCGCGCGGCGGACTTGTCGCGTTGTAGGCAAGAAGCTCGTATCCATCAAGGACAAGTACGCCATCGACATCTATCGTCCCGAGCTTGAACAAGAGGTGGTCGCGGTGCTCGTGGCACTGCAGCACACACTGCGTGGCCGCACGAAGAGTGGCAGGTCTTCTTCCCTCGTGCTTGACGTCGCTGGCAGGTTCTAAGTGATTGTCGGCGGGAACGTGTGATGTGAAGTGCATGGCGGGACGGCCCGCCTGACGTTTTCGCCAGGCGGGCCGTCCCGCCACTCATGAACTCGACTTGCAGATCTTCCATCGGCGGCAGGTCACGAATAGAATTGACGCATGTAACATCCCGAGCGCTCCACTGACGGGGGAACCATGGCGACGTCGTTCTACACCAACAGCTCCGAGGTCAAGTTCATCAACAAGCTCCGCGAGTGCATCGACCACTGCACCTCGTTCCGCTTCTCGGTGAGCTTCATCAAGAAGCCCGGCCTCAAGCTCATCGCCCCCAACATCAAGGCCGCCTTGGAGCGCGGGGCAAGAGGCCAGCTCATCACCTCCACGTACCAGAACTTCACCGATGTCGACTCCTTGGCGTTCTTTTGCGATTTGCAGGTCAAGTACCCGAGGCGGTTCTCGTGCCACCTCGACAGGGACTGCTTCTACGATCACCACGGCAACGCGGTCGGCTTCCACTCCAAGGGATACCTCTTCGAGTTCCCCGGCCACGACGAGCTCCTATGCGGCTCCTCGAACATCACGGTATTCGCGCTGCTCAAGAACGTTGAGTGGGACGTGTCGGTAATTGAGGAGAGGCAAGACGGCACCTATGCCGCCGCGCTCAGTGAGTTCGACTCCCTGTGGGAGCGGACGCTTCCCCTTACGACGGAGCTCATCGAGGAATACAGGGCTCACTTGTACTACGCCATCGAGCGCTGGGACATGGACTACCAGGTGGCGAACGCCGACGTCAAGCCCAACTACATGCAGCGCCGCGCGCTCAAGGAGCTCAATCGGTATCGCGCCACGGGCGCCACAAAGGCGCTGGTCACTGCGTCGGCGGGCTCTGGCAAGACGTTCCTCGCGGCGTTCGACGCGCTGAACTTCAACCCGCGCAGGCTCCTGTACATCGTGCACGAGGGCTCGATCCTCCTTAAGGCGTACGAGACCTTCCAGCGTGTGTTTGGGAGCGACAAGAGCTTCGGCGTGTACAACGGCGAGTACAAGGAGCCCAACGCGGACTTCGTCTTTTCCACCAACGTGACCATGGCCAACTCGCTCGAGCTCTTTGACCCGCACGAGTGGGACTACATCATCATCGACGAGTGCCACCACGCCACGGCGGAGACCTACAAGAGGATCCTCGACTACTTCGACCCGCAGTTCCTGCTTGGCATCACCGCCACGCCCGAGCGCATGGACGGCGACGACGTGTTCTCGCTGTTTGACCAAAACGTGCCCTATGAGCTGCGCCTTCGCGACGCGATCACCAATGGTCTGGTCGTGCCCTTCAAGTACTACGGCATACGAGACGAGCTCGTGGAGTATGGCATCAAGGCCACGAGGGGCCATCGCTTTGTTGAGCAGTTCTCCGACGAGAGGCACTGCGAGTTCATCCATCGCAACATCGAGCGGCACCGGATCCAGGGGCAAAAGCTCAAGGCGCTGGCCTTCTGCCGTGACAGGAGCCACGCTATTCGCATGGCGCAGGCGATGGAGGACTACTACCACACGCAGTACCTCACGGGCAAGAACTCTACGGGTGAGCGTATCCGCGCCTACAAGGATCTGCAGGACGATTCGGCCGAGCTGGAGATCCTCTTTACCGTCGACATCCTCAACGAGGGCGTCGACATCCCCGGCGTGAACATGGTGCTGTTCCTGCGCCCTACCGACTCGCAGACCGTGTTCATCCAGCAGCTCGGGCGAGGCCTTCGCAGGTGCGAGGGGAAGGAATACGTCACGGTCCTCGACTTCATCGGCAACGACTACAAGCGCAGCGTGCAGATCGCCTTTGCGCTGGGCGGCCTGAGCGAGAACTTCGTGCTGGAGAAGAAGCTGGTTGCGGCCTTGGTCAGGGGTGACTTCGCGAGCATCGGGCTGGGGAAGTACGGGGTGGAGATTCACCTCGACGACCTCAGCAAGAAGGAGGTGCTCTCCTACATCGACAGCGTCAACTTCAACACCAAGCGGTTCCTCGCGCAGGATTACCTCAACTTCAAGAAGTACCTCGGCGCGGAGCACTACCCCCAGCACGTGGACTACCTCAACAACGACTTTGCGCCGGACTTGATCAAGTTCATGCAGTCGCGGTTCAAGACCAAGAACGGCTCGTACTACGGGTTCTTGCAGGCCGTCAACGAGGACGACCTGCCTTCGTTCGACGCGCGCCAAGTGGCGCTCATACGGTATGCGTCCGAAATGCTGCCGATCGTGCGCCCGTACGAGTACCTCATTCTGCAGGCGCTCCTCGATGGGGCGGGAAGCAGCTCGCTTGCCAGCGTCGAGCGGCATCTGCGAATCAACGTGGAGAACTACAGGCGGGAGGCTTTCGAGCACGCCCTCACGTACATGGAGAAGTACGGGTTTGTTCGCAAGGATGCCGACGCGCTTGTCTTGAACGACGTGCAGATCAACGTGGAGCTAGACGAGTACCTGCGAGATCTCCTCGCCTTTGGGCTGGGCAAGTACGACATCGACTACGTGGAATCGGACCCGTCCAGCCCGTTTCGCCTGTGGTCGCATTACCGCAAGGGGCAGGTGCAGCAGCTGCTCCTGAGGGACCCCGAGTACATACAGAAGGGGACGACGATCTACGACGGCATCGTGTACGCCTACGTGACGGTGATCAAGGGCAGCGGCACCAAGGACTCCCTGAAGTACGCGGACGGCTACCTCGACGCGGACACCTTCCAGTGGGAGACGGTCGCCAACGTGAGCGCCCGGGAGCTCGATAGCCTGAAGAACTCCGATGCGGTGCACTTCTTCGTTCGCAAGGTGAGCTCAGAGGACGGCATCACGCTGCCGTTCACCTACATCGGAAGGGGAAAGCTGGAGTACATAGAGGGGTCGATGAAAGCCAACGGCGCGCATCTGTTCAGAGCGCCGATGGAGCACACGGCACCGGAAGACATCTACTTTGACTTTAGGCTGCCGTAGGTGGGATAGCCTCCTGGAACTGCATGGTCGAGCGACGGACGCTGCGGCTCCTAAAGTCAACGGCTATCGCTGGGATGATTGCCCAGCGTCGATGTTTCAAAACATTCGGCGACTCCCTTTAATTTCAAGCTTTAGAGAACAGCGATTGTGGTATATAGTTTTGCTGTTATTCACTACTTCACGGCACTGTGAATGCTGTGGGTTGTATTGACTAAACAGACAAACGACAGCAAGCTTTGCAAACTGGGTGATGAGAGCCTCCATGGCGTTGCTGGTGGGTACATTCACTTCGAAGGCCGCGAGGGAGGCGTGTCAACGTATTCGATATTAGATGACAAAACCGGTGAGGAGCTGGAGAGGGTTTCAACTGCTAGCGGGGATGACTATGCAGCCATGATTGCAGCAAAAGAGAGGGCAATTGAACTCGGTTTATCTCCCAAGAAGATAAATGATTATCAACTGAATAATTCGCGTAACAACTAGAATGCAGTCCGACAATCGACGAAGTCAATCTTCATCTGGCGGTTTGACCAGGACGTCCTGTATGACGTTGCCACCTCCGACTGGTCTTGCGTCACCTGGGAGATGGCCGTCAGGTGCATGGATGAAGCCCACTTGGTGCGTTTTGCGGGGAAGGGGCGTGTCGCTGAAGGACACGCCCCTCATTCGCTGGCAACACCTTTTGACGCTCTGACCACCGACTATTCGATGTTAGACCATGACTTCATACTTGTGGTGATGAACTGAAACATGCTTGGATCAATCACCGGTCTGAGATCCGGGGGAAGATAGCGGTGGCAATCATCTATGGTGGGAAGGTATTTAGGTTTCAACACATCGTCAAACACATCGTGATCGAAACCCCCGGCGACCTGCGCGAGGTCGTCCACGGACAACTCGTCGCCGGCGGGCACGGCCTCGGCGATGAACTCCGTGAACTCCTCCAGCGTGAAGCCCGCCGCCTCGGCGCCAGAGGCAGCGTAGGCCTCCTCGAGGCTCCCGCTCTCGGCGACCCTCGTGCGCAGCTCCTCGTCCTCCGCTATGCGGCGCATGAACTCCCTTATGCCGCGTGCCATGTCATTGCTCCTCTCTCCACTTGTGGGTACGTGGGAACCGCTTCCCGAAACAAATTTGACTAACAATACCTTATCGCGAATGTCTTCTCAAGCGTCTTCTGCAAGGTTCCTCTTGGTCCCTTGCAGAACGGCTCCGACCACGACGGTTTAAGCGTCAAAAGAACGTATTGGGAGAGCCCTACTGCGCTCTTGCTCGACATCAGCAGGTTATTTGCTAGATTGAGCGAAGAGTCTGACGGTTCCCGGCGACTGGGATTCATGGAGATGGTGCACGTGACCTACAAGATGATTGATAGAGAGCTGCCGGACGGCTACTTGTTCTTCGCGCCTATCGTCAACTGGAGAAGACACAAGGAGGAGGGGGCAGACTCTTCATGCCCGTGAGCGTCCGTTTGAACCAACGCGATTGCGGACGGGTATCTGGTCGCGAACGTGTTTCGCCTTCTGGAACAGGAAAAGGTATCGTTTGTGGGGCATTGAGTTTGCAGGGCGTTGAGCAAAGAGCTGGCGACTTGAATGGGGGCACCATGGTGATTGCAAATCCGCACGACTGCCGCTCGTGGTATGTGACCGACGAGCTACTCGCTTACCATGACTGCGAATGGGGCTTCCCCGTCCACGACGATCAGCGGCTCTTCGAGATGCTCTGCCTCGAGGGTGCCAGCGTGGGCCTCTCGTGGCGGACGATTCTGCACAAGCGGTCAGCGTACAGGCGCCTGTTCCACGACTTCGACATCGACGCGTGCGCGGCCATGCCCGATGCGGAGCTCGAGTCGGCCCTTTCCGACCCGGGCATCGTGCGCTCCCGGGCCAAGGTGTACGCAGTTCGCGGCAATGCGCGGGCGGTGCAGGCCATGCGGCGGGAGTTCGACAGCCTGGACGCCTACCTGTGGGGCTTCGTGAACGGACGTCAGGTGGTGGGGACCTGGAGCAGCATGGGCGAGATTCCCACGCAGACCGAGCTGTCCCGGACGGTGTCGGCAGACCTCAAGCGACGCGGCATGAGTTTCGTGGGACCGGTCATCACCTACTCGTTCCTGCAGGCGATCGGCATCATCAACGACCACCTGCTCTCGTGCGACCGTCGCGAGGCATGCTTCGATTGTCGCGAGGGTTTGCAAGGTACTGCTTTGTCGGCCGGCCCTCTGACCGAGATGGAGAAGACCACTGAAGTGTGCGGCTACACCCCGCGCAAGACCATTCCCGAGTAGAGGGGCACATCAAAGACCTCGACATAGAGCGCGCATTTGCACAGGAAGAGGAAGTACGTGTTCTCGCCTCTGCCAGAGAGGGTCTCGTAGTTGGCGAGCCCCTTGGATATTACGAGGTCGGAATGCTCTAGCGCATCCCTCGTCTGTTCGTTTACGCGCGTGGGGCATGTGCCCGCCACGTCGCTCCCGTTGTGGATGACGCGTGCGACAGCTTCCAGACCTATCTGCCGCGCATCCACCATGGTTGCGTCGTTGGACGTCTCCGCGCCGCGCACTATGGCCGTGATCTGTGCTTTGGGGTTCACGCGGGCAATCTCGCGCATCAGCAGCTTGTCTAAGACCACCTCGCCGCAGTTGTCCGTGAGAAAGGCGATGCTACGAGCGCGTGCGATGCGCGTCTTGAGGTCGGCCATGGCCTCCTCGTCGAGCTCCATGTGTGCCGAGTCTTCCACGAGCTGCAGCAGCTTCGCCTCGTCCACGTCTCCGGTGGGGCCAAAGTCGATGAAGTTGCCCGCGAGGGAACAGCGTATGGCGAGGTCGAGCGGGTCGTCGCTCGACGCCATGCGCGCTGTGAGCTGCGGCTCGAGACCGAGCACGAGTTCGTTGAAGTGCCGCTTGATTTCGGTGAAGTCGCGCTTGATGCCGAACATCTCGCGCAGAATCAACCTCAGTTCGTGGCCAATCTCGGGCGCGGTCAGTGACTCCGATCCTTCCGCGACCGTGCGGAGGACGCGGCGCATGTAGTCCGCACGCGTGCGCCACGGAGTGTTCGCTGGGCACGAGTCGAGGAACTTGTCGAGCATGCAGCTCATGCAACGCGGGCTGAGCGAAGCGCTCGTGATCTCGTCGAGGGGCATCGTCTCTCCTAGGACGGGGATGTGAGTCAGATTGTGAGTGTATCCCAACTCGATGCATTCTTACGGTGTGGGTGAGAAAATCGGCCCACTTCATGGGCATCCCCGTAGCGTTACTGATGCACTTGTCTCTCTCGGACGTAGAAGGCGCTAGCACACAGAGAGGTGATCGCATGAGGAAGATGACCGTGACCCGCAGGACGCTCTTGGCTGGCGGTGTGCCGTCGAACCTACGGGCGGCGATTCCTGACGCGACCTTCCTTGAGGGGCTTGCGGTGGAGGGAACCTCCGTCGACGGCGCCCGCGACGAGGCGGCCTCTTGGACAAGGGGCTTGAGCCTTGCGGGCTGACGACGGTCGAAAGGGCGGACTGTCGCCGGGGACGTTCTCGAACGTCCCCGGCAGCGCCGCAATGGCGCTGCGCGTGACGACATCCCCCGTTGTCTCAGAGTGACCAGCTCGCGGACTTGCTCTGCAGGTGCGCCATGCGTGCGAAGGTGCCATCCGCTGCGAGAAGTTCGGCCGGAGTGCCTTGCTCAACCACCCGTCCACCGTCCAAGACGACGACCTTGTCTGCGCCCATGACCGTACGCATGCGGTGCGCGATCACCACAACGGTCTTGTGCGCGAGGAGGTGACCCAAAGCATCCTGCACTCTCGTCTCGTTCTCCACGTCGAGGCTGGCCGTAGCCTCGTCCAAGAGGACGACGGGAGCGTCCTTGAGCAGCGCGCGTGCGATGGAGATGCGCTGTCGCTCGCCGCCCGAAAGCCTCGCGCCGTTCTCGCCGATGGGCGTAGCGTAGCCTTGCGGCAGCGCACGCACGAACTCGTCGCAGTTGGCTGCAGCTGCTGCGGCCAAGACCTCCTCGTCCGTTGCGCCGTGGCGTCCCAGGCGGATGTTCTCCATCACGGTGTCGTCGAACAGCGTGACGTCTTGGAACACCATGGAGTAGGCGCCCATGAGCACCTCGGGATCGATGTCGTTTACCTCGATGCCCCCGAGCGTGATCGTCCCGCTGCCGTGGTCCCACAGTCGCGCGGCCAGTCTCGCGCACGTGCTCTTGCCTGAGCCCGATGGCCCCACCAGTGCGGTGACCTCGCCCTCGCGTGCGGTGAAGGTGACGTCTTCCAGCACCTTGCCCTCATCGGTGCCATAGCCAAAGCCGACGTTGCGGAACTCGATGTCATACCCTTGAGGCGCGAAGGACTCTGCGCCGCCGGCCAGCGGCGTGTCAAAGACCTCGTTCAGGCGCTGAACGGAGACGTCGATTATGAACACCTCAGCGATGAGGGCAAGCGACTGATCGAATGGCGCGTACACGCGCGTGACCATGAGCAGGAACATGAAGAGTGTCATGAAGTCGATGGAGCCCGCAAGAATGAGTTTGGCACCGACCAGCACCGTGGTCGCCAGACCCAGCCGCATAGTCACGCTGGCGGCATTCACGAAGATGCCCGTGCGAAGCTCCGCCTGTATCATGCGCTGCTCTAACGTGTCTACGCTTTTGTCCACTCCCGCGAGGAAGCGCTCCTGCTGGTTGGTCGCACGAATCTCGCGCATGGTCTCGAGCGTCTCCTGGATGTCGTCCGCAAGCTCGAGACCGGCCGTCTTGGCGCGCTTGGCGTATGCGGAGAACACCGTGCGCGAGCCGAAGAGCAGCGCGAATGCCACGGGTACGCCCCACAGGCATGCCAAGGCGAGGCGCCAGTCGTACACGAGCACCATCGTGGTAATGATCGCCGTGGAGATGTAGCCTCCATAGAGGTAGCCCAGCACGTGGCTCCATACGTGCTCGAGGCGGTCGACGTCGCTCATCATCGTCTCGGTGAGCTCGGCGAGGTCGCGATGCGCGAAGAACGAGAGGGGCAGCTTGCGTAGTCGTTCTGCGAGGCTTGTGCGAGCATGACCGACTTCGTCGTAGACCACGGAGTAGGTGTAGTGATACTGCTGGTAGTGTGCGAGGAACGAGAGCACGAGGAATCCCATGACTCCCGCCACGTATGGCAGGGCTTGGGGCAGGGGCGTGTCTTCCGTGAGGGTTGTCATGTAGTCCTGCATGAGCAGGAAGAGGAGCCCGACGCCAGCCATGACAATCAGATTCGTGACGACGGTCCAGAATGTGCCGCGCTTGACGTTTGCCTCGCCCGTCTCGGAGAGCGCGTACTTCTTGCGGAACTTCTCACCAAACAGCATCTATGCCACCCCCCGCTCAATCTTCCACTGGACGGACCGCTGATAGTCTGCCCACATGCGTGCGTACAGTCCGTTCGCTGCGACGAGTTCCGCATGCGTGCCTTGCTCCTCCACGCGTCCGCCGTCGAGCACCACGATCCGGTCTGCATCCACCACGGTGGACAGCCGATGCGCGATCATGACGACGGTACGACCAGCGAGGAGCCGCTCGAATGCCTTCTGGATCAAGGCCTCGTTCTCTGGGTCGGCGTATGCCGTAGCCTCGTCGAGAACCACGATGGGGGCATCCTTGAGGATGGCACGGGCCAACGCGACGCGCTGCTGTTCGCCGCCGGAGAGGTAGGTGCCCGCACTGCCGATGACCGTGTCTGCCCCCTCGGGAAGCTTGTCCAAGATGTCGTCGCACTGTGCCGCATGCAAGGCCTCGAGCGCCTGCTCACGCGTGGCGTCGGGTCGTGCTGCGCGCACGTTGTCCAGAATGGAGGCCGAGAAGAGCCGCGTGTTTTGGAACACGAAGGCCAGATGGTCCATAAGGTCGCGAGGGTCCATCTGCCGAACGTCCACGCCACCAACGCTGACGGTGCCGGAGTCTGCATCCCAGAATCGGGGTATGAGACTCGCGGCGGTGGTCTTGCCACCTCCGGAAGGCCCCACGAGAGCCACGAGCTGGCCGGGTTCGACCGCAAAGCTCAGATGGTCGAGGGCGGGACGATCGGTTCCCTCGTAGGTGAAGCTCACGTCCTCGAAGTTGATGGAGTTGTCAACCGGGCTCTGCGGATTGTCCGTGATGGGTAGCGTGGGTGCGTCGAGAACCTCGTTGATGCGTCTGAGGGCGTCTCCGGCCTGGTTGAGGCCGCCGGCCGCAAACATGATCTTGGCGAGGGCGGTAGACATGACCGCCGAGAAGATCGCGTAGAAGGCGAAGTTCGTCACGAACACCGCGAACGTCCCTTCCGCAAGGGAGGCGGGTGCGACCAGGAGCGCCACGGGGACGAGGAAGACGAACGCCCCCTCAGTCACTGTGAGATTCACGGCCTGCGGCCCCTTGCAGACCTTGCCCTGGTAATACGATGCCTTGTTTGAGTAGTCGTCAATCGCTGCCTTGAACGCGCGGAAGCTGTACACCGTCTGCTGGAACACTTTGACGACGGGGATGCCGCGTACGTACTCGGTGCCCGCCTTGCTCGCGCGGTCCAGGGCATCGTAGTACTCGGTCATGAGGCTTGCGTTCTTGCCACCCATCATGGCAAAGAGAGCGCCCACGGAGATGAGGGCGGCGAGCAGGCATGCCGCGCCCATGCGCCAGTCAAAGACAAGCAGCAGTGCGAGCAACGCGACGAACATCGCGATGGTTCCCGTGATGTCGGCAAGGTTGTGTGCCAGTAGCGTCTCTGTCTGTCCGGCAGCGCCATCGATTCGGCGGCGTAGCAGGCCCGACGCATGCGTGTCGAAGTACCCGAGGGGTGCCTTGGCAAGGTGGGCCATGCAGCGCTTTCGAATGTTTGCGGCCGTGCGGAAGGCGGCGAGGTGTGTGCACATAAGCGCCAGGAAGTATATGACGATGCCTGCGACGGCTGCTGCTAGTGCCCACCAGCCGTACCGTTCTATCTCCGAGGCTGCCGTCCAGTTGGGAGCGACCGTGACGAGGTCGCGCACGACAAGCCATACGAATGCGTAGGGCACCATGTTCACGGCCATGGCAACTGCAGAAAGCGCGCATCCAACAACGGTGAGGCCACGATACGTGCCCGCAAATTCAAGAAGCTGGCTCACCGTCCCCTTTTGTTCCTTCTCCATAGGTCCTCCCGAATCCTCACTATTCACGTCATGAATGTTAGGCAAGGGTAACATATTGCTGATGAAATGTTAACCATTTGAAACAATTTGTTGGTTGGGGCTGATTCCTGGACGTGCAAGAAATCTCTTATGTTATCTTTGGCTAACATTTCACTTCATAAGGAGGTTATCTATGTTCGGTCTCTCGCATGTCGCCTATGTGGCCGGTGGCGCCCTCGTCGCGGCGGGTCTTTCTGCTCTGGGCAAGAAGGGCAAGATACATGACTGCGCCGTAAAGGCGACAGCTACAGGAATGCGCGCAACCAATGTCGTGCAGTCCGTGGCACAGGACATCGTGGACGAGGCATCCGACATCAACGCCGAGGCTCGTCGCCAGGCACGGATTGATGCCGCAGTCCGCGAGCGCCTCGCCGCCCTCGAGGATGGCATCCGCGCCGAGGTCACAGCCGAGATAGACCAGAGCGTCGAGGCCTAATTCGTCATGCTCTTCTCCGTACGATCACGCATACCGGGGCGCGTGCGCCTGATGCTCTTGCACCCCTTTGACGCCGACGAGGCTCATGGCATGGAGGCGGCACTGCTGAATCATGACTTCGTGCGTCGAGTCGAGGCGCATGTCGCCAATGGCTCCCTGCTTGTTGCCTTCGATTCTGGGTACGAGGAAGCAGTGTTGGCAGAGGTTGCGGCGCTCGATGCGCTCCGGCTGCCGCGTGCCCATCCCAATGCTGCCGAGCTGCACGAATTGTCGCTTGTGGCCGAGGACAACCGCTTCGCGCTTGAGATAAGTACGATTTTGGCGTGGCGCGTACTGCGGCGTCTTTTGTTGCCGTTGCCCCTGCGCACAGCTTGGATCATCGTCAAGTCCTTGCGTTTTGTCGCCAACGGCCTGCGGTGTCTCCTGCTGCGCGGCCTCACGGTGGAGGTCCTTGACGCCACGGCCATCGTGGCGTCACTGCTGCGCGGGACGTATGACGAGGCAGACGTCATCATGCTGTTGCTCGACCTTTCGGAGGCGATGGAGCAGCACGTGTCAAGCCGAGCGAGGTTGGCGCTCGAGCAGGGACTCGTCGCCCACGACAACCAGGTGATCAGGCTCGTGGACGGGCAGGAGTGCTCCGTGCCGTTGAGCGACGTCGTGGAGGGCGACCTCGTGTGCGTGCGTTCGGGGATGGTCATTCCCGTGGACGGCGTGGTCGAGCAGGGCGAGGGGGAGGCGGACGAGGCCACCATGACGGGTGAGGCACGCCTCGTGCACAAGTCGCCAGGCGCGAGCGCGTTCGCAGGCACGGCGCTCGTCGATGGAGACTTGGCATTGCGCTGCACGATGCCTCCGGGAAAGGCGCGCATCGATGCGATCGCGCAGATGGTCGAGCAGGCTTCGCGGGTAAAAGGGGTTTCGGAGAGCCGTGCCGAACGTCTTGCGGACTCTCTCGTGCCCGGCGCGTTTATAGCGTTCCTTGGCATACTTGCCATCACGCGCAACGTCGAGAAGGCGCTCGCCGTGCTCATGGTCGACTACTCGTGTGCGATAAAGATCTCCACTCCCATCGCCGTGATGAGCGCGATGCGCGAGGCCGCGGCACACGGGATCATCGTCAAAGGAGGACGCTACCTGGAGGAGCTTGCCGCGGCGGAGACGGTTGTCTTCGACAAGACGGGTACGCTGACTGAGGCGAACCCGCGTTTGGTGGCGGTTGTTGCGGCAGACGGAGAGTCGAAGGATGACGTGCTGCGGCTGGCGGCATGCGTCGAGGAGCATTACCCTCACTCGGTCGCGCGTGCTATCGTCGAGGGAGCGCGCGAGAGGGGCCTCTCGCACGAGCGGGAGCTTCACGCGGAGGTGCGCTACGTGGTGGCACACGGCATCGCGGCGGAGGTGGACGGCATGCACTCCGTTATTGGCAGCGCTCACTTCGTCTTTGAGGACGAGGGCGTGCCCATGCCCGAGGGTTTTGCAGGGAGGGTAGCCGAGGAGGGCCCCGGGGCGGGTGTGGTGTATCTCGCGCGCGGGGGCAAGCTACTCGGCGCCCTGTGCGTGAGCGATCCGGTGCGGCCGGATGCCGCGCGGGTGGTGTCGCAGCTGCGTACGCGGGGTGTGCGCGAGGTCGCCATGCTCACAGGCGACGGGCCCGCGGCCGCTAGTCGCGTGGCACGTGAGCTTGGGCTCACGGCGTTCTTTGCGCAGGTGCTGCCCGAGGACAAGGCCGCGTATGTGGAGCGCATCCAGGCGACGGGCGGCACGGTGGTGATGGTGGGTGACGGAATCAACGACTCGCCAGCGCTTGCCGTCGCTGACGTGTCGGTGGCTTTGGCCGATGCGAGCGACATCGCACAGGCGGTTGCCGACGTTACGGTGCGCGACGCCGACCTGCAGAAGCTCGTGCTTGCGCGCGACCTTTCCGAGCGGCTCATGAGGCGCATCGCACAGCGGTATCGACTGATCGTCGGCCTCAATACGACGCTCATCGCGCTCGGCGTTGCCAACCTCATCCCACTCACCACGGCCGCCACGCTGCACAATCTCTCGACGGTCGCCATAGCCACGAGCAACACGCGTCCTCTTCTCTAAGAGCGGCGTTTTGCGACAAAGCACCACGTGAGAAGTGGCAGAGGTCACTTCTCACGTGGTGTCTTTCGGACGTTCCTTGCGTTCGGGCCGATGGCATGTGATGGCGTATGAGCATTGGCCCTGAATCAAAGCATCATGTACAAAAAATGGGCACCCCGAGTGGACGCGGGGTGCCCTGTCCGGTTGGGGGGACCGGACGCTGTGCAATTGTGCCCGGAGCCGGAGGGGAGAGGGTCCTTCGGATGGGGCGTGCCATCGTGAGGTGGATTGTTACGCCCGCCTCTGTCCTGACAACTAGTACTTTACCAGAAGTTAGAGAAAGGCAACTTAGAAAAGTTAGAATAAGGAAACTTTATGAAGATGGCCCGCTCGCGGGATTGCTGGCCAAGTACAAGTTAACCGTAGATAACATTCTACACAGAAAGGAGTTAGGGGTATCTAACTCATGGACAAATGAAAGGAGCCAACATGGCGAAGATCACCAACGTGTACGGTCGCGAGGTTCTGGACTCGCGCGGCAATCCCACGGTCGAGGTCGAGATAAGCCTCGAGGATGGGGCATTCGCTTCCGCCCTCGTTCCGTCTGGTGCGTCCACCGGCGACTTTGAGGCCGTCGAGCTGCGTGATGGCGACAAAGCCCGCTATGGCGGCAAGGGTACCCTCACGGCTGTTGGCCACGTAAACAAGGAGATCAAGGAGGCAATCGTCGGCCTCGACGCCCGCGATCAGCGTCTTGTTGACGAGACCATGATTGCTGCTGACGGCACGCCCAACAAGGGCAACTTCGGGGCGAACGCCATCTTGGGCGCTTCCCTCGCAACCGCACGCGCTGCCGCGGCATCGGCGAACCTTCCCCTGTACAGCTACATCGGCGGGGCCGGCGGCCACAAGTTGCCCGTCCCCATGATGAACATCATGAACGGTGGCGTCCACGCCACCAACACCGTGGACTTCCAAGAGTTCATGATCATGCCCGTCGGCGCCCCGACCTTCTCAGAGGCGTTGCGCTGGTGCTGCGAGGTCTACGCGACGCTTAAGTCCGAGCTTGCCAAGGCGGGACTCTCCACAGGTGTTGGCGACGAGGGCGGCTTCGCCCCCGACCTCAAGACCAACAAGGATCCCCTCAAGTTCATGAGCCAGGCCGTCGTGGATGCCGGCTTCGAGTTGGGCCGTGACTTCCGGTTCGCGATGGACCCGGCTGTCTCCGAACTCTACAACAAGGAGACCGGCCTCTATGAGCTCAAAGGCGAGGGACTCACGCTCTCTGCATCCGAGCTTATCGACTACTGGGATGCCCTCACCGACGAGTTCCCCATCATCTCCATCGAGGACGCACTCGACCAAGACGACTGGGCTGGTTGGAAGGAGCTCACCGAACGTCTCGGCAAGAAGATCCAGCTTGTTGGCGACGACTTCTTCGTCACCAACACCAAGCGGCTCTCGCGCGGCATCGAAGAGCGGTCTGCCAACGCCATTCTCATCAAGGTGAACCAGATTGGTTCGCTTACCGAGACGCTCGACGCCATAGAGATGGCCAAGCGCGCAGGTTACACAGCTGTTGTGAGCCACCGGTCGGGCGAGACCGAGGACTCCACCATTGCCGATATCGCCGTTGGCCTCAACACCGGTCAGATAAAGACGGGCGCTCCCTGCCGTACCGATCGCGTCGCAAAGTACAACCAGCTGCTCCGCATTGAGGACCGACTGGGCAAGGATGCCGTCTACGGTGGCATTGAGGCCTTCTACAACCTGCGTTAGCACGAGCAAACGATCGCGTTAGAGAGGAACAAACATGAGTGTGGCAATCGTGTACTGGTCACAAACGGGTAACACTGAGGCCATGGCCAACATCTTGGCCGATGCCTGCGGGGGAGAGGTCATTGAGTGGGACGGATTCTCGGCGGCACGGGTTGCCGACTACGATGCCCTCGCGTTCGGCTGCCCCGCTATGGGCGACGAGGAACTCGACCCCGATTTCGAGGAGCTTTGGAGTGACTGCAAGGCTGAACTCGTGGACAAGCCCGTCGTGCTCTTCGGCTCTTACGACTGGGGGACTGGTGAGTGGATGGAGATTTGGGAGAACGACGCCAGCAACGCCGGTGTGAACGTCGTGGCGACTGTGATTGCAAATCTCGAGCCCGACGACGAGGCGGAGGAAGCCCTCAAGGAAGCAGCTGCCAAGCTAGCGTAGCTCAGGACTCGGCTCGACGTAGGAGTGGCGCGAAGGGAAGTTCCTTTCGCGCCACCCTTTATCCATGCAGGGTGATGACGGGCGAGAGTGTCGTCACATGCATAGCCATGAGCACCGCCCCTTTGCGTCGCTGCCTATGTGAGGTTGGTAAGAAGGGCGCTCGCGTCGCCTTCGAGGCAGACGGACTGGGCTTCGATCTGCTTAGGACAGTACGCCTCGCCGTAGTTGAGACAGGCATAGATCGCCTTGGGATTCTCGGCCACCATGGCCCAGAAGGGATACTTGATGATGACAGGCGTGTTCGCTCCCACGCCGATTTCCAAGAAGAGCGTATGAAGCCCCGCGTGCTCATCGAGAAACGTCGCATACGCTGCCGACGCCCGATGCCAGCCCTCATCCTCTACGAAGGAGTCGTCGGCGCGTAGGTTCATGGTCACATCCGATCCGTCGTCCGGGCACGTGGGAAGCAGATGCGTTGGGACCCTCATGCCGACACCGTCCTGCGGGATTTGGAAGACTCCGTCCGAATTCCGGACGAACCCCTGCGCCTCCATCGCGCGCATGACCCACTCCTCGTTGTCGTAGGTCCGCCGGTTCCTCCCGTCCACGCTTTGGAAGAGCCCGTAGTCGCCCTGTGTGTAGAACAAGCGGCTCTTATCGATGCCTGCCCGCTGGAACTGATGGTCGACGTTGGTGGTAATGACGAAGTAGTCTTTGCCGCGCAGCAGCGAGAGCAGCTGGTGGTAGACCGGCCTCGGTGCGTCGATGTAGCGGTTGTAGTAGATGTGGCGCGCCCACCACGCCCAGCGCGTCTCGTCATCTGGGAACGGGAAGAAGCCGCCGGAGTACATGTCTTGGATTCCGAAGCGCTTCTCGAAGTCGCTGAAGTAGCGCTTGAAGCGCTCTCCGCTATAGGTCAGCCCTGCCGCTGTCGAGAGGCCCGCCCCGGCACCGACCACAACGGCATCCGCCCTCATGAGTTCGGATCGCAACCGTGCGACTCGATCCTCTTTGCTGCCTTCGCCGTAAGTGAGTCCCGGTCGAAAGGAGCGTACGGCCGTGATCCCCCTCTGGATCGTCTCGCGATATCCGTCACTCTCACTGCCGAACCCGTTCATGTTGATTCATTCCTTTCGTCAGCTGACAGGTGCATGTCCCAGTAGCAGGGTGTTGTCGCATTACCTTAGCAGGGGAAGGAAGAGCTGTGCCATCCCAAGGAATATAAAGAAGCCGAGAACGTCGGTTGCCGTCGTGACAAAGATTGAGATCGATACCGCCGGATCTTGATGGCAGGCCTTGAGCGCCACAGGCACGAGGAAGCCGAACGCTCCCGCGATGATCATGTTGCCGATCATCGCGATAAGCACGATGACGGGTTGGCTTTCCGGCGCCCACTCGTGAAGGGCGCTGAGGCGGGTGATCTCTCGGCCCCACGGGGCCGAGCCTGTGCATTGCGATAGGTTTAGGTTATGGCGAGCTACTATCAGCAGGCATTTGAAGTCTCTCGCATACAGGCGAACAATAGAGTCATCGGAAACGGAGAAAGGACACGCCATGCAGGACGCGCAGCTCAACCTCACCCAGGAGTGGGACAAGGTCTTTCCCCAGAGTGACCTCGTCGACCACGGGAAGGTAACCTTCCACAACCGCTATGGCATCACACTGGCCGCAGACCTCTATAAGCCCAAGGGTGCCGAGGGCAAGCTGGCTGCTCTCGCCGTAAGCGGCCCGTTTGGCGCCGTCAAGGAGCAGAGCTCAGGCCTGTACGCCCAGAGCATGGCTGAGCGCGGCTTTCTCACCATCGCCTTTGACCCCTCATTCACCGGCGAGTCGGGTGGTGAGCCACGTCGCATGGCTTCGCCCGACATCAACACTGAGGATTTCTGTGCCGCGGTGGACTATCTCAGCTGCCGCGATGACGTTGATGCCGAGCGCATTGGCATCATTGGCATCTGTGGCTGGGGTGGCATGGCCATCAACGCGGCGGCGCTCGACCCGCGCATCAAGGCAACCGTAGCCGCCACAATGTACGACATGAGCCGCATCGCGCGTGAGGGCTACTACGGCGCGGCCGACAGCAAGGAGGCTCGCGACGAGCAGCGCGCTGCGTGGGCCGTCCAGCGTACGGCAGACTATGCGTCTGGCACCTACGTGCGCGCAGGCGGCGTGGTTGACCCACTGCCCGATGACGCGCCCCAGTTCGTCAAGGACTACTATGCATACTACAAGACACCGCGTGGCTATCACGAGCGCTCTGGCAACTCCAATGACGGCTGGAACGTGACGGGTACCATGTCCTTCCTCAACCAGCCAATCCTCTCCATGGCGGGCGAGATTGACAATCCCGTGCTTATCGTCCATGGCGAGAAGGCTCACTCCCGCTACTTCGGCGAGGGAGCATTTGCGCTGCTCAAGGGTGCGAACAAGGAGCTCATGATCATCCCCGGCGCCAACCATTGCGACCTCTACGATGGTGGCGATGGCAACTATATCCCCTTCGACAAGCTGCAGAGCTTCTTTGAGGAGAACCTAGCGTAGCGACTCCTTGCCATAGAGAGCCTTCGAGACTGCCCAAGGGGTGTAACCCTTCGGGCAGTCTTGTTTGCTTGCCCGCAGTGGGTTGCGGTCGGTCTATTCGCCTCAGTTGAGCTCGATGGACTCTAGGTCTTCGGGAATCCAGAGGGTGCCAGAGTAGTGAGGCTGACCTTCGGCCGTGTAAAGCTCCCTGCGCCGTGCGAGATTGTAATCCTCGGTGTGGTAGAGCACGAGGTTTCGTACGCCGAGCTCCTCGGCGAGTTCGCATGCATCCTTGACCGTGGAGTGGTGCTTCTCGTAGGGGTCAAAGACGTCGGCTTGCGAGTAGAGGCAGAAGGCCTCGTGTAGCAACCAGTCGGCGTCCCGAGCGTACGGGCGGCCCGCGTCAGAGAGAGGCTCGTCGCCGCAGCAAACAAGGCGCCTGCTCTCGTCTAGCTCCATGCAAAACCCAAATTGTGTGGCCTTCGTCGAGCCGATGTCAAAGAAGGTCATCCGATGACCGATGATGTTGAGTTCTTGCCCGTCGGTGACCTCAACCATGTGCAGACTGTCGTCAATGAAGCGCGTCTCTTGGGGCCGTAGTAGTTTGATCGCCAGGTTGCGTAACAGGTCGAGCACCTCGCCGTGAGAGTAGACCCACGCATCGCCTTGGTAGCCACCATGATCCATGAACTGGCAGATCATCCTTACCATCCAGACGATGCCGAGTAGGTGATCTATGTGACGGTGCGTGACGAAAATGTGGCGCATGTCCATCCAGTCGTAACCTGCATGTTTGAGCTGGCTCAGGATGGTGTTGCCGCCACCGCCGTCGACCATGAGGTACTGGCCGTCATCCTCCAAGACGAAGCAGGTGTTGTAGCACTCGGTGACGAGTGCGTTCCCGGTTCCGAGCATTGTGAGCTTCATGGTGTGGTTCCTGTTTTCGTTGTTTTGGATGGTTTGCTTCACGACGACTGCTTGCCAACAGTGGGATTGTGGTCACCTTGCTGCCTCAGTCGAGGGCGATGCACCTATAGTACTCGTCGACGAGTGCCCTGTCCTGCGCAGATGAACCCTATCAGCTGTTTGGCATCATCCGCGGCGGCCAGAAGGAGGTCCGCCTTTGTTATCGCTTCGCCGATGGCGTGCCTGAGGGGTCGAAAGCTGCAATGGGAGTGTATAGCAAATATGCATAAGTGCGAAAAATCGAAACCTGCAATGGTAGCCAACTGGGACATTACCGTTTTTGATAACGATTTTCCGCACTGGCTATTCTAGCCAGTGCGGAAAATCGTTATCAAAATTGAAAAAACACCAGTTGATGCCATTCGTTCATGTCGATTTTCCACACTAATGATGTGCGGTGCCATCCGGGCGACGGTGTGACTGGCCGTCGACCGGTCGCTCACCGTGGGATTGAGGTTGCCGTGGAATCGTAGCCAACAAAAGGCGCGGAAGGGGAGTGGTTCCCTTCCGCGCCTGTGGGGCTCTAGTTGTCGCTATGCCTCGATGTTCACTTCCACATCCTCGTCGTAGGTCACGTCCTGCTCGGTGGCCACATCCTGCTCATCGGTCACTTCTTCGGTGCCGTTGTCCCTCGCGACGTCTGTGACATCGCTGGTCGTACCGTCGTTGTAGATGGCGGTGGCGTACCATACGGAGCCGTCACGTGCACCTACCTTTACCAGGTAGTCTGCGTCATCGTAGTGGAAGGTTACCACGTACCTGGGCTCGGTGCTGGCGCTGCTGAGTTCGCATCCCACGTTGGAGACATTGTTTCCGCCCGCCACGTAGGTGACGGCGATGTTGGTAGCCTCTCCCGAGGAGATGAGGCCGGTTGGGGTGACCTGCTCCTCCTGAGCCTGCTGCTGCGCGGGAGCCTGCTGTTGCGGCTGCTGCGTAGGAGCCTGCTGCGGCTGCTGGCGCTGCGGCTCGGCGTTGGCGTCGCGGACGATCCTCGCGAGGCGCACGGCGTCGTCCTTGCCCATCGCCATCTCCTCGCCGCCGAGACCCTGCCAGGTGATGCCATACTCTACGTTTCCATCTTTCCACGTAACGACGGTCGCGTTCTCTGCAGAAGAGCCCAAGAGCGTGAGGTGTTGGCCGTCTACGTCGTGCTGATACTTGTAGGCGAACTCCGCTTCCGTGCGGTCGGTGAGCGGGGCCATGTGGGTATCGGCAACACCCTTGCGCACGATGATCGCGCTGGCACCGGTCTCGTACGTGGCCTGCGCGACGCCGCCTGCGCAAGAGTAGGTGGGGTTCTCGTACCACAGGTCGCCGAGGGCGATTCCTGTAGGCAAGCCGAACCTTACGAGGCCGACCGCGCTGGCGGCATCTGCGGCGCTCGCGACCGTTGCCCAGTTCCAAGTGGCCTGCTGCGCGGTTGCGTATGTGGCATTAAGTGCCATGGTACGCTTCGCAGTGAGTACGAGTCCGCCGGTGAGGGCGAAGGAGAGGGCTGCCGCCACGACGAGGGCCTTCTTGCCGAATCTTGCGTTGACGCTCTTGGCATTCTTCATAATGCGGTTCCTTTCGTATTTGCAATCGGGGTTCGTTCCCGACTCCCTTTCTGTCCAACGCTTTGTTATATGCGGGCGCTGCCGGGTCGTCCCATTGCCAAGATTTGCTACATTCCACCTTCATAAGTGTCCGATGCATGCTGGCATCACGAGCGAGGTAAGAAAAACGCCTTGGGAGTCGCGACGTCATGGGAAAAGTAACCTCAAAACGTTACAACGCAATTCTTGCATGGTTGTTGAGCATCGTTCTTGCGCTTGCGAGCCTGCCCTCATCCGCGCTGGCAGAGTCGGTCGTGACATCCGGTGAGGTGGTGGGTGAACAGGATTCCGTGGATGAAATCATCGAGGATTTGAATGAAGATGCACTGCCCACTCCTGATGCGGACGCCTTGGGGGTGGAGGATGCTGGGGAGATATACGACCAGAGTGACGATGCTGTGCTCGACGTCGAAGCGACCGTAGAAGACGATGCGGCTTTAGCCATCGAAGAAGACGATACGGGTGCGGCCCTCAAAGAGGACGCTGTCGAATCCGCCGATTCGAGCGGGGCCGATGCGGCGGTCGCTGCCCGGATGGATTTGGAGATTGACCCCGAGGAGAGCGTCAGGTCGCTTGCCGCGGCCAAAGTCGGTGCCATACCCAATCAGACCTATACAGGCAGTCCGATTACGCCCGATCCAACCATAACGCTTGAGGGGGCAGTGCTCGTCAAGCACGTCGACTACACCGTCTCGTACAGCAGGAATCGGAAAGTCGGAACTGCGCGGGTCGCAATCAAAGGCATGGGCGCATACTCCGGCACCATAAGAGCGACGTTTAAGATCACCGCCGCACCCATCAGTGCTGCCGTTGTCGAGCCAATTGCTCGGCAGGCTTATACGGGCAAGAAGATGAAGCCGTTGCCTACGGTCGTCTTCAATGGAGTTACGCTCAAGAGGGGAACCGACTACACGCTCACCTACGAGAACTCCGTCAACCCTGGAACGGCTACGGTCATCATCAGGGGCAAAGGCAACTTCACGGGTACGATAAGCGCGACGTATCAGATTGTGAAACCATCAGTTAGCTATCGTACCCACGTCCAAAGAACTGGCTGGCAGGACTGGAAGAAAGACGGTGCGCTAGGAGGCACGTCGGGCAAAGGCTTGCGACTTGAGGCAATTAACATCAAGCTCGGCAAACAGCTGCTTGGTGGTGGCATCAAATATCGTACACACGTGCAAGGCATTGGCTGGCAGGGTTGGAAGAAGGACGGTGCGATGAGCGGCACGTCTGGCAAGGGCCTGCGCCTCGAGGCGATCCAGATCAAGCTCTATGGTGCGATGGCGAAGCATTATGACGTGTACTATCGCGTCCATGCCCAAAACATCGGATGGATGGGATGGGCCAAGAACGGGCGGTCTGCCGGTACCTCAGGGTATGCTTGGAGGCTGGAATCGTTGCAGATCGTGCTGGTCTTGAAGCATGGCGCAGCCCCATCGACGAAGCTCAAAAGGCAAATGCAGAGAATCCCGGTTCGATATGTCAAATACAGCAGCAAGTCATACAAGATGCTCGCACGGTATGGCATCTCGTATCAAAGCTGGGGCTTGTCAGACAGCCCGATGGTCGGGTACGTAAAGCTGAGCCCGAACCACTCGGGCAAGCGTAAGCATTGCATCGATACCATCACGCCGCACTATGCGGGGGGCTATGGCTCGGTAGAGGGGTTCGGTGTGGTCTTTGAGCCCGTAAGCCGCCAGGCGTCGAGCAACTACGCCATTGGATATGACGGGCGCGTCGGCATGTATGTGAACGAATGCAACCGCGCGTGGACTTCAGGCAGCAGCGCCAACGACAACAGGGCGATAACCATTGAGTGTGCCAATCGGCTTGACGGAAGTCTGACCAACGAGTCTTGGTCGTCGCTCGTCTCGCTATGTGCGGACGTTTGCATGCACAATGGCAAGACACGTCTGGTGTATCGGGGAGAGGTAGACTACGAGGGCCTTGGGAGTGGCGATATGCTGCTTACGATGCACTAGTGGTTCTAGGCCACAGACTGTCCTGGTCCTTGGCTCAGTTATCAGTTCGGAAGGCTCGCAAACGAGGTGAACAATCAGCTGACGGCCGCGCGTCTATAGGTGAGTCGTAACCCTTGATGCCTCATGTGCGTTTATTGCGCATGGGGCGTTTCTTGATAGATTCTAGTTGCGGCTTTACCTACAACGATGCCTAGTGGAGCACGACGAAAGGGGCTGGCATGGGCAGTACAGGAATCGGCATCGTCTTTACCGACGTGGACGGGACTCTGGTGGGGGATGACCATCATCCGTTGCGGCATACAGCTCCAATCATGCAGCGCGTCGCCGCTCGCGTGCCGATCTGCCTCGTGTCGGCACGATCGCCCGAGGGGCTTTATCCTATTCAGGAGCAGCTGGGCTTTGTTGGGCCGCTTGCCTGCTACTCGGGTGCGTACGTGCTCGACGCCGAAGGGCATGAGCTCTTCAGCACGACGATCAGTACCGAGGAGGCCGTTGCCATAAAGGAGTACCTTGATCGCGAGCTGCCGCACCTCACCGTGGGTACGTACGGGTTCCACGATTGGATTGTCGACAGCAGAGAAGACCCCAACATCCAGCGAGAGGAGCGTCTGGTGCAGACGGAGGCACGGGCCTGCACGGACCTCGCGGGCACTTTCGGTGAGCGTGGCGTACATAAGTTCTTGCTCATGGGGGAGCCAACCGAGATTCTGGAGGCCCAACGCACGGTCGCGGAGAGGTATCCCCACCTCAACGTCGTGCGTTCGAGCGACATTCTCTGCGAGGTCATGATGGCCGATGCGAGCAAGTCCAACGCGGTGCACGTAATCTGTGCGCATTATGGTGCGGACCTCGAGCGTGCGGTTGCATTCGGAGACGGTCCCAACGACCTCGACATGCTCCTTTCGGTGCCAAACTCCTACGCCATGGCTAACGCTGAGCCGCAGGTGAAGGCATCGTCGACGCACGTAGTTCCCTGGACCAATGCGGAGGCAGGGGTGGCACGCACGCTCGAGCAGCTTGTATGAGTTCGCCATCGAAAGCCTGTGCGTCAGGGATTGCAAGTCCCAAAGAACGCGGGCGCCACGAGGAAGCAAGTCTCCTCGTGGCGCCCGCGTTCTACTAGAGAAGCAAATGGGACACCCCTAAGACGCTCGAGCCTTACAGCGGATTGGGGAGCGTGGGCGCAAAGCCGTCGTCACGTGTGAACATGCGCATGAACTCGTCACCTGTTATGGTCTCCTTGCGCTGGAGGTATCGGCTGATTTCGTGAAGCTTGAACCGATGGGCGCGCAATGTGTCGAGGGCTGTCTTGTGCCCTTCCTCAACGAGGCGCTGCACCTCGCGATCGATGTCCTCTGCGGTGCCCTCGGAGCACGTGAGGTCCGTGCCGCCGCCCAGGTAGCGGTTGCGCTGCTGGCCGAGGGCGACCATTCCGAAGCGTTCGGTCATGCCGTATTGCGTCACCATGGCGCGCGCAATCTGGGTCGCCTTCTCGATATCGTTGGAGGCGCCGTTGGTTGCCTCCCCAAAGATGAGCTCCTCGGCGGCGCGTCCGCCACAGAGCACCGCAATCTTGTTGCGCATCTCGGTTGCCGTGGTGAGGAAGTGCTCGTCTTCGTCTACCTGCATCGTGAAGCCGAGCGCTCCGGATGTACGCGGAACGATGGTAATCTTGCTTACGGGGGCTGATCCCTTCTGGGATGCGGCGACTATGGCGTGACCGGTCTCGTGATAGGCGACCACCTGCTTTTCGTGCTCGCTGAGGACCGTGGACTTCTTCTTCTCGCCGGCGATGACGACATCGACGGATTCTACCAAGTCTTCCTGCGTGACGAGTTTGTGTCCCATGCGCACCGCGCGTAGGGCGGCCTCATTGATCATGTTCGCGAGGTCCGCGCCAGAGGCGCCGGGGGTCGCACGTGCGATGGCACTTAGGTCTATGCCGCGCTCCATCTTGACGTCGTTGGCGTGAATCTTGAGGATGGCCTCGCGTCCGGCGAGGTCGGGCAGCTCGACGGGGATGCGTCGGTCGAAGCGCCCGGGACGCGTAAGGGCGATGTCGAGTGACTCGGGCATGTTGGTTGCGCCGAGCACGACGATTCCCTTGTTGTTGTCGAATCCGTCCATCTCGGTGAGGAGCTGGTTGAGCGTCTGCTCTCGCTCGTCGTTGGTCGTGAGGGCGCCGTCGCGGCGCTTGCCCACGGTGTCGATCTCGTCGATGAAGACGATGCAGGGTGCCTTCTCGTTCGCCTGCTTGAAGAGGTCGCGGACCTTGGCAGCTCCACGTCCGACGAACATCTCTACGAATTCGGAGCCAGAAATCTGAAAGAACGGTACCTTCGCCTCGCCGGCGACCGCCTTGGCGAGCAACGTCTTGCCCGTGCCGGGAGGGCCTACGAGCAGCGCGCCACGGGGGCATCGGGCACCGATGTCGGTGTAGCGTTGAGGGTTCTCGAGGAAGCTGGCAATCTCTTGCAGCGACTCCTTGGCCTCGTCTTGGCCGGCGACGTCGGCGAAGGTGATGCCCGTCTCCTTCTCGCCCACAATCTTTGCTCCGGAGCGACCGAGTCCGCCCATGCCGAATCCGCCGAAGCCGCCCCCGAAGTTCATGGAGGGATCGTCGCCGTCCTCCATGGCCTTCTTCATGCGACGGTTGAGCCGCCAGCCAAAGAACACCATGATGCCGAGGGGAAGCCCGTAGCTCAGCAGCATGTACATCCACAAATCAGAGCTGTTGTCGGGAATCTCGGCACTGAAGTCCACCTCGTGCTGCTTGAGTAGGCTCACGAGATTGTCGTCGTTGGGGAACACCGTCGTCTCGTAGGTCTTTGTGGCCGCGTTGTCCTTGTCGCCATCGGTGAAGCGAATCTTGCCCGTGCCGGTGTTGAGGTCAACCTCACGTACCTGGTTGCGCTCTACCATGGTGAGAAACTCGCTGTACGAGACATCCTTGATTTGTTGGTGCTGGTACATGGTCATAGACTGGTTGACTGCGAGCATGACCGCAACGGCAATGATTACGTACAGGAACATCGAACGACGGCGCTTCTGGTTGTTCATCTCCATGTGAACGTCTCCTTGGTTCAGCATACATATGGGTACATGGTACCCAAAGCGGCATTGCAGCTAACGTATGCGTCGATAAATGTGTGTGTTGTGGACCTAGATGTGGCGAGCTTCAGGTGAGGGATCGAGGTGAAGGGCAACTGCATCCGATGTGTTGGGCGCGCAGGGTCGCTTGAGGGTGGCCACTCCGCATGCACATTGCATATGCTTGCGTCAACTTCCGTCAAAGGCGTGATTTGGGCTGCAAACGGTAGCTATCTTTGCTAAAATTCCAGCGTCCCATCGCGCATGTGGGTTAGACCCGCAGGAAGGATCCGCTCAGATGGCAAATCGGTACAAGAAGACCACCAATCTGCCGCGCACGAAATTTGCGATGCGCGCGAATCTGGCACAGAACGAACCCAAGCGTCTTGCTGCTTGGGAGGAAGCGGGCGTCTACGAGCTCGCGCTCAAGAAGAACGAGGGGCACGAGAAGTTCGTGCTGCACGACGGTCCTCCCTATGCCAACGGTCCGATTCACCTCGGCCATGCGCAGAACAAGATCAGCAAGGACATCATCAATCGGTACTGGATCATGCAAGGTCGTGAGGTACCCTACGTTCCTGGTTGGGATTGTCATGGCCTTCCCATCGAGCACAAGGTTGAGGACATGGTGGGCCAGGACAAGTTCCGCGAGCTTCCCACCGCGACCATTCGTCGGCTCTGCCGCGAGATGGCCGTCGAGCAGGTCGATACCCAGCGTCAGGGATTCAAGCGCCTGGGTGTGCTGGGGGAGTGGGACAATCCCTACCTCACGTATACGAATGACTACGACGCCACCGATGTGGAGATCTTCAAGGCAATTTGGGACTCTGGTGCCATCTATCGTGGCCGCAAGCCGGTGCATTGGTGCAGCCACTGTCACACGGCACTTGCCGAGGCCGAAATCGAGTACGGCGACGAGGTGAGCCCCGCCATCTTCGTGCGGTTCAAGATGACGACGGTGCCTCAGGGTCTTGAGGCTTGGGAAGGCAAGCTCGACGTGGCCATCTGGACGACGACTCCGTGGACGCTTCCTGCGGATGACGCCGTCATCCTGCACCCCGAGGCAAGCTACGTTGCGGTCGAGCACGACGGTCGCGCGGCCATCTTTGCCGAGGCGCTGTGGCAGAAGTGCGCCGCAAAGTTCGCCTGGGAGGACGCGGCCCTCGTAAGAGACTCCGACGGTGAGGCGTGGCATGCGACGGGCACCGAGCTGGCCGAGAATCGCTACCTGCAGCCCATCTTCGGCGATCGGGGCGAGACGGGCAAGTTCATCTATGCCGACTACGTGACGCTCGAGGATGGCACGGGTATCGTGCACTCGGCTCCCGGGCATGGCGTGGATGACTATCTTGCGGGCATGAAGTTTGACGTGCCCGTGGTGATGCCGGTCGACGACGATGGCGTGTTCTTCTCGGGTGAGGGGATGGGCACCGGTGGCCCCTTCAGCGGCATGGAGGTCAACGAGGCCAACCCAAAGATCATCAAGTGGCTTGACGAGCGTGGCATGCTCATTCTTCACGAGGATATGAACCACAGCTATCCGCATTGCTGGCGCTGCAAGAACCCCGTCATCTTCCGTGCTACGAGCCAATGGTTCGTTTCGATGGACAAGACCGGCTTGCGTCAGACCGCCCGCGAGGCGCTCGATCAGGTGGACTTCTATCCTTCGCATGCGGTCAAGCGCATCGGTTCGATGGTGGAGGGAAGACCGGATTGGTGCATCAGCCGACAGCGCAACTGGGGCGTGCCCATTCCGGCGTTCACCTGTCAGGACTGTGGAGAGTCGGTGATGAACGACCAAACGCTCGATGCCGTCATCAAGCTGTTCCGCGAGCAGGGCTCCGACCACTGGTTCACCGATGATCCCGCGAGCTATCTGGGCGATGCGTGCGTCTGCCCCAAGTGCGGCAGCCACAACCTCAAGGCTGACCGCGACATCTTGGACGTCTGGTGGGACTCTGGCGTCTCCCATACGGCCGTCTGCCGCCACCGCGATAACTTGGAGTTTCCCGCAGACATGTACCTCGAGGGCTCCGACCAGCATCGCGGCTGGTTCATGAGCTCGCTCATGACGAGCATCGGGGCCTATGGCGTCGCGCCGTACAAGGCCGTCGTGTCCCAAGGCTTCACGCTTGACGGACAGGGTCGCAAGATGAGCAAGTCGCTTGGCAACGTCATCGACCCCAACGAGGTGTGCGCCACGCGTGGTGCCGACGTCTTGCGCCTGTGGGTCGCCTCGGTCGACACGTCTGTTGACGTGCCCTGCGACGACCAAATCCTCAACCACGTGGGTGAGGCGTACCGTCGCTTCCGCAACACCTTCCGCTTCCTCCTCGGCGAGATCGAGGACCAGTTCGATCCCGCGACTGACGGCGTGCCTGTGGAGGACCTGCTTCCCTACGACAAGCTCATGCTTGCGCGCCTGTGCGAGGTGCATGACGAGGTAAGCGAGGCGTACGCGGGTTACCGCTTCAATCAGGTCTACCGTACCCTCTATGACTTCGTGATCACGGAGCTCTCCAACGGTTATCTCAACGCGACGAAGGATCGCGTGTACTGTGAGGCGCCACAGAGCTTTGCTCGCCGTAGCGCACAGACGGTGTGGGCGCACATCCTCTCGATGCTGCTGCGCGACCTGCAGCCCATCCTTGCCTACACGACGGACGAGGTCCTCGCGTTCCTTCCCTCGAGCATGCGCGACGGCGAGCGCTTCGCCGCGCTTCTCTCGTGGTGGGAGGCCCCGATGTCGGCTGAGGAGCGTCAGGCTTACCTGCCCGTCTATCAGGCGGTTGTGGATGCACGCGCGGCATTCACCAAGTCATACGAGGAAGCCATCGGGTCGGGTGCCATCACCGAGAAGACGACCCAGGCGGCATGCGCGGAGCTGACGGTTCCCACCGAGATGCTGGTGCTCCTCACGGGCAAGCTGGGATGCGACTTGGCCGAGCCCTTCGTCTGTGCGCACGTGTCTCTCGTCGGTGGCGATGAGCTTACATGCACGGCCGTGCCGGCGGAAGGCGAGAAGTGCGAGCGCTGCTGGAACTGGCGCGACCTTGGCCCCGACCACCTGTGCGTGCGCTGCCACGAGGCGGTTGCTGTCATTGAGCGCTAACACCGGTCCCTCGCCTCTGGCGAGGGACGGCGAGGAGGTATGATGGAAAACAGACTCTCTGCCGTCGGAGGCAAGGGACTTCATCTCTTCTTGTTTTGGGTAACCGTAATCTTGGTCGTGCTGGTTGACCAGGCGACCAAGGCTGCGGCGATTGAGGTCATCGCGGACGGCAGCACGGTCCTCATTCCCGGGATTATCAATCTCGTGCATGTAGAGAACACTGGCGCGGCGTTTTCGATTGGTGAAGGCGGAGGTGTTCTCTTCGTGCTCATCGCCCTCGTGTTCCTCGTAGGCTCATGCTCCTTCGTGTGGCGCGAAGAGGACCTTCCGCTGGGAATAGTGGTCTCGGTTGCCCTCATTGCGGGCGGTGGTCTGGGAAACATGATCGATCGTCTCATGAATGGTTCGGTAACCGACTTCCTCTCGACTGCGTTCATGAACTTCCCCGTCTTCAATGTGGCGGATATGTGTGTAACTGTTGGCGTTGCGTGTGCAATCATAGGTTACTGGATATGGGATGCGCGTCAGGAACGGAAGGCCGACAGCCGCGACAGCGACGCAAGCCATGCCTAGGGCAGTGGAGGGGCTCGTCGGTCCCGATTCCGACGGCAAGCGACTCGATACCTACCTAACGAAGCTGCCAGGTGCACCAAGCAGGTCTGCATGCGCCAAGCTCGTTGCGGCAGGCGAGGTCACGATTAACGGGACGCTTGCAACGAGCAAGTCGGAACGCGTTCTGCTGGGCGATCGTGTCGTGGCGAACTTGAGCGACGAGCGTGCCAAGGGCCCGCTCTCGCCCAACTTCTCCATCATGCTCGACATCCGCTTTGAGGACGAGTATCTCATGGTACTCTCCAAGCAGGCGGGACTCGTCTGTCACCCGAGTCCGGGCCACGAGGACGACACGCTTGCGAATGCCTTGGTGGCGCACTGTGGCTATGACCGGCTTGGCATGCTTCAGGGAGAGGAGCGTCCCGGCATTGTGCATCGCCTCGACCGCGACACGTCTGGACTCATGCTTACGGCAAAGGATGACGAGACGCAACATGCGCTGCAGGACCTCATCCGTCTGCGAATCCTTGATCGGCGCTATCTGACGCTGGTGCAGGGTTTCGTTGCGCCCGATGAGGGGACGATCACGACGGGTATCGCACGCTCGAGTCGTGACCGCACGCGCATGATGGTGAGTGACGAGCCCGGGGTGCGGGAGGCGATAACGACCTTCCGCACCTTGGAGAGGTTCGAAGCCGGCCCGCGCGACGATGGCTTCTCTCTGCTGGAATGCCACCTCTTTACGGGGAGGACGCATCAGATTCGCGTCCACATGCGTCATATCGCTCATCCGGTGGTGGGGGACCAAGTGTATGGACTGCGTACGAGGCGTGGTCGCGAGGAGCCGCGCAACCTCGGACTCGAGCGGCAGTTTTTGCACTCGTGGCGCATCGCCTTCGACCATCCGGTCACGGGGGAGCACATCGAGCTTGAAGACGGGTTGCCAAGAGATCTGCGGGACATTCTCGCATCGATTGCCGACAGCTCGATGGGAAGGACTGCCGCTGGGCTGGAAGTGCTGGGCGAGGACTAGCCAAGTAGCGGTATAGTACAAGAGCAGCCGAAGACCGTCGTTGCGAGCTGATAGAAGGAGGACTCGGTGGAACTCAACAGCATGGGGCTTACCCCCATTGTCATCCTCAACTTCGTTATTGGCACGTTCTTCACTGTCGCGTATTTGTATCAACTCGTGTATATGCTCGTGGTGCTTCGCCGTGGGATGGTGAATCTTGCGCCAGCGAAGAAGAACCACAACTACGCGTTCGTCATCGCCGCGCACAACGAGGAGTCGGTCATTGGCAACCTTGTACGTTCCATCAAGGCGCAGGAGTATGACGGTGACATCGGGTGCTTCGTGATTGCCGACAACTGCACGGACTCAACCGCGCAGCTTGCCCGAGAGGCCGGCGCCGTTGCGTGGGAGCGCGATGACCTCGTACGCAAGGGGAAGAGTTGGGCGCTCGACTACGCCTTCGCAAGGCTTATGGATGAGTACGGCGACCGCTTCGAGGCATTCTTTGTGATGGATGCAGACAACATCATCGCTCCGAACTACGTTGAGGTCATGAACCAAGCGTTCGATGCTGGTTATTTGGTGTGCACGAGCTATCGCAACTCGAAGAACTTCGATTCGAGTTGGGTGAGCTCGGCATACGCCACATGGTTCCTCAGGGAGGCACGCTTCCTTAACAACCCACGCATGATGTTGGGCACCAGTTGTGCCATCTCTGGCTCGGGATGGATGGTCGCGGCGTCAATCGTGCGCGGTATGCATGGATGGCGCTTCCATACGCTCACCGAGGACATTCAGTTCTCCACGTTCTGCTGTGCGCACGGCATTCAGATCGGATTCGCGCCGGCCGAGTTCTTTGACGAGCAGCCCGTAACCTTCAAGGCGTCATGGATTCAGCGAATGCGCTGGACGAAGGGATTCTACCAAGTCTTCTTCTCGTACAACAAGAACCTACTCAAGGGCATTCTTGTTGATCATCGGTTTGCCTCGTACGACATGCTCATGACCATCGCGCCCGCAATGTTGCTTACGCTCGTATCCGTGCTCGTGAACGGGGGGTATTTGGTGGTCGGGTGGTTGAGCCACGGGTTCTTTGCCACACGGTCGGAGATGCTCATGTGCCTCGGGTCTCTCATCATGACCTTTGGGTCGATGTACTTCACGTTCTTTGTCATGGGCATCATCACTACCATCAGCGAGCGCAAGCATATTCACGCGCGAAAGCGCTGGCGTGTGTTCACGAACCTCTTCACATTCCCGCTCTTCATGCTCACGTATGTGCCCATCACGGTTGCCGCGCTCTTCCGAAAGGTCGAGTGGGTGCCGACAAAGCACGACATCGCCGTTACCTTTGATGACGTGGTGGCGCAGTAGGAATTGTCTGAGAGCGGTGTCCTCGGGAGGTTTCGGCAAAAACCTGTTAAAATATGTCCAAGGTTTTTCGGCGAAAGGAGCATATTCCTATGGCAACGTTCTTTACGGAAGAGTCCCACACATTTAGTGAGTACCTGCTCGTCCCTGGCTATTCCTCGGCCCAGAACATTCCGCAGAACGTGTCGCTCCAGACTCCACTTGTGCGCTACCGTCGTGGAGAAGAGTCCGCAATTACGCTCAATGTGCCTATGACCTCGGCCATCATGCAGTCGGTTTCCGGCCCGCGCCTTGCCGTTGCCCTCGCACAGCAGGGTGGCATCTCGTTCATCTATGGTTCGCAGACTGCTGAAGACGAAGCGGCGATGGTGCGTGAGGTCAAGGCGTCAAAGGCGGGGTTTGTCATCTCTGCCGCGAACCTCACGCCCGAGATGACCTTGGCGGACGTGAAGGCTCTGAAGGATGAGACCGGCTACAACACCATGCCCGTCACGGACGATGGCACATGCAATGGTGTGCTTCTCGGCATCGTCACCAGCCGTGACTGGCGTCCAAGTCGTGATCCGGATGACAAGCTGGTGCGTGACTTCATGACCCCGCGCGAGAAACTCATCGTGGCTTCGGAGGAGAGCACGCTCAGCGATTGCAACGACATCATCTGGGAACACAAGCTCAATGCTCTGCCCATCGTGGACGCCGAGGGACATTTGGTCTCCATCGTCTTCCGTAAGGACTATGACTCCCACAAGGAGAATCCCCTTGAGTTGCTCGACCGCCACAAGCGTTACCTTGTTGGCGCGGGCATCAACACGCGCGACTTCGCAGAGCGTGTGCCGTTGCTCGTCGAGGCGGGCGCTGACGTACTGTGCATCGATTCGTCTGAGGGCTATTCCGAGTGGCAGAAGATCACGATTGACTGGATTCGCGAGCACTACGGCGAGTCGGTAAAGGTCGGCGCAGGCAACGTGGTGGATGCTGAGGGCTTCCGGTATCTGGCTGAGTGTGGCGCCGACTTCGTCAAGGTAGGCATCGGTGGTGGCTCCATCTGCATCACGCGCGAGCAGAAAGGCATCGGTCGCGGCCAGGCTTCCGCCGTTATCGATGTGTGCGCAGAGCGCGACCGTTACTTCGAGGAGACGGGCATTTACGTGCCGGTATGCTCCGACGGTGGCATCGTGTACGACTACCATATGACGCTCGCGCTGGCCATGGGCGCGGACTTCCTCATGCTGGGACGCTACTTTGCGCGCTTCGACGAGAGCCCGACGCGGCGTCTCAACGTGAATGGCAATTATGTCAAGGAATACTGGGGTGAGGGTTCCGCGCGCGCTCGCAACTGGCAGCGCTACGACCTCGGTGGCAAGAAGGGCCTCACCTTCGTCGAGGGCGTGGACTCTTACGTGCCGTATGCCGGTTCGCTCAAGGACGGTGTGGAAGCGTCCCTTACCAAGGTACGTCACACCATGTGCAACTGTGGTGCGCTCGACCTTGCGGAGCTGCGCGACAAGGCAAAGATCACGCTGGTCTCGGCCACTTCGCTCGTCGAGGGCGGCGCGCACGACGTCATCCTGAAGGACAGCACCGAGGCCAACTTCAGGTAGGGAACCACTGCATATAACGCCAAGAACGGGACAGTCCCCTTCGCAAGCAACCGTCGCGTTGCCACGAAGGGGGCTGTCCCCCTTACGTAATGCTTGAAGCGGTCGTTAGGCCATCTGCGCTTGGACGCAGGTGATGGCGACGACGCCCACGATGTCGTCGGCGGAGCAGCCGCGGCTCAGGTCGTTGACGGGCTTTGCGATGCCTTGCAGGACCGGGCCGTATGCCTCGGCCTTGGCGAAGCGCTGCACGAGCTTGTAGCCGATGTTGCCGGCCGCAAGGTCCGGGAAGACGAGGATGTTGGCATTGCCGGGAACCTTGGAGTTCGGGGCCTTGAGAAGGCCAACGCTGGCCTCGAGGGCCGCGTCAAGCTGAAGATCGCCGTCAAGGGCAAGCTCGGGCGCCTTCTCCTTGGCGAGCCGCGTGGCCTCCTGGACCTTCTCAGCGGTATCGCCGCCGGCGGAGCCCATAGTAGAGTAGGAGAGCATGGCGATGACGGGCTCGTCGCTCATGAGGCTCTTCCACGTCGCGGCCGAGGAGATGGCGATCTCGGAGAGCTGGTCGGCGTCGGGAGCGATGTTGAGACCGCAGTCGGCAAAGAGGAGCGTGCCGTCCTCGCCGTACTCGGTGGGGGTGCACATGATGAAGAAGGAACTCACGAGCTTCGTTCCGGGAGCCGTCTTCAGAATCTGCAAGGCGGGACGCAGGGTGTTTGCCGTGGAGTGGCAGGCACCGCTTACGAGACCGTCGGCGTCGCCGAGCTTGACCATCATGGTGCCGAAGTACGTGGCGTCGTCCATTTGAGCACGCGCCTGCTCGATGGTGACGCCCTTCTTCTTGCGCAGCTCGTAGAAGGCCTGAGCGTACTCCTCGTGCTTCTCTGCGGTCTTGGGGTCGATGACGGTGGCACCGTCGACGTCGATGGTCGTGGGGTCGCCCAAGATTACAAGGTTGGCGATGCCTTCGGCAACGATCTTTGCCGCCGCCTCGATGGTGCGGGAATCCTCGCCCTCGGGTAGCACGATGGTCTTCTTGTCCGCCTTGGCGGCTGCCTTCATTTTGTTGAGAAAGTCACTCATTGAAGTCCTCTCCTTGCGTCGTATGAGACAAGTAAAGCCTGTATGTCATTATGCCACAACGGGCAACATGCGGAACACCCTTCCGGGATACGTGTTCCGCCTGGAACACGTATCCCGGAAGGGTGTTCCATGAGTGAGTGCAGTTAACTCGCGGACGCAACACTTGGGCTTTGCGCCACAACATACCTTACGTAGTCAAGTTGCGCGACGAATGCTTGGGACGCATGTTGTGCGTATCCCTTCGGTATGGCGCTGCAGTTGGAGAGCGTGCGTGCAACCTCGCTCTCAAAACCATCAAGTGCATGCGGGTCGTACCAAGAATAATCCCACAAGGGATTGAGGTTGCTGAATCCAGCGGCCAACATGAAGGGAGCAATGGCCGGATGGATACAGACAAAGTCCATGTATTCCATCTTGGAGGTGCCAAACACCTTGTCATAGTCGAACAAGGGTGCCATGCGGGTATCTCCCGTCTCTACCGTTCGTATGACGCCCATGTTACGTGAGTGAATGTCTCGGTTGAAGGTGAGGGTTGCGGCGAGCGCCATTTTGGCAACTTCCTGTTTGGCGCCAGCCACGCCGAAGTCTTCAAGTGCGGTGCAGTAACCTTCAAAGAGTTCGGCCCCCAAGAGTTCCGAGCCGCATCCCTGTCCATCTCTTGTTCCACCCGTTTGGGAAAGAATCTGCCAGGCCGCGACAAGCTCTTCGTCCCTATTCACCATTGGTTGACACGATGCGTACGTCTCGCCGTCGCGAATCAGCACCTCGTAGGGTACGTACTCGTCGCTTGGCAGTATGTGAGCGAGCATGCGCGAGGCTAGTGCCTCGGCCACACTGTCTGCTCCGCCCTCGATTGATGCGGCCTTCAGTAGGTGAGGCTTGCCGTTCTTGAGTATCCATGCCTTGCGACATAACCCACCACAAGTTGCGTTCGGTGTGGCGATTGACGCATGGGAGAGCGCATCGAAGTCCCTTCGTAGGACCGCCTCGCCAAAGGAAGGATCCCATTCGTTGTCAAAGAAATTGGCTTGCTCCCACGTGAGTTTTGATCCTGGCGTGCGATACCAATATTGGTCAGAGAGCGAGAATCCGCCGGAAAGGAGGGACAGTTCAAGGTTGCTTTGCATTCCGGTTGCCTTGAGGATGTCTGGCAAATCGGGGCGATTTGGCTGAATGGCTCTTCCGCGAATGAAGTGCTCAAGCAACGGCTCTGGTTTGCTCCAGCTCACAAGAATCCCCAAGGGTGCCCATGGCGCTCCGTCAAGTGGACGAACGTTGTGGACTTTGCCCGTTGCGGAATCGACTTCAAACGCAAGTGTCTCATGCTCGTGGTTCATCAAAATGCATCGCATTTGCCACGTTCCTTCTCTCCGGGTTTGCGCGTTCGATGAGGCGTCTCCGAATGATTGTGGGGAGGGTACGGCCAGAACCAGTTGGTGCCATCGCCGTTTGAACGATGAGCGCCCCATCTTAAAAGACGGGGCGCATCATAGCCAAGCACTTGAGCCAAACCCTGATGATTTGAATAGGCGTTTCGAATAATCAGAGCCAGTACACTGATGCCATACCTACATGCCTGACGCCTTGGCGGTTAGTAAGAAGAGCAATAGATGTTGTTGGGGCAACCCCATCCGCCTGAGACGCCTTCCAAGTCCTCGTCAGAAAGCTCTACGTCCTCCTCCTTTGCGAGCTCCAGTATCTCCTCGGTGGTCTTGCATTGCTTTGCCTTCTCGCGAAGCTCGGGGCTAAGATCGTCAAATGTCATGTTAGTGTTACCTCCAATACCATTGCCTACAATAGTGAAAAAATACTGCTCGTCTTGTCGGATGTCAATTGTCCCTCCGGGAGCTTGGGGCAATTGCTCGGCGGAGCATTTCGGGCTAGCTGACGGTTACCTTGCACACGACGGTCTTTGAGCCAGTCTTCCAGGTGGCGTTGCCAGCAGCCTTCACCGTGACCTTGATGGGGTAGGTGCCCTTCGCGAGGCCCTTCTTCACAGTGACAGCGCCGGTCTTGGAGTTGATAGTGATCTTTGCGTTGCCTGAGGTCTTTGCGTACGTGACGGCCCCTTGCGCCTTGGCGACGGTGAGCACCTTGGAGACCGCAAGAGTCTGGTTCGCTTTCTTGACCTTGGCAAGCGAGATCTTGGCCGTGAGCGCCTTGACGGTCATGGGTTGTGCCCCCTTCGTCACCGTGACCTTGATGGCCTTGCTCGTGGCCTTGTAGTTGCCCTTGGCAGCAGCGGTTACGGTGATGGTCGCTGAGCCGATTTTGACGGGGGTCACGATGCCCTTGGCGCTCACCTTGGCGATGGATGTGTTGGAGCTCTTGTACGAGAGTGCGCCGGACCCCTCCGTGACCTTCGCGCCGAGCGAGACGGTCTTGCCCATCGCGACGGACTTGTTCGCCGCGCTGATGGTCTGCGCCTTCGGGGCGACGGTGAACTTGGCCGCCGCGCTCGTGGCCGCGTTGTGGTTGGCGTCCGCCTTGACCGTGCCCTTGACGTAGTAGGTGCCCGCGCCCCTCACGTTGGCCGCCGCGACAGCCTTGGTGCAGGCGGCGTCGCTGTAGTACGCGTAGGTCACCGCGCCGGTGGAGCCCTTCTTCGTCACGGTGCCGCTGTAGGGGAGGGCGCCTCCCGTGTAGGTCTTGGTCTGCGGGGCGAGCGAGACGCTCGAGGCCGCCTTGGCGACGGTATAGGACACCTTGCGAGAGCCTCCGTAGGCACCTATGCCGGTGATGGTCACTTCGTACGTGCCGGCGTTTGTGGCCTTCGTCGTTCCCGTTACCGTGTAGTCGGCGTCCTTGACAAGGACATGGTCACCGATCTTGATGACGGGTAGCGTGGTCTGCTCGTTTCCGTTGTAGGTCCTCGCAGGGAAGGAGAGCGTCGCGCTGCTGATGTTGATGAGCTTGGCGATGGTGACGTCCTTGAGGGACGTTGGCTGCGTGGCAGCCTCGTCAAAGAAGAGCTTTCCGCACACGTTGCACTTCCAGTGCTCCTTGTGCCCTGTGGCCGAGAGCGTGGCCGTCCTGGCAGCGACATGCTGAAGCTTGTGGGCAGTGACGTCCCTGGCTGCTACGAAACGATACTGTGCCTCGCAATCCAGCGTGTTGTCGCCCTCGGGCCAACGCGCCGTGAGACAAAGCATTGCCTCGCCGTCGTTGAGGCGCGTTATGGTGTACGGGCCTTCTCCGGCGGGCGTATCGTTGCCACCCCATTCGCTGTTGGTGACCACATTGCCCTCGGCATCGGTTATAAGAATCGCGTCGGCGTCGTAGGACCAGAAGAGCTGCAGGCCTTCCGGCTCGAACGGTTCTGAGACTATCTCGCCGTCGTCGTGGAGCTCACGCCACATAAGCTTGGAGTCGATGGTGGTCGATTCGCCGACACCGAGGTCGCAGTCTATGGCGGCGGGCTCGAAGTTGGGGAAGCTGTCACAGATGTTGATGGTCCAGCCAGCGCGCGCGACACCCTCTCCGCCGTGCTTAAGGTGGGCGCTTACCGTTACGCCTGCGCCCGGGCGAGGCTCACGCTCGAGTACCATGGCATTGATGGTCACATGCGTTGGGTCATTGTCGTCAACGGTCATGGTGGCGATGTTGCCGTACTCGGGCCTTGAGGGCACCATCTCCCATTCGTAGGCGAGGTCGTCAGTGGACTCCTCTATGCTCCAGGAGCCATCATCATTCTTCACGGCATGCAGATGGTATCCCTGAAGCCACACGTCGGCCGTTTCGCCGGGCAGGATGAATCCGCCGTGTCGCTGCGTGCCGAGTCCCTCGAAGTGATACTCGTCCGCAACGATGTTGAGTTTGAAGTCATATGTGCCGGTACCGCCGCCAAGGTCATCGGGCTTTTGGTAGGTCACCTTGAGCGTAGCGGTGCCCAACTCCTTGGCGCGGTAATGCCACGTGTTGCTGTCAAAGTCGATGAGATCGGCGCCCGTTGTGACCTCGACGTCCGTCACGAAGCACTCGAAGTCCCCGCCATCGGGATGTTCCTCATCTCGTACCCACATGTTGAAGTGATCATCCACCGTGCCGTCCCAACCGGGCAGCAGGTTTTGATCTTCGAAGTCGTAGTGCACCTCTCGCTTGTTCAGGCAGACCTGCCACTCGTTCTCGGACCGGCAGAGCTCCTTGCCATCCTTGACGGCGCGGGCCCGCACGTGCAACTCGTCCACGTTCTTCTCGGCGAGCTTGCTGCCGTAGACTTTGATGGCTGTCGTACCGTCATTGACGATGACCTCGTAGATGCCGCTCCGACCGTCGAATCCGTTCTCCCATGCAAAGGCATCTTCGTCCCAGTCGCCGGTACCAACGGCGAAGTCGAACGTGACGCCATCGTTGTCATCGAGGTCGGCGCCCTGCTCAAGGACCATGGTGGCATCCGTTGCGCCGGTGAAGCTATCGTTGTCGTTGCACGTGATCCAGACGTCGCTTTCCTCCTCTTGGAAGCGCAGGGAGTAGTCCAGCTCCTCGAACTTCCACTGCCGATGGTCATCGCGGCTTTCGTTGTCGCTGCCCCATTGCGTGTCGAGACACAGCTCGGTGTCCCAGTTCTCGAGGCGTGTGAGCGTGATGGTCTTCTTGCCTGTCCACTCCACGTGGCAGTCGTCGTTGGTTCCCGTCCTAATGTCGAGCCCCTCGCCCTCGGCGACGCTGATAGCCCTTCCGTCGAAGCACAGCTTGAAATGCGTTTCGTTGCTGATGTCGTCCTCGTGCGCCTTGCCATCGTTGCCAATCGAGCGCCACAGCTGCGTCGGAGTCACTTGGATGGTGTTGCCTACCGGCGTGCGAAAGGGGAAGTCGGCGGGGTAGGGGGTTACGGTGGGATAGTCGTCGTTGACGGAGACTTCTTCGTCATCATAGGCGACCTCGTCATCACCGTCGTAGAGACGTACCTCTACTTGGACGCCACGCTCGTCTCCGCCTAGGTCGCCCAGCTCGTCTGCGCTCTTGAAGGTGACAGTGTTCTTCGAGCCGGTATTGTTGGCGAGGCTGCCGTAGGTATCGTTGCCTAGGCGCCATACGACGCGCAGGTCGTTGTCCTCTGTAGTGTCGACGCCCTGCTCGCGTCCGTCATCATCTAGATACCGGTGCCAGCCATGCGCCTCCAGCATGACGCTCTCGCCCGGCAGGCCCCAACTGTCGCCCTCGCACACGCCGACGTTTACTCCGTAGACGTCGGTGGCGATGTTGAGCTTGAGTTCGTACGTGCCCTCGCCTCCGCCAAGGTCCTCGGGCACCTCATAGGTCACCTTGAGCGTAGCGGTGCCCAGTTCCTTGGCGCGGTAATGCCACGTGTTGCTGTCAAAGTCGATGAGATCGGCGCCGGTTGTGACCTCGACGTCCGTCACGATGCACTCGAAGTCCTTGCCGTCGGGATGATCCCCGTCACGCACCCACATGCTAAAGCGATCGTCCACCGTGCCGTCCCAACCGGGCAGCAGGTCACGTTCCTGATCCTGATCGCTGTGTTCGGCGGAGCTTAGCACCCAAATCCAGTGGTCAGTGTCGCTCAGTACCGTATCGCCATTCTTGACCTCTGCTAGCACACGGAGGTTAAGTCCGTCCTCGTTCTCACCAAGATGCTTGAGGATATCCGTGCCGTTGAGGGTGACAATGTTGCGATAGTGGTCGACGGTGTACTCGGTGTCCTCGGTAAAGCGATGGGTCCAGTCGTCGCCATCCCAGATGCCGACGGTGTACACGATTTGGAGCCCTGGGACGCCCATGATGCTGTCCCAGTCCAAGTGGAGCTCTTCCGTCGCTTGCTTGTCGTCCGCCACGAAGCAATCGGGTGCGCCATCGAAGCGAATCGTGTAGTTCTTTGCCCGAAGGTTCCATTGGGTCTGTTCGTGGCGCCAACCGATGGTGTCGCCTTCCTTGTCGGCGGGCTCGGTGGCAAAGCGACCGTTGTCCTCGGTGGGTTCCCAGTCCGCGTTTAGGTGGATTTCGGTATCCCAGTCTCCCAGACGCGTGATGGTAAAGGTGGGCACGTCACCGTTGACGATATCGATGCCTTCGCCGCTGTTAACCGCGGTTCCGTTGTTGTAGGTGATGCTCACGGCATTGCTGTCGAAGTCCCAGTTGAGCCGTGTGACCTTTCCCAACGTGTATGGCTGCGAGAGACCGAGCGAACTCCAATCCTGGACATAGAAGCGCACCTCAGGGGTGACGTCCTGGGTGGCTCCGACTTCCATGTTGTCAAGTTGCGTGCTGCTAGTCTCTTGAATCCAGATCTCGGGATACTCGTTCTCGAGGTCGAGCCGTACGGTGCGCTCCACGTCTTTGCCGTCCTTGGACGCGGTCAGTTGCACGTTGACGTCGGTGCAGAGAAACTCGCCGTTCGTGTAGCATGTGTCCGGACTGAAGGTGACGGTGGCCGTTCCGTCCGCATTGTCGGTGATGCTCGCATGGTCGGCGCTTCCATCGTCCGCGAGAGCCCATGCGTACGTGAAGCCGTCGTAGCTGTCGTCTGCCCCCTCGTGGTGGTGGATGCCACGCGCGCGAACGAGGATGCTCTGGCCGGGAAGCCCCATGAAGGAGCCGTTGCCCTCCGTTAGGGAGGTGTTCTCGGTCTCCCACTCGACGTCGTAGACGTCGGATGCGACCGTCACGCCGAAGGAATAGGAGTCGGTTTCTTCACTGTGGACCTTCTGATAGGTGACGGTGAGGGTTGCGGTGCCCTTGTCCTTCGCCTCGTAGCGCCAGTTGTGGTCGGTGTCGTCGCCCTCGCCCCACTCCTGTCGCTCGACCTTGACGACGTTCTCGTCGCTGGAGGTGACATTCAGTACCTCATAGTCGCGGTACTCGCCGTAGGGATGGTCCGCGTCATACGCGCAGGCAGTGTACCAACGATAGACTGTGCCGTCCCAGCTGGGGAGCATATCGCGATTCTGCTCGCGATTCTCGTAGTTCACGTAGGGTTCGAAGAAATCGACCCATGTGGTGGCGTTGGCGACGACGGGGTTGCCGTCCGGGTCGCTTGGGTCTATGGCCTCGGCAAAGATGCGCACATGCAAACGGTTCGGATCGCTGTCCTCGCCGTATCCACCCAGATGCTCCAAGACCTTGGCTCCATTGAGGGTGAGGGTGTTGGTTGATTGGTCGACGCTGTACTCTCTGCCCTCGACGAAGACGTGCCCATCGACCCAATCGTCCACTACGCATAAACCAATGGTCCATCTGATGTTCAGTCCTTCTACGTTTTGGGTGCTCAGCGTCAGATCCACCGAATCGCTTGCGTCTGTTACCACCAAGCAATTGGGAGCGTCGCCTTCGAAGGAGATGCTCGGCTCGTCCTCGTTGCCGTTTTGTGCTGTCAAGATACGCTCGGCATCATCCTCAGTGGCTGGTACAGGAATCGAATCCTTCGATTCGGACGTCTCATCCTCCTCGGTGATGACGTTTGATGTGTTCTGCTCATCAACCTCGAGTGGCGGTACCTCTTCGATTTCGTCTGCGCGCGCCGTTCGTGTGGTCGTGAGCTCTTGGAGCGCAGGTGCGGGTATGCCGCCTCCCGCGAGGACGATTGCCAACATCCAAGAGGTAGTCAGCCGGAACAGCCTCCGGTGCTTGATCTGATTGCCCATAATGACTCCTCTCCGTCGAATTTGATGAGCCAACGCGCTGTTCGAAGAATCCGGAGAGCGTTTGCTCCATGCAAAAAACACTATCATGGCAGGGGAGTCCGATGGTTGCCAGCCTGACAACTACGGCACGGATGGGCTTTGCGTTGCAGGCTGTTACCCGACGATTCCTTGGCTTTGGGTGGCTGCCGCTGCGGCATCGAACACGCGGTCGGCGTTGGCAAAGACGAGTGCGAGCTCGCCGGTCGTGATGTCGTAGGGACGGTTGGCGCCGGTGAGGATGCCGGTTTCCTCGGCGAACAGCATTGCCACGCGACCGCCCGGATACTCGCCGTTGTCATCCTCGAGCTTGTCCCATTGGTCCTCGGCGACAAGGGAGGGGTCGTGTACCTTGACTGCGGCGTACACGGCCGTCTCAAGTCGTACGGTCTGTCCGTCGTCCCAGCCCCATGGCATGAAGAACTCGTCGCTCTCGCCGGGAAGGCCCTCCGCTTGGAAGTTGTAGACGTAGTCGTGGTCGAGTCCGTACAGCTCGATGAGCGTTGAGCGCAGAAGCCCGACGGTCGCCGTATCGTTTGGCTGGTCGAACAGGTGCGTGTTGTACTTGTCCCGCAGGTAGCCTACTGCGTCGCCGATGCGCTCCTCGTCGTTGAGGACGGCAGGTATGGCATCGCTGTTGAAGGGCGACCATGTGGCTGCCCTATAAGCTTGCATTCCCACGAACGCGATGAGTGCGATTGCGAGCAGCGCAGAGGCCACGATGCCGGCGAGACGTAGGCGCTGGCTGCGTGGGTTGGCAGCGAGCAGGGCACGCTTCACCTGACTCACGTCACCGTAGCGCTTCTCGGGGTCGAAGGCGCAGCACTTCTCGATGATATGCGCCAGCGGCCGATACACGTGCACGTTCTTGTTGTGGCGCGGGCTGCCGGTGAGTAGGTACCGCAGCAGCACGCCGAGAGAGTAGATGTCGGTGCGGGCGTCGGTCTGGGCGAAGCCGTACTGTTCGGGTGCGGCATAGGTGCGTGTGCCGAAGAACACCGTATCGGTCTCGTGACCCGCCTGAAACGTACGGGCTATGTCGAAGTCGATGAGTGCCACAGAGCCGTCTGGCCGCACGATGACGTTTTGCGGCTTGATGTCGCGGTGGATGATTGGCTGGGGTTGGCCATGCAGATAGGCAAGCACGTCGCACAGCCCAATGCAAATGCGTACGATTTCCTGTTCGCCGGGCTCGTTTGCGCGTGCGTAACGGTCGAGTGAGATGCCCTCTATGTAGGTGCGTACCAGTACCGCCGTGCGCTCGTTCTCGTAGGTTGCCACGGGACGTGGCAGAGCCGGGTGGTCGAGACCGGCCAGTACGTTGCGCGTGGGGCGGGTTTCCCACACGTCGAGGTCGTAGCACTTCGCGACGAGGGCGTTGCCGTCGTGGTCTTGCACCAGGAACGTGTCGCAGCCCAGATGTTCGCCCAGGCACTCCATGATGTCGTAGGTCGCGAGGAAGTCGGCGGGATAGATCCCGTTGTCGTAAGCGTCGCAAATCGCGTCAAGCAACTCGTCGGTCCCATGGGTGTCGCTACGCATAACGGTCTCCTCCAAGCAAGGGCAGCCCGTTCTCGTAAAGCACGTTCTGCGCGTAGATGAGGGGCTTCCCGTTGTGCAGACACCACGCGAGCACGGCATCGCGCTTGACCTTGGGATGCAGCGGACTCATTTGGGCAACCTTGAGCAGTTGCTGGGTCTCGTCGCAGTCGAGACCCAGCCCAAACGCGAGCTGGAGCGTCGTGTCGCGCGAGGGATTGCGCGTTCCGTTGTACAGCCGATATCCGAACGAACGCTCGATGTTCGCGGCAGCGATGACGGACTCGCGCTTGATTCTGCGCTCGTTGGTGAGTTGCTCCAGATAGTCGGAGAAGCACGGCAAGGTTATGTCGCCGTTCTCGCTCAAATACGTGCTTGCCGTCGACGCCTTGAATAGGCGCGCCCACAGTTCGCGTGTAGATGGATTCGTATCGTTCAACGCGTGCACCCCCTTCGCGACACTCCATTCTACGCCTACGAGTCGGACTGCTTACCTCGCGCCGGTATCAAAATCTGCCAACGAAAAGTCGCCAACCAGACAACCACAGCACGCACGAAACGCGCAAAGCAGTGGGACCTACTCCAAACGAAGCAGGTCCCACTGCGAGTTGACGTTCAGCGGGAATCCGTTGCGCTTTCGTGGCTCTTGGACAAAAGGGCGCGTGCGGTGCGCTACGCCAAGGCAACTTGCTCGGCGCGTCGGTCGATGAAGACCCACTTGCGCTGTCCCGTGTAGTTGAGGAAGAAGAGTGCGAGGTCGACGAGCGGTTTGGCGTTCCACTCGGGCATGCCAAGCGACATATGTGCTGCCCACACACCCAAGCTCGAAAGGCATAGGATTCCGACCTCGAGCAGGACGAAGCGGTACATGCTCTCGCGTTTGCCGCGTACGATTCCCTCGTCTTCTTCCGTAAAGACGACGCGGCGGTTTATGGTGAAGTTGAGTGCCATCGAAGCGCAACGTGCAATGATGGTGGACAACAAGATGCGTAGGAAGTCTGCGCCGACGAAGGCGTTTCGGAACGCCGCAAACAGCGTCCATGCAATGAGCTGGTCAACTACAGTGCTCGCGAGCGAGGAGCACGCGAAGCGGCTGAAGCGGCCGAGAGAAATGTTCTTTTGCGTATTCATAGTGAGCAATACTGTAGCAGTAAATGCTCGCGAACACAGAGTTTACGTATGGAGAATCTGTTTGCACCTTGGATTGAGCCTTGTGGCGATGAGAAAGGCGCCACGGGAATGAACCCGTGGCGCCTTGTACCTGGGGCGAACCCTTCGCTTCTATGGCGCTAGTCGCGATCCATGATGTTGAGGATTCGGATGAGGATGTTGACGATGTCCAAGAAGATGTCTGTTGCGTAGAAGATGGCGTTGGGGACGGTCGGCGCATCTTGCGACATGATGTATGCGTCATATCCCAAGAATCCGCAGAACAGAGCGATGGCGACATAGTCAAAGAGTGTTTGGTTGGCGTGGAAGAACAGTACGGCAACGGTCTCGATAATGATGAGGCCGAGCAGGCCAATCATAAGGACGCCGCCGATGCGCGAGAAGAACTCCGGGAAGATGACGCCCGCCACGAGGAAGATGCCCGCAAGGCAAGCGGTGATCAAGAATGCGTAGGCGATGGTTCCGACGCTGTAGTGCGTGAGGGCGAGCGCTGTGGTGGCGCCGAACGTGAGCGTGAAGAGTGCGAATCCTCCTACGGAGATTCCTACGCTCTGCTTGCTCTTGCCCACTGACATGAGGATGATGCCCGCGATGGTGAGGACGAACGAGACGAGAAGCGTGACGAGCGCGTTCCGTAGCAGGAAGTTGAGCGAGCCATTCATGATGAGACTGTACTCGCCCCATGTGACGAGGAACGCAAGTGATACGATGCCGAAGGTGAGCGCGTTGTAGGCGCGTCGGGTGATGGTGGGCGCTCCAATCTGGTTGCCCATCAACGAGAGGTCTCTGGCCATGATGCTCCTTTCTTTGTGATGCCATGGTCGGTTCGAAAAGACCAATGTAAATATTGTACCCGCACGACATGGATTTATCCCATCCTATTCGCTTGTTGTTTGTCTGTAATCGTTTTGGAACTGGCGATGTTGGGTATAAGCCCTGATGTTTGTGCATCCGACAGAAAGGGTAGCAACGTGAAGGAATTCCGCACGGAGAGCAAGAAGCTCCTTGACCTCATGGCCAACTCCATCTACACCAACCGTGACATCTTCCTGCGTGAGCTCGTCTCGAACTCGTCTGACGCCATCGACAAGCTCTCGTTCATGAGCCTCACCGACTCCAATGCGAGTTTGGCAGACGAGGACTTGGAGATTCGTCTCGCGTTCGACAAGGACGCGCGCACGGTGACGGTGTCCGACAACGGCATCGGTATGACCGCTGAGGAGATGGAGGAGAACCTCGGCACCATCGCCCACTCCGGCTCGGAAGAGTTCAAGGCGGCGAACGGGGAGGCACAGGGTTCCGAGGTCGACATCATCGGACAGTTTGGCGTGGGCTTCTATTCCTCCTTTATGGTGGCAAAGAACGTGCGCGTGGTGAGCCGTGCGTTCGGCAGCGACGAGACGTACGTCTGGGAGTCCGATGGTGCTGAGGGCTATACCATCGAGCCCGCAGCAGAGCAGCGCGCGACGCACGGTACCGATGTGATTCTTACCCTGCGCGATGAGCCCGAGGCAAAGCAGAGCTCTGATGAGGACGACGAGCCGGAGCGTGGATACGGCAGCTACCTCAGCGAGTGGGGCCTGCGCGACCTTGTGACGCGCTACTCCAATTACGTCCGCCATCCGATCCGCATGATAGTGACCAAGAGCCGCCAGCTTCCCAAGCCCGAAGACGCCCCGGAGGACTACACGCCTGAGTACGAGGACTACGAGGAACTCGAGACGCTCAACTCCATGACTCCCATCTGGCGCAAGCGCAAGCAGGATGTCGAGCAGGATGACTACGACGAGTTCTACAAGTCGACGTTCCATGACTGGGATGCGCCCGCGCGCACGATTCCGTTCCATGTGGAGGGTACGCTTGACTATTACGCGCTTCTCTTCGTCCCTGGCCGTGCACCCTTCGACTTGTACAGCAAGGATTACGAGAAGGGTTTGGCGCTGTATTCCTCCAATGTAATGATTATGGAGAAGTGCGCGGACCTGCTGCCTGACTACTACAACTTCGTGCGCGGTGTCGTTGACTCGCCGGACGTGAGCCTTAACATCTCTCGCGAGACGCTGCAGCAAAACCGCCAACTGCGTGTGATGGCTCGTTCGGTGGAGCGGCAGATCACGCGCAATCTGCAAGACATGCGCGACAACGATCGCGAGGAGTACGAGAAGTTCTTCGAGAACTTCGGCCGCGGCCTCAAGTTTGGTATCTACAACAGCTATGGTGCGAAGTCCGATCCGCTGGCCGACCTCCTGCTCTTCTGGTCGGCGCGTGAAGAGAAGCTCATCACCTTTGCCGAGTACGTGGCGGCCATGCCTGAGGGACAGGATGTAATCTACTACGCCGCGGGCGAATCACGCGAGCGCATGGCAAAGATGCCCATCGTGCGCACGGTCCTCGACAAGGGCTTCGACGTGCTGCTGTGCACGCAGGACGTGGATGAGTTCTGCTTCCAAGCGATGCGTAGCTATCATGCGGCGGCTGTCGCGGGCGACTCCGAGACTCCCGGCAAAGACGCGCGCGACCTCGACCTCAAGAACGTGACTTCCGGCGACCTCGATCTCGCCTCTGACGAGGAGAAGGAGGAGGCCGAGAAGGCAACGAGCGAGCACGAGGACTTGTTTGGTGCACTGGCGGAGAAGCTTGGCGAGAAGGTCGTGAAGGTCGCGGCGGCTGCGAGTGCCACAGACGCTCCCGCCCGCATCACGACCGAAGGACCCGTGTCGCTCGAGATGGAGCGCGTGCTGGCGCAGGGACCCGAGGCAAATGGTGCTCCCAAGAGCCGTCGCATCTTGGAGCTCAACGTGTCGCATCCCGTCTTCGAGAAGCTGGTCGCCGCCCAAGAGGCGGGCGATGACGAGAAGCTCGGCCTTTATGCGGACCTCCTGTATGATCAGGCGCTGCTCGTCGAGGGCCTGCCCGTTGAGGATCCCGTTGCCTTCGCTCAGGCAGTTTGCTCCCTGATGTAATCGTCTCTGCCGTATAGTGCCATAAAGGAGCTTCCCCGAAGTGACGAAGGGTCACTTCGGGGAAGCTCCTTTATGGCACCGTTGGAGATTGTGTCATCGTTGGGGACCGTGATACTGTGCGCTTCCGAAGCCCAGAATGAGCGCGAAGATGTTAGGCAAGAACAGCACGCCAAAGGCAAAGACCGCGCCTTTGCCATATGCAAAGGACGTTCGGATGGCAAGGATAACGGCGTAAGCAAGAAACACCAAGCTGGCAACGTAGGCGATGATCGCGAAGAAACCGTTGCTCGGTTCGGTAAGGAAGACCTGAGCGGTCGAGTCGACGTGAACCTGTCCGCTGAGGATATAGGAGGTGAAGAAGCCGATCAACGATGCCAGCAATATGAAGAACGCCTTGACGCTCCATACGAGCTTAAACAGGGTGAAGCCGCTGTAAAAGGGTATGAGTGCCTTCCAGCCCGGCTCTCCGGCCTTGACAAACATGCCCCAATGGCCGGCGACGAGCATTACGTAGATGATGAGTCCGGAAAGCATTGACGGGTATTGCATGGCAGCTCCTTATGCGACGAGAGAAATGACATTCCGTAGGGAACAGTCCTCCGAGAAACGAAGTGACACAAAGGGTGTTTCCCTTTGTGTCACCTAGGCTAGACGCTACCGGTGCCACGACTCGTCTGCATGAGACTTGTCAACACCGTGCGAGTGCGTCTTGTCGTCTACCACGCCATCGCGCGTACGGATGAGCTTGCGCTTGATCTTGCCGCCGACAGTCTTAGGCAGCTCGTCAACGTACTCCACGATGCGTGGATACTTGTAAGGCGCGGTCTCCTTCTTGACCCAATTCTGGAGCTCTTTGGTGAGCTCCGGTGTGCCCACGTAGCCGCGGGCGAGCACGATGGTTGCCTTGACGACCTTGCCGCGGATGGGGTCCGGTGCGGCGGTCACGGCACATTCCACGACGGCGTCGTGCTTGACGAGGGCACTTTCCACCTCGAAGGGTCCGATGCGATAGCCCGAGCACTTGATCACATCGTCATTGCGGCCTACAAAGAAGACGTATCCGTCGATGTCGCGCCATGCCATGTCGTGCAGGTTGTAGTAGTCTCCGCCCACAGCGTCTGCCGTTGCCTCGACATTGTTGACGTAGCCCACGAAGAGCCCGGGAGGGTATGCCTCTTGCAGACCCGTCACGCAGATTGCGCCTTCTTCGCCGTCCTCGACCTCGTTGCCGTCGTCATCGAGCAGCTTGATGTTGAGCAGTGGGGAGGGCTTGCCCATCGATCCTGGCCGCGGCTCGATCCAAGGATATGTAGCAAGTAGGACTGGCCCCTCCGTCTGGCCGAAGCCCTCGCGGATCTTCTTGCCGGTGAGACGCTCCCACTGGATGGTGACCTCCGCGTTGAGCGGCTCGCCAGCCGTCGCGAAGTTCTGGATGCTCGAGAGGTCGTAGGAGGCAACGTCTTCCTGTAGCATGAAGCGATACATCGTGGGTGGCGCGCAAAAGGTCTTGAGGTCATAGTCCTGCATGTGTTGCAGGAGCTTGGCGGGGACGAACTTGTCCATGTCGTAGGCAAAGATCTCGGCGCCTGCTATCCACTGGCCGTAGATCTTTCCCCAACCGAACTTGGCCCAACCGCTGTCGGTGACGCTCATGTGCAGGCCGTTCTCACGAACCTGCTGCCAGTACTTTGCGGTGAGGATGTGACCAAGTGGATGTGCGAAGTTGTGCATCACGGCCTTGGGGTTGCCGGTGGTGCCGCTCGTGAAGTAAATGAGCATGATGTCCTTGGACGTAGTGGCGTCCGCACCGGTCGGTCGCGCCCACTCCTCAGACTCGGCCTCGAGCAGCTCGTCGAACGAGAGCCACCCCTCTCGTTTGCCCGCGACCGTGACCTTGTGTTCGACCGTTGGCGCACCTTCCAAGGCACCCTCTGCCTGCGCGCACACGTAGTCGTCGTCGACGCACACCATCATGCGCACGTTTGCCGTGTTTGCGCGATAGCGGATGTCGTGGCTTGTGAGCTGCAGCGTGGCCGGGATGACGGTGGCACCGATCTTGCAGAGTGCGCTGGCCACGATCCAATACTCCCAACGACGACGCAGAATGCACATGACGACGTCACCCTTGCCGATGCCAAGTCGCGTGAAGGCGTTGGCTGCGCGATTCGACAGACGGCTGATGTCGGTGAAGGTGAACTCGCGCTCGTTGCCGTGGTCGTCGCACCAAAGCAGCGCCTTCTTCGTGGGCTCTACGCGAGCCCACTCGTCCACGACGTCATAGCCGAAGTTGAAGTCGGCGGGTACGTCAATGCGGAAGTTCTCGTAGAAGTCCTCGTAGCTGTCGAAGTCGATGCGCGGACAATACTTGCTCAGAATGTGATTCATAGTGTGTCTTTCTTCCTAACCTGGGAATTGGTTCCCTTTGCTGCTTGCAGCCCCTACTCGGCGATGACGGTCACAAACCGTGCGGGTACGTTGCCGCCGCAGCGTTGGCCATGAGGTATGGCGGGGTTGAAGTAGATGCTGTCGCCGGGGTTGAGACGGAACTCACGGTCGCCCCAGACGACCACGACGGTGCCCTCAAGCACGAGATTGAACTCTTGGCCGCCATGGGTGACGAGTTTGGCGGGGTCGTCGGAAGGGTCGATGGTGACCTCGAGCGGCTGCATGATCTTGCGCTGGTACCGGAAGGCGAGGTCCTCGAAGTGGTAGCCGGGATACCGCTCTACCTCGCGCCCCTCGCCCGAGCGAACGACCTGGAAGGTGTCGAGCTTGGCGGCAGTGCCCGTAAGAATCTCCGTGAACTCGACACCGAAGCGTTGTGCCATGTGATAGATGGCCGAGATAGGCACGTCGGCACCAGACTCCTCCCAAGAGGTGTATGTCTCGAGGCTTACCTCGAGGTCGGCCGCCATGTCTTCGCGCGACACGTCGCAGGCCTCGCGCAGGCCTTGAATGCGCTCGCCGATCTCGCGCAGCGCCTTCTCGTCGGTAGACATGCGAGTCCCCTTTCCCGAATGCTGTGTCCTAGATTCATTCGGCTGATTATAGGACAATAAGGGCGATGCGTGGGCGTGGGAACCGAAGGAACGTGGGCTCCTTGGACGTTGTCGCTAGGAAACAGAGTCGCCAGAATGCTCGGTTGCTCTATAATCCATGCGATGAAGGTGCAAGGGGGGTTGCCAATGCTGTTGCAGGGATCCGAGATCGTCGTGCGCACGCTCATGGAGCAAGGCGTCGACTTGGTGTATGGATTTCCCGGTGGGACGGTTGTCGACATCTACGACGCTCTATATCAACACCAGAACGACATCCGTCATGTGCTCACCGCCCACGAGCAGGGTGCCACCCATGCGGCAGACGGCTACGCACGCGCCACGGGCAAGGTGGGCGTATGCATCGCGACGTCGGGTCCCGGAGCCACGAATCTGGTCACGGGCATCGCAACGGCCTTCCTCGACTCCGTGCCGATGGTCGTGATCACGGGCAACGTCGCGTTGGACAACATCGGCACTGATGCCTTTCAGGAGATAGACATCACGGGTATCACATTGCCCATCACCAAGCACAACTACTTCGTGAGTGACGTCAACAAACTCGCCCCTGCCATACGTGAGGCGTTCGTCCTAGCGTGCTCGGGGCGTCCCGGTCCCGTGCTGGTTGACGTTACGAAGAACGCGCAAGAGGACAAGACAGAGTGGGAGCAGATGCCTCCCGCCGCATCCGAGAAAACCACCCAGCGCTACCTTCGCGAGGAGCTCGTTGGCGCGGCGGAGGCCATCAACACCTCCGTACGGCCCTATGTGTACTTCGGCGGAGGTGCCATCTCCTGTGGCGCCCAGGAGCTCATCATCGAGCTCGCCGATGCCATTGACGCTCCGATAGGATGCTCTCTCATGGGCATTTCGGGTGTGCCCACTGGTCACCCGCGCTTCTTGGGCATGGAGGGCATGCATGGAAGGCTTGCCTCAACGCTTGCCATGCGGGAAAGCGACTGCCTCATTGCCTTGGGCACACGCTTCAACGACCGTGCGACGGGCAATCGGTCGAACTTCAAGCCGGGGGCGACCATCGTGCACATTGACGTGGACGTCTCGGAGCTCTCCAAGAACACAAGCGACAGCTTTGCGCTGGCTGGTGACCTCAAGGTTGCCCTGCAGGAGCTGCTTCCGCTCATCCGCAAAAGGGCACGCACGAACTGGAGCGAGTACGTTGCGGGCCTGCGCGCGCAGGAGGCGGGCGTACTCGACCGACGGGAGGGCCTAACGCCGCGCAACGCGTTGCTCGCCCTCGGCGAGCACCTCGATGCCGCGACTTGTGTGGTTGCGGACGTCGGGCAGCACCAGATGTGGGCTGCCCAGACGTTGCGCTTCGAGCGGCCGCGCACGTTCGTCACGAGCGGCGGCCTCGGTACCATGGGCTTCGGGCTGGGCGCGGCGATTGGCGCGGCGATGGGCACCGGCCGTAGGAGCGTCCTCGTTATCGGGGATGGGGGCTTCTACATGTGCCTCAACGAGCTTGCCACGGCGGTGGCGGAGCGTCTGCCCATCGTGGTGCTGCTCATGAACAACGCGTCCCTGGGCATGGTTCGTCAGTGGCAACGCCTGTTCTATGGGGGACGTTGCAACCAGACGAGCCTTGCGGGACGCAAGACGGACTTCGTCATGCTTGCCCGCGCGTTCGGTGCCGACGGCGCGCGTGTGGAGTCCCTCGACGACCTGCGAGAGGCGTTGGACGTTGCGTTCCGGGCGCAGGGTCCCTTCCTCATAGATTGTGCCATCGACGCAGACGAGCTCGTGCTTCCCATGATGCCTCCGGGCGGTACGCTCGATGACGTGTTCTATAAGGTTGGTGAGTAGCATGGAGCGCTATACGTTCGCGATTCTCGTACGCAACCAGTCTGGCGTGCTCAACCGCGTGACGAGCATGTTCCGTAGGCGGCAGTTCAACATCTCGAGCCTGACGGTGAGCGAGACCGAGTCTGCTGACCTCTCGCGCATCACCGTGCTCTTTGACGGAGACGAGCAAGCAAAGCAGCAGCTCAAGAGTCAGCTGTACAAGTTGCCCGACATCAAGGTCGTGAGTGAGCTCGATCGTGAGCAGACGGTCAACTGTGAGCTGCTGCTCATCAAGCTCGCCAATTCGAGTGCCGCCGCACGCAACGACATACTAGATGCTGCGGGCGCCTTCGAGGCGAGGGTCATGGACTATGCCCGAGATGCCATCATTTTGCAGCTGGTGGGAGAGAGCCGTCACATAGACAACTTCATTGACCTGATGCGCGATTACGAGATACTCGAGATATGTCGGACGGGTGTGGTCTCGTTGCAGCGTGGCTCTGCTGTGATGCGCAACGCAAAGAGGCTGTAGGGCGGGCTTACTATGGATTATGGGTGATGCTGGGTTGGGTTCCCAGGTCGCCAGGCTTGCAAGGAGGAAAGAATGAGCGAAAGAAGCGCGTTGTTTGTGTCACCCCTCGACCGTCTGGTGGTCTTCAGGCATGTGTTGGACGGTACGGTGGTGGGTGCCTTGCGCGATTTGCTTGCGACCGATCCCACAGACGACGTCATGCGCACACGGGCTTATGCCGAGCTTGCCTCATGGGTCTTTGCCGATACGGAGCGGCCCTCCCTGCGCGAGCAGGTGCTCGCCGCACTGCTTGCCGACGAGAACGCCTTCACGGAGACCTTGCGGGCGGGTAAGGAGCCATCGCGCGCGTTGAAGGCAGCGCTCGAATCGGATTTGCGCAATGTGCAGGCGGCGTGCGAGGGAAGCGTCGAGATGTTGAAGGGTGAGGTATCCGAGCCGGGGCTGCTGCCGAGCTTCGAGATGGGAGAGTACATCGGATTCGTGGCCTCGTATTATCGCGACCTGAAGGTGTCTCCCGCGAAGGGCCTCGATGAGGCCAAAGGTGAAAAGCCGGTGCATGGGGGAGACCCCCGAGAGCGTCTGGTTCGCTGGCTCAAGAGCTAGGGCATTGGAGTGCGTGGCGTACCTGTGGGACGGTCCCCTAGAGGCCATGTGCCGCTAGGGGACCGTCCCCACTGGCTACTCCATCCTGCTAGTACACCATGCCCATGGCCGCGCGGACCTCATCGAGTGTGGCGTTGGCGATTTCGTTGGCACGACGGTTGCCGTCGGCGAGGACGTCATGAATGTAGTCCATGTCCCCTTCGAGCTCTTGGCGACGGGCGCGGATGGGCGCAAAGTAGTCGTTGACCGCGTCAGTGACGAAGCGCTTGAGCTGACCCGCACCCCCCATGCCGATTTCCTCGGCGATCTCTGACGGTTCGCGCCCCGTACAGATGCCTGCCGTGGTAAGCAAGGCTGCCACGCCGGGGCGGTTCTCGGGGTCGAAGGTAATGTTGCGTTCGGAGTCGGTGCGCGACTTGCGGATGAGCTTGGTCGTCTCGGCGTCGCTCATGGAGAGCGAGATGGCGTTGCCGTAGCTCTTGCTCATCTTGCGGCCATCGAGTCCCGGCAGCATGGGCGTACTGGTGAGGAGTCCACTCACGTCTGGGAAGACCTTGCCAAAGCGCTTGTTGAAGCGACGTGCGATCTGGCGGGTCAGCTCGATGTGGGGGAGCTGGTCGCGGCCGACGGGCACGATGTTGCCCTTGCAGAAGAGAATGTCGCACGCTTGGTGCACGGGATAGGTGAGCAGGAGCCCCGTGAGCGTATGGCCGCTCGCCTCCTGCTCTGCCTTGACCGTGGGGTTGCGATGCAGCTCGGACTCGCTTACGAGCGAGAGGAAGGGGAGCATCAGCTGGTTGAGGGCGGGGACCGAGGAGTGTGTGAAGATCATCGTCCGCTCGGGGTCGATGCCGCAGGCAAGGTAGTCGATGACCATGTTGAGCACGTTGTCCGCGATGTGCTCGGTGGTGTCGCGGTCGGTAATCACTTGGTAGTCCGCGATGATTATGTTGGTGCGGACACCGAGGTCTTGCAGATTGACGCGCTCGCGCAGCGTGCCAAAGTAATGGCCGAGGTGAAGGCGTCCGGTGGGGCGGTCGCCGGTAAGCATGCAATACTTTCCTGGGTTGACGCGCAGGTCCGCGCTGATCTGGTTGCTGCGGCGCAGTGCCGCATCATAGCTTCCCTCATTGGGCATGGAGATGTCCTTTCGGTCGAATCGAACCATGGTATTGTACATCGTCGCGGCAAGAATGATGCGCGAGCGCATCCCGTCAGAGGGTGCGGGGAGGGTGCTCGTCGAGCCAACGTTGCGTGACGCGCCAACCGGGACAGTGCAGGTCCATCAACGCTTGGAACTGCGGGCCATGATTGTGCACGATCAAGTGGCACAGCTCGTGCACGAGCACGGTGTTTGCGCAAGCATGAGGGCACTCGGCCAGGGCGGTGTTGATGCGGATGCGCGCCGTCTTGGGGGTGCATGAACCCCAGCGCGTCTTCATGCGGCGTATGGAGATGTGGGTCGGCATGCGACCGATCGCCAATTCCCGGTCGGGGAGGATTTCGCCTAGATATGCCATGAGCTCCTGCTGGAGCCAATTCTCTACCTCGCTTGCCCTCCAGGAGGCGTTCGGGCCATCGCGGACGAGCAACTCGTCACCACTCAGTTCGCAGGGTGAGGCAGCTTCGCTGGGGTCGAGCACGCGCAGCGTCACCGGCCGGCCCCAGACGCTCATCTTCTCGCCGGTGCTCCATCGCGCGGGCGCATTGCACTTGCGTGCCTGAGCGCGCGCGAGTGCGCGCTCGAACCAGGTGGCGCGTTCGCGTGCGATGCGCTCTGCCTCCGTCCGGCTTACGTGCAGGGGCACGCTCATCAGCGCCTCGCCGTTCGGCCCGATGCGGAAGTTGATGTTCTTGACACGTTTACGCCGGACGTGGACGTCATATGCCCCCATGTTTATGACGAATGACTCCATTGGTTACCAACCTCGGTCGTCTCGCGATTTTTCTCATCCGTAACCCAGTTTATCGAACTAACTGAGGCCAAGGTAGGTTATCGTATTGGAAGGCGTGGGAGGGAGATGCATATGGCGAGTTCACAGGGTGCTGACGCGAGTAAGGCGTCACTGCGCAATCAATATCTGGCGTTGTGCGAGAGTATGCCAAAGGTCTTTTCGACTCGAATCGATAACTCGGTGCGTGCGATGTTTGGACATTTGGATTTGTATCGGGATGCTCGGACGGTCCTGTTCTATCTGCCCATTCACGAGGAGATAGACACCTATCCGCTCATAGAGGCAGCCTTTGCGGATGGCAAGCGTGTTTGTCTCCCGCATCTTGACGACACGTCATCCACGCTTTCGTGGTATGAGTTGGAATCAATCAGGTCCATCACACGTGGCTCGCGCGGGCTGGCGGCACCCCCGGCCGGTGCGCGTCCTTTGGGAGTCAAGGACATGCTGGGGTCCCTGTGCCTCGTTCCTGGGTTGGTATTTGACGGCGAGGGATATCGTGTGGGCTACGGTGCGGGCTACTATGACGAATTCCTCGCATTCTATCCTGGCGATAAGGTTGGCTTGGTGAGGTCGGTTCAGGTGAGCAGCAATCCGTTGCCGCACGATGGGCACGACATTCCCGTGGACGTACTCGTTACCGAGGGAAGCATCTGGCGCTGCCGCAGGATATAGCCTTGAAGTTGCGGGCCTACGGGCCCGCAATGCCGTCCAAAAGATGCTTTTGTGCGACCATGCGCTCTTCGCTCTAATGGTCGCGCTTTGGCGTTAGTCCATACAGAGGTCTGCGAGCTCGCGAATGGCAAGAGCATAGCCTGCAATCCCCTTGCCGGTTATGTGCTGCGCGCAGGTATCGTCAAGGCAAGAGGGCGACTCATCTTCCGTGAGATTCACGCGAATCGTGGGAATGCCGACGCTGCGAATCGCTTCGCGCAAGGTGATCGAGGTGGTTGCATATGAGGTCGGGTTGATGACGATTGCGCCATAGTTGCCCCATGCGTCCTGTACCCAGTCAACCAAGTCGCCCTCATGGTTGGACTGTAAGCACACACATCGGGCAAATCCCTCGCTTTGGGCGGTCTCCTTGCATAGCTCGAGGATGGCAGAGAAGTCCTCCACCTCGCCGATGGTTGCGAGGCCGAGGCCGATCATGTTGACGTTGGGACCATTGATGACCAAGAGGTTGCAGGGGTCTTTGGGTTGCGCGAACGTCTCGCGAGGGGAGACGTCTGCACTCTGCTCCTGCTCGCCGGTAAAGAGTTCCTTGAGCGTGTCGATGTCCCCTTGGTCTAGATGGTTGCTGTCCCACTCGCGCTGGTCGATGGTTGAGGCCCGTGACGTGGAGTTGATCTGCACTCGGAAGTTAGACTCCTGGCGCGACATCGGGAAGAGCGCGTCGGTTCCCGCCTCGATGCCCGTAAGACGCAAGAAGGCGTGGTAGACCGCGTCAATCACGCGGGGACCAAAGACGACTTCGAGGCCGTTGCCGCCTCGGGTGGCCGTTCCGAGGACGTTGCGGACGTTGTTGAGGGCATCATAGTCCACGATTTGGGGTTCGCGCAAGGTGACGCGCAGACGCGTCATGCAGACGGTGTTGGTAAGCACGTTGCCGCTGCCGCCAAGGGCTTCAAGTACCTCCTTTGCTATTTGATCCATGCACGTCCCCTTTGACGAAAACTCAAAAAACAGCTAATTCGTTTATGGGAATTATAGCTTCGACGTGCACTTTGTTTGTCACGTTCAACGTGACCTCCGGTAAGCGTTGCCGGGATGTCTGCAAATGGGCAGGTGGACTTCTGCGGCTGGTGTTACAGCGCGAGGAGGCGTTGGACCTCTAATGCGTCGCCTGCGGCAGAGCCCGTGCAGCGCACGATGACGTCGGCCCAGGAATGGTACAGATGCATGCGTTCCTGTGCGAGCTGGGCGATTCCCTTCGTCTGCGAGAGGGGCCGATCGCCCACAAGGAGCTCCTCGATGGCGCGGTCGAGCATTACGATGGTTCCGTTCTGACGGAGGATGTCATAGTTGCGTTCTTGTGTGACGATGCCGCCGCCACTGGCGATTACCAGTCCGCTGCGCGAGGCGTAAGATGCGGCAGTCTGCGTTTCTAGGCGGCGGAACTCTGGCTCACCGTGTGTGCGGATGCACTCCGCAGGGGTCATGCCATGGTCGACGACAAAGCAGTCGTCGAGGTCGACGAAGGGACGATGCGTTAGTCTGGCGAGCCTGCGTCCGGCGCTGGTCTTGCCAGAGCCGGGCATGCCGATAAGTATGACGTTGCGGGTCTGCGTGCGGATGGAATCCTCTATGATGCCTACGAGTGACTCGTCGAGGGTCTTGTCCTGGAAGAGCTGGCTGGCAAAGAAGGCTTGCGAGACGAGCATGCCCAGCCCCGACTCGTAGGGAAGTCCAAGGCGATCTGCCGCAAGGCACAGACCGGTGCGCTCGGGGTTGTAGACAACGTCGAGCACACCGCAGAGGTTTGGAAGGTCGGCAACTTGGGATTGCGCGAGTGGGGAGCGCGGACAGTCCGGATACATGCCGACAGGAGTGGTGTTGACGACGAGCGCCGCGTCGGCATGTCGCTTGGTGAGCGTCTCGTAGGTGTCGGCTCCGCTTCGGGAGATGACGACGGGGTTGCACCCAACCTCCTCGAGGGCGGCGCTGACGGCTTGACAGGCACCGCCAGACCCGAGTATGAGCGCCTTCTTTGCATGAAGGGCGTGAGGTTCGATCCCTGACGTCCGGTGCAGGAATCGCTCGAGCATCCAAGAGAAACCAAGGACGTCGGTGTTGTCGGCGTAGATGGAACCGTCCGGGCGGCGGACCAGCGTATTTGCAACGCCAAGACGCTCAACGCGTGGGGAGACCTTATCCGCGAGCTCTGCCGCCCTGCGCTTGTAGGGAATCGTGACGTTGATGCCCTGCCAGGCACCGTTACGGATGAACCCTTCCACCTCGTCAGGCTCGCGCTCGAAGAGACCATAGGGAACACTTCCGAGCATGGCGTGGATGCGGGGAGACCAACTGTGGCCGAGCTTGCGGCCCAGAAGTCCGAAGGTGGGGGATTCTGCGTTGGCATGTGGCGTCATCACACGACCTCCATGTACGATCCGAGATAGCGGAGCTCCTCGCATGCATCCGAGAGCGAGTCGAGCAAGGCGACGAAGTCATCGGAGGCCGCGGGGCACTCGATGTCGAAGTAGAACATGAACTCGAAGTCCCTGCCGGGGATGGGACGGCTTTCGAGCTTGATGAGGTTGATTCCGAGCGCGTAGAAGCGCGAGAGCGCGTTGTAGAGCGCACCGGGTCGGTGGTTGACGACCATCATGAGAGAGGCGCGTTCTGCGCCGGGGAAGACCGTGAGGTCCTTGGCGATGCAGGCGAATCGCGTATAGTTGTTTGGGTTGTCCTGTACGCTCGGCTGGGCGACCTCGAGGCCATAGAGCTCGGCGCAGGCGCGTGAGGCGAGGGCGCCGATGCCGGGGTCGGATGAGCTGGCCACATGCTCGGCAGCGCGGGCGGTATTCTCGCAAACGTGGACGCGACATCCCGGTATGGATGCGATAAAGTTCGCACATTGGCCAATCGCCTGCTGGTGGCTGTAGACCACGCGCACGTCCTCCTTGCGAGTTCCGGGGCGTACGAGGAGGTTGTGGTCTATCTTGAGGCGACAGCTCCTCACTATGTAGAAGCTGTGACGCATCATGAGGTCATAGACCTGGTTGACTGAGCCTGCCGTCGAGTTCTCGATAGGTAGCACGCCGTAGTCTGCCTCGCCACGTTCCACTGCGGCGAAGACTCCCTCGAAGGTTCCGCAATAGGAGATGGTCGGCCGTCTGAAGATGCGTTCGGTGGCTATTTGCTGGAATGCGCCCTCGACTCCCTGGCATGCCACATGTGCGTGTGCGGGAAACGCAGCGGGTGCTTGATCAAGTGCCATCATGAGCGACGCGGAGAGGGCGCTTCGATGTCCGAGGGCGCGATGCTGGGCGGCGCGTGATGCCTCCATGAGGACTGACTCAAGGGTACCTGCGTAGCTCGCGAGTTCGGCGGGTACCCGAGCGCTTGCGGCCGCGATGTTCGCGCGCTCTCGTGCCGGGTCAAAGACGCCCGTGCCAGTCGCGCGCTTGAACTCTGCCACTTGGGCGGAGACGTCCATGCGCTCGAGGAAGAGACGCGATATCTCCTGGTCGATGTGGTCGATGCGAAGACGTAGGTCAGAGAGTTGTTCCATGGGTTGCCAATCGTTTGCGGGCGGAAGGGACGTGGCGTGCCGAAGGCTCGAGCACATGATTTGCGCTAGACGTCTGGCACCCAATCGGAAGCGGCCGGAGGCCAGGTGAGCCAGCTGTCGAGGAGGGCGATGGCCATGGCAGCCTCGGCGATTGGCACCGCGCGCGGAGCCACGCAAGGATCATGCCGACCATGAATGCGCAGGGTGCTCTCCTCACCAGTCGTGAGGTCTACGGAGCGTTGCGCCTGCGCGATGCTCGGCGTGGGCTTTACCGCCATGCGAAAGAGGACGGGCGCGCCGTTCGAGATGCCCCCGAGGCTGCCCCCCGCAGCGTTGGAGGCAGGGACGGGTGTGCCATCGCGGATCTCATAGGGGTCATTGTTCTGTGATCCACGCAACGATGCCACCGAGAACCCCGCGCCGAACTCCAACGCCTTGACCGCAGGAATCCCAAAGACGACGCGTGCGATCGTCCCTTGGATGCCGTCGTAGCGAGGTCCGCCGACGCCGGCGGGCAGGCCGGTGGCAACGCACTCGACGATGCCTCCCACGGAGTCACCCTCTTGGCGGACCTGCTCGATGAGTGCCGCCATGCGCGTGCCCGCCTTCTCGCTGATGGTGGGAAACCCCGTCGGCTGTCGGTCGCGTAGCGCTAGCATCTGCTGTTGCAGGTGGGCGAGGGAATCCGTCGAATGGCGCACGGCATCGAAGGGCACGTCACGCTCGCCTCCCACCTGCAGGGCATGGGCGGCGATGTGCACCCCCCGCGCCTCTAGGAGCTGCCGTGCGATGCCGCCCGCAACGCAGAGCGGGGCGGTGAGTCTGGCAGAGAAGTGGCCGCCACCGGGTACGTCCTGCGCGCCGCGCCACTTCGATTGCGCGGTGAAGTCCGCATGGCCGGGACGTGGGACGCGGCTGAGCTCGTCGTAGTCACCTGAGCGGGTGTTTGTGTTGTTGATGAGGGCGGCGAGTGGCGCTCCGCATGTCTCCCCGCGCGCGTTGAGGCCGCTGACGATATGCACCTCGTCAGCCTCTTTGCGCGGCGTGGACCAAGCGTTGCGACCGGGGGCGCGACGCTCCATGAAGGCATCAAGGGCTTTGCGGTCGAGCGCAAAGCCGCTGGGCAGACCTTCTATGACGCATCCCACTGCCTCGGAATGGGACTGTCCAAAGATTGTGACGCGCAGCGCCGTGCCGAATGATGAACCCATGGATGCTCCTCTCGCCTAGGGCAGTGTACTCCAAAAGCTGTTGCGATATGACCAGCAAGAGATACCTCGTCGTCGGAAGCATCCGTGCCTCGTTAGCACTCCGTCGCCCCGCCGCCAAGCATGCGGTAGTCATCCCAGAACTCGGGGTAGGACTTGGCGACGCAGTCGGCGCCATGCAAAAGGGTCGCCTCCATGGCATGGGTGGCCATGACGGCCGTCATCATGGCAATGCGATGGTCGTCTGCGGCACTCACCCGACCGCCCGCGAGACGCTCGACGCCTTCGATCACGAGGTCATCGCCAATCAGGCGTGCCCGGCCGCCCATTGCGTTGATGGTGGCGGTGACGGTGGCTAGTCGGTCGGACTCCTTGAGGCGCAGGCGGCCGGCGTTGCGGAGCATGCTCATGCCTGGCGTGGTGGCGGCAACCGCAGCCAGCGGGGGCACGAGGTCGGGGATGGCGCGAACGTCCATGGATGCGGCGCGGGGCACGTCGCGGGTGACGCGCGCCGCATCACCCTTGCGTGCGACGCGCGCGCCGAAGGCGGCGAGGGCCGCGAGTATGGCACGGTCACCTTGGGCGCTCATGAGGTCGAGGCCAGCTACCGTAAGGCCTTGCTCCTCCAAGGCACCCGCAGCCAACCAGAAGGCGGCATTGGACCAATCTCCCTCGACGGTGACGAACCTCGGGGCCCGAAGCGTACATGGTTGCATCGCGAAGCGTTCGCAGGAGGCCGCGCCGAGGCCGACGCGGTCGCACGTGACATCGGCTCCGAACCGCTTGAGGGCCGCGATGGTCAGCTGCACGTAGGGACGCGACTGCACGGGAGTGGAGACAAAGACCTCGACGGGCTCCGCAAGGAGCGGTGCCGCCAAGAGGAGGCCGCTCACGTACTGCGACGAGACGTCGCCGGGCAGGGAGAAGTGTCCACCGCGGAGTTTCCCTGCCACGAGGAGTTTGTCGCCATCGTCCTCTATGCGCATCCCATGGGCTCTGAGCTGCTGGTCGAGGGGGGCGAGCGGACGTTGCGCGAGCCTGCCACGGCGGATGATACGCGCAGATTTGCCCAATGCGCCGATGACGGGCAGCAAGAAGCGAAGCGTCGAGCCAGACTCTCCGCAATCGAGCAGGCAGGAATCGTCGTCGGTGCTGAGGGCGCGCAGACACCGTGCGGTCGCGTCGATGTCTTGGGAGGTCGTCTCACAGATGACCTCGCTGGGGCTGGGGGATATTGCGGAGAGAATCATCAGGCGGTGTGCTATGGACTTGGACGGCACTGCCGAAACTGCCCCTTTGAGTGAGCCTGGTTGGATGGTGACGTTCATGGGCGTGGGCTCCCTGCTCCCTTGCGTATGAGGTTGGCAAGCTCGGGGAGCGAAACCCGTCGCATCACGACGTTGCCGATGCGAATCGGGACGACGATGTTCACACTCGCCCCATGGCGCTTCTTGTCATGACTTGCCTGTGCGATGACGTCGTCAAGGGGGATGTCGCAGGTGGTGGGAAGCCCTTGGGCAGCGACGCAGCGCTCGATGCGGTTGCTGGTACCGGGGTCGGACCACCCGAGGCGTTCCGAGGCACGGACGACGTGGCACAGACCTGCTGCGACGCAGTGTCCGTGGCCGAGCGCGTAGCCGCTGGCGGCCTCAAAGGCGTGGCCTATGGTGTGACCGAGGTTGAGCGTCTGTCGAACGCCGTGTTCCTTCTCGTCGGCTCCCACGACGTCACGCTTGATGGCGACGTTGCGAGCGATGACGTGGGCGAGTTGGATGGGGTCTCCGTCCTGCGTGAGGGGGTGTGCGGCGAGCTCGTCAAAGAGCTCCTCGTCCGCAAGCACGCCATGCTTGACGACCTCGCCGATGCCGTCGACGAAGACGTAGGGCGCAAGCGTCGAGAGACACCCCACGTCGGCGATGACGAGCGAGGGCTGCAGGAAGGCGCCCACGAGGTTCTTTCCACGGCTCAGGTCGATGGCGGTCTTGCCACCCACCGAGGAATCGACCATGGAAAGCAGCGTCGTGGGGACCTGCACCACGCGGATGCCGCGCATGTAGCTCGCGGCCGCAAAACCTGCCATGTCGCCTACGACTCCGCCGCCAAGTGCCACGACGACGCTGTCGCGGGTGAGGCTCGCGGTTGCCATGTCTTCCAGAATGGAGCCGAACGTGGCAAGGTTCTTGTGGGACTCGCCCGCCTTTACCGCGGTTGAGGCGACCGAGAATCCGGCTTCGCGCAGTGACGATTCCACCCGATTGAGGTAGAGAGGGGCGACGTTGGTGTCGCTCACCACGAAGGCGGCGTCGGCATCGAGCGTCGAGCGCATGCGGTGACCTACCTCGTCGAGCAGATGCGTGCCCACGACCACGTCATAGTCGCGCGATGCGGTGTGTACGGGCACGACCTCGTGCCAGGACTCGTTCATTGGCCTTCCACCTCCTTCTTGCGACGGTCGCCCTCGGCGAGCAACGCCTCGAGCCGTTCGGCATCGTTCGCATCAATGGCATCCTTGTACTGCTGCAGGTTGTCGATGAGGATGCCGATCTCGTTCGAGAGGTAGTCTCCGTTCTCCAGGAAGAGTTCGGTCCACATGTGGGCGTTGAGGCGCGCTACACGGGTGAGGTCCTTGTAGCTTCCTGCCGAGAAGCCCTTGTGCACCTGGGCGGACGGGCTCTTCACATAGGCGTTGGAGACGACGTGGGCGAGTTGGGACGTGAAGGCTATGACCTCGTCATGATGCTCGGCCGTCGAGAGCGTGAACATCCCGAAGCCGCAGGGTGCCAAGAGGTTCTTGAGTCTCTCCAGCACGTCGAGGCGCACGAAGTCATCCATCTCTGCGGGCGGCACCACCACCATGGGGGCGCCGTGGAACATGTTTGCGCGTGTGTGGGCGAAGCCCGAATACTGCGTGCCGGCCATGGGATGGCATCCCACGAAGGCCCAGTCATGGCTCTCGGCGATGGTGAAGCACTTCTCGCAGATGTTGCGCTTGACGCCGACCACGTCAATGACGATGGCGCCAGGCGATATGCGCCCTGCCATCTCTGCGAGCCATTCCACAGACACCTTGGGGTATCCGGCGAGGATGATGAGCTCGCAGGTGGGGATGGTTGCGTCGTCGAACTCACCGTCAACGCACTCGATCATGGCGAGCTCGAGCGTCGAGTGGGTGCGGTTCCATGCGTAGACCTCAGTGCCGCCCGCGTGGAGCGCCTTCGCGAACGAGCCGCCCATGAGGCCAAGCCCGAGCACGCCCACGCGACCGGGAACAAAAGTGGCATTGGCTGGTATGCTGAGGTGTCCGAGCACAGGCACTTCGTTTCCCATGCCTACTCCTCTCCCAGATCGGTGGTCACTGCCTCGCGGATGAGCGCGATGCGGCGCATGGCGTCGGTGAACTGCGCGGGCGTGAGTGCCTGCGCTCCATCGGAGAATGCCTCGCTGGGACAGTTGTGGACCTCTATCTCGAGGCCGTCGGCACCAGCCGCCGTCGCAGCGTAGGCAGCTTGGCGCACGTAGCGCGTGTAGCCCGTCGCATGGCTCGGGTCGCCGACCACGGGGAGGTGGCTCAGATGCTTGAGCACGGGGATGGCGTTGATGTCAAAGGTGTTGCGCGTGCGCGTCTCGAAGGAGCGGATGCCGCGCTCGCAGAGGATTACGTTGGGATTGCCCTCGCTCATGACGTACTCGGCTGCCATGAGCAGCTCGTCGATGGTGCCTGCGATGCCACGCTTGAGCAGTACGGGCACGGTGGTCTTGCCCACCTCCTTGAGGAGGGTGAAGTTCTGGGAGTTGCGTGCGCCGATCTGCATGACGTCGATTCCCTTGTCCACGAACACCTGCACGTCACGCGGGTCCATGACCTCGCTCACGATGGGCATGTCGAGTTCTTCAGATGCCTCGAGCAACAGGTCAAGGCCCTTCTCGCCCATGCCTTGGAAGGCATAGGGCGAGGTGCGGGGCTTGTAGGCACCGCCGCGCAGCATCGTCGCGCCGGCTTCCTTGCAGGCGACGGCGATCTGTATGAGGTTTTGTCCCTCCACGGAGCACGGACCGGCCATCACTTGGAAGTGTCCGCCGCCGATGAGCACGCCATGTCCGCAGTCGACGATGGTGTCCTCGGGATGAAACTTCCGGTTCGCCTTCTTGAAGGGCTCGGAGACGCGCTGGACTCGCTCGATGATGGACATCGACTCGAGTAGGAACGGGTCAATCTGGGTCGTGTCGCCTATGATGCCAACGATCGTCTCGTTGTCGCCCTGCGACACATGCGTCTTGAAGCCGCGTCCCTCGATCCATGACACAAAGTGAGCGAGCTGCTCCTCGGTTGCCGTCTGCTTGACCACCGCTATCATGGTCCGCCTCCTTGCGTTGCGTTATTCATAAAGCAAATATGATAACACTCCGCTGCTGCGCAAATCAAAGCGCAAAAGAAAACAGGCCAGACGAACGTCTGACCTGCGGTTCTTCTGGTGCCCCCAGGGGGATTCGAACCCTCGACCTTCTGCTCCGGAGGCAGACACTCTAATCCACTGAGCTATAGGGGCGCGAAGAAAACTATAGCACAGTTGGGACCGAGCTTTCCACGTCCACAAAAACTACCCTCGCACTCATGCCTGCTTTTCGTAGAATGTATGATTAGGCGAGAATCACTCGCGATGTGTGTTTGTCGCAGGTGCAGTTGGCGAACAGGGGAGAGCATGGCACAGAACGCCGCAGGTAACGCGGACAATCTGAGGGGGCTCACCTCGGCGGAAGTTGCCGAGCGCGTGGCCGCAGGGAAGACCAACGCGAATACTGACGTAAAGACGAAGTCAATCGGGCAGATTATGCGTGAGCACACCTTCACGCTGTTCAACTTCGTTAATCTCGCTCTGGCGGTGCTCGTTGCCATCACGGGACAATACCGTAACATGACGTTCATGATCGTCGTCTTCATCAACCTCGCGGTTGGTGTCATCCAAGAAGTGCGCGCCAAGCAGATGGTAGACAAGCTCTCCATCCTTACTGCAAAGAAGGTGCGAGTGGTGCGCGACGGTGTGGAGCAGGAGGTGAGCGTGGACGACCTCGTCCTCGATGACCTCTTCCTCCTCGCGCATGGAGACCAGGTTCCGGCCGATGCCGTGGTTGTCAAGGGAGGCCCGCTCATGGACGAGAGCCTCCTCACGGGCGAGAGCAATCACATCGAGAAGCGCAAGGGGGACGAGCTCTTCAGCGGTAGCTTCGTCGTTGCCGGTGCCGTCACCGCACGCGTCCTACGCGTGGGTCTTGACGGCTATGCAGCAAAGATTAACGCCGAGGCGCGCTACGTCAAGGCGGTCTCGTCTGAGATTCTCTCCACGCTCAGAATGATCATCAAGTATTCGACCATCGCGCTCGTACCGCTTGGGATCGGGCTCTTTCTGCGTACGGTGCTCATGGATGGCGGCTCAACGAATGATGCGATTCTCTCGACGGTTGCTGCCGTTGTGGGCATGATTCCGCAGGGGCTGGTGCTCCTGACCTCCTCGGTGCTCGCCATCGCCACCACGCGCCTTGGCGGAAGGAAGGTCCTCGTGCAGCAGCAGTATTGTGTGGAGACGCTTGCCCGCGTGGATACGCTGTGCCTGGACAAGACAGGTACCATAACGAGTGGGCGCATGGAAGTGACGGGCATGCGAGCCGCTGGCGACGTGCCTTTCGACGACCGCAAGTGCAAGGACATGCTCCTGTGTGCTACGACTGTGATGAGCGCCAACAGCGAAGATGCCAACGAGACGGCACAGGCGATGCTGCGCTTCGCCGACGAGATGGGCTTCGAGGCTGAGGCCATCGAGCGCGAGATTCCCTTCTCCTCCGCTCGCAAGTATTCCGGTTGTGTCACATCGGCGGGGCGAGCAATCGTGGTCGGCGCCGCTCAGTTCGTGCTGGGCGAGGACTTTGGCGAGCATGAGTCAGAAGTGTTGCAGTTCGCTCCTACGGAGCGCGTTCTCTGCATCGCCGAAGTGCAGGGCTTCGGGCCAAAGGGCGAGCTTGAGGGTCGGCCGAAGGTGCTTGGCTATGTGGGAATCAGCGACGAGGTGCGTGAGTCCGCTCCGCAGACCATTGACTTCTTCGCTGAGCAGGGTGTGGCCGTACGCGTGATTTCGGGCGATGACCCGCGTACCGTCTCTGCCATCGCTCGGTATGTGGGCATAAGGAACGCCGAGCGTTACGTCGATGCCTCGACGCTCAAGACGGACGAGGACATCTTGCGCGCGGCGCGCAACAACGTAGTGTTCGGGCGTGTTACGCCGCAGCAGAAGCGAAGTCTGGTTCAGGCGCTGCACAAGGATGGGCATGTGGTTGCCATGACGGGCGACGGCGTGAATGACGTTTTGGCCCTCAAGGAGGCCGATTGCTCAGTTGCGATGGCATCCGGCTCCGCAGCGGCGCGCAATGTGGCCGAGATCGTACTTGCGGATAATGACTTCGCCCATATGCCCGAGGTGGTAGACGAGGGACGGCGTTCCATCAACAACCTGCAGCGGTCGGCGTCGTTGTTCTTGGTGAAGACGGTCTTTTCGGCGCTTCTCGCGGCCGCGTGCATCTTCCTACCGCCCTATCCCTTCATACCTATCCAGATGACGCTCATCTCGTCTTCCATCATTGGCTGGCCGTCATTCGTGCTTGCGCTCGAGCCCAACCACGAGCGTGTGAAGGGCCAATTTTTGGTCAACGTCCTGCGGCGGTCTCTACCCGCTTCGGCTGCTATCGTTATCGCGCTCATCGTCGTTCAGATTGCAGAGCGCATAATGCCGCTCTCGTACGAGGAGGCATCGACGGTAAGCATGTACCTGACGGGTATGGTGGGTATCGCGCTCATCGCTCGCATCTCGCAGCCGCTTACGGCCCTTCGTTGGGGGCTGCTCGCCACGGTCTTGGCGATGCTTCTTGGCGGTAGCATCTTGTATCGAAAATTCTTCATGTTGTCGCCGATGACGTCAGGTATGGCAGTATTGTTGGCTATTGTTGGCGTGGCGGCACTGGCGGTGTTCTTGTGGCTGTACGCCGCCTTGGAAGTCAAAGAGGACGGAAGCGACCCGCTTGGCTGGGTCGTGTTGAGGCTTAAGGAGAGAGTATGACCATGGACGCAACGTTTACGGCGGCGGTTGCCCAAGCGCGCCGTCCCAAGGAGTTTGTCGAGGCTGGCATCGAGCGTCTTGTGTATGACGTCTCGGGCATCCCGGGTGTTGAGGTGCTGCCTCGCGCTCTTGTTGTGCTCTTGGAGAACGTGGTGCGCAACGCGCCTACGGACGAGGCCGCCGCTGAAGCCGCCGCTCGCATAATCGGTGCCGGAGGCAATGGCGAGCAGGGCGATGAGGTGGAGTTCATGCCCGCGCGCGTGCTGTTCCAAGACTTCACGGGCGTGCCCGTATTCGTCGACTTTGCGGCAATGCGCGACGCCATGGTGGAGCGTGGCGGGGATCCGCGCAAAGTGAACCCGCAGATACCCTGCACGCTGGTGGTGGATCACTCCGTCATAGCGGATTGCGCGGGGACCTGCGACGCCGCGTCGCAAAACGAGCGGCTTGAGGCGCAGCGCAATCACGAGCGCTTCGCCTTTCTCAAGTGGGCTTCGAAGTCGTTCGACAACGTTCAGATCGTTCCGCCGGGCGGTGGCATCTGCCACCAGCTCAACATCGAACGGTTCTGCTCGGTGGTCACCACTGACGCCCTCGCCAAGGGCGATGCGGACGTTGCCTGCTTCGACACGCTCGTGGGAACTGACTCTCATACCACGACGGCCAACGGCTTGGGAGTCTTGGGTTGGGGTGTGGGTGGCATCGAGGCCGAGGCGGCAGCGCTCGGTCAGCCCATCTCGATGCTGGTCCCGCCGGTCGTCGAGCTGCGTCTGAATGGTGCGCTGCCACAGGACGCCTCGGGTATGGACCTAGCGCTTACCGTGTGCAAGCTGCTGCGCGAGGCAGGTGTAGTGGGCACGCTCGTCGAGGTGACGGGCGCGGGTGTGGCATCGCTGACCGCGACGCAGCGCGCCGCCGTGGCAAACATGACGCCCGAATACGGGGCAACCACGACGTTGTTCCCCGTGGATGACGTCGCCTGCGACTATTTGATTCTCACGGGACGCGATGAGGCCGAGGTTGCCTTTGCCCGCGCTTACCTGAAGATGCAGGGCGTGTGGGGCGAGGTTTCGGGTAGGCGCTATGCCCGCACGCTCTCCCTCGACCTCGCTACGGTGCGTACGTGCATGGCGGGCCCCTCGCGTCCGCATAACTATGTGGAGCCTGCAGGCCTAAAGGAGCGCTTCCGTTCGGTGGCGGCGGAGCACGGGCGCGACGATATGGGTCAGACGTTCGAGGTCGTCTGTGGGGATGAGGCGTTCGAACTCGGCCACGGCACGATAGCGATCGCGGCCATCACGAGCTGCACTACGGCAACCGATCCTGCCATGATGGTGGCAGCTGGCCTTGCTGCAAAGAAGGCCGTGGAGCTTGGTCTTGCTGCCAAGCCGTGGGTGAAGCGCATCTTGGCTCCCGGCAGTCGTGCCACAGAGCTGCTGCTCGAGCGTGCGGGGCTCACGGATGCGCTGTTCCGACTGGGCTTCTACACCTGCGGCTTTGGCTGCATGAGCTGCATCGGCAACTCCGGGGACATCCATCCGGCCCTGCATAGGCATGCCGACGAGATGGAGCTTTCCAGCGTGCTCTCGGGTAACCGCAACTTCGACGGACGCATCTCGCCTGATGTTGCGCAAAACTTCTTGGCACAGCCTGCGCTTGTCGTTGCATACGCGCTGGCGGGAACGGTGGATGTGGACCTCTCCACGGATCCGGTGGGAATCGGTGCGGACGGAAGGCCGGTTATGCTTACGGACCTGCTGCCAACGGGCGACGAAGTCTCGCGCGTCCTGGAAGAGGTGCTCACGCCGGACCTCTTTGTGCGCGGTGCTGAGGGCCTCATGGAGGGCTCTGACGCTTGGAAGGCCATTCCCAGCGAGGAGTCGGACACCTTCCACTGGGACGGGGATTCGACCTACGTCCGTCGTCCGCCATACTTCGAAATGGCGCAAACGAGCGACGTTATCTCGGTTGCCGACGCGCGATCGCTCGTGCTGTTGGGCGACTTCGTGACGACTGATCACATCTCTCCGGCAGGAAGCATCGCCGCCACGTCACCGGCGGCAGTGTACTTGCGGGCAAACGGGGTCAAACCGGAGGACTTCAACACCTACGGTAGCCGACGCGGCAATCACGAAGTCATGATGCGCGGCACGTTTGCCAACATCCGTCTGCACAACTACTTGGGTGACGGACGGGATGGCGGATGGACGCGCGACCTGCTCACGGGAGAGGTGGTGCCTATCTACGACGCGGCCATGCACTACGCCAAGGAGGGCGTGCCGCTCCTCGGCATTGCAGGTAAGCTCTACGGATCGGGTTCCAGCCGTGACTGGGCGGGCAAGGGTCCTGCCTTGCTTGGCGTGAGGGTTGTGATTGCCGAGAGCTTCGAGCGTATCCACCGCTCGAACCTTGTCCAGATGGGCGTCTTGCCTCTGCAATTTGCCGAGGGAGAGACTGCCGAGTCGCTCGGTCTCGACGGTACCGAGGTCTACGAGGTGGAGGACGTGTTGCTCGGTGACGGCAATCCGGGGGCGCGTCCCGTGCGAGTGGTCGCGCATGGAAGGAATCGCGACACCGAGTTCACATGTACCTGCCGTGTCGATACGCCCACCGAAGCAGCTTTCGTCGCCGCAGGAGGGATTCTGCCCTACGTACTTGACAGCTTGGCAAACAAGGCGTAGACAAATACGGGAGACTGGAGTTCCGAGCAATCACCTACCATCACGCACGTATCGTCCGCCTAAACGTACTATGCCTTCGGAGGTTCCTTTGAATTGTCCTCATTGCGGGGCATCGATTCCCGATGGAGTGGGAACGTGCCCCGACTGTCAAACCACATTGTCCGCTCTGAACGAAGCGGATGATTCGACGGTCTGGTGCGAGAGCTGCGGCTCACCTGTGCCCAAGGGTGTCGACGCGTGCCCCGTGTGCGGGCTGCCGGTCAAGGATGCCTACAAGGACTGGGATGAGGAAGAGCCGACGGTAGGGGCTGAGCGCGAGGATGCAGGCGAGACCGCCTCGCTTTCGAGCGCGATTCCCCCAGCGCCCGAAGCGGGTGATGCCGAGAAAGGTGCAGACGATGCACCCACGCACATACGTCTCGTCATGGCCGCCGCCGTTGCCGCGCTGCTTGTCGTGGGCGGTACTACGCTCTATATAACGAGGCCGTGGGATCCGAATGCGTACGTCATACACGCCACGGAGGATGCGGACACGTCAATGGAAGGCTTTCCGGGAACGGTTACGCATCTCTCTGCCCAGGACCTCATAGAGGACTCGGAGCGAAAGGAATACCTGAAGAACGCCGAGCGAACGGTTGATGACTTCGTGGCACTCATGGACAGCATCGACAAGGAGTGTGCGGAACTGGAGGTCCCTATCGAGCAGCTTCTCGAGACGGGAGTCGTTACCGAGATGCACGGGAGCGTCGCTCAAGCTCATGAAGTGCGCGATCGCCTCGAGGTCGCATACGACGAGGTCGCGGGCTTCGATATGAGGGGTTCGAGCTACGAGGATCGCCAAGGAGCGGTGGTGGTGACCGGGGGGTATCTCTTGGGAAGGGTGAGGGCCTTGTGCAATGCGTGGGAAGCGTTCAACTCGTCACCCAATGCTGGGGAAACCATCGGAGGAGTTCGGACAGCCGTTGATGGCGGTGTGGACGGACGAAGCCTAGCTGAGTGGCGTGACCTCTTCGTCAACTCGTATGCGACTCTCACGTCGGAAGAGGTGTGAATGCATGGATTGGGGCGCCGTTCACGGTACGCCGGTCTGCCGATAGTGTGAAAGGATATCCAAGCTGATAGAATATTTTGGCTGTGGTATAAACCAAGATAGAAGTTATGTGAGCGCAACGGGGGAGGAATGCTGGCATGGGATTGTTTGGAGAGCCGCTTCATACGCCTCAATATAAGGTGACGGGTGACGAGATCGCAACGTTTGTGACTTCGAGGGGAACCATTCGAGTGCGCCTTGATGGGAAAGGTGCGCCCATCCACGTGGGCAACTTCTGCGAGCTGGCAGAGGCGGGCTTCTACGACAACACGAAGTTCCATCGCTATGTCCCTGGGTTTGTCATCCAGGGAGGAGACCCCAATACGCGCGACATGACGCCCGCGGCAGTCGCCGCAGGCGCGCCGGGACCGAAGGGGCGCCCGGGAACGGGCGGTCCGGGCTACCGCATACGTGAGGAGTTTAGCACCAACCCGCGCAACAGCCATGATGACGGGGCATTGGCTATGGCGCGGTCTCAAGACCCGAATTCAGCCGGTTCGCAATTCTATTTTTGTCTTGGCGCCCAACATGGGCTCGATTCCGGATACACTGTGTTTGGGCAGACTGTGCAGGGACGTGACGTAATCGAATCCCTGCGAAGTGGGGATGTTATAGAGTCGATAACGATTGGGCAAGCAGAGGCGTAGGCCGCTGCGGGAGGCATCGAGGAGCTATCGTGAATCAGCAAAGATTTGAGACAGGCTACGCAGCGTACCAGGCGGGCGATTGGGTGAGCGCCGCGTCGTTGCTGGGTGACGCGAAGGCCCCGGGCGAGGTCAACGGCAGGATTGACCATCTGCGCGGGAATGCCCTCATGAAGCTTGGACGCTATGACGATGCCGCACAGGCATATGCGGAAGCTCTGCAAGACACCTCGTATGGCATGGCCGGAGCGCTCGGCACGAACCGCGGACGTGCGCTCCTTGCGGCAGGTAGGGTCCAGGAGGCGGCCGACGCGTTGCGCCGAGCGACCGAGGACACCTCATACGCCACGCCCTATAAGGCCTATGTTGCCCTGGGCAGTGCCTGTAGGGCGATGGGTGACGTGCGTGGTGCAGGTATCGCCTACCGCAACGCTGCCATTGACGAGGCGAATCCCGACCCAAGCTCTGCGCTGCGCAAGCTTGGCGCATGCTTCATGGACTTGGGAAGGCCGTCGGATGCCGTCGAGTCCTACCGCACGGCACTCGACTTCTCTACGGACTTGCGTGCACAGAGCGCGACTTACTGCGACTTGGCGCTTGCGTACGTCGCTGCCAACCGGATGGTTGAGGCAATCGATGCGTTCGACCATGCGACCGCTGACGGGTCAATGCTTACGCCGGAGGCACAAGCCGCTTACGATGCCGCACGCAATGCGGTGGCGGCGCGTTCCGGCAACCGTGTGTCCGATACAGACGATCTCTTGGCTGCGGCGGGCTACGGCGAGTTCTCCGATCCCCTGGATCCCACGGGCGAGACGACGGGCAACCTGATGCCGAGTCCGGAGGACACGGGATTCTTCTCCGTGACGGAGGAGGAGTTGGTCAACAACGATCGCAGGCGTCGTCGTGGTGGCGCAAGACGTGTCTTCACCGCTATCCTCGTGATTGTGCTGCTGCTTGGTGCCGCCTGTGGCGTTGCCTATTACCTCGGCTTCGGATGGCCCACGCAGGAGAGCGTGGCGCAGGAGCTCTTTGCGAAGAAGGCTAGTGGTGAGGACGTGAGCCAGTTTATCAGCGGAAGCGTCGACGACGAAACGCGTCAGCGTATCGAGTCATTGGTGCCCAAGAGCACGGCAACCTCCATTGGTGGGGTTACGCGAGCGATGAACGCCTCGGAGGTCGTCTTGACGGCGACGCTTGAGGAGGGCGCAAGCAAGACATACAGCGTGCACATGGTACGTGACGGTATCGGTTGGAAGGTCAGCACCATCGAGGAGCAGTATGCTTCGACTGATGGTACCGCTACGGCTTCGGATGCCCAGACGAGCGATGCTGGCGCAGCCACTACCGAGGCTCCCGCTGCCGCCGAAGCCGCTCCCGCGGGGCAGCCTGCTGCCGAAGGCGCTCCTGCGGAAGCAGCACCGGCTGAGCAGCCTGCCGTCGAACCGGCACCTGCGGAAGCAGCGCCGGCAGAGGCGAACGATGACGCGACGGTCAACAACGGGGAGATCACGGTCGAGTAGCGGCTGGGCGACAAGGCGTAACGAAATGAATCGTCGCATATAAGGATTGGATAAGATGGGGTTCTTTGACTCGTTGTTCGGAGAATATGGCGGTGACCTTGCCATTGACTTGGGCACCGCCAACACGCTGGTTGCGGTGCGCGGGCAGGGTATCGTGCTCAACGAGCCTTCGGTCGTCGCCATCGACAAGAGCGAGGATCGTGTACTGGCCGTTGGCGCGGATGCGAAGCGCATGATTGGCCGCACTCCTGGCTCCATCATTGCCGAGCGTCCTCTCAAGGACGGTGTTATCGCTGACTTTGACGTTACCGAGGTCATGCTGCGTTACTTCATCGAGAAGGCGCGTGAGCGCCAGTACCCATGGTCACCGCGTCCGCGCGTGGTGGTATGCGTTCCCTCGGGCGTCACGTCGGTCGAGAAGCGTGCGGTATTCGAGGCAACCATCTCTGCGGGTGCACGTCAGGCATTTCTCATCGAAGAACCGATGGCAGCTGCCATTGGCGCAGATCTGCCCATTGAGGATCCCACGGGTTCTATGGTTGTTGACATCGGTGGTGGTACGACTGAGGTCGCGGTCATTGCGATGGGTGGCATCGTGGTCTCGAAGTCCATACGTACGGCAGGCGACGAGTTTGACCAGACAATTCTTGAGCACGTTCGTGATGTGTACAACCTTTCGATCGGGGAGCGCACTGCCGAGGACATTAAGATTAAGGTCGGATCGGCGGCACCCTTACGTGAGGAACTCGACGTGGAGGTCAATGGGCGAGACGTCATGAGTGGCATGCCCAAGACGGTACGCATCGAGAGCGAGGAGATTCGCCGGGCCCTCGACAAACCGCTAGACGAGGTGACAAAAGCAGTCAAGGACACGTTGGATGCCACGCCACCGGACCTCGCGAGCGACCTCATGTACTATGGCATCCTTTTGACGGGCGGCGGCGGCTTCTTGCGTGGCCTTGATCAGCGGCTTAGGGAAGAGACCGGCGTACCGGTGAACGTGAGTCCTACAGCGTTGGAGAACGTGGTCAACGGGTGCGCGAAGGTGCTCGAAGCTAACGCCTTGTCTGGTGGGTTCGTACAAAGTGCCGGGTTGTAGAGGTAACTGACATGGCAAAGATGCCGTCCATGCACGGTGGGCGTGCTAAGTCGTCACCTTCAAAGCTTCGTCGCAGTGAGCCGGGTGGAAACGCCGGGTTACTTACGGTTGTGCTCTCTGCCATTGCCATCCTGATTCTTACCTTGAGCGTGCGTGAGGGCGGAGAAGGATTCTTTACGAGTGCGCGATCGATCGTACAGACCATTGTCTCGCCGGTTAGGATGTTGGGCGGATATGCAACGGCGCCGTTTTCGGGAATGGGCAACGTGGTACGAAACCTTACCGCCGACGAGCAGACCCTCGAGGAACTGAAGGCGGAGAATGCGCGCCTTACCGCTCGCAATATCGAGCTGGAGGAAGCCCAACAGACCGCACAGAGGCTCGAGGAGCTTCTCGACCTGAGGAACACCTATAACCTTCAGTCAATCGTTGCTCGAATAATCTCGGGACCGACCGACTCATGGGCCTTCTCTGTGGTCATAGACAAAGGCTCTGTAGCAGGGGTGCGCGTGGGCATGCCCGTGAGTAACGCAATGGGCGCGGTCGGACAGGTAATTGAGTGCGCCGCAAACACGGCGGTCGTGCGGCTGCTCACGGATGAGGGCTCTTCCGTCAGTGCCATGGTGCAGAGCAGCCGGGCGCAGGGCATGCTGGAGGGCTCGGCCAACTCATCGCTGCGACTGACGCTCATCCGCACGGATCAAAGCGTCAATGCAGGTGACGTGGTCGTAACGAGCGGCTTGGGTGGGGTCTTCCCTAAGGGCCTTCCGGTGGGTAAGGTCGCGACCATAGAGAAGAATCCCGGCTCGACATACTACGACATTACGGTGGAGCCATACTATCGACCGGAGACGCTTGAGGAAGTATTGGTCGTCACGTCGCTCACGGAAGAGCAGCAGGCGACGAGCGAAGACATAGAGAATGCGGACAAGCCGGACCTTGAGGCGGCGTCGGGACACGGATCCTTGGGTGATGCAAAGGAGAAGGATGACGCGAACGTAAGAGAAGGCGATGTAGCCGAGGATGGCGAGAACACGGAGAACGTTGAGGACGCACGGAAGGGGGATGCGAAGGACGGCGAGGGGCAAGGTGGAACGGATGGTTCCGACGGCCCTGCTGGATCTGATGATTTGGATGGTTTCGACTCGGGTGACGAAGTCGGTGACGTAGCGTACGGGTACGAGATGGGCTACGAGGGGGTGTGATCGTGCAGGTAAAGGATGCAAACAAGAAGAGGCGCGAAGTGCTTGTGATAGGCGGCCTCTGCCTAGTTCTGCAGCTCGCCATGGCACCGCACATCTGCCTCGGGAGCGGTTGCGCAAACTTCGCGCTGGTGTACACCGGTGTGGTGGCGCTTTCGCTGGGAGGCCGAAGCGCCGTCATTGCGGGCTTTGCGGCGGGACTCATGTTTGACCTTACGGCTACGACTCCCGTCGGGCTCATGGCGTTGCTTCTCACGCTGTGTGGCTATGCGTTAGGCATCGAGGAGCGCGACCGCTTCGGTGACGGGTTTGTCGCGTCACTCACTTCCTTTGGGCTTGGTGCTCTTGCTGTGCTACTTTCGTACCACCTTGCCATGATATTGCTTGGTGAGTCGAGCAACATGGCAGATATTCTGGTGGCTCGCACGCTGCCAAGCTTCGCATTGACGTTCCTTTGTTTTTTGCCCTTCGCCTATCGACAGGTTCATGCAGCGGGAAAGCCGCATGGCATTGGCGGAGCGTCAACCTCACACAGGGGCTCACACTACGACGTAAGCAACCTTTAGGTGATGAGCCATGACCCTTTCCAACATCATCATCGCCCTCATTATCATTCTGTTGCTTTCTCTCGTCGGACTGTATGTCTTCTATAGCCGAGGAGACGACGAACGTCTGAAGTTGGACATCGGCGGCGCAGCGCCACGTGCTTCCGGAGGGAACGATGCCTCTGCCGAGCGTGGCATTCGAAACCGACTGCTCGGCCTTGGTTTTGCGGCCGCCTCGGTTATAGGCGTGCTCGTGGGGCGGTTATGGTCGATGCAGCTTGTGTCAAGCGAGGAGTATGCCAAACAAGCCGAGCAAAACCGTACGCGCACCATCTCCATCACCGCGCCGCGCGGCCGCATCCTTGACCGCAACGGCAACGAGATCGTGGGTAACCGGCCAAGTCTCACAGTCGTCTCGAAGCCAAACGTCGTGCAGAACGAAATTGAGGTGAAGCTGCTTGCGAACCTCATCGGCATGCCAGCGGCGGCGGTTCGTCGCAAGATCCAGGATCAGAGTGAGGGGGCGCAGTCCGACCGAACCGTGGCTCAGGACGTGTCGCGTCGCGTCGTGGCGTTCATTGGAGAGCATCCTTACCTCTTTGAGGGGGTGTCGGTCGAGGAACGTACAGCCCGGCACTATCCATTTGGTAAGCTTGCCGCGCATGTGGTCGGCTACACCGGCACGGTGACGCGTGAGCAGCTCGAGGCAAGCGAAGAGGCGAACGATGAGGGCACAATCGTATACCAGGCGGGCGATACCGTCGGGCAGGCAGGCGTGGAATACGAATACGAAGACGTCCTGCAAGGCGTTCGAGGCGAGCAAGGCGTGCACGTAGATGCAAACGGTGCGGTGAGCGATTACTCGACGCTCGTTGCACCGCAAAGTGGCTCCGACGTCATCCTGACGATCGATGCCACGATTCAGCGTGCGGCTGAGGAGTCGCTGGAGCGAATCATCGAGATGGTCCGCACGACCGTGAGCAAGAATTGCTGTGCCGGTTCGGTTATCGCGATGGATGTCACGAACGGCGAGATCCTGGCCATGGCGAGTGCCCCATCATACTCGCCAAACATCTTCGTTGGAGGCATCTCCAACGACGACTGGGATGCTCTGCAGTCAGATGAGAGCGCCAATCCACTGATGAACAGGGCAATCAGCGGACAATACCCCTCAGCGTCCACCATCAAGCCCTTGTCAGTGTATGCGGCGCTCGACAACGGCATCGCCAACGGGAAGAGCGAGTACGAGTGCCTAGGCTGGTGGACCGGGTTCGGTCAAGCTTCGGGCCAGTATTGCTGGAAGCAGTCGGGCCATGGAACGATGAATCTAAAGAGTGGCATAACGTATTCGTGCGACGTGGTCTTCTACGAGATCGGCAAGGGTTTCTTTGAGTCCGATGAACCCGAGGCGTTCCAAGAGAAGCTTCGAGAATGGGGGCTCGGGTCCTCAACGGGCGTAGACCTTCCCGGAGAGGGCGTGGGACGTGTGCCTGATGCGGAGTGGAAGTGGAATTACTACACGAACGCCTCCGATGCTGACCGCATGTGGAAGGGAGGCGACTTCACCAACCTGGCGATCGGTCAGGGCGATCTGCTGGTGACTCCCATCCAGATGGCATGCGCTTACGCGGGCATCGCGATGGGCGGCGTTCAGTGGCGACCGCATGTATTGCGCTCCATCCGGTCGCGAACGGGGACGGGTTCGGTCATCGACTATGAGGCGCAGCAGCTCCGCGAGGTCGTAGAGGACCGTGCCTACCAAAACATCATCCGCGATGGTCTGGAAGGCGCGGTATATGAGGAGAGCGAGTGGATTGCGCTTCACTTCCTGAACATGAAGGAGCGCGTAGCCGGCAAATCGGGTACGGGCGAGCAGGTTGGAAAGAACCCGACGGCTTGGTACATTGCCTTTGCGCCGGCAGACAACCCTCGTTACGTGGTCGTCTCAACCATCGAGGAGGCGACCTGGGGCAGTGGGTCTGCCATGTATGTGACCCGTGACGTGCTTGGTGCCCTCTTTGGGGAGCCTGACGACGTGATGGTGGCGATATCCGACCTGCAGGTTGCCGACTAGGAGGTCTGGGTGGCTACAGAACAGAACATCCTCGAGGGCGATACGCGAGGATTCATGGACACATTCTTGGAGAGGTTCGGATTCGACGTCTCCAACGTTGGAGGGAAAAGCCTGCAGCGCAAGGGGCCACTCTCTGAGGTGTACCTCATGGAGTTGGTGCCCAATCTGCTCATCATAATCTTCGGAACGCTCGTGATGTGGTCCGCATCACTCACCATAGCCGATGCGTCGTTTCCTCGCCATATCGCGGGTATCGCGATCGGACTGGTCGGCGCGGCGCTCGTGTGGGCCTATGACTACCGCGTGTGTGCGGGGATGCCCACCCTCTTGCTCGTGGTCGATGTCGTGCTGATGCTGCTGCCTTCGGTGCCTGGCTTGGGCTACAATGCCATGGGCATGACCGGTTGGGTTCAGATTCCCCTCATAGGGTTGCGTTTCCAGCCGTCTGAGCTGGCCAAGCCCGTTACCATCCTCCTTATGGCATCGCTCACCGCAGAATACAACGGCAACATCGAGACCCTGCGCGATTACCTCAAGCTGTGTGGCGTTTTGTGTGTGCCCTTCATACTCATTCTGACCCAGCCCGATTTGGGTACCGGTCTGATCGTGATGGTGTTGGGCGGGTGCATCATCGTGTGCGGCGGTGCCAAGCGGAGCTGGGTGCTTGTGACCCTCGGCATAATCGTGGTTGGCTCGATCGTCGTGGTTGCGAGCTCCATGACAGAGGGACTCCCGAGTATTCTGAAGCAGTATCAGATCAACCGACTCATCGTCTTTGTCGACCCATCAGTGGATCCGAGTGGCAACGGCTACAACCTTCAACAGGCAAAAATCGCCGTGGGATCCGGCGGGCTGCTGGGCAAGGGGATTGGCAACGCGACGCAGGCGGGGGGCGGATTCCTGCCCGAAGCGCACACCGACTTCGTGTTTGCGCTGCTGGCCGAGGAGTTTGGGTTTCTCGGATCCGTCGCGTTGCTGCTGCTCTTTGGATGGATGACCATCTCGGTAGTGTTGCTCGCATTGCGCATCGAGTCGGTATTTGGCAAGCTCGTTCTCGCGGGCGTCGCGGCGATGTGGTCGTTCCAGCTGTTGCAGAACGTTGGCATGTGCATCGGGATCATGCCAATCACGGGAATACCCCTTCCCTTCGTGAGCTTCGGCTCATCATCGATGATTGCGCAGATGATCTCTGCGGGCCTCGTGCAGTCGGTATGGCATCATCGTACGAAGGTTGGGTAGAACGAGCGCGCCGTTTTGCGGTAGAGTAGTCCGGTAACCGTTTGCAAGGAGTTGAGCATGGCCGCAAAGAAGCTATCCATGGACCGTTTGCGTGGTGTCGTGAACATGGGCCGTGAGGCAGAGGAAAACATGGGCGAGCAATTGCACCTTGATGTGCTCGTAGACCCAGCGGCTGCGAGCTGGATGGTCTGTGCCATACGTGACGCACTCGTTCCGACGCGAGACGCCATCGTGGACGTTAACGAGCTCGGAGTGCCGCCAACCGCGGCTGGCATCGATGTGGGAATCGTGATTTCGGGCGGCTCGGAGGAACTGGTCCGCAACGCCGTGCGCTACTTCGCCGGTGCGCGGCAGCACGTCATCGTTGTCGCTCAGTCGAGTCTTGACGTGCCCGAGACCCATCTGCCGGCGAAGCTGGGCCAATACGTTGCGGAGGCTGTCTCGTCCGAGCATGGGCCATTGCTCGATCGATTCGCGAACGCCCTGCTTGATGCCACGGACAAAGACGTCTCGTGTGCGGCGAACTTCGTATTTTGTCGTGATGTGGCGACAGCGCGCTTGGTGAGCAGGTGTGCCGCACGTAATGCCTTCATGGGCGTCGCAGACTTCATTCCCGGTGCAGGCATGCCGCTCATGACGATGAACCAGCTCAACCTCAGCTTTGACATTGCGGCCACATATGGTCACGGCCTGAGCATAGGTCGAGCTCCGGAGGTTGCTACCGTCATTCTCGCGGGTTTTGCCTATCGTTGGGCGGGACGCGTCTTGGCGCGTCTGTTCCCAGCCCTCTCGTTGTTGGTGCGAGCGGGAGTGGCCTACGGAGGGACGCTCGTCACGGGTCGCATGCTAGCCTCGCATTTCACCGAGACGATTGTCGCGCCTGGGCGCGTCGTCGAGGTCGAGGCTGAGGTGACGGTTCCTGAGGAGGACGATGATTGGGATGCGCCTGAGCCTGGTGAGGAAGCCGTGCGGCGGGTGTACTATACGATTGGGCCCGATGGGGTAGTGGCATGAGGCTTCCCCGTGAGGATCTCTTCCATCTTATAGAGCCGTTTTTGGGAGAAGTTGAGCGACCAAGCCGATACCTCAATCACGAGTGGGGAGCCGTGGAGGAGCAGGACGGGCCCTTCCATGCCTGCATGATGTATCCGGATGTGTATGACGTGGGGGTACCGAACCTCGGGCTTGCGATTCTCTATGATGAGCTCAACCGCTTGGATGGCGTGAGCTGCGAGCGCGCATACCTGCCCTGGGTGGATTTGAGCGCACGGATGCGTGAGCACCACATCCCGTTGCTCTCGCTGGAGACTGCGTCACCCGTGGCATCGTTTGACCTCGTGGGCATCACGCTCGCTCACGAGCTTGTCTGCACGAACCTCATAGAGGTGCTCGATCTGGCGGGCATCACGCTGAGGGCCGCCGAGCGAGATGAGGACGAGCCCATCGTGATTGCGGGCGGCCCGAGCGTGTGGAACTGCGAACCCGTGGCACCACTCTTCGACGCCGTCCTGCTAGGAGACGGTGAGGGTGCCGTTAGTCAGATGGTGCTTGCGGTGCGCGAAGGGCGTGCCGAGGGACTCTCTCGAGAAGGCATTCTCCGACGTCTCGCTCGGCTTGATGGCGTGTACGTTCCCTCGTTCTATGAGGTTGTGGTGGACGATTCGTCAACGCGGTGGGGCTATGCCGTGCCGCGGGAGGGGACGGGTGCTCCGGAAGTGGTATACAAGCACTGCGTCGACGCCCTCTCCGCGACAGAGCCAGTGGCGCAGCGAATCGTACCCTACCTGCCGGTTGTGCAGGATCGCCTTACCATCGAGGTACTCAGGGGTTGTGCGCGTGGCTGCCGCTTCTGCCAGGCGGGGATGACCTACCGACCGGTTCGGGAGCGGCCTTCCGAACAGGTGCTTGAGGCAGTGGAGAGGGGACTTGCCACGAGCGGGTATGACGAATGCTGCCTGTCTTCGCTCTCGACCACGGACCACTCTCAATGCGCGACGATGCTGCGCGCGCTACACGATTCGCTCGCATCGAAGGGCGTCCGCATCTCCATACCCTCACAGCGGCTCGACAGCTTCGGGGTGGACATGGCCTCTGTCGCGCGCTCGTCGCGCAAGGCAGGGCTTACCTTTGCTCCTGAGGCGGGCTCGCAGCGGCTTCGCGACGTCATAAACAAGAATGTGACCGACGAAAACATGGATGCTGCGGCCCGCAATGCCTTCGAGAACGGGTACCGGCGGATGAAGCTCTACTTCATGATGGGACTTCCGACCGAGACCGATGCGGACTTGCGCGGCATTGCGGCCATGTCCGAACGCGTGGTGGGCATCGGTCGAGAGGTCTGCGGGGCTCGCAGCAAAGTCTCGGTCTCGATATCCGTCGCGGTGTTTGTGCCAAAGAGCCATACGCCGTTCCAGTGGGCGGGGCAGCTTCCCCTGGAGGAGACCGTGCGGAGGCAACGCGTCATGCTTGAGGCGGCCTCCGACCGCGCATTGCGAATCTCGTACCATGATGCACAGACCTCCCTCATAGAGGGCGCCTTGTCGAAGATGGGCCGCAGAGGCTTTGACCTCGTGCTCGCCGCATGGCGTCGTGGGTGCCGGTTTGACGCGTGGACCGATCAGTTTGACTTCGAGGCGTGGAAGCAGGCAGCCACCGACATTGGCGTGGACTTGGAGGACGTTGCGTGCGAGTGCTTCGACTTGGAGGCACACCTTCCTTGGGACCATACCTCGCCGGGGGTCTCGAAGGGGTATCTGCAGCGCGAATGGCGCAAGGCAATGGAGGGTCGAACCACAGCAGATTGCACCATGACGAGTTGCACGGGTTGCGGGGTGTGCTCTGTGTTGGGTACGCACAACGATATTGCGGGTAGGCGGTCATGAGCGCAGAGAATGAGTTGGCACGTCGCTTGCGCGTGTGCTATGGGAAGGATGGGCGCTTGGCGTATCTCGGGCACCTCGAGGTAATGGGCACCATCATGCGGAGCGTGCGGCGTTGCGGCCTTCCTTTCGAGGTGAGCAATGGATTTGCACACCGCATGCGCATTCAGTTCTCGCAGGCGTTGCCGGTGGGCGCGTCATCGAGCGCCGAATACTACGACCTGATGTTGCCCTGCGAGGTCAATGCCGACGAAGCGCTCGAGGCGTTACGGAGGTGCACGCCTGCGGCGCTCGCCCCGAAACGTGCCGCGTTGCTGCCACGGAGGATGCCCGCACTCGAGGCGTGGGCAAACCGTGCAAGCTGGCTTGTGCTGCTCCCATGTGCTGCCGATGACGCTGGCAAGATTGCCGAGGCCATCGATGGCGTGCGAGCACGAGGTGTGATTTCGTTCATGCGGGGAGACAAGCCACGCCGAATCGAACTGGGACGTACCCTTGTTGCATGCGAGCTTCGGTCGGAGGGATCGAGCCTTACTATGCTGCTCGAAACGCGCTCTACAGAGCAGGGGTCCTTGCGTCCGGCCGTGCTGGTGCAAGAGGTCTGTGGCAGGCAACCTCGTAGCGTGTGCAGGGTGGGTCAGTGGCACGAGGAGGATGACGGTACGCTCACGAGCCCATTGTGAGGGCATGTGGCGTGCGGGTTGGGGGCATCCTTGGGAAGCATGCTCTCTGTGATGAAGAGACAATATTTTCGTTGACGAGCGCTATCCCGGCCGTTACAATTGTTAGCTGTTGCATCAATACAAGCAATGAGGAGTTATCAATGTACGCAATCGTTTCTACCGGTGGCAAGCAGTACAAGGTTGCCCAGGGCGACGTCATCGACGTCGAGAAGCTCGAAGCGCAGCCTGGCGACAAGGTCGAGCTTGACGTCCTGATGCTGAACGACGGTGCCACCAGCACGGTCGAGCCTGCTGCCCTTGAGGGCAAGAAGGTCACTGCCGAGGTCCTCGATCAGTTCAAGGGCAAGAAGGTCATTATCTTCAAGTTCAAAAAGCGCAAGCGCTACCACAGAACCCGTGGTCACCGCCAGCAGCTCACGAAGCTCAAGATTGTGGAGTTGCCTATCGATGCTCCCGCCGAGAGCGCTACGAGCGAGTCTGAAGAGTAAGCTAGTCTCAAGAGTCGATTTCTTTGTTAGGTAGGTGACGTAATGGCTCATAAGAAGGGCTTGGGTTCCTCGAGGAATGGGCGTGACTCTCACAGTCAACGCTTGGGAACTAAGATTTATGGCGGTCAGGCCATCAAGACCGGGCAGATTATCGTGCGGCAGCGTGGCACGCACATTACCCCGGGCGACAATGTGGGCAGGGGCAAGGACGACACCCTGTTTGCACTTGCCGATGGTGTGGTAGAGTTTACCAAGGGCAAGAAGCACTACGTGCATGTACGTGCCACTGCGTAGTATCTGTGGCATATAGTGTAAGGTGAAGGTCCCGCCACTGTGACGGGACCTTTTTGTGAGTGAATCGCGGTGGTGAGTATGTCGACATTCACGGACATGTCGCGCATCAACGTGCGTGGCGGCGATGGCGGCGCGGGTTGCATGTCGTTTCGCAGGGAGGCGTACGTGCCTAAGGGAGGACCCGACGGCGGTGACGGCGGCAACGGAGGCAGTGTGATCTTGGAAGTCGATCCACAGCTCTCCTCCCTCATCGACTATCGTTACAAGCACCACTTTAGGGCTGAGCGCGGCACACATGGGCAGGGCGCGCGAAAGCGCGGCCGCGATGGCGAGGATTTGGTACTAAAGGTCCCGGCAGGGACGGTGGTACGCGAGCTTGACGCCGAATCGATGGAGCCGCTCTACGAGATTGCCGACCTCACGGAGCCTGGCGAACGCGTGACGGTTGCTCCTGGAGGCGTCGGCGGTAGGGGCAACATACACTTTGTCACTTCAGTTCGACGTGCACCTGCGTTCGCAGAGAAGGGAGAGCCGGCGCGGGAGCATTGGATTGAGTTGGAGATGAAGCTCATGGCCGATGTGGCGTTGGTCGGCATGCCCTCGGTAGGGAAGAGCTCGCTCATCGCGCGCATCTCTGCGGCGCGACCAAAGGTTGCAGACTATCCGTTTACGACGCTCATACCAAATCTGGGCGTAGTGCGCGCGAAGGACGGGAAGTCCTTTGTTGCGGCTGACGTTCCTGGGCTCATCGAGGGTGCGAGTGAAGGCAAGGGATTGGGCCACCGCTTCCTGCGGCACATCGAGCGTACAGCCCTGATTTTGCACTTGGTTGACGTGACGGGGGGCTATGAGGACCGTGACCCCGTCGAGGACTATCTGACCATCAACGAGGAGCTCGCTGCGTACGCGCGAGAGCTTGCAGAGCGCCCGCAGGTTGTGGTGGCAAACAAGTGCGACATGCCTGGTGTGGAAGAGAACATCGCTCGGTTGCGTGAGGCTGCCGAGAGCGACGGTAAGGAGTTCTTTGCGATCTCTGCTCTGACGGGCAGGGGGATTGACGGACTCGTGGCCCGCACCGCAGAGTTGGTCGCGTCGTTGCGTGCGGAGGCGTTGCAATCCGCCGAGCAAGGTCGGTCAGAGGCGGGTGCCGTATGGGAACGGCGCCGCGAGCGTCGCGATCGCGAGGTGCGGGTGCGCAGGGAAGACCTTGCCTGGCGCGTCTCGGGCACCGATATCGAACGCATGGTGGTGCAGACCGATTGGGAGAACGACGAGGCCATCGATTACCTGCAGCTTCGATTCCAGCGTCTGCGCTTGGAGGAGCTGTTGCTCAAGGCGGGATGCAAGCAGGGAGACGAGGTGCGCATTCTTGGCTACTCCTTCAGCTTTGAGCTTCCTTCCTCAGATGATGTCACTGAGGAACCGGCGGGCGTCGATGGGGCGGAGGTCGACAGCCTGAGTGTGGCTTCCGATGGCCTTGGCGATGCGTGGGACGAGGAGGAGTGACGTGTCCATTCCAGAGCAGTTCGATGGTCTCGTTGTGGTAAAGCTGGGCACTTCCACGCTTACCAAGGGTACCCAGACCATCGACCAGTCGTACATCTCCGATCTTTGCGAGCAGGTCGCGAGGCTTCGTGGCGAGGGCAGGCCTGTTGTCATAGTCACATCGGGTGCCGCGGCGGCGGGAAGGGAGCGTCTGGGCATCACGCGACGTCCGTCGGACATCCCTACGCTTCAGGCCTGCGCTGCCGCTGGCCAGGCCGTTCTAACCGAGATTTACGCCACCGAACTCGCGAAGCGTGGAATCGCGTGTGGTCAGGTCCTGCTGACACGGCGCGACGTCGTCGATCGCGAGGGATACCTCAATGCGCGCAACACATTGTTGCGGTTGCTCGACCTTGGCGCCGTGCCGGTTGTGAACGAGAACGACACCGTGAGCGTCTCGGAATTCGCATTTGGCGACAACGACATGCTGGGCGCCATCGTCTCGGCGTTGCTAGGCGCCTCGTTATACATGATCCTTTCTGACGTGGACGGACTCTATACTGCCAATCCCAACGAGGATGAGGATGCAGAACTGATTCATGACGTCGAGGCCATCGACGAGAACATAGCTGCCATGGCTGGTGGTGCGGGCTCTGCCGTAGGTACCGGGGGCATGGCGTCAAAGGTGCGAGCCGCCCGTTGCATGCTTACGGCGGGCATACCTCTCGTGGTGTGCCAAGGTCGTCGTCCCAACGTGGTGGTGGACGTGGCGCATGGCGAGCGCGTTGGCACTCGATTCGCGAGCGATGCTGCCGTCGTACATGGCAGCGGCCGCAAGCTGTGGATTGGCTTGGCAGAGGTACCGCGCGGAACCGTTACGGTGGACGAGGGCGCCGCACGTGCCCTGGTTCATGAGGGTGCGTCGCTCTTGCCGGTGGGCGTGCGTGCCGTGAGCGGTCAGTTTTCGGAGGGCGACGTGGTGAGCGTGGAGGACGGGAAGGGCACCGAGATTGCCCGTGGCGTTGTGCGCTACTCCAGTGACGATATGGATCGTGTGAGGGGGTTGAAGCTCGACATAGTGGCCCGCTTCCTGCCTCAAAAGAAGGACCAGCCGGCAATTCATCGTGACGAGCTCTTGGTGTTCTAACCGTGTCCCCGTCAGTGTGGCCCCGTCCTGCGGGGGCAAGGTCCTTGCGGCAAAAATGTAACAAGGGGGACCGCCTCTTGCGAGACATTTTGTATAATCGCCAAGGGAGCGAATCACACGGGGTGAGGGGAATGGGTCGATGGACGTTTCTATAGATCAGCGTGACCTCCCGGTCTTGGGCGAGAACCCCTGCAAAACGTATCGGATGGGCATTATGGGTGGAACGTTCGATCCCATCCACAACGGGCACCTCGTCGCCGCAGAGCAGGCCTTCGATGACCTCGGCCTCGACGTGGTCGTCTTCATGCCTGCCGGCAGCCCTGCCTTCAAGCAGCATAAGCAGGTTACGTCGGGCGAGGACCGCTATGCCATGACGCTGCTGGCGACCTCGGACAACCCTCACTTTGTGGCATCGCGCTTCGAGATTGACCGCAAGGGCATTACCTACACAGCCGAGACGCTCGAGTTGCTATCGCAGGCATATCCGCCCAACGTCGAGTTCTACTTCATTACCGGGGCAGATGCGATTGCGGAGGTGGTGAGCTGGCGCGACGCGCATAAGATCGCGCGCCTTGCGCACTTGGTGGGTGCCACGCGTCCTGGGTACGACCTGGAACAAGCTCGTCGGGCCATCCACGAGTCCCCGTATCCGTTTGACGTCACGTATTTGGAGGTGCCTGCCCTTGCGATATCGTCGAGTTACCTGCGCGAACGTGTAGTGGCGGGACAAAGCCTCAGATACCTTACACCCGACCAGGTGACGGGTTATATCCACAAGCGTCGTCTGTACGGCGTACGTCCAAGGCGGTATGGCTCTGCCGACCTTGAGTATGGGCAACGGTGACCGACAAACAAAGGGAAGCAAATGGCACGAAAGAACAGGACACGAGAGCAATGGAGGCCCTCGAAGGACGAGCGGGTGGACTACGAGCCTTGGCAACTCCTTACGCTAACGCGTGTGGAGGCAGACACACGCTCGCAGCTCGCGCCGAAGCCGCGCCGACTGGAACACTCTCTCTCCGTGGCGCGGACGGCGGAACACCTTGCGTTGCTCTATGATGTCGACCCTTACCTGGCAAAGATTGCGGGGCTCTTGCACGATTGGGACAAGGTCGTTCCACATGACGAGCTGATCGATCGCGCGCGACACTTTGGCATTGATCTTGGCGTGCCCCTTGAGTCGGTGGAGCCGCTGCTTCACGGCATGGTGGCCGCGCGAGAGCTTCCGCAGCGCTACCCTCACATTCCGCGTGAGGTCTGGCATGCAATCGAGTGCCATACGTCTGCAGCGGAGGATATGGGACCACTCGACATGGTGCTGTTCGTCGCGGATGGCATCGAGCCCTTGCGGCATGCATCAGAGGGGATCGAGAAGACGAGGTCCTTGGTGGGTACCGTTCCGCTCGAAGACGTGTTTTGGAATGCCTTTGTTGGTGGAATCGTGTACGTTCTGGAAGGTGGGCGGTACTTGCTTCCACGGACCATCGACATCTACAACACGCTGGCGCAAAGTCGCGTGCATAGGCAGACGCTTGCTAGCGAACGAGGAAGGGGAGAAGGATGACAGTGACCTCAAACGAGCTTGCGCGCATTGCCGCACATGCGGCCGACGAGAAGAAGGCGACCGATATCGTGGTGCTCGACCTCACGGAACTCTCGGACGTGTGTGACTACTTCCTGATCTGCACGGCGGCAAACGCGCGTCAGCTGGACGCAGTCATCGAGGAGATCGAGGAGAAGGTCAGGGTCAACGCTGGCATCAAGCCGCTCTCGCATGAGGGACGTGCGGGAGCAAGTTGGGTGCTGCTCGACTATGGCTCGCTGGTCGTCCACGCCTTCCTTCCGGAGGCCCGCGACTATTATCGGTTGGAGCGACTCTGGGGAGATGCGCCGCTGGTAGACGTGGGACTGGAATCTGGCGAATAGCTCGTCAGAGACGCAGGTCCCTGCCGTATATGACGGCATGCGAGCCAAAGCGCTTCCGTAGCTGGTCAGTGACCTCGACAAGCGCCTGTGAGTTCTCGTGGTCGTCTGGCTCCTCGAAGAGCGAGAGCTGCTCGGGGTGCCCGTCGAAGCCGCTGATGGCGACGCCAACCAATCGCACGGGGACCCCCTCGCTCCACAGCCCATCGAGCAACTGGCATGCGGCGGGTCCAAAGACGCGCTCATTGTTTGTGGCGCGTGGCAGCTGGCGCTGTCCGGTGCGTGTGCGTGTCGTGTCGTACTTGAGCTTGAGCGTCACTTGGGAGCCTGCCATTCCCTTGGACCTCAGCCGTGCGCCGACCTTCTCGCAGACGTGCCCGATTGCGGCCTGAAGCTCATCGCGTGTGGTGAGGTCGCGGGCGAAGGTCTGCTCGTTGGAGACCGACTTGGGTCGTTCTCGATAAGAGGCGGCGTGCACGGTGCTGCGCTCCTTGCCAGAGGCCCGAAGCACCATGCGTGGCCCGCTCACGCCAAATCGCCACTCCATCTCTCGTGGGTTCTGTGCCGCCAACTGTCCGAGCGTCCGTATGTGCATGGCGGTGAGCGCCTGTTCGGTGGACTCTCCTATGCCGGAGAGGGCGCGTACGGGCAAAGGGGCGAGAAAGGCCGCCTCCGTTCCCGGGGGTACGACGGTGAGTCCGCGTGGCTTCTCTCGTTCGGACGCAATCTTTGCGACGGTCTTGTTGGTTCCCAGTCCTATGGAACAGGTGATGCCGAGCTGGGCGACGCGTCTCTGGATGCGCTTGCAGGTTTCGACGGGCGACTCCACTGCGTAATGTCCGGGAGTCACGTCAAAGAATGCCTCGTCGATGGACACCTGCTCGACGAGCGGTGTCTCGTTGACGAGTATCTGCATGACGGAATTGCTTAGCTCCTTGTAGCGATCGAAGCGAGGGATCGCCCAGATGGCGTTAGGGCAGAGTCGTGCCGCTTGGAACGACGGCATCGCGGAATGGACGCCATACGTGCGTGCCTCATAGCTCGCGGTGGAGACAACTCCGCGTGCGGCCGAAGAGCCAACAATCACCGGACGCCCACGCCATTCGGGGTGGTCGAGCTGTTCCACGGAGGCGAAGAACGCGTCAAGGTCGAGCAGCCCAATTGCCGGTCCCTCCCAAAGAGCTCTTGACATCATGCGAATGCCTGCGTGCCTAGATGCAGGTGAGTACGACGCGGAAGGTCGTGCCATTGGCATCTGTGCTCTGGGCGCTGATCTCGCCGCCATGCGAATCGGCAACCCCCTTCGCAATGGCGAGCCCGAGCCCAAATCCGCCCGTCTTCGTCTCGCGACTGCGAGCCTTGTCGGTGCGGTAAAAGCGGTCGAAGATGTGTTCAAGATTCTCGGGGCTTATGGTTTGCCCATGGTTGTTGACCTTCAGCACGCAGTGCTTGCCTTCCTTTGCCAAGGACACATTGATGGGGGTACCGGCGCTGGCATATTTGCATGCGTTGTCGACCAGAATCTTGGCAAGTCGGGCAAGCCATTCCGGGTCACCCTCCACATGGATGTCTGGCTGCACGTCCTCGCGTATCTCACAGCCGCGTTCGAAGGCAATGGCGTCGAACTCGAGCGCTGCGCTCTCTACGACCTCCGAGAAGTCCACGTCAGTCTTCTGCATGACGCCCTGTGCTCCCGCCGTGCTTTCGTCCGTCCGCGCAAGCTCGAGGAGCTCCTCCACGAGATTCTTCATGTGGGCAGATTCGTCAGCCGTACTCTCGATCCAACGACGGCTCTCGGCAGAGAGCGTCGTGTCTTTGTTGAGGATCTGCGTGTTGGCGATGATCACGGCCAGAGGGGTCTTGAGCTCGTGCGAGGCATCGGCCACAAACCGTCTCTGTTGCTCCCAAGCACGCTCCACGGGCTTGAGCAGCCACGACGAAAGCCCTACGGATATCGCAAAGAGTACGCCCATTGCGACGGCCGTGATGGCAAGGTCTTTGATTGCAAGGCTATACAGCGCATAGTACGAGGACGAAGTGTCGGCAATGACCACGCGCCAGGCGCCCGATGGGAGCTGGGCCCTTCGCCATGCAATGTGAAGCTCGTTGTCTCTGCCACGGTCCGTCTCTGAGGAAAGGGCATTGTTCAGAACGTTGGCGAGTACGCCGGAGTCGATGGTGACGGGCGCGTCGTTGCTCTGCAGGAGTACGCCGGTCTCATCGACCTCCACGGAGAGAATGAGCATGTTGGGTCCGACCTGATTATGCATCTTGCCAGAATCGGCCATGAGCGGGCGATCACGAATGTCGCGCTGGATGCTTCGCTCCAAAGCGGCGTCGGTCATCTCTGCCTGTGTCTGCCAAGTGGAGATGAAGCTCCCGCCGAGCACGGAGACGAGTACCGTGCCGACGAGAGCCATGATAATCACGATGAACTTGATTCGCAGGGACCGCAGCATGTGATGCCTCCCGCAGGTGAGCTACGCAATGACCTCCAGGCGGTAGCCCAACATGCGCAGGGTGGTAATCTGCACCGTGGACTCGACATGCTTGATCTTCTTGCGCAGGAACGACACGTAGGCTTCCACTGAGTTCTCTGAGGCCTCCGAATTGCCGCCCCAAACGCGATTGAGCAGGTCGCGCTTTGAGACCACGCGTGCCGATGAGCTCATGAGCATCCGCATGACTTCGAATTCCTTGCCGGAGAGATGGACCGACTTGGTGCCGCAACGCAGGTCATGAGTGGTGAGGTCAAGCGTAAGATCGCCAAAGTTGGATTCTTCGATCATTACGTCGCCCGTGCGCCGAGTGAGGGCGCGCAAGCGGGCGAGAAGCTCCGCAGACTCAAAGGGCTTCGTCATGTAGTCATCTGCGCCAGCGTCGAGGCCGTTGACCTTGTCCTGCGTCGAGGTTCGCGCAGTAAGCATGAGCACAGGCGTCGAAATACCAGAGCGACGAAGCTCGCGTACCAGCTCAAGACCATCCATTCCCGGTAGCATGACATCGAGGATGATGGCATCGTAACTACCAGTCCTCGCCATCGAGAGACCGGTCGGGCCGTCGTAGGTCACGTCTGCGCGTGTGCCTTCGTCGGCGAGTATCTGACAGATGGCATCTGCCAGATTACGCTCGTCTTCAACAACTAGAGCATTCATGGGCATCCCTTCCCCAAGGTGCCAAACCAACGTATTCATAATAGGAGTAATAGCTTAACAGTGCTTGAAAATGCAGAGGCAAAACACCGATAAAGCATCTTCAGCATTACAGATTCACAAAATCAGCACTTTAGTTATTGCACGCAAAGCGTTAAGATTTACTACCGTTTGTATGGCTTGGCGACGCAGCCGCACCAAATCACATCCGCGTCGCATGTACGAAGGAGCTTTCATTGGCAGTTAAGATTCGTCTGGCACGCCATGGTGCCAAGAAGCGCCCGTTCTACCGCGTCGTCGTCGCTGACGGTCGCATGCCCCGTGACGGTCGCTACATCGAGCTCGTTGGTCGCTACAACCCGATCTCCGATCCCAAGCTCATCGACATTGACCTTGAGCGCGTTGATGCGTGGCTCGCTCAGGGAGCGCAGCCGACCGATGCGGTATCGCATCTTATCGCAATCGCGCGTGGCGAGAAGCCGATGCCCGAGAAGAAGGCCAAGCTCTCCAAGAAGGCTGCCGCCAAGGCAGCGAGTGCGGAGTAGCCGTGCCTGCAGATAAGGCGGAGCGGGACGTCGAAGTTCAGGAGATGGCATCCGATAGGGTGGCTGATCTCGTGGAGTACATCGTATGCGGACTCGTCGATGACGAGGATGCCGTCTCGATGGACGTGACCGATGGCGAGGACGGGTCTCTGATTGAGGTCACGTGTGCGGAGGCCGACACCGGCAGGATCATCGGTCGACGAGGCAGGACCATCAAGGCGATTCGAACGCTCGCCCGTGCGCTCGGTCAGCGTGTGGGCACCTCCGTCGAGGTCGAGGTGTTGGGATAGTCGCCTTGTCGTCCTACGAACCGCACCGCATGGTGGCGCACATTATAAAGACGCATGGACGCAAGGGGGAGGTCGTCATTGCAGCGCGAGACGGCCTCCCTTTCTTGCTTGCTGATGGCATGGAGGTCGCCCTCGTTCCGCCCGCACTGAAGGGTCCAAGACGCTTCGTGGTCTCTGCCTGTCGCGGGGAGGGTGATGTGCGGCGCGTGAAGCTGAACGGTGTCGACGACTTGGCTGCGTCCACTCCGTTGGTGGGACGTGCCGTGTTGGTACGGGCCGCGTGCCTTCCTGACGACTTCGCGCTTCGTGATGCCTATGCGCTCATGGGCAGGCAACTGCATGACCGCAGGCTTGGCTTGATCGGCACCATCGAGGAGGTCATGCGCGGACCGGCGAACGATGTGTGGGTCGTACGAGGACGCTACGGCGAGGTGCTCGTCCCCGCAGTGGAGGCGTTCGTGGACGGGTTGTCCAGTTCGGGGCCAATCATGGTCGATTTGCCGGAGGGATTGGTGGAGGAGGGATCCGTAGATGATTCGATTTGAGGCGCTCACGGTCTTTCCCGAGATGTTCGAGCCATACCTCTCGTCATCCATCATGGGTCGTGCGCGTGCACAGGGCATCTTCTCCTTCGAGGCGCATGATCTGAGGGATTGGACGCACGACCGGCACCGATCGGTAGATGACGCGCCTTTCGGTGGCGGGCAGGGCATGCTCATGAAGTGCGAACCATTCTTTGAGGCAATCCGCGATCTTTCGGCTGGAGACGTCCAACGTCCCCATGTGGTCTTCTTCTCTCCCTGTGGCGTTCAGTATGACCAGGGCGTCGCGCAGCGGCTTGCGCGCGAGGAACGCGTGCTGCTCGTCTGCGGACGGTACGAGGGCATCGATGAACGTGCGCTCGAGCTGGCTGACGAGACCATCTCCATGGGGGACTATGTGCTCACCGGTGGCGAGCTCGCTGCGCTTGCGGTCATCGACTCGTGTGTGCGGTTGCTACCTGGCGCCTTGGGCGACGCGATGAGCGCGCTGGACGAGTCGTTCTCTGACGGCTTGCTTGAGTACGCGCAGTATACGCGGCCTGCCGACTTCGAGGGAAGGCAAGTGCCCGAGGTCTTGCTCTCGGGCAATCATGCGGCCATCGCGTCGTGGCGCCGAAGGAGCGCTGTCGAGCGGACTGCGAGGTGGCGGCCCGACCTTTTGGATTCCGCCGGTCTCACCGAGGAAGAATGGATGCTGGCGAGAGGCGTCATCGAGCGGGAAGGAGGAAGGCTGTGAGCGAGGACGACATCGAGAGCGGCGCTTCGCGTGGCGCCCAAGAGGAGGATTCCTCATCTGCGCGCAGGCTGCTGGGCTGGATTGTGTGGTTGGCAGGCGCGGTGGCATTGGCCATATTCATACGGGTGTTTGTCGCGGAGGCCTACTTTGTCCCCACGGGCTCGATGCTCGAAACCATCCAGCTTGACGACCGGCTCTGGGGAGAGAAGCTCAGCTATCGCTTCCGCTCGCCAGAGCAGGGAGAGGTCATCATGTTCGACAGCCCGTCGAACGACGGGAACATACTCGTAAAGCGTGTGATTGCAGTCGGGGGACAGACGGTGGATTTGGTGCAGGGCCGCGTCGCCGTCGACGGCGAGGTGCTCGACGAGCCCTATACGGGCGGCAAGGAGTCACTTCCCCTGCGTGAGCAGCTCCCGGGTATCGATCCCATAACCTATCCCTACACCGTCCCCGAGGGCTGTCTATGGGTGATGGGCGACAATCGCACGAATTCACGTGATTCTCGCTACTTCGGGGCGATACCGGTCTCGAGCGTGACGGCACACGCCGTCTGCACGTTCTGGCCGCCTCAGGACTTTCGGTTGTTCTAGCGCGTGACCGCCCGACGAACGACGGCGCCCACGCTGGGCAGATACATGCAAGGAGGAAGCAATCAGCATGAAGGACCTAACCTTTCAGGACATGATTCTCAGGCTCACTGAGTACTGGGCGGAGCAGGGGTGCACCGTCATGCAGCCCTACGACTCGGAGGTCGGCGCAGGCACCTTCCACACGGCCACGACGCTACGCAGCCTTGGCCCTGCCGCATGGCGTACCTGTTATCCCCAGCCGTGCCGCAGGCCCGCAGATGGCCGTTACGGCGAGAACCCGAATCGGATGCAGCACTACTACCAGTTCCAGGTCATCGTAAAGCCTTGTCCGGCAGACAGTCAGGACCTCTACCTCAACTCGCTCAAGGCCATCGGGCTGGATCCGGCGGAGCATGACGTGCGCTTCGTGGAGGATGACTGGGAGAGTCCCACACTCGGTGCGTGGGGCCTTGGCTGGGAGGTATGGCTCGATGGCATGGAGGTGACGCAGTACACCTACTTCCAGCAGGTGGGAGGCATCGAAGTCGATCCCGTTCCCGTGGAGATCACGTACGGACTCGAGCGCATTGCCATGTACATACAGGGCGTGGATTCCGTCTACGACCTCGTATGGTCGTATCTGCCCGACGGGAGTCCCATGACCTATGGCGACGTGTTCCACGAGAACGAGTACGAGTTCAGTTGCTACAACTTCGAGGTTGCGGACATCGAGCTCATGCGGCGTAAGTTCGACGAGTACGAGGCGGAGTGCCACAGCTGCCTGGAGGCGAAGCTACCACTGCCTGCCTATGACTGCGTCATGAAGTGCAGCCATGCATTCAACATCCTTGATGCGCGTGGCGCCATCTCTGCCACGGAGCGTGCGAACTACATCTTGCGCGTGCGTGATGTTGCAAAGGCTTGCTGCGAGGCATATTTGGAACTGGTCGCATCGCGTGATGATGCGAAGAAGGGGGAGGTGGCGTAGATGGCCGACACCCGTGACTTTTTGCTCGAGATCGGTACCGAGGAGATGCCGTCCCGGCCTCTCATGAACGCCCAGCAACAGCTCCAGAAGCTCGTTGCCAAGGGGCTCGACGAGGCGGGTCTCGCCCATGGTGAGGTGACGACGCTCTCCACGCCGCGCCGTCTGACGGTCATGGTGCGAGACTGCGCCATCGCAACAGAGGAGATTCGCGAGACCTCGCGCGGCCCGAAGGCACAGATCGCCTTCGACGCCGACGGCAATCCCACGCGCGCCGCCCAGGGATTCGCGCGCAAGATGGGTACGACGCCCGAGGCGCTCGTGCGGCGTGTCGAGGCCGATGGCAACGAATACGTGTTTGCCGAGCGCTTCGTCGCCTCGGTGCCGGCCCTCGAGCTCCTTTCGTCGCTGTGCGAGCGCACCATCGGTTCGATTCAGTGGCCCAACTATCGCAGCCAGCGTTGGGGGAGCGAGCATCAGACTTTCGTACGACCCATACGTTGGATCTGCGCCTTGTTGGGATCTGAGGTCATTCCCGTCTCGTATGCAGATGTGAGCAGCTCGAACACGACCCGCGGCCATCGCGTGTTGGGTGCCGGTGAGCACGTCGTGGCAGACCCCGCATCCTACGTGCAGACATTGCGCGATGCCTACGTGCTTGGCGAGCAGGACCGGGCACAGGTCATCCGCGAGGGCATTGCACGGCTGGAGGAGGAGCGCGACGGAGCCCGTGTAGACGCGCCGAAGGCCGTCTTCGACGAGGTCGTCAACCTCTGCGAGTGGCCGACGATCGTGGTGGGAGAGTTCGACGAGGAGTTCCTCTCCGTTCCGCAGGAGATCATCGTGGAGGCCATGCTCACGCACCAGCGCTACTTCCCGATCTATGCGCCAGACGGCACGCTCACGCGCGAGTTCGTGATCGTGAGCAATGCCGACCCGCGGGTCAACGACACCGTTCGCGCAGGCAACGAGCGTGTGGTGCGCCCACGCCTCGACGATGCGAAGTTCTTCTATGACGAGGACCTCAAGGTGGGCCTCGATGCGTTCAGGGAGCGCCTCGGCAACGTCGTCTTCCAGAAGAATCTGGGCACGGTGCTGCAGAAGTCGGAGCGCATGGAGCTCATCGCCACGCTCGTCGCGGAGCAGTCTGGCGAGGGCGAGGACGTAGTTGTCGACGCCGCCCGTGCGGCGCACCTTGCCAAGGCCGACCTCGTGAGCCAGGCTGTGGTCGAGTTCACTAGTCAGCAAGGCGTGATGGGTGGCTACTACGCGAAGGCACAGGGCGAGAACGATCGCGTGGCGCAGGCGATTTCCGATCACTACCGCCCGCGCTTCGCAGGCGATGCCCTGCCTGCTACCACGGTGGGCAAGGCGGTCGCAGTGGCCGACAAGCTCGACACCATCTGCGGCATGTTTGCCATCGACGAGCCTCCCACCGGATCGGCAGACCCCTTTGCGGTGCGTCGGAGCGCCATTGGCGTCATCAACATGCTACGCACGATTCCCGCGACTTCGTTGCCTGCCCTCATTGCGGAGGCGTTGGATGCCTACGCGACGCAAGGTCTGGAGTTCGACCGCGAGCAGGTGGCACAGAAGGTCGCCGCGTACTTCATCGGTCGCCTAGGCGCAATCGCGCGCGAGGAGGGTGCCGACGCCGACACCATCAAGGCCGTGGCGGACACTGGCATCTGCGACCCCGCCGCGTTCCTCAATCGTGTCGTGGCGTTGGAACGTGCTCGGCGCAGCCAACGTGAGGTCTTCGACGACCTTGCGACTGCCTATGCGCGTGCGAGTCACCTCGCCGATGCTTCCCTTGGCATCAATGTGGACGAGACGATGCTCGGCGATGCGGAGCACGCCCTTCTTGATGCCGTCAACAAGGGATCGGCGGCAGTTCAGGAGGCAATCGCTGCGGGAGAGCTTGACGATGCCCTGGCGGCGCTTGCACGCCTGCGCGAGCCTATCGACCGCTTCTTTGTGGACGTGCTGGTGATGGACGAGGATAAGGCCGTGCGAGAGAATCGCCTGCGCTTGCTCAATCGCTTCGAGAGTGCGTTCTCGGGCGTGGCCAACATCGGGGCGATGGCAAAGAAGAAGTAGGGTCACCATCTCTTGCGTCCTTCGCCACTCGTGGAGTTAGCGCAGCTGATCGCTCGTGAGTTCGGAGCGCATGACGTAGGCAATCAAATCACAAACGAGGAATGGTGTTCAGTCTCGATTGTGGAGAAAGCGTCGAAATAACGCTCTCGCCGAACGTAATGCGCCAATCAGCCGCTTGAGAGGTGACGTGTCCTTGAGTTAGGTGCAAACTGTGTCTAGTGTTATCTGAGGCTATCTGGGGCGGCGATCATAGGGGTCGCACGCAAACGAGAGGAGAAACAATGGCCACACTCGATTTGAGTACAGACGAGGTCGTCGAGGACGTCAAGCCCATCGTGCTCGTGATCTCCGACGCACGTGGCGACACCGCCTATAGCGTGGTCGTTGCGGCTGCAGCGCAGTTCGAGGTCGACGCGATGGATATCGCTCGGCTCCCGGATGCCAGGAACGTACAGGACGTCAACACCTTCATCGACGCTCAGGAGGAAGGCCGTCCGATGGCCGTCTTCCATACCTTCACCGACGAGCGTCTCCGTCGTGATGTGCGTCACGCGCTCATCAAGCGTGGCATCCCTTCCATCGACCTGCTCGGACCTGCCGTGACGGTGCTCGCAGGGCTCACTGGCGCGGAGCCTTCCAACAAGGTGGGCGCGCTGCGCGATCGTCTTGCGAATCAGTAGTTCTGTAGCTCATACGCACGCAACGCTGCCGCGAAGCAAGTCGCTTTGCGGCAGCGTTTTTCTGTTGCCGCGGAAGTCGTAAGGTGTGTAGCCGCAATCTGTTTGCGCAAATCATGGTAAGCGCTATTTCAAAGCCAATTATCGGGTGCATTCTGCTAGTGTTGTGTGAGTTTTTGGGGCGCATATGCGCCAAGGAACGCAACAAGAGGAGTTCTACATGGCAGAAAAGCATGTGTATCGCTTCGGATTCGCCGCCGATGGCAAGACGAACGTCAGTGAGGTCGCTGGCGCTACCGTCGATGAGGCTAAGTGGATCACGGGCGGCAAGGGCGCTAACCTTGCTGAGATGGCAGCTCTGGGCCTTCCGGTGCCCGCTGGCTTCACCATCACTTGCCAGACCTGCGTCGAGTATTCGAATGCCGGTAACGTCTGGCCTGAGGGCGTTCTCGATGAGATTGACGAGTACCGCAAGGACCTCGAGGAGCGCATGGGCAAGAAGCTCGGCGACTCCGAGGATCCCCTGCTTGTCTCCGTCCGCTCCGGCGCTCCGTTCTCCATGCCTGGCATGATGGACACCGTTCTCAACCTCGGCCTCAATGACGACTCGGTGCAGGGCCTCATCAAGCAGACCGAGAATCCCCGCTTCGCCTACGACTCCTATCGTCGCTTCGTGCAGATGTTCTCGAGTGTCGTCATGGGCGTCTCGGGCCAGCTGTTCGAGGATGCCATCAGCGCGAAGAAGGCCGAGAAGGGCGTCAAGCTCGACACCGACCTCGATGCCGACGACCTCAAGGACCTCGTGGCCACGTTCAAGAAGATCTTCTCCGAGAACGTTGACGTAAAGAAGTATCCCGAGGTAGACGAGAACGGCGTTGCCGTCTTCCCGCATGACCCCCTGCTCCAGCTGCGTCTTGCCGAGCAGGCCGTCTTTGGTTCTTGGAACACCGAGCGCGCCATCCTCTACCGCAAGCAGAACAAGATCGACGACTCCCTGGGCACCGCCGTCAACGTCCAGGTCATGGCGTTCGGCAACAAGGGCAACACCTCCGCCACCGGCGTCGCCTTCACCCGCAACCCGGCCGACGGCACCAACGAGCGCTACGGTGACTACCTGGTCAACGCCCAGGGCGAGGACGTCGTCGCCGGCATCCGCAACACCGAGCCCATCGCCAAGCTTCCCACCGAGCCTGGTCTGGAGGACGCTGGCAAGCAGCTCTTCCACGTCTTCGAGATTCTCGAGGACCACTATGCAGACATGATGGACCTCGAGTTCACCATCGAGCAGGGCAAGCTCTTCATGCTGCAGACCCGCGTCGGCAAGCGCACCGCCCTCTCTGCCCTCAAGGTCGCCATCCAGATGGTCGAGGAAGGCCGCATCACCAAGGAGCAGGCCGTCATGCGCGTCGCTCCCGAGCAGCTCGACCAGCTCCTGCATCCGCAGTTCGACGCTGCCGACATCAAGGGCCGCGAGATTCTGACCAAGGGCCTCAACGCCTCTCCTGGCGCGGCCGTGGGCGCCGTCGTGTTCTCCTCCGAGGACGCCGTCGCCTATGCCGCCGAGGGCAAGCCCTGTATCCTCGTGCGCTGGGAGACCACACCTGACGACCTTCCCGGCATGGACGCCGCCGACGGCATCCTGACCTCGCACGGCGGCAAGACCAGCCATGCGGCCGTCATCGCCCGCGGCATGGGTGAGCCCTGCGTCTGTGGTGCCGAGGCGCTCCAGATCAACGCTGCCGCGAAGACCTGCGCCATCGCCGGCACCGACATCGTCCTCAAGGAAGGCGACGTCATCTCCATTGACGGCACCTCCGGCAACGTGTACCTCGGCGAGGCCAAGCTCGTCCGTCCCGAGCTCGGTGGCGACCTGCAGACCATCCTCGAGTGGGCAGACGAGGTCCGCTTCAACGAGGAGCGCGGCCGCGTCATGGGCGTGCGCGCCAACGCAGACAATCCTGAGGATGCGGCTCTCAGCCGCGAGAACGGTGCCGTCGGCATCGGCCTGTGCCGTACCGAGCACATGTTCCTGGGCGACCGCAAGTACCTCATCCAGAACTTCATCCTTGCCGACGACCCCGCCGTCAAGGCTGACGCTCTCGCCAAGCTCGGCGAGGCCCAGAAGGGCGACTTCCTTGGCATGTTCAAGGCCATGGAGGGCCTGCCCGTAATCGTGCGCCTGCTCGATCCCCCGCTGCATGAGTTCCTGGACAGCCCGCGTGAGCTCGAGGTCGAGATCGCGAAGCTCGAGGCTGCCGCTAAGGCCGTTGACGCCGCTGCCGAGATTGACGAGAAGCTTGCTGCCCTCAAGGGCGAGCTGAACGCTGCGGTTGCCACCAAGCAGGCCCTGCTCAAGCAGCTTGACTCCTTCCAGGAGGCCAACCCCATGCTCGGCACCCGTGGCTGCCGCCTCGGCTTCCTGTATCCCGAGCTCAACCACATGCAGTTCCGTGCCATCTGCTCCGCTGCAGCCGAGCTCATCAAGGAGGGCGTGGACGCCAAGCCCGAGATCATGATTCCGCTCGTGGCCTTCTCCGAGGAGCTCAAGCACCTCCGCTGGATGTGCGAGGACGACATCAAGGCCGTCTCTGAGGAGTATGGCGTCAAGCTGGAGATTCCCATCGGCACCATGATCGAGCTGCCGCGTGCTGCCATCACCGCCGATCACATCGCCAAGTACGCTGACTTCTACAGCTTCGGCACCAACGACCTCACGCAGACCTGCCTCGGCTTCTCGCGTGACGACGTCGAGTCCTCCTTCCTGGACACCTACATGAACGAGAAGCTCATCAAGACCAACCCGTTCGCTACGCTCGACCGAGGCGTGGCTCGTCTGGTCCAGATGGGTGTTGAGGGCGGCAAGTCCACGAACCCCAAGCTCGTCTGCGGCGTCTGCGGCGAGACCGGCGGCGACCCCGACTCCATCCAGAAGTATTATGACCTCGGTCTCGACTATGTCTCCTGCTCGCCGTTCCGCGTGCCCGTGGCACGTCTGGCGGCGGCGCAGGCCAAGATCAACTCCAACGGCGGTGCTGCTACGCTGTAGTGCCGAAGGGTTACGCTTGTGTTAGTTTGGGGGGCAGGTCTGAGGGCCTGCCCCCTTTTGTGTTAGGGTCCATTGGGGCTGTCCCCCTCCGTGGACCAGAATCGAGGAGGGGGATGGCCCCAATTGATTGGGCGACGATCGTGAGGAGGACTGGCCATGCGTAGGTTATGGTTGGCATTGGCGCTTGTTGTGTCGTGTGGACTCATGGGATGCACCATGCCGACGCTTCCGTTCTTGGGGGAAGAGTCAGCAACCCAGAAGGAGCCCGAGAAGGGTGCGAAGCCTAAGGCTAAACCCAAGGCAAAGTCCCTTGCGAAGAAGGCGCTCGAAGAATACAGCTGGGATGAACTGAGCCAAATATCCGCACGCATCGCAAATGCGGGAGACGAGCAAAAGCAACGCGCGGTGGCGCAGGAGTTTGGACTTGTCGAAGACGACGGCACGCTTACGCGCCAGACAAAGCAGATCGTGCTCGATGACGTGCGTGCGCTCGATGTCCGAATCGCGGGTATCTGTCACGATGACAAGGCAGACGGATCCGGAAAGGCCGGCATAACCTTCATGACCGTAGGGGCCATCGACATCCTCCCCATGAACGATGAGGCGAAGATTGAAGGGGGATGGGAGGCATCGCGTCTGCGTGCGGAACTAAATGGTGCGCAGAAGAAGCGCCTCGACAAAGACCTTCGATCGGCAATCGTTGCGGTCAACAAACTGACCAACAACGTTGGTCTCACTGATTCGTTCGAGAGCGTGAGGCCCACGGCTGACGAGCTGTGGGTTCCTTCCGTGCATGAGGTGTGTGGTGACGTCACGTGGGATAGCGAGGAGTTTCGCGGACGACGCGGATGGGAGGACGTGGACGGGCTGCTGAACGCCGAGGGCGCTCAGTACGAAGCCTTTGTCAGGGAGGGGGTAACGGGGGAGAGTGATCCCAACGGGTTCTTGTCGTTGGCCGAATCGACGGGAACGTCTCCTTGGTGGTATCGCACGCCCTATCCGTTTGACTTCAGCTCCTATGGCAACACGGGGTCCAATGGGTTCTTTTATCAGGTCACGGATTCGGGCTTCCCGCAATCCCTGGGGTCTCCTGAGGTTCCCGCGTCGGTGGTTGTGGGGTTTTGCGTATGAGCCTTGAGCTTGATGCCCGGGCCAATTCCGGGCTGATTCTTGGGATGTGCATGTATGGCGTAGGCATGGAAGGCTTGCGTTTGGTCGGAATCTTCGGTAAGATACCACTTCGTGTGTGAAGCTATGTGTCGTTCAAGACGAGACGGCACCTCTAGAGATGGGAAAGAACATGGCAGTTGATTACATTGGCGCCATCGAGGCGGCGCAGATTCGCGAGGACCTTCCCAAGGTAATCGTGGGCGACAACGTGCGCGTTCACTATCGCATTCGCGAGGGCGAGCGCGAACGCGAGCAGGTGTTCCAGGGCGATGTCATTCGCATGAGCGGTGAGGGTGCGCGCGAGACGTTTACCGTGCGCAAGGTGAGCTTTGGCGTGGGTGTCGAGCGTACCTTCCCCGTGCACAGCCCGAAGATTGCTCGGCTTGAGGTCGTGCGTCACGGCCAGATTCGTCGTGCGAAGCTGTACTACCTGCGCGATCGTGTCGGCAAGGCCGCTCGCATTCGCGAGAAGCGCATCTAGGTTTATGCCGTCTCGGGCCATCTCGTGTGAGGTGGCCCTTTTTTTGTTGCGGGGAGCGATTGGCAATGTCTGACGCGGGGCTTCGTCGTGCCAAAGAGATAGCGGGTCTCATAGCGGGGGCAACTGCTGATGAGCTTGTTGAGCTGGAGTCGCGGTATGCAGACGACCCGCGCAAACAGGTGCGTCATGCGCTCGAAGTGGCGCATCGGCGCGTGCAGCGTGAAGAGGCGGAACGTGAGCGCGTAAGGGGCATGTACGCGTACGAGCGTCAGCTTGGTGGAGATGGCATCGTCGTCGGAGTCGATGAGGTCGGTCGCGGTGCCGTTGCGGGACCACTCACCGTAGGTGCCGTCGCGTTGCCGGTAGACCCCATCATCTGGGGCCTGGATGACTCGAAGCGACTCTCGCCGGAGCGACGCGAGTACTTGGCCAAGGGCATCGAGCAGCATGCCGTGGCGTATGGCGTGGCGCATGTCCCGCCTCACGAGATTGACGAGAAGGGCATGGCGGCGTGCCTGCGCAAGGCGATGGCACGGGCCATCGAGGCCTGTGGCGTCGAGCCGGATTGCGTGCTCATCGATGGCAATCCCGTGCACGTGCATGAGCGTGAGCGGTGTGTCGTTAAGGGTGACGCGAAGGTTGCCTGCATCGCTGCTGCGTCCATCGTCGCGAAGGTGACGCGAGATGCGCTCATGGTGGGGTACGAGAGGGTATATCCCCAATACCATCTCTCGGCCTGCAAGGGATATGCGTCGCCAGAGCATATTGAGGCCATACGCACCTATGGCCTCACTCCCATACATCGCGTCTCGTTTTGTGGAAACTTCTTGGAGACGCCTCGTCTCTTCTGAGACGATGCAACCTGCGTAACACATCACAATAGAAAACATATAGGCATGTTGAGCGCCCGAAACCTCCGGCGCACTACCGCCCCCGAATCAGAACGGGGAAAAAAGTGCGTGCTAGCGGGGAAATTCGTGTAAGCGGTGTCTGCGATTCTTTGCCTCCCGAGCAAAGGAGGCATGGATGGTTGAGTCACACATCGTAGGGACGCTGGCCGAGATTCTTCCCACCAGCCATAGCTGGGTGAGGGACATGGAGGTCGTTGGAGAGGACATTGGCATAGACCTCATGAATCCGGAGAAGAAGTGCAACAGTCGTCAGATTGGCGAAAAGGGAGAGGAGGTTGCCGCGCTCTTCCTCGAACGCATGGGAATCGAGATCCTGGAGCGCAACTGGCGGTGCTCGTTTGGGGAAGTCGACATCATTGCCCGAGATGATGACACCATCATCTTGCTTGAGGTAAAGACGCGGATCATGACAGGGCGTAATGAGGAAGTCACACCAGAGCTTGCGGTGGGCAGTCGGAAGCGTGCAAAGTACCAGAAGCTCGCGCTTATCTACCTCGCCAAGACGCCGCAATACGACTCGGTGCGCTTTGATGTCGCGGCAGTTAAGCTGCTCAACAAGGATACTGCCCGCATCCGCTACCTGGCGGGTGCCTTCGAATGGGACTACTAGCATGGGGACGCTGAGCTCTTTTGCGACTCACGCTGCGGTACTGCGGGGTGTGGAGGCATTGCCGGTGACGGTGGAAGTCAGTGTGTCGCAGACGATCCCGGGAATCACGATAGTGGGAATGGCCGACACCTCGGTTCACGAGGCCCGGTATCGCGTCCGAGGCGCGCTCAAGAATCGTGGCTTCGATCTTCCGAGGGTTCACTTTACGGTGAACTTGGCGCCGAGTGAGATTCGCAAGACGGGAACGGGATTCGACCTCGCCATAGCTACTGCCATCCTTGCCTGTACGGGGCAAATACCCACGGATGGGCTGGACGAGTGCCTCTTTGTGGGGGAGTTGGGGCTCGGAGGATGCGTGAGCGAGGTGCGCGGACTCGTCGCGTTCGACATGCTTGCCAAAGAAGAGAACCTCACGTTGGTTACCGCAAACGCCAAGTTTGCGTCAAAGTCGGATGCGCGCGTCTGTGACGACATCACGGATCTGCGGAAGGGAGTGCGCGAGCTTCCGGCACTGAGATGCCTTGGGGTTGGTAGTCGGACTCGCGAGGCCGACGCGGAACCGTTGGACTTTGCAGACGTGGTTGACCAGGAGATGGCAAAGCGCGCCTTCGTGATTGCCGCTGCGGGCAACCATGGCCTGATGATGGTCGGTCCACCTGGTGCCGGGAAGTCCATGATGGCCAAGCGCATGCCGACGATCCTCTCCAAGCTGAGCGATCAGGAGCGCTCTGAGGCAATGCTCATCCACTCCGTGGCCGGTCAGAGCCTCGAGTCGCTGCAGGCGGGCGAGCGCCCCTTCCGCGCTCCGCACCATGCCATCTCCTCGGGCGGGATGGTGGGCGGTGGGCGGCCCGTGATGCCAGGCGAGGTGTCGCTGGCCCACACGGGGGTGTTGTTTCTCGATGAGCTTCCCGAGTTTGGGCCACAGGTACTCCAATCGCTGCGACAGCCCATCGAGGACGGCACCGTGAGGATTGTGCGCGTGGAGGGGGCCTATCAGTTCCCCTGCAAGTTCATGCTGGTGGCTGCCGCCAACCCTTGTCCGTGTGGGTACCTCGGTGACCGCGATCACCTTTGCACGTGTACGCCCGCGCGTGTCCAGGCGTATCAGTCTCGAATCGGAGGACCGCTCATGGACCGAATCGACGTGCTCGTCGACGTGGCCCGTCCCGCTCCCGCGCGCATCATTCAGGGCGATGGCGGTACCACGTCGAAGCAGATGGCAGAAGACGTCACCCGCGCGCGGGAGTTTGCTGCTTGGAGAACGCATGGCGAAGAGCGGGTGGAGCGGGTGCGACAGGGAGGTGTTGCGGCGCAGTCGCTCGATGGCGCCGCGCAGGCGGCGCTTGAGGGCGTGGCAAAGCGGTTGGGACTCGGTGGGCGCAACATCGTGCGTATTGCACGCGTTGCCCGGACCATCGCGGACCTTGCCGAGGACGAGCAGGTGAGGCGGGAGCACGTGATCGAGGCGTGTGCCTTTAGGACAAGGGCTTCATTGTGAGGAGGGGCCATGGATGTGGAGAGATGGGAACTGACGCGTGAAGACGAGCTCTTCCCCAAGTCGTTGCGCGGTGAGGTGACGCGTCACATAATGAAACTCTATGGAATAGGGAATCCGGAGGTGTTGAGTGCCGCAAGTCTCTCGGTAATAGGTGCGCGCAGGGCGACACCGTATGGCATGGCAATTGCCGAGATGGCAGGTCGCATCGCTGCGGAATGCGGTGTGAGCGTGGTGTCGGGCGGGGCGATGGGATGCGATCACGCGGCAAGCAGGGCTGCCCTTGATGCGGGTGGAATAACGGTGATCGTCTCGGGGTGTGGGGCCGATGCCGTATACCCGCATTCGTCGGCCGACATATTCCATGACGCGGTGGAGGGAGGGGGAGCCATCGTGTCGTTGAGCCCTTGGGGCGCGCCGCCCCTCAGGTCCTCCTTCCCGCGTCGTAACGTGGTGATTGCCGCACTGTCACCCGCGCTGCTTGTTGCCGAGGCGGGCGAGCGCTCGGGTACCATGAGCACGGCGAACGCCGCGCTAGAAATGGACCGCACGATCTATGCGGTTCCAGGCTCGATATTCTCACCGAACTCGACGGGCACAAACCGTCTGGTGACCGAGGGGGCCCTTCCCATCTGCAGCGAGGTTGACCTCGAGATGCGCATATCGATGGACTACGGGGTTCTTCGCGTCGTGATGGAGGGGGCCAACAGCGAGATGGGAGAGGTCGCCTCCGCGCTTGCGGCGTCGCCTTGGCGTCCTGATGAGTTGGCAGCGCGTCTTGGCCAATCGGTTCTCACCCTGCTTCAGACGCTTGCAGACTACGAGTCACGTGGTATCGTTGAACATCTCCCGGACGGGAGATACAGTCTGACGAGCGCGGCGTACCAGCAGTATCGCACGACGCCACGCCTCGTGGGACAGGGTGACGAGGGGGAGGAAATCGCATGAGCGGCGTGGTGAGCATTGTGGGAGGCGGTCTCGCGGGATGCGAATGCGCACTCTCGTTGGCGGCGCGCGGAGTGCCGGTGCGGTTGTATGAACAGCGACCAGGGGGGAATGCTCCTGCCCATCACAGCGACCATCTGGCAGAGCTCGTCTGCTCCAACTCACTGAAGTCTACGCGTGGCGACAGTGCTGCGGGCATGCTCAAGGAGGAGCTTGACGCTATGGGCTCGTATCTGTTGCCCCTGGCACGGCGTTGCGCGGTGCCGGCTGGTGGATCACTCGCGGTTGACCGCGAACGCTTTTCCTGTGAGGTGGAGGCGGCAATCGCCTCCTCGACCCTCATCGAGGTGGTTCGCGAGGAGGCGACGCAGATTCCGGATGGTCGTAGCGTCATTTGCGCAGGGCCGTTGTGCTCGCTACCGCTCGCGGAAGCCATCGCGAAGGCCGTGGGAAACGAGTACCTGTCCTTCTTTGACGCCGCTGCTCCCGTGGTGGACGCGCAGTCCATCGACCGCTCCATCGTCTTTGCCCAGTCACGTTACGAGGAGCAAGGTATGGGCGACTACCTCAACTGCCCGCTTTCGCGCGATGAGTACGAAGCCTTTTGGGATGAGCTCGTCAACGCCAAACGGGTGCTGATGCGTGACTTCGAGCAGAAGGACCTCTTCAATGCCTGCCAACCCGTCGAAGAGGTGGCGCGGAAGGGCATCGACACGCTGCGCTTCGGCGCACTGAAGCCTGTCGGCCTCGTCGATCCGCGCACGGGGTGTCGGCCGTGGGCGGTGGTGCAGCTGCGTGCGGAGAACGCGGCCTGCACGGCCTACAACCTGGTGGGATTCCAGACCAACCTTACGTGGGGAGAGCAGGCTCGCGTGTTTTCGATGATTCCGGGTTTGGGCGGCGCAGACTTCGTGCGTTACGGCGTCATGCATCGCAACACGTTCGTAGACAGCCCGCGGGTGCTTGACGAGACCTTCGCAATACCTGGCACGCAGACGCGCCTCGCGGGGCAGATCACCGGCACGGAGGGGTACGTTGAGGCAATCGCGTCTGGGCTGCTGGCGGCGCTCAACACATACGCTGATCTTTGTGGCCTCGAGTCCGTGCGACTGCCCGAGACGAGCGCCTTTGGTGCGCTGGTGGCGTACGCGACCGATCCCAAGACCCATCCCTACCAGCCCATGCACGTGAACTTCGGTCTCGTTCCGCCCCTCGGACGGGGTAGGATGCGCAAGCGGGAGCGGTATCGTGCGTACGCGGAGCGCGGAAAGGCGGATCTTGCCCGCTATGTTGAGCAGAGAGGCGAGCTCTTTGTCGGGTGCAAGGGCGCCACAGGCGGGACCGCAGGGTCCCTGGCGAGCGAGTGAGGCACGATGAGCGAGTCTGACGTGGGCTGGACGCAGCTCACTTCGACATACTGCGCATGGCTGGAAAATGTGCGCAACGTCTCGGAGCACACCGTGCGGGCGTATCGTTGCGACCTCGAGTCGTATGGGGATTGGTGTACGAAGCAGGGAATCGATCCGTTGCACGCCAGTGACCGGCGACTCAGGGGGTATCTGGCGTATATGGTGCGATCAGACTATGCCGACAAGACCATAAACCGACGTCTCTCGGCGCTGCGGAGCATGTATCGATGGCTTGAGCGGCGTGGAAAGGTGGCGCAGGCGGCGTTCGCGGGCATGCCCGGCCGAAAGCAGAAGAAGACGCTGCCGCGCACCATGACAGACGAGGACCTCACGCAGCTCCTGGACGCGTGCGATTTGAAGACGCCTGAGGGCATGCGCGATGCGGCACTCATAGAGACCTTGTATGCCACGGGCGCGCGTATCTCCGAGGCCGCAGGACTCGTACCGGGCGACATAGATGCCGCACAGGGTCAGATTCGACTGTTTGGCAAGGGGGGCAAGGAACGCGTGGTGCCCGTCTACCATAAGGCGCTCGACTGCCTTGAGAAATACCTCGTGGATGCGCGCCCCCTACTGCTGGCGCGTGGCAAGACGGGTATTCCCGTGAGGGCACTCTTCGTGTCGTCGCGCGGCAATGCCATGAGCGCTGATGCGCTGCGGGCTCGCTTCTCCAGGCTGCTTGTGGCGGCGGGGTTGGATGCGCGCCTCAGCCCCCACTCGGTGAGGCATACCTATGCGACAGAGCTGCTTGACGGAGGGGCAGACCTTAAGACCGTGCAGGAGCTGCTTGGTCACGAGAGCCTTGCGACCACCCAAATCTACACGCATCTCTCCGTTGAACGACTTAAGGAAGCAACTAAATTGGCCCACCCACGTGCCTAAACAGTTATGGAAGGTGTATAGGGGAGGTCAATCTTCACAGCGTCTCTACTCATTAATTTGGGCGTTAGTGTAATGTTTCACCCAATATTGGCGTTTGGAGGTTCATTATGCTTATGCATGGAAGAGTTCTAGTCTCGGCCGGGCTTGCCCTTGCACTGGGCATCGGCGGCATGCCCGTCGCCGCCATTGCCGAGGGGACCACTTCCGTATCGCAGCCCGCAAATCTTGACGAGGCTTGGGCCACGTACGGCGAGCTTTCTCTGCAGGTCGCAGAGGTGGGCGAGTCGCTGAACGATACTTACTATCGCCTGCAGCTCTCGGAGGAGAGCAAGGCGACCTTATCGAAGCAAATTGAGGATTCTGCCTCTCGGCTTGAGGTTGCCAAGCAGGTGCTCGGTGATCGCGTTGCGGCCAACTATCGTGCGGGATCAAGCTCGCTGCTCAGCATCATCCTCGGGACGGAGTCATTCGAGGAACTCATTGCCGCCCTGCACTATGTGGACAAATTGACAAGTGCCGACCTTGCTGCCGTGGACGAGGTCAAAACCCTTTCGGAGAAGCTCAAGACCGAGAAGGCGGACTTGGAGAAGACCGAGAAGGAGCTTAAAGATCTCGCTGGCCAGAAGGAGCAGCAGCTCAAGGACCTGCAGGCCTCAATCGACCAGCAGAAGGGCTACATTGCCAGCCTGAGTGCCCCGATGCGTGCCGCCTTCGACGAGCGACAGGTCTCAGAGATCGTGGAGCAGCAAGCGAAGGCCGTCGAGGCGCTCGCGGCACAAGAGGCGTTGCTTGCGGCATCCGACCAGTCTGCCGTGCAGCAGCCGGCCAACGCTACGGAGAACGATTCATCGAGTCCAGCGGCTGCCGCTCAGACGGAATCGGGCGTTCAGGCGGCTGGCGCGGAAGCGGCGGCGCAAACGCCATCGGCAAGTGAGGTTGCGGCGGCGATTGCGGAGTCTGCGGTTGCCGCAAGCGCAGCGCCCACGAGCACGGCGTCCACGAGCACCGAGGCGTCAGCTGGTTCGGCGAGCAACTCCTCGCTGACTTCAGACGCACGCGCAAAGATTCTCGAGGCAGCATATTCACAGATTGGCGTGCAGTACGTCTATGGCGCGAGTTCGCCCGGTGAGGCATTTGACTGTTCGGGTCTGACGAGCTGGGCATACGAGCAGGCGGGTATCGAGATTCCCCACTCGTCCGTGGGGCAGGCATCCATGGCGACGAATGTCTCGTCGGCAGACGATCTGCAAGCAGGCGACTTGGTATTCTACATCGGCAACGTGGGCGCGAGTCAGTCGGGAAGCCACGTCGCCATCTATGCCGGTGACGGCCAGGTGATTCATGCGAACGGCTCCGAGGTTGTCGTGAGCGAGATGAACGACAGCTGGACGTCGGCCGGAAGCATTGGCCTCGATTACTAGTGCGTCGCAAGCGTTGCCCCAAGGATATGGACCTTGGGGCAACACTTGCTTAAGGCATGTCTCGTATGGTATTATTAGCAATTGTCGTGCATAAGCACGATATACGACACACGCGTGACGACTCCTCGTCCGTGGTGCCCGAGTTGCAGCCACGGCTCGGGTGGATTGAGGGGAATGACATCACGCGGAGGACCAACCACAGGAGGTTAACATGGCTGTAAAGATCAACATCCAGACGCTGCTCGACGCGGGATGCCACTACGGGCATCAAACCCGTCGCTGGAACCCGAAGATGCGCCCTTACATCTTCGGTGAGCGCAACGGCATCTACATCCTCGATCTGAAGCAGACGATCATCAATGCCGACCGTGCATACACGGTTCTGCGCGAGACCGCCGCGCGCGGTGGCTCTGTCCTCTTTGTTGGCACGAAGAAGCAGGCTCAGGAGGCAATCGCCACGCAGGCTCAGCGCGCCGACATGCCCTACATCAACCAGCGCTGGCTCGGTGGCATGCTCACGAACTTCGTCACCATGCGTTCCCGCATCGAGCGCATGGAGGAGTTGGAGACCATGGTCGAAGATGGCCGCATGGCAGAGCGTGGCAAGAAGGAGCAGGCCGTTCTGACGAAGGAGCTCGAGAAGCTCCAGCGCAACCTCGGTGGCGTGCGCAACATGAAGTCCCTCCCGCAGGCCATCTTCGTGGTGGATACCAAGCGCGAGGAGATTGCCGTCAAGGAGGCAAACCGTCTGCACATCCCGGTGATTGGCCTTCTCGACACCAACTCCGACCCCGATGTCATCGAGTATGGCATTCCCGCAAACGATGACGCGATTCGCTCGGTCTCGCTCATGTGCGAGCTCGTCGCGGATGCCGTTCTTGCTGGTTCCGGCAAGGAGCAGATCAGCGCGGAAGAGATGGCTTCCGGGGAAGTAACCCCTGCCGTCGAGGTGACTGAGGCTGAGGAGCCGGTTGCTGAGTAACGCTTCGCATTAACGTTGGATAGTTGTTGGAAACCAAGGCTTGGTAAGGAGGCTATATCATGGCTAAGGTAACTGCTGCTATGGTCAAGCAGCTTCGCGAGATGACGGACTCGCCCATGATGGAGTGCAAGAAGGCGCTCGTTGAGGCGGATGGCGACATCGAGAAGGCAGTCGACGTTCTGCGCACGATGGGTCTGGCGAAGGCCGTCAAGCGTGCTGGTCGCGACACGAACGAGGGCACCATCGCGGCATACGTTTCTGAGGACAGCAAGACGGGCGCTCTTCTCGAGCTCACCTGCGAGACCGACTTCGTCGGTTCCAACGCCAAGTTCTGCGACTTCGCGACCGAGCTTGCCAAGGTTGTCGCCGAGCTCTCTCCCGCCGACGTCGAGGCACTGCTTGCCTGCGAGATGAACGGCAACACCGTTGATGCCGAGCTCAAGGAAATGATTCACGTCATCGGCGAGAACATGAAGATTCAGCGTTTCGAGCGCGTTGAGGTGAGCGACGGGGCTCTGGTGAGCTACATCCACCACAATGGCAAGCTCGGCTCGCTGGTGCAATTCTCCTTCAGCGATCCTGCGACCGCCCAGAACGACGAGTTCAAGACATTCGCTCACGATGTTGCGATGCAGGTCGTGGCGTCTGATCCTGCTGGTGCCACGCGCGAGTCGGTTCCCGCGAACATTGTGGAGCACGAGAAGGAGATTTATCGTGCGCAGGCTGCCGAGTCTGGTCGCCCCGAGAAGTTCTGGGATGGCATCGTGAATGGTCGCCTCAAGAAGTTCTTCAAGGAGCGCGTGCTCACCGAGCAGGAGTTCGTGAAGAATCCCGATATCACCGTTGGCCAGCTTGCGGAAGAGGTTTCGAAGAAGATTGGCGACACGATTGAGGTTGTCGACTTTGTCCGCTTCCAGTTTGGCGAGTAGCAGGTTGCGGTAAGCAACGGATGTTCTGCAAGGTGCCCCGGATGGAATTATCATCCGGGGCACCTTGTTTGCCGGAGGTCTGCCCTCATCTGTTAGACTGTCATGGGCAACAAAGGATGGAGGAATCATGTCTGACTACAAATACAGGCGCGTACTGCTAAAGCTCTCGGGCGAGGCCCTTATGGGGAGTGGCGAGTATGGAATCGATCCGGCAGTGCTGCAGCGCATGGCCGACAGCGTCAAGGAAGGATGGAGCGCTGGAGTCCAAGTGGCGATTGTCGTTGGCGGCGGTAACATCTTCCGTGGCGTCTCTGGCGCCGCGGCGGGCATGGACCGCGCGCAGGGGGACAACATGGGCATGCTCGCGACCGTCATAAACTGTCTCGCCCTTCAGGATTGCTTTGAGCGCAATGGGATGGATTCACGTGTGATGAGTGCCATCGAGATGCGGCAGGTGGCGGAGCCCTACATTCGTCGACGCGCGATTCGTCATCTGGAGAAGGGGAGAATTGTCATCTTTGCCGCTGGAACGGGCAATCCATACTTCACCACCGATACCGCCGCCGCTTTGCGTGCGTGCGAAATCGATGCAGAGGTCCTCATGAAGGCGACGAAGGTAAACGGCATCTACGACGCGGATCCGGTGACCCATCCTGAGGCAACGAAGTTCGATACCATCACCTATGCAGAGGTCTTGTCTCGTGGACTGAAGGTAATGGATGCGACCGCGACGGCACTCTGTCAAGACAATCATATGCCGATTGTGGTATTTAATATGGAAGACGCGGATGCCTTTGCGATGGCAATCCGTGGCGAGCATGTTGGCACAACAGTCGTTGAAGGGATTGATGAGTAAATGAGCAAGCACACAGACGCCGCCGAGGAGCGGATGGACAAGAGCATTGACTCCCTCAAGTACAACTTTGGGCGCGTGCGTACCGGTCGCGCCAATCCGCACATCCTCGATGCGATCAAGGTGGACTACTATGGCGTCCCCACGCCTATTACTCAGCTTGCCGGCGTCAAGGTGCCCGAGGCGTCGATGTTGGTCATCGAGCCGTGGGACAAGTCCTCTCTGCGCAACATCGAGAAGGCAATTCGCACGTCCGACCTGGGAATCACGCCATCGAACGACGGTCACTCCATTCGTCTGCCGTTCCCTCAGCCAACCGAGGAGCGCCGTCGTGAGCTTGCTCGCGACTGCAAGCAACTCGCCGAGGAGGCCCGCATATCCATCCGCAACGCCCGCAAGGACGCGAACCGTGCGATCGATCGCGATGAGGAGCTTTCTGAGGACATGCAGAGCGCAGAGAAGAAGCGCGTGCAAAAGCTCACGGACGAGTATGTGGGAATGGTCGATGAGCTGCTGAAGCAGAAGACCGCAGAGGTCATGGAGATATAGGTGGAGTTTGACGAAGGCGAACTAAGGGCATATTACGCGGATGCGCCTGACGACATCAGTCTTTCCGACATAGACCTTACGAACATCCCACGGCATGTCTCCATGATCATGGACGGGAACGGGCGTTGGGCAGAGGAACGTGGACTCGCGCGCCACCAGGGGCATATCGCAGGCGTGGATTCCCTGAGGGAGGCAGTAACGAGCAGCGTTCGCTTGGGCTTCGACGTGCTCTCTGCGTATGCGTTCTCCACGGAGAACTGGAGGCGTCCGCAGGAGGAAGTCGATTTGCTCATGCACCTCTTTGCGACTACGCTGCTGAAGGAGCTTCCGCTCTTTTATCAGGAGAACGTGCGCCTACGCTTCTTGGGCGACATTACTGAGTTGCCCGAGCAGACGCGGGAGGTGTTCGAGGAGGGGCTGGAAAAGACGGCCGCACACACCGGCATGGTCTTTGCGCTTGCCGTCAACTACGGCTCACGCGCGGAGTTGGCGCGTGCGACCCGTCTCGTGGCACAAGATGTCGTGGCGGGTCGCATGAATGCCGACGAAGTTGATGAGCGGTCGATAGAGGAGCGATTGTATACCAGCGGTCTTCCCGACCCGGACCTGCTCGTTCGTACGTCCGGGGAGCTGAGGTTGTCCAACTATCTGCTGTGGCAGCTGGCCTACACGGAGTTCTACGTCACGAGCAAGCATTGGCCCGACTTCTCGCGCTGGGACATGCTTCGTGCCATACGCGCCTACCAAGGTCGCAACAGACGATTTGGGGGAGTTGTCGAATCGTGAGCGAAAAGAGCAAGAACGACTCCGATGCCGTCGGACTCGAAAAAGGCATCGAGCGATTGGAGACGAGGCGCGACTCGAAGGAGGAGCGCCGCGTTGCCGGAGAGTTGAAGGGCCAGCGCGCACGAGGATGGACCGAGCGTCTGCTCACGCGCACGCTATCGGGCGTCGTGTATGTGCTGCTCATCGTAGCCTGCATATGGGGCGGCACTATCTCCACGGCCGGACTGCTTGCCGCGATGGGATGGGTGTGCTGCTCGGAGTTCTTTAGGATCACGCGCATGGCGGGTCGCAGGCCCTCGGAGATTATCGGGTTGGCTGCTGCCATTGCCTTTCCCATCGCAGCCGCGCTTTCGGGGACGCGCATGGTGTTCTGCCTCATGTGCGTTCTGCTCGTCACCATCGCCATCTGGTACGTGCTGAACCCGCGCGCCAACATGGCGGATGCCGCCATGAGCGTCTTTGGACCGCTGTATACGTCGGTGACCCTCTCGTGCATCGCATTGATTCGCACCGGCAACGATGGCCTGGAGGGTGCCCTCATCACGTTGGTGGTGATTGGCTCGGTTTGGGCAGAGGACTCGTTTGCGTATCTCGTCGGCTCGGCAATCGGTAGGCACAAGATGGCGCCGCGCACCTCACCAAACAAGAGCTGGGAGGGCTTCTTCGGCGGACTCGTGGGCGCCGTCGTCGTGTGGTGTGTCGCCGCATGGTTTGGGGTTGGCGGTCTCACCTTACCCATTGGCCTTGCGTGTGGCTTCCTGGAAGGTCTCGTGGCCGTGATGGGCGACTTGTTTGAGTCGCGCATAAAGCGAAGCGTCGGCGTAAAGGATTCGGGCAACCTGCTCCCGGGTCACGGCGGCCTTCTCGACCGTACGGACTCAATGATCTTTGGGGGTGTGGTCGCGTACTTCGTGCTGCTGTTGGGGGGAATCGTGTGAGTGATATGCAGCGAAGAATTCGTGTGGCCATCTTGGGCTGCACGGGATCTATTGGAACGCAGGCGCTTGACGTATGTAGACAGCACGCCGACCGGCTTGAGGTGGTGGCGCTCAGTGCGCATTCGTCTACCGCCGCGTTGGTTTCCGCGGCACGTGAGTTTGGGGCTGCGTGGGTGGGCGTTGCAGATGCCTCCCATGGCAGTGATGCCATTCTGCAGGAGCTTCCCGCTGGAACGCACCGGTGCGTAGGGGAGGGACGCTGCGCAGAACTGGGCGTCGTGAGCGAGGCGGACTGCGTGGTGCTTGCCGTGGTCGGCTTCGCTGGAATCGAGGCGGCGCAGCGCTCCATCGAGGCGGGGAAGACGGTTGCCTACGCCAACAAGGAATCAATCGTTTGTGGCGGTGACCTGCTCATGCCGATGCTCAAGAAAGGCCAGCTGGTTCCCGTTGACTCCGAGCACAGCGCCATATTCCAATGTTTGGTGGGAGAGGACCACGAGACCGTGAGGCGGCTCTGGCTCACCTGCTCGGGAGGTCCCTTCTACGGAATGAGTCGTGAGGAACTGCGTGGCGTCACGGCAGCCCGCGCGCTTGCCCATCCCACGTGGAAGATGGGCGCAAAGATTACCATCGACTGTGCCACGCTCATGAACAAGGGACTTGAGGTCCTAGAGGCGCACCATCTCTTTGACGTGCCCATAGACGACATTCGCGTGCTCGTGCACCGTCAAAGCAGGGTCCACTCGATGGTAGAGTTTGCGGACGGTTCCGTGAAGGCGCAGCTCGGTCCGTCGGACATGCGCATCGCGATTCAATACGGCATGAGCTACCCTGAGCGCTGGGCGGCACCCTGTGAGCCGCAGGATTGGTGCTTTGAGCCGCCCCTCACCTTCGGGGAGGCCGACGAGGAGGCCTTTGGCTGTCTGCGGCTTGCGCGTGAGGCAGGACGGGTCGGGGGTACGCTCCCCTGTGCGATGAATGCCGCGAATGAGGTTGCAAACGCCGCGTTCCGCGCGGGAGCGTGTGGTTTTCTTGACGTGGAGCGTATTGTGGGCTCTGTGATGGAGCAGTCGCATGTTGAGCGGGTAGATACCCTAGAACAACTAAGGGAGTGCGATGCCCGCTCGCGAGAGGTCGCACGCAAGGTTCTGGCGGAGGTATGAGCATGGAAATGCTTGTCGGCGGTCTTTCCGCCGTGTTCTGGGGAGTCGTGCTGCTCTCCATCATCGTATTTGTGCACGAAGGTGGCCACTACGTGGCCGCCCGTCTGTTTAAGGTGCGGGTTACCGAGTTCTACCTGGGTCTTCCGTGTCGCTTCAAGCTCTTTCACAAGAGTCGCTCGCATGGCACCGAGGTGGGTGTGACGCCCATACTGCTTGGTGGCTACAATCGCATCTGCGGCATGGAGCCCGGCGGTGATGACGAACTGCTTGCCTCGGCCTTTGCGATTGTGCAGCGAGAGGGCCGCGTGAGCGGTGAGGCGGTTGCTGAAGAGCTGGGGGTTGACGTCGAACGCGCATATGAGCTGCTCGTCACGCTGAGCGACTGGGCGTCCATTCGTCCGTTCTACGACCCGGAACGTGGCGAAAAGCCGACGCAAAGGGATTATCCGGAGTGCTTTGAGACGCTTGCTCGTGATGCGAACCTGCTCACGGAATACGACGACGGGCATGATTTTGATGCGAAGGGATCGACAGTTGCTGGCGAGCCCAGAGAACTCGCGAATCCAGAGGAGCAACTCGAGCTTGAGCGCTCCCATACGTACCTTGGGTGTGGCTTCCTCAAGCGGGTCGTCATTCTCATCGCCGGCGCGCTGGTGAACGTGGCGCTTGCGCTCATCTTGGTTACGGGCGTCTACTACACCACTGAGTATCAGACGCCGATTAATACCAACGTGGTTGGCGAGGTGTCCGAGGGGTCGCTGGCGGTCGCTGCAGGCATCGAGGCGGGTGACAAGGTCATACGCGTCGCAGGGACGTCGGTAGGCGACTGGACCGAGCTTGCCGATGCGCTCGGTGCTGCACGCGAGGCCGGGAAGGACTTCTCTTTGGTGATCGAACGTGACGGTGTCGAGCACGAGCTACGTATTGATTTGCCTGAAGGCGAGGAGGTAGAGGCGATAGGCATCTCTCCACAGATGGAGCCGTATCGTCTGACGCTCGCTGAAGCCGCTCAAGGCGCTTTCGACTATGCGGGTATAGTGGCGACGTATGCGCTGCGCCTGATCATGCCGCAGCACACGATGACGGTGCTCGACAGTTCGAGCTCTATCGTAGGGATTTCGGTGATGGCATCACAGGCGGCTGCCGCGGGAATTGCTGACGTGATTGCTTTTGTGGCAGCAATCTCCATGTCACTGGGCTTTATGAATCTGCTTCCCATACCTCCGCTGGATGGTGGCAAGATTCTTATTGAGCTTATCCAGCTCTTTACGCGCCGTTCACTGCCCGTGAAGGTGCAGACGGCTATCAGCTACGTGGGGATTGCCTTCTTCATCTTTGTCTTCACAATCGTTGTGCGCAACGACGTACTGAGATTCGTAGTGGGGTAAAACATGAGCCAAAGAACAAAGACCGTGATGGTGGGCAGGGTTCCCGTCGGTGGTGGTGCGCCGGTGAGCGTGCAGTCCATGTGTACGACCGATACCGGGGATGCCGATGCGACCATCGCGCAGATAGGGGATCTTGCGGAGGCAGGATGCGAGATCATACGCGTGGCGGTTCCGCAAGCCGATGCCCTCGAATCGTTCGCGCGCATCTGTGCCGAGTCAGCCCTTCCGGTGGTTGCCGACATCCACTTCGATTATCTGCTTGCCATAGGGGCGGCACAGAGGGGCGCTGCGGCGCTGAGGGTGAACCCGGGCAACATCGGCTCACTCAATCGTGTCGACGCCGTCATAGACGCGGCTAAGGATGCGGGGATTCCCATTCGCATTGGTGTGAACGCCGGGTCGCTCGATCCGAGAATCGCGCAAATGGAGGGACTGTCGCTGGCAGAGCGCCTGGTCCTCTCGTGCGAGTCCTTCGTGGATCACTTCGAGGGACGCGGGTTTACGGACGTGGTTCTCTCTGCCAAGGCGCATTCAGTTCCGGTGACGATACAGACGTATAGGATGCTGTCCGAGCGCATTCCCTCGTATCCCCTGCATGTGGGAGTGACTGAGGCAGGAACTCTTCGGCAAGGCACGGTGAAGAACTGTGCTGCGGTGGCGGTCCTGTTGGAGGAGGGGATTGGCGATACGATGCGGCTCTCGTTGACGGCCGACCCCGTAGAAGAGGTGCGTGTCGCCTGGGAGCTGCTTGGTGCACTTGGTCTTCGGAGGCGGACGCCCGAGTTGGTGAGCTGCCCCACGTGTGGTAGGACGCAAGTTGACCTCATTGGGATGGCAGAGGAGGTCGAGCGTCGACTGAAGAACGTCCGCGCACCCATCAGCGTATCGGTGATGGGGTGCGTGGTAAACGGTCCGGGCGAGGCCCGTGATGCCGACATAGGAATCGCGTGCGGCAAGCACAAAGGAGTGATCTTTGCGCATGGCGAGGCGTTGCGCACGGTGGACGAGGGCCAGTTGGTTGACGAGCTCTTCAAGGAGATTGAGGAGCGATACGGTTCGAGGAAGGATTAGGTGTGAGAGACTACGCAAAGATGAGCGCGACATACGCGCCCACGTTGAAGGAGGATCCCGTCGAGGCAGAGCTCGCGAGTCACAAGCTCTTGTTGCGTGCGGGCATGATTCGCCGCGCCTCCGCCGGGCTATACAGCTATCTGCCCCTCGCATGGCGCTCGATTCGCAAGATCGAGGAGGTCATTCGCGAGGAGATGGAGGCGATTGGTGCGCAGGAGATGCTCGTCCCCATGGTCGTCCCCGGAGAGATGTGGCAGGAGTCTGGACGCTGGGATGTGTATGGACCAGAGCTGCTCCGCATGCGCGACCGTCACGAGCGCGACCTCGTGATGGGCCCCACACATGAGGAGACATTTACCGACCTCGTCAAGAACGAGCTTCGCAGCTACAAGCAGCTTCCCGTTACGCTGTATCAGATTCAGGACAAGTTCCGCGACGAAATCCGACCGCGCTTTGGCCTCATGCGCGGGCGTGAGTTCATCATGAAGGATGCATACAGCTTCGATGCGGATGTGGCGGGCATGCAGAAGAGCTATGACGAGCAGAAGGTTGCGTATGCGCGCATCTGCGAGCGTTGTGGTTTGCGGGCGCTGCCCGTGGTCGCTGATTCGGGTCAGATTGGCGGCGACACGAGCGTAGAGTTCATGGCGCTTGCCGAGGCCGGTGAGGCGGCGCTCGTATGGTGCGACTGTGGGTTTGCCGCAGACGTCGAAGCGGCTCGAGCGCAGATCGGCGTTGACGAGGGTCCGGGAGCGGTGTGCGAGCGTGTTGAGACACCTTGTGAGGGGACCATTGCCGCGCTGGCTGCGTTCATGGGCGTGAGCGAGGCGGCCTGCCGCAAGAGCTTTGCAATCATTGCCGAGGACGAGACCCCGGTTCTGTGCTTGCTCCCTGGCGACCACGAGCTGTGCGAGGTGAAGGCGGAGCATGTGTTTGGCCACTATGATGCCATGAGCGAGGAACAGATGGCCGAGTATGGTCTCGTGAAGGGATACATGGGGCCGATTGGGGCGGACAAGCGCGTGCGCGTGGTGGCAGACGTCTCGCTGCGCGATTCCAAGCGTTGGCTCGTAGGGGCTAACGAGGAGGGCTGGCACATCCAAGGTGCTTGCCCGGGTGTTGATTTCGAGGTCGACGAGTGGCTTGATCTGGCAGAGTCGAAGGAGGGCGATGCGTGTCCCGAGTGTGGCAGGCCCCTTAAGGAGGCTCGCGGCATTGAGGTGAGCCAAGTGTTCCAGCTGGGTACCAAGTACTCGGAGGCCATGGGTGCCACCTTTATGGACGAGAACGGCAAGGAGAAGCCGTTCCAGATGGGTTGCTATGGCATCGGCGTGAGTCGCATGTTGCAGGCCGTGGTCGAGCAGAGTCATGACGAGCAGGGTATCGTGTGGCCGGTATGCGTGGCACCCTATGAGGTCGAGGTCGTGCCCCTGGACACCAGGGGTGAGGTCTGGGAGGCGGCAGACGCGGTGGGACGCGCCCTCGTGGAGCGTGGCATTGAGGTTGTTGTGGACGACCGCAAGGAGCGTGCGGGCGTCAAGTTTGCAGATGCCGACCTGATGGGCTTCCCGTACCAAGTCGTGCTCGGAAGACGCGGGGTTAAGAACGGAATGGCTGAGGTGAAGGATCGCAAGACGGGCGAGCGTGCCGATGTTCCTCTGGCAGAGGTCGTCACATGGCTTGCGGAGCGAATCGAGCCGCAGCGCATGCGCTAAGGTTCGCGGTGCGTACGGCATGTGTTTGGGGTGGTCGTGAGTTGAAGGAAAAAAAGTCCAAAATTCTTGTTGACCTAACGCGGGCATTGTCGTATAGTACTTCTTGCGCAAGCGGAAGGGGAATTAGCTCAGCTGGGAGAGCGCATGACTGGCAGTCATGAGGTCACGGGTTCGAGCCCCGTATTCTCCACCAGAATCTTCGAACCAGAGTCCATGTGGCTCTGGTTTTTTTGTTAGCATACAAAGTGGTTGCAAGGAATCGTCGCCCTTAGGCATGTTTGTTCGCGGAAGAGAGAGGCTGGTGTTCCCATGATTGCAAAGAATGTCCTTACGTTTGTGGTGGCCTTATCGATGGTGTGGGGCGGGTTGCCGGTCACAGCGCTTGCATGGGCCATGGGAGAAACCTCTGAGGTGAGTCCTGCGGTTGAGGAGATGCTCACGGAGGGGGCCACGCTACAAGGTGGACAGGAATCATCTGTGGACGAAGTGCCCGTGCCAGACGACGAGGACATCACGTCGGAGGTGGAGGTCTCTGATGTGCCGCTTGAGGAAGATGGCGTGCTGACCGATGACACAGGCACCGACCTAGTCGAGCGGGCTCCCATCACTGAAGTCGAGGAGGATGTCTTACCGTCTGAGGAACTCACTGGTGGGGAAGAGCAGCCCGTTGAGTCTGGTGATCCCGAAGCACTCGCCGGCTCGGACGGGGCCGTGGCCGTGTCGGTTGACTATCCCTTCGATGAGCATGCCTCACTGCGTGAAGGGTACGCATTGACGGTCCAATCCTCAGCGGTGAGCGACGTGGCTCTCTACGATTCAGCCACGCAGACAAACAAGGGAATGCTTCGGTCCGTGTACGCCGGCAAGAAGACTGTCGTTATAGTCGGTCGCTCGACGTGCGGAAACACCATCAATGCAGTGCATCAGGCGGCAGATTTGTTGGCGAGGTCCAACTATGCCAACATCTACGTTGCGGTGTTGGACGTTGAGGAGGGAGGGCCTGGATTTGCCAGCGCCTTTGAGGTCTCTGCGACACGGATGGCATTCTATTCCAAACAAGGCTCAGATTTGTATAACGATTGGGCGTGGGACACGTATCGGGGATGTGGTGAGTCCAGCGCGAGCAGTGTCAAGCTTCCGTGGATTTTCTTGCTCGACGAGTCGGGCACGGTGCTCAAGTGCACGACTGGTGGCGAAGAGTTTCCAAAGATGGTGTCCGAGACGTATGGAATCAGCGATCCAGAGCTCACTGGGTACGACTTCACGATTGTCGGCACGGCAAAACAGGGAGAGGCGCGCAAGCTCCTGGAAATGGTCAATTCCGCACGAAGCGCTGTCGGTGTAGCGAGTCTGAAGTGGGATGCGGCACTTGAGCAAACTGCGATTCAGCGCGCCGCAGAGTTGGCGGCAAGCTACTCGCATACGCGACCCGATGGTTCGACGTGCTTCAGTGCGTGGCCAAAGGGCTTCATGGCTGCAGGCGAGAACATCGCGTGGGGATACGCGAATGCGACAGCGGTGAACCAGGGATGGACGGATTCTCCTGGTCACTATGCCAATATGGTGGATGGTGACGTGACCACGTTCTCTGCGGCGTGCTTTGTGGACGCAATGGGATTCTTGAATTGGGTTGAGTGCTTCTCTACGGGTTCAGGCACGGGATTTACCTCCGAGGCACTAAACGGCACGATTGCTCGAACCGTAACGGTGGTGCCAGACGCCGTCGGCGGAATCAACCTCTCCTTTGTCGCGGATGTGAGCGATGGGCTCACCCTCACGAAGGGCTCATCGCGTGGCCTGGGAGGAAAGGTCGTACTGAACAGGTGCGCACAACTTGCGTCATCGTCGCTCACCTGGGCGTCCTCGAACGGTTCGGTCGTGTCTGTCTCGGCGACGGGCACCCTTCAAGCGGTAGGTGTTGGTTCTGCGACAATTGCGGTGTCGCCAAAGGTAGTGCCGCAACTGAGTGCAAAGCTGGCCGTACGCGTGACGCAGAGTATTGCAAGCGCGACTGTGGGCACCATCGCCTCACGCGTATACACAGGAAAGGCCTTTGCGCCGACGGTGTCGGTCACGTGCGCTGGCAAGACCCTTGTCAACGGTACCGACTACACACTGAGCTATAAGAACAACACGAATGCGGGCACTGCAACGGTGACCATCACGGGCAAGGGTTATTACACAGGAAGCAAGAATGTGACGTTTGCGATCGCCAAGGCAGCGAACCCAGTCGCGGTGAAGGCAACCAAGGCGTACCTGTCCGCACACTACAAGCCTGCGGCCACGACAGTCACTGCGAAGAATGTCACCGTTACAGGTGCTCAGGGTACCGTCACTTACACGAATGCAAGTGAGGGCACTACCGCAAGGAAGTTCGTGGTCAACAAGGCTACCGGCAAGGTTACGGTACCAAAGGCCACCAAGGTCGGCAGCTATGCCGTCAAGGTCAGGATCACGGCGGCTGGCAACGCAAACTACAAGGGCGCATCAAAGGTCGTTACGTACAAGATAGTAGTTGCCAAGGCGGCAAACCCGTTGGTCGCAAAAGCTGTCCGGCGCACTGTGAAGTACTCGACCGTAAAGAAGAAAGCCGTCGTCGTGCGGCCGATGACTGTGACCAAGAATCAGGGCAAAGTGACGTACGCAAGAGTGGCGAGTGGCAGCGCGAAGTGTCTCACCATAAACAAGACCACCGGCAAGGTAACCGTGAAGAGGGGGACAAAGAAGGGAACCTACAAGATCAAGATCAAGGTAACCGCCGCCGGTAACGCCAACTACAAGGCTGCGAACAAGACCGTCATCTGCAAGGTTGTCGTCGGGTAGTTCAGATGGGTAGGAAGCCGTACCTCACGCGTTGTGCGATGCAATTCTGCTGTGTTGGACTGACGAGAAAGGGTTGAATCTCGAAGTCAGCCGAACACATGTCTCGAGGCTGGCGTTTTAGCAGCTATCCGAACGGGCGGGAGGGATGGCAACGAGCCGTGTGCGAGG